>NZ_CAKKLK010000002.1:0-607955 GCF_918698045.1 Microbacterium sp. Bi98 | reverse complement strand
GCTGGTGGCACCACCGATCCCTCGGGACCTCGGGGTGGGAGATCCGCATGGACGACGGGGTCCCGCAGGTGCGGGGACCGGGATGGTGGGATCCCGACGAACGATGGCGCACACCGAGGCTCAGCGTGGCGCGACTCACACTCCCCGCGCCGCTCACCCGCACCGGATGACGCGGGTGAGCGTCACCGATGCGACCGCAGCAGCGCATCAGCGCATCAGCGCATCAGCGCATCAGCGAATCGCGAGCTCGAAACCGTCCGCCGTCGGAATGACGGCCACCTGGGTGAGGTCATCGACATGGAAGGTCGGCTGATGAGACGTCGCGTGCGCGCCCACGCCGATGACCCGCATCCCCGCAGCATGCGCGGCCTGGATGCCGGCGCCCGAGTCCTCGAACACCACGCAGTCGGCGGGGTCGACGCCGAGCAGCTCCGCACCCAGCAGGAAGCCCTCGGGGTCGGGCTTGGAGGCCGACACGTTCTCGGCCGTGACCGTCAGTGCGGGCACGGTCAGGCCGGCCTGGCCCATCCGCGCGTTCATCAGCGTCACGTCGGCCGAGGTGACGATCGCGTGGGGGTAGGGGAGCAGGGCGGCGAGCAGGGCATCCGCACCCTCGATCGGGATGACGCCATCGACATCCTTGCTCTCGTTCGCGAGCATCACCGCGTTCTCGCGGATGTTGATCTCGTGGTCGCGCTCCGGCAGCATGATCGCCATGCTCTGATGCCCCTGCCGGCCGTGCACGACGCTCAAGACAGTCTCGGGAGCGATTCCGTGGGGCTCGGCCCACGCCAGCCAGAGCCGTTCCACGACAGCCGTCGAATCGACGAGAGTGCCGTCCATGTCGAGCAGGACGGCGCGGGCGCTGATGGTCTCGGTCATCCCCTCAGGCTACTGCCGCAGCATCTGAAGCCCGACCTGACGGCGCTACCCACCGAGGTACGCGCGGTGCAGCAGCTGCGAATCCTCCTTCAACGCCTCGGCGGTGCCCTGGAAGGAGACGCGCCCACCGGCCACCACCACGGCCTCGCGAGCCAGGCTCAGGGCGAGCTGCGTGAACTGCTCCACGAGCAGCACCCCGACGCCCGACTCGGCGATCGACTTCACGATCGGCATGAGCCGCATGAACACGACAGGCGCGAGACCGAGCGACATCTCATCGATCAACAGGATCCGCGGCTTCGCGGCGAAGGCACGTGCCAGCACCACCATCTGCTGCTCGCCACCCGACAGCAGCGCGGTGGGGGAGTCGATGCGCTTCTCGAGCTCAGGGAACTGCGCGAGCGCCGCATCCTGTTCCGCAGGCGTCCGCGCGGTGAGCGAGATGTTCTCGCGCACGGTCAGCGATGGGAACACCGCTCGCCCCTGCTCGATGTGCACGATGCCGCGCCGCGCTCTCGACACCCGGGACAGCTTGTCGAGCGGCTCGCCGTCGAGCATCATCGATCCCGCGGAGTGCGGGGTCACCCCCGACACCGATTCGATCAGACTGGTCTTGCCGGCCCCGTTCGGTCCGACGAGCGCCAGCACCTCGCCTCCGCGCACGGTCAGCGACACATCCGAGATCACCGGCCCCGCGCCCCGGCTGACCGTCACCCCGTCCAGCACCAGTTCGCTCACTTCAGCAGCTCCGTCTCTCCCATGTACGCCTTCACGACCTCCGGGTTCGCGAGCACCTCGGCCTGCGGACCGCTCGCGAGCACTCGACCGAAGTCGAGCACAGTCAGCGTCGGGCACACCGAGCGCACGAGATCGAGGTCGTGCTCGATGATGATCAATGCCACGCCGAACCGGGCCGGCAGCTCGCGCAGACGCGCGGCGAGAGCCAGGTGCTCATCGTGCGACAGGCCGGCCGCGGGCTCGTCGAGGATCAGCAGCCGCGGACGAGAGATCACGTTCGCCGCGACCTCGACGAGTCGCCGGGTGCCGACGTCGACGCTCGACAGGCGCGCACCCGCCGGCGGGCATCCGAAGAACTCGAGAACCTCATCGATGTCGGATGCGGCGAGTCGGCGTCGAGCGACGAACCTCACGTACGCGCCGACTGTGAGCGACGGCGGGACCCTGTCCTGCTGGAAGGTCCTGCGCAGCCCGAGCCGGGCGCGACGCGTCGGAGACAGGCCGGCCAGATCGCGATCTCCGAGCAGTACTCGACCGCCGTGCTTCGGCAGGAACCCGCTGATCGCATCCACGAACGTCGACTTGCCTGCCCCGTTCGGACCGATCAGGCCCATGATCGACGCCGCCGGCACCTGGAACGACACATCGTCCAACGCTGTGAGAGCACCGAACTGCACCGTGAGTCCGTCGACAGTGAGCACCGGTGCACCATCGAGCGCGCGCTCATCGACCGTCGCGGTGGTCGTTGTCGTGATCGCTCGATCCTCGGCATCCGCATCGGGAGGCAACGCGGTCAGCTTCGCCGAGGCGGTCCTGCGATCCGCGCGCTTCCAGATGAGATTGCGGATGCCCTGACCGAGGTTGGTCCCGCTGGTGAGCGCCTGCACGCCCAGCACGCCGAAGACCACGAACGCCCAGTCCTGCGGCACGCCCCAGCGCTTCAGCAGCTCGGGCACGAGCACCCAGAGGATGCCGCCGAGGATCGCCATGTCGATCAGATGGGCCCCCGACATGACGGCGAGGACGTAGAGCGCCAGCGACTGCAACGGGGTGAAGCTCGATGCGAACGGAAGCTGCACCTGGCCGGCGAGGAGTCCTCCGGCGATGCCTCCCAGCGCAGCCGAGACGGCGAACGCGGTGAGCTTGGCGCTCTGCACGCTCTGCCCTGCAGCCGCGGTGCCGCGTTCCGAGAAGGCGACCGCCTTCCAGCTCGAGCCCCACCGTCCGCGCTGCAGGAAGAAGACTCCCAGCGCGCAGAGGGCGAGCACCACGACCGAGAGGAAGAAGAACTCGCGATCGTTCGAGAACAGCGTCGGGCGCTCGACAGCCGTGCCGTCGGCGGACCCGGGGAACTGGATCTGCACGAGGGTGACATCCGCCGCCGCAGCGAAGCCGAGCGTGACGACCGCGAGGTTGACGCCGCGCAGCCGCAGCGCGGGGAGCCCGACGAGGATGCCCACAAGACCGGCGGCAATGCCGCCGAGGAGGAGCCAGACGACGAAGCCGCCCGGCGCCTGCATGACGTTGAGCAGCGAGACGATCCAGGCGCCCACGGCGGCGAACGTGAGCTGGCACAGCGCGATCATGCCGGCGGAGCCCGTGACGATGCCCAGTCCCAGGATCGCGATGGCCGCGACGACTGCGCTGATCGCGAGGAACACGAAGTAGCCCGGAAGCGCCGCGCTCAGAATGGCACCCAGTCCGACCGCCGCGGCGGCGACGGCGAGGGGCCAGGACAGACGGAACCAGGGACGGTCAGCGAGCGGCATCCCACACCTCCTTGCGCTGCGTCCACAGGAGCAGGACGACGATGAACAGGAACGGGAGGAAGTTGCGCACGAGCGCGACCTCGTCGATCTGCGCGACGAGCCCTCCCAGAACGCCCAGTACGACTCCGCCGACGACGGCGAGGTCGAGACGGCGGAAGCCGCCGAGCAGCGCAGCGGCTGCGGCGGGGACGATGAGCATCGCGAGGCTGGTCGCGTCGTTCGACTGCGACGGCGCCACGATCATGATGGCGATCGCGCTGATCACACCGGTCACGAACCACACCGCGATGGAGAGCGGACGGGAACGGATGCCGAGCAGCTCGGCGGTGGTGGGGCGCTCGGAGAGCGCGCGCAGCTGCGTGCCCACTCTCGTCCGGCGCAGCACGATCCGCACCACGACCGCCGTGACGACCGCCATGGCGACGGTGGCGACGGTGACCTGACTGATCACCACGCCCCCGAACGAGAAGGCGGGGCCCGCGATGATCGGGGTGAACGGCTGCGGTTTGTTGCCGAACAGGATGAACGACATCGAGATGAGCAGGAGAAGCGGACCGACGGTCATCGCGGAGCGAGTGGTGGTGGAGGCCTCGGAGAGCCAGGTCGCGGCGATCCACCCGATGGTGGCGGAGAGCGCCCCGCCGACGACGACGCCGAGCACGGAGCCGAGCCAGATCGGCACCCCCAGTTCGCTGACGAACCACACGGCGCTGAAGGCGCCGAACATCCCGGTCGCGGCCTGGGCGAAGTTGACGACCCGCACGAGGCGCGACATCAGGGTCAGGCACACTCCGAGGACCGCATAGAGACCGCCGGCGGCGAGACCGGCGATGGCGCCTTGCAGCATGAGGCGTCCTTTCTGGTGTGAGGGGGAGAGGACCTGCCGCCGAGAATGCGCTCGGCGGCAGGTGAAGGGCGGCTACTCGCCGATGCGGAGCCAGTCGTCGGCGACCTTCTCCCAGGCGTTCGTGCCGGATTCGAGGATGATCGGCCATCCCGCGGTGTTCTGCGTGCCGAAGGCGTAGGGCGTTCCGACCATGGGGTTCTCGATGGGATCCATTCCGCGCAGCGCCTCGGTGACCGTCTCGCGGGTGATGTCGCCGTCCATGCCCTCGAGCACCTCGATGAAGTAGGTCGCGGCGAGGTATCCGCCCTGGCTGAATGAGGTGAGGGGGATGTCGTTGGCCTCCATCAGCTCCCGCCAGTCGGTGTTGATCTCGTCGTCGTCCGTGAACGGGTAGAACTCGGCGGGCACGTAGATGCCGGCCCCGGCGTCATCGATCGCATCCGCGAAGTTCTCGCTGTAGACGCTCGTCAGATAGAGCCAGGTCACGTCGTCCCAACCCTGCGCGTTCGCGGCCTTGACCTGGCCGATCGCGTCGGGCTCGACGGGGTTGATCGCGAGCGCCTTACAGCCCTGTTCGCGGGCCTTCACGATGTAGGGCGTGTAGTCCGAGGCGCCGTACGGCACGGTGTCGTCGACGTACTTCGGCTCCTTGCCCGTGATCTCGGTCCACTTGTCGATCGCCGCCTGGTAGGTGGGTCGGGTGGATCCTGCGATCTCCAGCAGGATGCAGATGTCGTCGAGTCCGAGCACCTCCGAGCCGTACTGCAGCGTGAGGGTCATGTCGTTGAACGGACCGACGTTGGCGGGGGAGATGTTGTCGCTCGCGAAGCAGCCGGTATCGACTCCGATGCCGGGCAGCGAGAGGATCTCCTCCTGCTCGTAGTACTTCGCGTTGATCTCGCACTCGATCAGGCTCGCTGATCCGACCAGCGCGACGGCCCCGTCGCTGCCGACGAGCTCTCGGGCTGACGCGGTGGCTGTGGCCGGGTCGCCCTTGTCGTCGAGGGTCTTGTACTCGATGGTGCGTCCGTCGAGGCCTCCGGCCTCGTTGAAGGCGTCGAACACCGCCGCCGCCGCCTGCGACGCCTCGGGGAACGTCGCCGGACCGCTGATCGTGTTCACGGAGCCGACGACGATCGGGGCGTCGCCGCCACCTCCGCTGCCGTCTCCGCTGGCGCAACCTGCCAGAGTGAGGGCTGCCACGGCGATGAGCGCCGCAGTGCCGGATACTCGCTTGTTCATGTGATTCCTGCCTCTCGTGTGCTTGTCGTGCTGCGGTCAGTCGCGCAGCGCGCGGTTGACCAGTTCGGTGTCGGTGAACTGCTCGAACGCGACGACCCGGTGATCGGCCAGGCGCCAGACATGCGCGACACGTGCCGCGAAGAATCGGCCGGTCGCGCGGTACGTGCCCGAGTAGGTGCCGATGCCGACGACCACGTCCCCGCCGTCGATGACCTCGTCGATCGCGACCGTGTAGTCGTCCCACTCGTCCTGGATGCGCTGGAAGACGCCTGCCGCGACCGCATCCGGCCCGATGTACGTGCCGGCGTACGGGAAACCGGCGGCCTCGGTCCAGCTCACGTCGTCGGCGAGCGGCGCCAGCATGCCGTCGAGGTCGCTGCGGTCGCTGGCCGCGTAATGCGCTGCGATGATGTCGGCGTTGCTCATGGGAGGTCCTCTCCTGGATCTCGTCGCGGGGTCAGACGGGCTGGGCGTCGGGGTAGTCGACGGACCCGAGCGGATAGATGTGACCGCCGCCGCGGGAGTGCTCCGCGGCGCCGTCGCCGGTGAGGCCGAGGAAGATCCCCGTCGTCATGAGCTGGTAGCCGAGGTCGTGCAGCCAGACGCTCGCGACCGCGATGCGGAACTCCCGGAAGCAGAAGAGGTAGAGGCCGTCGGCGAACTTCCAGACGGTCGACAGGTCCATGTCGCCGTGGCCCCGCTGCACGCCCTCGAGGCACTGCCAGGCGTAGCGCCGGCTCGAGATGTAGACGTGCTCGTAGAGGTGGTGCGGGCTGTACCGATAGATGTTGCGCTTGCCGATGAGGTCTCGGCTCGGCCCCGGCACCTCGCCCGTCGCGGGACCGGCATCGGTCGTCGCCGCCCAGAAGTCCTGACCGACCTGCGGTGTGCCCTCGACAGCCTCCGGCGCGATGCGTGATCGCACGACGGTGGCCCGGTGGGTCGAGGTCGAATAGACGACGGTGATCGCTTCGCGTTCACGGCTCTCGATCGGGATGTTCACGAAGATGACGTCGTCACGCACCGCGACGGCGTCGTACGGGTCGGTGCCCGACTCGCCGAGTCCTGACCAGGTGACAGCGACCGCATCGAACGTCAGCGCCAGCGCGGATCCATCGTCGAGCGTGAGCGTCAGCGCGGTGCCCGACAGCGAGGTGTTCGGCAGTCGGAAGGTGTCGATCCCGGCGGCGAACTCGTCGTACGTGCGCCATTCGTCGAGTGCGGGATCGGTCGTGACGGGAGCGGTCATGGGAGTCCTGACGTCGCATGCGGCGGAGCGTCCTCGCTCCGGGCACCGCATCCTCGCGGTGTGCTTGCCTCATGCTCCGGCTCGCCCTGGCATCCGCTCAAGAGAAGCGGCGCCATCGCGCGCCGACAGTCAACCGGCGTGCCCTGCAGAGCAAGGACGGGCCTGGGAATCCGCCGTGGCGTCAGCGGCGCGGCTCCGGGCGGGTGTCAGGATGAGTCATGCGAACAGAACCCCGGGCCGCCCTCTCGCCGGCGGTCAAGGCGGTCGCCTGGACGGCATCCGTCTTCTTCGCTCTCCTGTTCTTCGCCGTCGCGTGGGTCTGGTGCGGGATGTCGTACGAGGAGGAGTTCAGCGAGCAGCCGAAGGCCGTCTCCGCAGGGTCGACGATGGAGGGCTGGGGGTTCACCATCGGCCTCGTGCCCGTGCTGGTGCTCCACGCCCTGATCGCGATCGGCGCCTTCTTCGCCGTCCGGGACGGAGGACGCCGCGGGGGGCTTCTCAGTGCGATGCTCGCTCTCGCGCTCGTGGCGGCCGTGTCTCTGCCGGGCTTCGTCGCCGTGCAGATGCTGTACGGCGGCACGATGTTCGCGCCGCCGGTCTACGTCCCCTGACGGACGTTCTCCCGCTGCGCTGCGCTCAGTGCGCCGCGCGGTACTCGCTGGGGGAGATGCCGAACGCCGACTTGAACGCGCGGCTGAAGTGCGCCGCATCCACGAAGCCCCATCGGGCCGCGATCGCGGCGACGGGCCGGTCGGCGAGCATCGGGTCGAGCAGATCGCGACGGCACTGCTCGAGGCGGCGGGTGCGGATCCAGGTCGACACCGTCACGCCCTGCTCCTGGAACAGGCCGTGCAGGTGACGGGTCGAGATGAAGTGCGCCGATGCGATGGTCGCGGGTCCGAGATCCGTCGAGGCGAGGTTGCGGTCGATGTACGAGCGGATGCGCTGCACGAGCGCGCGATGAGGGTCGGCCGACACCTCGTCGAGGCCCAGCTCGCGGGTGAACACCGTCGTGACGAGGTCGAGCGCGCTGTGCGCCAGTCGTGCCCCTGTCGTGCCGGCGAGCTGGTCGAGGTTGCCGGCGAGCTGCGTCAGATACGGCACGACCATTCCGCCGAGGCCACCCTGACCCGAGATGCGCACCGCGGTGAGCTGGCCGATCATGTCGGAGGGCAGGCTGATCAGGTGCTTGGGGAACATCACGACCATCGTGCGGAAGTCGTCGTCGAAGACCAGCGAGTACGGGCGGTCGGTGTCGTAGACGGCGAGATCGCCGGCCTGGAGCACGGCCTCCCGGTCGTCCTGGATCAGCATCCCGGTGCCGGCGAGCATGAGGCTCAGCTTGAAGTACGACCGGTCGCTGCGTGCGATGAGCTCGGGTGTCCGCTCGACGACGTGCGAGGTGGCGCGCACCTCGTTGACGTGCACCTCGTCGACCGAGGCGCCGCGGATGATCCCGCGGAAGTGGTCGGGCCCGGCCGTCGACACCTGGAGCGGCACGAAGGACTCCGAGACGGCGGCCCGGAACTCGCTGATGTTGCGCGCGACGAGCGTCGACACCGATTCGGCGGGGGCGGCGAGTGCACCGTTCATGACTGATCACCTCGGGTGGTGGAACGACGACGTTGTATACGATCCGTGCCGTGATGCTATCACCGGCGCGGTCCGGAGGGCGAGGCTTCTATGATGTGGGCGGAGGCCAGTGATGCGATATGTCGGCGAGAGGGTCATGCAGGTCCTGCGTCAGCTGCGCGGACCCGACACAGCGGATGCGGTCTTCGAGGCCACCGCGCTCATAGTCGGGGCGGTGTTCTTCGTGCTCGGCTTCGCCATCGGGTGGCCGGTCTTCTGGGGTCAGGAGATGGCGATCAGCGGCACCGGCTCGATCGGCGCGTTCGCCGCCTACGGCGGCGCGATCACCGCCGTCCTGGCGTTCGCGCTCGGGCGTCTCGTCGTGCGACCGGCGGCGGTCGCGCCGGACGGCGCCCGCGATGGATTCAGCGTCCCCGGGGATCGGCTGCGCTGGTACGACCTGGCCGCCATCGCCTTCGCGCACGCCGCGATCGCGTACCTCGGATGGCTCGGAATCGCCGAACTGCTCGATCGCAGCTTCACCGACGCCCCGGTGTTCGCCTTCCCCGGGGCGATCCTGGTGGCCGTCGCGTTCGCTCTCACCGCCTATGTGACGTTCCTGAGCGCGGTGGCGCTCACGCCGATGGTGCTCTCCCTCGTCCTGGCGGTCTTCCTCGTGGTCGGCGCCTTCGCGGCGATGCTCGCCTCCAGCGATGTGCACTGGTGGCAGGACAACCTGTCGGCGCTGGGGATGAGCAGCAACAGCGCGTCTCTGGCGTTCAACGCGACGTTGATCATCGCCGGGGTCCTGGTGACGACGATCGCCCGCTATGCCACGGCGGGGCTGCCGGTCGACGACCACGTCGATCGTCGCGGACGGCGCGTGGTGCGAGGCGGGCTGATCCTGATCGGGATCTTCCTCGCGTGCGTCGGGATCTTCCCGGTCGACGAGTTCTTCCTCGTGCACAACACCGTCGCCACCGGGATGACCGTCGCGTTCGCCGTGATCGTCGTCGGGCTGCCCTGGTTCGTGCGCACGATCCCACGGGTGTTCGTGGTGCTCGGGTGGATCTACGTGCTCGTGATCGTGCTGCTCGGCGTGTTCTTCGCCGTCGGCTACTACAACCTCACGGCGGTCGAGCTGATCGCGGCGGTGCTGATCTTCAGCTGGATCATCGTGTTCCTCCGGACCGCAGGATCGGTGCACCCCGCCGCATCAGCGCACCCCGCCGGGTCCGTGCACGCGGGGCAGCGGCCCGGTCCGACCCCGGCCTGAGCGTCGGTCCTCAGCGCAGCGGCTGCGTGGCATCCGCCGTGCGCTGCAGCGCATGGACGGTGTGCGCGTGCCGGCGCTGGGCGACGCCGACGAACAGGCAGTCCACCAGTGCGAGCTGCGCGATGCGGCTCACCATCGCGCCCGCGCGGAGGCGAGGCTCACGCGCCCGCGTGAGCAGGGCGTGGTCGCAGTTCTCGGCGAGCGGCGAGGCCGGCCCACCCGTGACGCCGATCGTGGTGCCGGATGCCGCCCGTGCCGTCTGGAGGAAGTGCACGGTCTCGCGGGTCGTTCCCGAGTGGGAGAACCCGATCGCCACGGTCTTCCTCGCTCCGAGCGATGCGGCGGCGCTCGCCTCGTGCGCGTCCGTCAGGACGATCGCCGCATGTCCGATGCGGAGCAGCTTGCGGCCGAGATCCGCAGCCGCCTGTCCGCTCGCGCCGATCCCGAAGAGCAGGACGCGGTCGGCGTCGTCGATCGCCTCGACCGCGGCCGCGAGCTCGTCGTAGTCGAGGTTCGCGACGGTCTCCTCGATGGCCAGCAGCTCGAGTGCGGCGACCTTCGCGGTCGCCTCCCGCAGGGTGTCGGCCGCGGAGATCTCGGATCCGAAACCGGATGCCGCGGGGAACTGCACGGATTCGCGACCGAGCTCTGTGGCCAGCGCCATCCGCAGCGCGGCGTAGCCGTTCACGCCGATGGTGCGGCAGAAGCGGACGACCGAGGCGACCGACGTGTCGCACCTCGCCGCGATCTCGGTGATCGTGCTGTCGACGACGATGGTGGGATCATCGGCGATCGTCCGAGCGATGCGGGCCAGCGACGGCGGCAGCTTCTCGGCGGCCGAGGCGATCGTCGTCTGGATGCTCATGGCTCTCCTGCGTCAGAGGGGGATTTCGGGCGTGTGAACAATTCTTTCATGATCGGATGCTCGTGCGTAGACTATTTCCATGCCCTCTTCGCATGCTCTCGTCGCCGTCGACCTCGGCAAGTCGCGCTGCCGGGCCGTGATCGCCGAATCATCCGGCGTCGACTCTGGCGTCGTCTCTGCCGCCGATGAGCGTCGAGTGCCCCGGTGTCCCGTGTACGACGGGATCGGGGCTCCCGGGCTCGCGGCCGCAGGCGGCGTCGACGCAGCTCTCGCCGCGATTCTGCCGATGAGAGATCATCTCGATGCACAGATCTCCGCGGTCTCCGTGGGTGCGGCCGGAGCCTGGGCCGCCCCCGAGGCCGCATCAGAGCTCGCCGCCGTCCTCGCCGATGCCTTTCACGTGCCCGTCGCGGTGACCTCCGACGTGGTGTCCGCTCATGCCGGATCGCTCGGGGGCGGTGCGGGCGTACTGCTGATCGCCGGAACGGGCGCTGCGGCCCTCGGCATCGACGGCGAGGTGGCGACGCTGGTCGACGGGTGGGGTCCCGAGCTGGGAGACCTCGGCAGCGGATCCTGGTTCGGGCGCGAGGCGCTGCGTGCCGTCCTGCGCGCCTCGGTCGGGCTCGCGGTCGAGACCGTGCTCACCGATGCGGTCGCGGCGACGATCGGCGAGCCCACCGCGGTTCCCGCCTGGATCTCCATGGACGGGCCGGTGCCTCGCCGTCTCGCGACTCTGGCGCCGCTGCTCCTCGATGCGGCGCAGAGCGGCGACGCCGTCTCCGCGGACATCGCCGCCGAGGGCATCCGCCTGCTCGTCGCGTCGGCGATCGCGGCGTCCTCGAGCAGTCGCGAGGTCGCCCTGCACGGAGGGCTCACCGACCACGTCTGGTTCCGCTCGTCGCTCGCCCAGGCGCTCCGCGCCGCTGACCGCACGGTCGTCGTCTCCTCCGGCGATGCCCTCGACGGTGCGCTCCTGCTCGCGGAGCGCACCGATCTTCCCCACGAAAGGTTCGTGCATCGTGCCGAATGAACACGCCAGACTGACCGCGCTCCTCGACGTCCTCTCGACGCTCGGCACCGAGGCGTCGACGACCGATCGCGGCGACCTCGATCTGCTCGACACCGATGAGCTCGTGCGGCGCATGAACGCGGAAGATCATCGTGTGCCGGCGGCCGTCGGCGAGCGGAGTGCGGAGATCGCCGCGGCGGTCGACGGCATCACCGCCCGCTTCCGCGCCGGCGGACGACTCATCTATCTCGGGGCGGGCACCGCAGGCCGCGTCGGAGTTCTCGACGCGAGCGAATGCCCGCCGACCTTCGGCACCGACCCCTCGATGGTGGTGGGGCTGATCGCCGGAGGCGAGACGGCCATCCGGTCGGCGGTCGAGAATGCCGAGGACGACGACGCGGCGGCAGCGGCCTCGCTGCGCGAGCTCGGCCTCACCGAGCGCGACGCCGTCGTCGGGATCTCGGCGTCGGGTCGCACCCCGTACGTCGTCGGCGGTCTGGAGTTCGCTCGGGGAGTCGGCGCGCTCACCGTGGCGATCGCCTCGAATCCGGCATCCGAGATCGGTGCGGTCGCCGAGATCGCGATCGAGGTGGTCACGGGGCCCGAGTTCATCTCGGGATCGACGCGTCTGAAGTCGGGAACAGCCCAGAAGCTCGTCGTGAACATGCTCACCACGCTGTCGATGATCAAGCTCGGCAAGACCTATCACGGCGTGATGGTCGATCTTCAGGCGACGAACGAGAAGCTGCGCGCGCGCTCGATCCGCACCGTGACGGAGCTCACCGGCGCAGAGGTCGACCAGGCTTCCGCCGCCCTGGATGCGGCGGGGGGATCGGTCAAGCTCGCGATCCTGATGGTCGCCACGGGGGCGTCCGCAGAAGCCTCGGCCCACGCGCTCGACAGCGCCGACGGCATCCTCCGTGTCGCGATCGCCGCACTGTCGTGAGGGGTACCTTCGCCGCGTGCTTCCGCCAGGGCGTTCCCGATGACGACGCCGCGTCGACCGCCGAGGCCGACGCCGCGGCTCAATGGGAGCAGGTGCAGCCCTCGCCACCTCCGCAGCATCCGGCGTCCTCGGTGACGTGCGCCTGAGACGACTCAGGAACATCCATCGCGGGGTTCTGATCGAGGAAGCCGTTCGGCTTGAACCAGAATCCGGCATAGTCGACCGGCATGATCGGCCAGTCCTCGGGGCGCGGGAAGTGCGTGAGTCCGAAGGTGTGCCACAGCACGATGTCCTCGCCGTCGAGCGAACGGTCGCCCGCCGAGTACTCCGGCAGGCCGGAGCCTCCCTGGTGCGCGTTCGGATACCGGCCGGCCGGCCAGATCTGCCCGTGTTCATGGCGGGTGGCCCAGAGATGCTTGGTCGCGAACGCCGCACGCGCGGCGACGGATGACGCGGGGTCGGCCATCAGCAGAGCGGTGGGCTCCGGGATCAGGTGATAGGCCGTGGGGCGGCCGACGTGGTTCGTCCGAGTGGTGCTCTGCACCTCCCACGCGCGCGCGACCGAGGTGTCCGCCTCCCGCTGCGCCCCGCCCTCGGAGAGCAACGGAGTCTCCGACCACGTGAAGGCGTTGCCGAACGGGTTGTCCGGCCCCATCGGGATGCGCTGCGCGTCGATCTCGACCAGACGGTTCTCCTCGCCGTCGACGGCGACATCGAGCCGTGCGCAGAACAGGTGCTGGTGCACCGGCGCGAAGACGCCCGGCGCGAGCTCGGTGGCGTGCTTCTGCCGCACCCCCGGTTCGCCGGCGCCGGCGAACACGATCCCGGTGGCCTTGGCGACGACCTCGATCGAGCCGTCGAGGGAGAAGTGCCAGTAGAACCCGTAGTCGTAGTTGCCGATCGTCGAGAAGTACGACACCACGAAGCGGCGCGAGCGGCGCACGTCCGAGCGGCCGGCGAGGTCGGTGTGCTTCCAGAGGATGCCGTAGTCCTCCTCGTGCATGCACACCACGTTCGGGATGCGCACCGGATGGCCGTGGTCATCGGCGACATAGCCGTCGAGGTAGCGGATCACCCCCAGGCAGTCGCAGCCGAGCTCGAGGTGGTTCGCGTTCTTGCCGAGAAGGTACTCGCCGGCGTCGAAGTAGCTGATCCAGAAGCGCCCGGGTGCGGTGTCGCCGTAGGGCACGACCATCTCGGGCACGCTCGCCCGATTGAGCACCGACCGTCCGTCGAACCTGACGTCGTGCAGCACGAGACCCTCGCGAGCGTTGAAGCTCACCCGCATCGACCAGTTCTCCCACTCGACGAGCGAGCCGCTGACGGCGAAGCTGGGGCCTTCCGGCTGCGTGATCTCGATCGGCTTGAGCGAGGTGCGCGCGGCGCCCTGCACCTCGGGGTAGTAGTTTCCGTGGCCCGCCGGCACAGGCACGTCGCCCTCGTCGTCGATGCGGATCACGCTGTTCGTCGTGAGGTCGATGTGCACGACCAGCCCTTCGACGGGATGCGCCCAGGGGGAGTCGTGCTCGTCGTATTTGAGGAAGGTGAGAGAGCGGATGACCCGGCGGCCCACCTCATCGGCGCGGCCGGTGTACCCGGGTGCGAGCGGTCCGCAGAACGCGAGAGCCATGTGCGCGGCGAGCCCTCGGCGCGTCATCGCCGCCTGCCATTCTGGTGACGCCTTCGCGATCGCCTCAGCGCGCTCGTACTCCTCGAAGAGGTACTGGGGCTGGCCGTAGGGTGGCGCATCGTTGGGGACCCGCTCGGCGCGCAGCACCTCGCCGCGGGTGATCGAGACGACGACTTCGCTCGCGACGCCGGTCGCGGTGTCGAGCAGGGTCGCGTCGATGCGGCGATCGATGGGGGCGCCCGGCCTCCATGCGGCGAGTTCCTCCTTGGTGGGCTCATCGGGCAGCAGCATCGGCACGCGGACGGTCTCGCCGAGCAGTCCGGCGGACTCGAGCACGGCTCGGGCCGCCGCGATCTCCTCGCCGGTGAGGGGGTCGAGTGGGTGCGGCGCGGCGATCTTGTCGATGGTGACGGGCTGGGGGTGGGACATCGGCGTACCTCACTATTTCGAGCGTTCGCTCAATAAACGGATTGGGTCGATGGTACGACGGCGCGACGAGGCGCACAAGAGCACATCGTCAGCAGGCCGAGTGAGCGTGCGCGGCTGGCAGGTGGCGCGAGCGTGCGGGGTGTGGCAGTGACTCAGGCGCGCCAGGGCGCGAGGATGCTGTCGAGCACCGCGAGGTGAGCGTCCGCGCCACGGGGCTCGGTGACCTCCAGCACCTGCTGTCCGTAGGTGATCGAACGGAGCAGCGACATCACCGCGTGCTTCGGCGTGGTGGGGGACAGCTCGCCGTCGGCGACCGCTTCGTCGATGGCTTCGCTGATGCCGTTCTGCCAGGTCGCGCGAGTGGGGGAGCCGGCGTCCGGGTCTGAGGCGAGAGTCGCGAGGCGCCCCCAGAATCCGACGACGACATACGCTTCCGTGCGCGTCTCCGCGTCGACGGGGAGGACCTCCCGCATGAGGGCGTCGAGTCTGCTCAGCCCGCGGAGCCCGGTCGTCACCGACCGGATGCGCTCGTCGGTGCGTCGGGTGATCTCCACAGCGGCTGCACGCACGACGTCGTCGAATCCGTCGAAGTAGTGCCAGAGAGAGCCGGTGGCGACACCGAGCTCTTTGGCGACCGCGCGAGACGACACCGCTTCATGTCCGTCGCGAGCGGCGACGGCGAGCAGCGCCTCGGCGATCTGCCGGCGGCGCTCATCGTGGTCTACGACGCGGGGCACATGCCCCATCCTGGTGCATGAGCCATGGGTCTCGCTATTTTGAGCGATTGATCAATATGATGCGTGTGTGGATCACGTCCTCCCCGCAGCACCGTGGCTGATGGCGCTCGCCGCCGTCGTCTCGGCCGTTGCGTGCATCGCCGTCTGGCGGGCTGTGCCGTGGCAGGGGAGGCAGAGCGCCCTGATCATGGCAGCGGCGATGATCGTGATCGCGGTGAGCGGTGGCGATCCGCTGATCGGCCTGGTGGCCGCACTCGTGCTCCTCGTCTCCGCGATGCTCGGCACGGCGGGCGTGCGTGGAACGCCCGCGGCCGCCACCTGCTGTCACCGTGCACTGGTGTCGCTCGTCATGGCGATCTGCTCGTTCGAGAGCCTGTCGACGGGCCAGGCGATGGCGGGGGCGGCCGAGGTCGGGGCCCACGGTGGGCATGGGCTCGGCGGGCTCCTCTCGGCGCTCGTGATCGTCGGCGTCATCGGCGTCGTGCTCTGGACGGTCGTCGCCGAGTGGGTGCTCGTCCCCGTGCATCAGGGGCGTACCGCCCGCCTGCTCGCGGTCGAGTCGTGGGCGATGGCGGCGGGAGTCTCCGTCATGTGCCTCGGGTTCTGACGGCCGGCCAGTCGGATCCGCCACCGAGGCCGGTCGGGGCAGCGCGTGGCCTCTGATTTCAGAACCCTCGCGCCCGGCGCGTACCCTGGAGGCATCCCCCGAAGCTCACCCGGCAATCTCGCGCGCCGGCGACCTCGGCGCGCTCACACATGCAAGGACGCAGATGAACGTAACCGCTGCACCCCACGACGACTGGACGGCGAGAGAAGAGCTGGCCGAGCGGATGATCCCGCTCATCGGCGCCCTCAAGCGCGAGCGTGATGTGGTCACCTCCCTCCACGGACACCGACTTCTCGGTCTGTCGGCCACCGGCATCGTCGAGGTGCACGACAGGGTGGCGCAGCTCGGGCATGAGCGACTCGCCGTCGACGAGACTCTGGCCGTGCTCGAGGGCGTCCACGAACTCGCCCCCGGTGCATCCTCGCTCGACCTCGCGCGCCTCGCCGCAGGTCATTCCGACAGCGAGCTGCCCCTCGACGCCTATCTCGCCGAGGCGCTCGCGCCGGCGGTCGGAGCGGTCGCAGCGGCCCCCACCGATGTCGTGCTCTACGGCTTCGGACGCATCGGGCGCCTGCTTGCGCGCATCCTCATCGCGCACACGGGTGGTGGCAGTGGCCTGCGTCTGCGGGCCATCGTCGTGCGCCGCGGTTCGGAGAACGATCTCGTCAAGCGCGCGTCGCTGCTGCTGCGCGACTCGGTGCACGGCCGCTTCGCAGGCTCCGTGACGGTCGATGAGGACGCCGACCAGATCATCGCGAACGGCACCCGCATCCAGGTGATCTATTCGGACGACCCCTCGACGATCGATTACACGGCGTACGACATCCACGACGCGATCGTCGTCGACAACACGGGACGCTGGCGCGACGACGCAGGACTCAGCCGGCACCTGGAATCGACCGGCGTCGCTCGCGTGCTGCTCACGGCACCCGGCAAGGGCGCGCTGAAGAACATCGTGCACGGGATCAACGACGACACGATCGAGGCGGACGACCGCATCATCACCGCCGCCTCCTGCACGACGAACGCCATCACCCCCGTGCTCAAGGCGATCGATGAGGCCTACGGGATCGTGCGCGGGCACGTCGAGACTGTGCACTCGTTCACCAACGACCAGAACCTGATCGACAACTTCCACAGCGGCGATCGTCGCGGCCGCTCGGCCGTGCTCAACATGGTGATCACCGAGACGGGGGCGGCCAAGGCCGTCGCGCGCGCGCTGCCCGAGCTCGAGGGCAAGCTCACCGGCTCTGCGATCCGCGTGCCGACCCCCGACGTCTCGCTGGCCGTGCTGCACCTGGGCCTCGAGCGCCCCGCGGTCAAGGACGAGCTGAACGACTACCTGCGTCGCGTCTCGCTGCACTCGAAGCTGCGTCAGCAGATCGACTACGTCGAGAGCCCCGAGGTCGTCTCGACGGACTTCGTCGGCTCGCATCGCGCGGGCATCGTCGACGGTCTCGCGACCATCGCGAACGACCGCGACGTCGTGCTGTACGTCTGGTACGACAACGAGTACGGCTACTCCTGCCAGGTGATCCGCGTGCTCGAGGTCATGGCGGGCTCGCACCCCATCGTGCTGCCGGAACGTCGCGAGGTGACGTTGCACGGGTGAGTGCGCGATGTCGGTCGTGCCCGGCATGATGAGGGCATGAAGACCGCGACTCTGCGCGCCGAGCGGCTCCGCTCGCATCGTCTCAGCGCTCCGGCGCGCACGGTGACGCATGCCGCGTCGCACATGCTCGCGGTGCAGAGCCAGGACTTCACCGCCGGACGGTGGGTCCTGGCTTCGCGCACCCGTGGCGAGCCGCCGCTCCACGCGGTCGACCGGGCCTTCGCCCGGGGCGACCTGGTGCGCGCGTGGACCATGCGCGGCACGCTGCACATCATCCCGGCGCGTGACCTGCGCTGGGTGCTCTCGGTGACCGCCGCGCGGCAGCGTCAGCAGGCGGCGGGCAGGCGCCGCGATCTCGGGATCGATGCGTCGATGGTCGCCGCGGTCGTGGCGGCGGCGGTGCCGCGTCTGCGCGACGGAGGACTCACGCGGGCCGAGATGTTCGAGGTGTTCGCCGGTATCGGCATCGATCCCGCCGGGCAGCGCGGCATCCATCTGCTGAGCGAGCTCACCCTCGACGGGCTGATCTGCCAGGGTCCGGTCGTCGCGCGCGATGGTGTGAGCCGGGAGCAGCGCTTCGTGCTCGTCGAGCAGCACATCAGCGAGCATGCGGCGCCCGACGATCCGCTCGCCGAGCTCTTCGTGCGCTACATCGACGGGCACGGTCCGGCTGGGGTCGCGGACTTCGCCTGGTGGTCCGGCCTCACGCTGGGGCAGGCGCGCGAGGCGCGGGATCGCGCGGCGGCGCGCGTGGTCGAGGTCGACGAGGGGGTGTTCGTCGGCGTCGCTCGTCCGCGGCGGTCATCGAGTGCCCCGGCGGTGCGGGCGCTCGGAGCCTTCGACGAGTACTACATCTCCTACGCCGACCGCACGGACGTCTGCGCCCCTGAGCATCTCGCTCTCGTCGGACCGGGCAAGAACGGCATGGTGCGGGCGACGCTCGTCGCCGACGGCCGGGTGATCGGATGCTGGACGCACGCGAGCGCCTCGCTCGGGTCTCCGCCGGAGCTCTTCGAGTCAGTGCCGGATTCGCGGCCGGTCGACGACGAGGCGGTGCGGGCGGCCCTCGCTCGGTTCACGCGCTTCCTCGACGGCTGAGTCGCCGAGTCGGCGCGGATCACTCGCTCGCGTGGCGTCCGAGGAAGTTGTAGACCTCGTTGTCATCGACGCCGGGGAACGCGCCACGGGGGAGCGGCGAGAACATGTGGGTGTGCACGCGGGCGCTCGGCCAGGCCTTCCCGTTCCACCGTTCGGTGAGGTCGGCCGAGGGGCGGCGGCAGCACGCCTCATCCGGGCAGGTCGAGACCGCGCGGTCGGCGGTCTCGCGCCCACGCCACCAGCGCGCGTCGTCGAAGGGAACGCCCACCGTGATCGAGAACTCGCCGTCGGTCGAGGCGCCGGTCTGCGTCGAGCACCAGAAGGTGCCGGAGGGTGTGTCGGTGTACTGGTGGTGTTCGTTCGTGCGGTTCTGCTGCGTGAACGCCGCGCGCGCCTGGAACTTCCGGCACACCCGCTGGCCCTCGACAGCGCCCGTGACGTCCATCGGCAGGGGGAGGTCGTCGTTCTCGTAGACCCTCGTGATCGCACCGGTGGCGTCGACACGGAGGAAGTGCAGTGACATGCCCAGGTGCTGGGTGAGGAGGTTCGTCATGCGCATCCCGGCCGCTTCGTGGGTCACGCCGAATGCGTCGCGGAAGTCTTCGACCGCGAGGTTGCGATCCTTCTTCGCCTGCTGCAGGAAGGCGACGGACGCCGTCTCGGGCATCAGGCACGCGGCGGCGAAGTAGTTGATCTCGAGCCGCTGCTGCAGGAAGTCGGCGTAGTCGGTGGGCGGGGTGTGTCCGAGCAGTCGGTGCGCCATCGCCTGCAGCGCCATGGACCGCAGGCCGTGACCCCCGGGGATCGATGCGGGCGGCAGGTAGATGCGCCCGTTCTCGAGGTCGGTGACCGAGCGGGTCGAGTGCGGCAGATCGTTGACGTAGATCAGTTCGAAGCCGAGCTTGTCGGCCATGATGCTCACGGTGCGGTGCGTCAGCGCGCCCTGCACGTGCCCGGCGGACCGCAGCTGCTTCTCAGCGAGTCTCTCGATGTCCGCGAGGTAGTTGTTCTGCTCGCGCATCCGCAGACGCAGCTCGGTGTTCGCTCGTCTGGCTTCTTCGGGCGTGGCGATCGCCTCTCGTTCGCGTCGCTGGAGTTCGCGATGAAGGCCCAGAAGCGACTCGATCGTCTCGTCGCTCATCCCCTTCGTGACGCGCACGGGGGCGATGCCGAGCTGCCGGAACACCGGGCTCTCCTGGGCGCGTTCGAGTTCGATCTCGAGAGCGGCGCGACGGTTCGGCGGCTCGCCCGAGATGAGGTCGGTGACCTCGGTGCCCGTCGCCAGCGCGATGGCCTGCAGCAGCGAGAGCTTCGGTTCGCGCTTGCCGTTCTCGATCAGGCTCAGCTGCGAACCGGCGACGCCGACGAGTGCGCCCAGCTCATCGAGCGTGAAGCCCTTCTCGAGGCGGTGGTGCCTGATGCGGTGGCCGAGAGTCGCGAGGTGGATGCCGGAAGGAGCCATTCCTTGATACTAGCGAAAGAAGCGCGATTCTTATCGCCCGGAATGGCAGAAAGTCGTGCACGAACCGGAAGAAGATGGAACAAACGCCCCTCACTTCAAAGGAGTAGTCATGGCGATCGCCGAAGTCTTCACCCCCCGAGCATCATCTGTCGCACCTGTGCGCACCTTCGGGACGGCTCCGACGTATGACACCCCTGCGATGGCAGAGCTCGCCGCCTGGGTCGATGAGATCGCGGCGCTCACGCAGCCGGCCTCGATCCACTGGGTCGACGGCTCGCGTGCCGAGAACGACTGGCTGCTGCGCGGGCTCGTCGACGAGGGCAAGCTGATCAAGCTGAACCCCGAGTGGCGTCCCGGCTCGTACCTCGCCCGCTCGCACCCCAGCGACGTCGCACGCACGGAGGGCCGTACCTACATCTCGTCCGAGAGCGAAGAGGATGCCGGCCCGACCAACAACTGGGCTCCTCCTGCGCAGATGCGCGAGAAGATGACCGAGATCTTCGAGGGATCCATGCGAGGCCGCACGATGTTCGTCGTGCCCTTCTCGATGGGGCCCGTCGGGGGACCGCTCTCGCACATCGGCGTCCAGGTCACCGACAGCGCCTACGCCGTCGCGTCGATCGGCATCATGACGCGCGTCGGCGATGCGGTCACCCGCCAGATCGCCGACGGCGCTCCGTGGGTCAAGACCGTGCACTCGGTCGGCTCGCCGCTCGCTGCGGGAGAGCCCGACGTCGAGTGGCCCTGCAACGACGACAAGTACATCGTGCACTTCCCCGAGACGCTCGAGGTCTACTCCTTCGGCTCGGGCTACGGCGGCAACGCGATCCTCGCGAAGAAGTGCTTCGCCCTGCGCATCGCCTCGGTCATCGCCCGCGACGAGGGCTGGCTCGCCGAGCACATGCTGCTCATCCGGGTGATCGATCCCACGGGCAAGGCGTACCACGTGGCTGCGGCGTTCCCCTCCGCGTGCGGCAAGACGAACCTCGCGATGCTGCGCCCGACCATCCCGGGATGGCGCGTCGAGACGCTCGGCGACGACATCGCGTGGATCCGCCCCGGTGAAGACGGCCGCCTCTGGGCGATCAACCCGGAAGCCGGATTCTTCGGCGTCGCGCCGGGCACGGGCGAGTCGACGAACGTCACGGCGGTCGAGACCCTCTGGGGCAACACGATCTTCACGAACGTCGCGCTCCGGCCCGACGGAGACGTCTGGTGGGAGGGGCTGACCGATCAGGCGCCCGCCCACCTCACGGACTGGGAGGGTAACGACTGGACGCCGGACTCCGGCCGCCCCGCCGCGCACCCGAACTCGCGCTTCACGGTCTCGGCCGCGCAGTGCCCGCAGATCTCGGAGGACTGGGAGGAGGCGGTGCCGCTCGACGTGATCCTCTTCGGCGGACGTCGGGCGACCAATGTGCCGCTCGTCGTCGAGGCCACCGACTGGACCCACGGCGTGTTCCTCGGCTCCAACATCTCGTCCGAGCGCACCGCGGCCGCCGAGGGCAAGGTCGGCGAGCTGCGTCGCGATCCGTTCGCCATGCTCCCGTTCTGCGGCTACAACATGGCCGACTACTTCGGTCACTGGCTGAAGGTCGGCCGTGGTCTCCGGTTCGACCGCGCACCGCGCATCTTCCAGGTGAACTGGTTCCGTCGTGGCGCGGACGGCCGCTTCCTGTGGCCCGGATTCGGCGACAACTCGCGAGTCGTCGACTGGATCATCCGTCGCGTCTCCGGCGAGGTCTCGACGGTCGACAGCCCGATCGGTCGCCTGCCGCTGATCGAGGACCTCAATCTCGACGGCATCGACGTGCCCGAGGCCGACCTCGAGGAGCTCTTCTCGATCGACACCGACGCCTGGAAGACCGAGGCCGACCTCACCGAGGAGTTCTACGACACCTTCGGCGACAAGGTCCCCGCCGCCCTCCGGGCCGAGCTCGCCTCGCTGCGCTACCGCCTCGACAAGGCGTGACAGAGCGGGCGCCGGTTCGGGGGAGCCGGCGCTCCACGGCCCCCGTGGCCCCAGACCCGCGAAGGCGGGACGTCAGAGACGAACCCATGGCTGAGTGGTCTCCGGCATCCCGCCTTCGCGTACTTCTCCCGCTCTGACCGCGTGCGCCCCTGCCGCGACGCTCAGGCGAGCAGCTGGTGCCGAGCCAGGTCGCGATAGAGCGGCGTCGACTCGATCAGCTCGGCGTGAGTGCCCTGACCGACCACTGCGCCGTCCTGCAGCACGACGATGAGATCGCTGTCGACGACGGTCGACAGTCGATGAGCGATCACGATGAGGGTGCGATCGGTCGAGACCGCGTCGATGGCCTCGCGCATGCGCTGCTCGTTCACGCCGTCGAGCGACGAGGTCGACTCGTCGAGCAGCAGGATCGGTGCGTCGGTGAGCAGCGCGCGAGCGATCGCGAGACGCTGGCGTTCTCCTCCCGAGAGCATCACGCCGTCTTCGCCGACGGGGGCATCGAGACGCAGCGGATCGCGATCGAGCACGTCGCCCAGGTTCACCGCGCGCAGCACCTGTTCGCAGGCCGCATCCGAGGCATCCGGCGAGGCGAGACGCAGGTTGTCGCCGAGCGTGCCGGCGAGAGTGGGGGCGTCCTGCTCGACGTAGCCGAACTGCGCGCGCAGCTCGTCGCGCGGGTAGGTGCGCGAGTCGTGGCCGTAGAGGCGGATCGAACCGCCTGTCGGGTCGTAGAAGCGCTCCACGAGCGAGAGGATCGTGCTCTTGCCGGCACCGCTGGGCCCAACGAGCGCGACGCGCGCACCTCGGGGCACCGCGAACGAGACGCCGCGCAGCACCTCGCGCTCCGCCACGGCGGCCGAGTCGTCGGTCGGTTCGAGGTGCGCGTCGGCCAGAAGCGTCTGCGCCTCCTTCGCGGCGGCGAGGCGAGCGGCGACCACGTTCTCGGGATAGCGGAAGCGCACGTCACGGAACTCGATCGCCGGAGCGAGGGGGTCTGCCGCATCGCGGGGGACGGATGCGGCGATCTCGGCGTCGTGCTGGGTCTCCGTCGGCAGGTTCAGCACCTCCTGGATGCGGCCGAGGGCGCCGAGTGCCTGGTTCACCGAGGTGATCGCCCCGAAGGTGGTGGCGAGCGGCATCACGAGCATGAACAGGAACAGGATGAACGTGATCAGCGAGGCGATCGTGATCGTGCCGGCCGCGACCCGGAAGCCGCCGACTCCCAGCACCACCAGGAGCGACACCTGCAGTGCGACTCCGGCGATGGGGACCACGAGCGACGAGATCTTGGCGATCCGCACCCCGATGCCGTAGGCCTCCGAGGCGAGCGCCGACACGGTCTCGGTCTCGCGCTCGGTGGCTCCCGAGGCGCGCACGGTGCGGATCGAGCCGACGGCGCGCTCGACCCCGGAGGCGAGTTCGCCGACCTTCTCCTGCTGAGCGGTGGACGCGGTGCGGATGCGGCCGCTGAGCGCCGTGACGACGACGACCGAGGCTCCGATCACGACGACGATGAGCAGCAGCAGGACCGGGTCGATCACGAGCATGGCGATCAGCGCGCCGAGGAAGAGGATCGCGCTGCCGACGGCATCCGCCAGTCCCTGGGTGAGCACGGCGTAGAGCAGTGTCGTGTCGGTGCCCACGCGCGAGACGAGGTCTCCGGTCCGGCGGGCGTCGAACTCGCTGATGGGCAGGTGAAGGATGCGCGAGATCAGCTTGCGACGGCTCGAGTACACGACCGCGGTGCCGGTGCGCTGCAGCAGATAGTGCTGGTAGCCGGAGATGATCGACGACACGATCACGAGACCGACGAGGACCCACACCAGGATCCCGAGGCCCTGATCGGACTGCACGGCTTCGATGAGCTGCCCGACCAGCAGCGGTTGCGCGAGCGAGGTGGCCGCCCCGAAGACGCTGAGCACAGCGACGACGATGAGCGTGCGCCTGTGCTCGAAGAGGAAGGGGAGGAGCTGGCGGAAAGTGGCGCGCGGGCCGTCGTAGTGCGCGCCGCGTCCGCGTCGGCGTGATGTCGCCGTGCTGGACATGCGGGACCTCG
Source organism: Microbacterium sp. Bi98 (assembly GCF_918698045.1). Taxonomy (NCBI): domain Bacteria; kingdom Bacillati; phylum Actinomycetota; class Actinomycetes; order Micrococcales; family Microbacteriaceae; genus Microbacterium; species Microbacterium sp. Bi98. Next base: position 583,957 of record NZ_CAKKLK010000002.1, on the reverse strand, counting down.
TTCTGAAAGGGGGTAGTTCGACCGTACTTCGTGTGCGGGCGGATCCTGTGGATGGGCTGTATGAGTGTCAGTGCCTGCCGAAACGGCGGTGCGCCGCCTGCTTCGAGACGCCGAGGGAGCTCGCGATCGCCTGCCAGGAATAGCCGAGATTGCGCGCCCGTCGCACCTGTGTCTCCTCGGCCCTGGCCAGCTCGCTGCGCAGAGCGGCGAGGCGGTGGAGCTCCGAGAGCGGCTCGCCGGCGTCATCCTGTGCGATGGCGGTCTTCATGGTCATGGGGAACCTCCTGCGTCAATACTTGTTGACGATCGCCCCCTTGTCAACATGCATTGACGTTATCTCGGTGCTCAGGATGCGAGACTGGGCCGATGCTGTCCGCATCGAAACCCGTGCCCGGCGACCGCGTCGCCGTCCTGTCGCCCGCCTTCGCCGCGCCCGCGGTCGCGCCCGAGCTCCACGAGCAGGCGCTCAGCCGACTCGAGCGGCTGACCGGACTGATCCCGGTCGAGTATCCGACCACGCGGCAGCTCGATGCGAGTCCTGAAGCCCGGGCCGCCGACGTGAACGCGGCCTTCGCCGACCCGAGCATCCGGGCGATCCTGGCGACGATCGGCGGGGACGACCAGATCCTGGTGGTGCCGCACCTCGACGCCGCGCTCGCCCAGGCCGACCCGAAGCCGTTCCTCGGCTACAGCGACAACACCAACATCCTCAACTGGCTGTGGAGCCTCGGGATCCGCGGCTACTACGGCGGATCCACGGCCGTGCATCTCGGTCCCGGGCCCGCGGTCGACGACGTGCATCTGCGGTCGCTGCGCGCGGCGCTGCTCGACGGCGGCACGGTCGAGATCACGGAGCCCGGAGAGTCGGAGGACGTGGGGAGGCGCTGGACGGACCCGCGCGCTCTCACCGAATACGGCGATCGGGTCGCGACCGAGGACTGGACCTGGTCGGGTCCGGCTGTCCGCGTCGAAGGTCGCACCTGGGGCGGCTGCCTCGAGGTCGTCGATCAGCTCGCGCTCGCCGACAGGCTGCCCTCGGCATACGACCTGCGCGGCGGGATCCTGCTGCTCGAGACCAGCGAAGAGCGTCCGCCGGCGAGCTGGGTGGCGCGATGGATGCGCGGGCTGGGGGAGCGTGGGATCCTCGATGTGGTCGCGGGAGTGGTCGTCGCGCGTCCGCCCGTGAGCGATTTCGAGTTCCTCCCCTCGTCGACCGAGGCAGACGCGCTGCGCGCCGCGCAACGGGATGCGGTGATCGAGACGGTCTCGCGGTACAACCCCGACGCGGTGGTCTGCGTCGGGGTGCCTTTCGGCCACACGCGGCCGCAGTGGATCGTGCCGTTCGGCGGGACGATGGTGCTCGACGGCTCGACGCGCACCATCCACGCCGCCTACTGACCGCCGGACGACGAAGGGCGGCACCTCCCGAGGAGATGCCGCCCTTCGCGTGGACGAGCGCGTCAGAGTTCGACGGCGGCCGCGACTCCGAGGTCCGATTCGTAGTCGTTGTCCTTGGTCTCCTTCGACAGCAGGAGCGCGATGAAGGTCAGCACGCCCATCGCCGACAGGTACAGTCCCACCAGCCACGGAGCGCCGTCGCCGAGCTCCCAGAGCCAGAGCGCGATGAGCGGAGCGACGGCTGCGCCGAGGATCGACGAGACGTTGTAGGAGATCGCGGATCCCGTGTAGCGGACGTTCGTCGGGAAGAGCTCGGGCAGCAGCGCTCCCATCGGACCGAACGTCGCGCCCATGAGCATGAACCCGAACACGAGGAACGCCTGCGCGAGGGCGCCCGTGAACTTCGGGTCCATCGCGGGGAGCAGGAACGCATTGAACGTGAAGCCGAACACGATGATGAGCCCGGTGACCCACAGCAGCAGCTTGCGACGCCCGATCGTGTCGGCGATGGGACCGGAGAGCAGGGTGAAGATGCCGAAGAACACGACGCCGACGATCTGCATGAGCACGAAGTCCGTGTAGGCGAACCCGAGTCCCGGATAGAACTGCGCGGCGAAAGCCGACGCGTCGAAGTCCTTGCCCGTCGCCTCGGCAGCGGCCTGAGCGGCGGCGGACGCCGTCTCGAGCGTGGCCGGCTTCGTGCCGTACGCCAGGGTGAAGTTGGTCATCAGGTAGAACAGCACGTACGTCGCCAGCATGATGAACGTGCCGAGGATCAGCTGCTTCCAGTGGTGGCGGAACACGGTCGCGAGGGGCAGCTTGCGGATCGCGCCCTTCTTCTCGGCCTTCTTGAAGGTGTCGGACTCGACGAGCTTCAGACGCACCCACAGGCCGATGATGACCATGACGGCCGAGAAGAGGAACGGGATGCGCCAGCCCCACGACAGGAAGGCCTCGGACTTCAGTGCGGGGTTGTCGGCGTGGGGAAGCAGCCAGTTGATGCCGAGGAAGAGGAAGTTGGCGATGATGAAGCCGAGCGGCGCGCCCAGCTGCGGGAACGTGCCGTACCAGGCGCGCTTGCCGGCCGGAGCGTTCTCGGTGGCGACCAGCGCGGCACCCGACCACTCGCCGCCGAGGGCGAAGCCCTGAGCGAGGCGCAGGATCAGCAGCAGCAGTGCCGCCCACCAGCCGATCTGCTGGAACGTGGGAAGAAGGCCGATGATGAAGGTCGCGATGCCCATCGTGAGCAGCGAGGCGACGAGAGTCGCCTTGCGTCCGAACTTGTCGCCGAAGTGGCCGAAGACGACCGCGCCGATGGGGCGGGCGACCATGGCGGCGCCGAACACGGCGAACGATGACAGCAGCGACGTGGTGTCGTTGCCGGTGGGGAAGAACAGCACGGGGAACACGAGCACGGCCGCTGTCGCATAGGCGTAGAAGTCGTAGAACTCGATCGTGGTGCCGACCAGGCTCGCCGTGATGACACGCGAACGCGGGTTCGCGGGGGCGGTGGACGTACTCATACAGCTCCTTAGATCCATGGCCCGGTATACCAAGGCACCGAGAGATCCTACGCCTTCCTGAACGTTTGCTGGGTGCGTATGACATCCCGCTGGACCGCGTGCGTAGAGTCGGAGGCGGATGCCCGTGCCCACCCGAGACGGAGAACCGTGACGACGAGACTGCTGCTGATCGCCGATACGCATGTGCCCGCCCGTGCCAAGCGACTGCCCGACGCGGTGCTGCGAGCGGTCGACGACGCCGACATCGTCGTGCACGCGGGGGACTGGATCGACCTCGCGACGCTGGATCTGATCGAGTCCCGGTCGCGGCTGCTCGTCGGCGTCCACGGGAACAACGACGGCCCCGCGCTGCGAGAGCGACTGCCCGAGATCGCACGGCTGACGGTCGAGGACGTCGAGGTCGCTGTGGTGCACGAGACCGGACCGAAGCAGCGGCGCGAGGAGCGGATGGATGCGGCGTTCCCGGGCGTCGACCTGCTCGTGTTCGGCCACTCCCACATCCCGTGGGACACCGTCGCCCCATCCGGGATGCGCCTGCTGAACCCGGGGTCGCCGACCGACCGCCGCAGGCAGCCCGTCTGCACGATGATGTCGGTGGCGATCGACGGCGCACGGGTCGACGCCACGCTGGTGCCGCTCGCATGACCACCGCACCTCGCGCGGGTAACGACATCGAGGTTCCCGCGGCGTACCGCGCCCCGATGCGATCGCGCGACGACGGGGTGCGCGAGGGGCTCGCGGTCGAGCGCGCGCTGCGGATCGGGGTCTGCGGAGTGGGAGGTCGCCTCGACCGCATCCCGGAGTCGCCGGCCGACGCGCTCGCCGCAGTCGATGCCGCCTTCGGTGAGCGGGCGGCGCGCAGGCTCGAGAGGTTCTCCTCGGTTTCCGAGGGGTCGTTCGTCTGGACGCGCGACGTCGACGGACTGCTGTGGCTCGGCCGGATCGCCGGGCCCTGGCGCTACGACGCGTCGGGCGAAGCCCGTGCAGTCGACCTCGTGCACGTGCGCGCGTGCGACTGGCTCGATCGTCCGGTGGAGCCGGCCGCGGTGCCGTCCGGCGTGCACGAGTCGTTCGCGCGGGGCGGTCGCAACTGGCAGAGCATCACCCGGGCCGACGCCGCGCACCTCACCGCGGCCGTCTGGAGGTCCCGCCGCAGCGGGTGACGGGCCCGATCAGTCGGTCGGGCGCAGGTCGCGGAGAATGGCGTCATACCGGCTGAGGAAAGCGCGCTCGTCGAGTCGCTTGCGTCGGAGCCACGACGTGACCTCGTCGTTGCGCTTGCTCGCGTTGCAGGACCCGCACGCGGGCACCACGTTCTCGACGGTGTAGCGACCGCCGCGGGAGATCGGCATCACGCAGTCGCGTTGGAGCGCGATGTCGCCCGCTCCGCAGTATGCACATCCGCCCCAGGCCTCCTGCAGCGAGGCCCACTGCTCGGCGGTGAGGTCGTTGTCCGCTCTGGCCACCCGGCCCCGGCGCCGCTTCGCATGACGGGCGCGCGCAGCGGGCGTGGGGGTGGAGAATCTTCGGCGCGGCACAGACACACGGTACTGGGCGGATGCCCGTGCCTGTGATCTATTCCTCGGTGTCGCCGAGAGCGAGCGCCGGCACGAAGTCGGCCGTGGGCGCGAGCAGCTGCTCCAGCTCGAGCACGATGAGCCGGTTGTCTCCCGCTCGCGTCGTCGGGGCCGGCACGAAGAGGGTGCGCTGCGGCCCGTTGCGCCAGTACCGTCCGAGGAAGAACCCGTTGACGAACGCATAGCCCTTGCTCCAGGCAACGGTGTCGAGGAACAGGTCGGCGGCGGAGTCGAGCGCGAAGTCTGCGACCCACGCAGAGGGTGCGCTTCCCGGGCCGCTCGACGTGTTCCCGCCGCTGGAGCCGATCTCCGCCGCGATCCCTGCGACGTCCAGCGCGGTCGAGTGCCAGCCGGTCAGCGGCGTGCCGTCGAGGGCAGGAGCGCCGATCAGACCCTTCTGCTCGCCGAGTCGGTGGTCGTAGTTCACGCGGCCGCCCTCCTCGACGAGGATGCTGAGCGTCCGTCCCGCGGGAATCCGCAGGGAACGGTCGTGACGGGTGCGGGAGAGCATGCCGACGGGCTGGCCGTCGACGCTCACCCAGGCGAGGTCGCGCACCTCGTCGAGCACGAGCTGACCGCCGCGCCCTTCGGGAAGCTCGACGTCGTACCGGATCAGAGCGCTCAGGTGCTCCAGCTCGTCGAATGTCCGCGGAACTGCGGATGCGGGCGTCGATGCCGCGGCATCCGTCCATGATCCCGCCGGCTTCAGCGGCACGGAGAAGACCGGTGCCGCGGTGGCCGCGGCGGGCAGCTCGTCGGGGACGGGCGCGTACTTCGCGATGACGTCGCGGAAGGCGAAGAACTTCGCCGTCGGGTTGCCGGCCTCGTCGAGAGGCGCGTCGTAGTCGTATGACGTGACGATCGGCAGGTAACGGCCCTTGTGGTTGGCACCGTTCGTGAGACCGAAGTTCGTGCCGCCGTGGAACATGTAGATGTTCACCGAGGCCCCCGCGGCCAGCAGTTCGTCGAGATCGGCGGCGGCGGTGTCCACGTCGGTCGTGTGATGCACGCCGCCCCACCAGTCGAACCAGCCGTCCCAGAACTCGGAGCACATCAGGGGGCCGGTGGGCTGGTGGGCGCGCAGGGTGGCGAGGCGCTCGGCGCTGCGCGATCCGAAGGATCCGGTCTTGTGCAGCTCGGGGAGGCTGCCGTCTGCCAGCATCCGATCGGTCGGCTGGTCGACCGTGGTGAGGGGCACGGTGATACCGGCTTCTCGGGTGAGGGCGACGAGCGCCTCGAGGTAGTCCTTGTCCGAGCCGTACGCGCCGTACTCGTTCTCGATCTGCACGAGCACGACCGAGCCGCCACGGTCGATCTGCCGGGGCGCGACGATGTCGTAGACCCGGCGGAGGTAGTCGCTGACATCGGCGAGGAACGTCGGCTCGGAGGAGCGCAGCTCGCGCTCGCCCGCGGTGAGCCAGTTCGGCAGCCCGCCGTTGTGCCACTCGGCGCAGATGTAGGGGCCGGGCCGCACGATCGCATCCATGCCCTCCGCCTGGATCAGGTCGAGGAACCGGCCCAGGTCGTTCCAACCCGTGGCATCCCACTCGCCGCGCCGAGGCTCGTGAGCGTTCCATGCGACGTAGGTCTCGATCGTGTTGAGTCCCATCAGACGGGCCTTGCGGATGCGGTCCTGCCACTGGTCGGGGTGCACCCGGAAGTAGTGGATGGCACCGGAGATCACCTGGTGGGGGAGCCCGGCGCGGAGGAAGTCTGTCTCGCCGATGGAGAAGGAGGTCACGATGCGGTGCTTTCGATGGGGAGGGCCGGACGGAGAGCGAGTCCCCGTCCGGCCCGGACGTGCGATTACTTGTTGACGGCGAAGCCCTGCGAGTTGCCGTACTCGACCAGCGCGTCCTGCCAGGTCATGAGGCCCTCGTTCAGGTCGGTGCCGTTCTGGTACGACTGGCCCACGGTGTCTCCGAAGATGCTGTTGCCGTAGACCTGGTAGGGCAGGTAGCTCCAGCCCTCGACCACGTCGTCGGCCGCTGCGGCGAGGACCTCGTTGATCTTCTGGCCGCCGAAGTACTCGGGCGCGTCGGCGAGGAACTCCTCGCTCGACAGCTCGGCGGTCGTCGACGGGAATCCGCCGGACTCGAGGAACGTCGAGATGCTCTCCTCCGAGTTGTTCAGCCACCACAGGAATCCGGCGGCGAGTGCCGGGTTCTTGCTCTGCGTGGTCACGGCCTGGCCGCCGCCGCCGTTCTCCGCGGTCGCCGGGGTGCCGTCGTAGGTCGGCATCGGAGCGACGCGCCAGTCACCGGCACCGTCGGGGGCGCCCGTGATCAGGTTGCCCGGCATCCAGGCGCCGATCACGAGGGTCGCGAGGCTGCCGTCGCCGAGAGCGCGGAACCACTCGTCGCTCCAGCTGCCGTAGGGCGCGAGCAGGTCCTCCTCGACGAGGCGGTTCCAGTTCTCGGTCCACTTCTTCGATCCGTCGTCCTGCAGGTCGATCGTGACGTCGGTGCCCGACGTCTCGAACGGCTTGCCGCCGGCCTGCCAGATCATCGAGGTCGCGAAGCCGGCGTCGCCGGTGTCGTTCGTGATGTAGGCGTCGGGGTTCGCGGCGTGGATCGCCTTCGCCGCCTCGTAGTACTCGTCCCACGTGGTGGGTACGGTGACGCCGGCGGCGTCGAACACGGCCTTGTTGTAGAAGAGCGCCATGGGGCCGGAGTCCTGCGGGAGGCCGTAGATCGCGTCGCCGTCGGTGACGGAGTTCCAGGTCGAGGCGGTGTAGTCGTCCTCGAAGTCGGCGAAGCCGTACTGCGAGAGGTCGACGAAGGCATCCGTCAGCGCGAACTGCGGGAAGGCGTAGTACTCCATCTGCACGACGTCGGGGGCGCCGGAGCCCGCCTTGATGGCGTTCTGCAGCTTGGTGTACTCCTCGTTGTTGGTGCCCGCGTTGACCACGTTCACCTTGACGTTCGGGTACTCCTTCTCGAACGCCTCGACCTGAGCCTCGGCGGAGGGGGTCCACGACCAGTACGTGATCTCGCCGCCCTTCTCGAGAGCGGCCTCGACGGAGTCGAACGAGCCGTCGCCGGCAGCGCTGCCGCCGGAGCCGGAGTCGCCGGTGCTGCAGCCGGCCAGCGCCAGCGCTGCCACGGTTCCGGCCGCGAGCACCGTGAGGGTGCGCCGTGCGCCGGGTGAGGGAAGGTGCTTCATTGCTGTGTCCTTTCGGGGGTGCGGTCCAGCGTCGGACCGACAGGGGGCGGTGCGGAGGGTGCCGGAGGCTACTGCTTGACGCTTCCGGCGGTGAGACCTGACTGCCAGAACCTCTGCAGCAGCAGGAAGGCGATGACGATCGGGATGATGGTGAGGAGGGAGCCCATGATCACGAGGTTGTAGATCGGCTGAGATCCGGCGCCGATCGCCTGAGCGCTCCACTGGTTCAGGCCGACGGTGAGCGGGTACCAGGCCGGGTCGGAGAGCATGATCAGCGGCAGGAAGTAGTTGTTCCACGTCGCGACCACGGTGAACAGGGTCACCGTCACGATGCCCGGTGCGAGCAGTCGCATCGAGATCGTGAAGAAGGTGCGGAACTCTCCGGCGCCGTCGATGCGGGCCGCTTCCAGCAGCTCGGTCGGCACGGACTCCGACGCGAACACCCAGATCAGGTACAGACCGAACGGGCTGATCAGCGAGGGGATGATCACCGCCCACGGGGTGTTCGTGAGCCCGAGCTCGCTGAAGAGCAGGAAGGTCGGCACGGCGAGGGCGGTGCCCGGCACGGCGACCGCGCCGAGCACGACGGCGAACACCGCGCGGCGGCCGGGGAAGCGGTACTTCGCCAGGCCGTAGCCGGCCATGGTGGCGAGCAGCGTCGCGCCTCCGGCGCCGACCACGACGTAGAGCAGCGTGTTGCCGAGCCAGCGCAGGAAGATGCCGTCCTGATACGAGAAGGTCGCCACCAAGTTGTCGACGAATGCGAAGTCGTCGGAGAACCAGAGCCCGAACGAGCTGAACAGCCCGGACTGCGTCTTGGTCGAGCTGAACAGCAGCCAGACGAGCGGCACCAGTGTGTACAGGGCGTACATCACCATGACGATCAGCAGGATCTTCGACTTGCGCGGATTCATTAGATCGTGGCGCTTCTGCGAGGGACGGGCGAGGGGGAGTGCCATGTCAGCGCACCTCCGACTTCGAGCCGCGCAGCTGCACGACGTAGGCGATCACTGCGGTGATGACGCCCATGATGATGGCGATCGTCGCGGCGTAGTTGAACTGCTGTCCGGCGAACGAGAGGTTGTACGCGTACATGTTGGGGGTGAAGTACGTCGTGATCACGTTCGGAGCCAGGGGCCGCAGGATGTTGGGTTCGTTGAAGAGCTGGAAGCTGCCGATGATCGAGAAGATCGTGGCGATCACGAGAGCACCGCGCACCGAGGGGATCTTGATCGAGAAGATCGTGCGCCATGCGCCCGCGCCGTCGAGCGACGCCGCCTCGTACATGTCGGTGGGGATGGTCTTCAGCGACGAGTAGAAGATCAGCATGTTGTAGCCGACGAACTGCCAGGTCACGATGTTGCCGATCGAGACCAGGATCCACTCCCGGGCGAAGGGCGTGATGAGGTCGCTGCCGAGGAAGTCGTTGAAGTTCGACGTCAGACCGAACTGGTCGCCGTAGATGTACCCCCACATGAGCACCGCGACGACCGCGGGCACCGCGTACGGCAGGAAGATCAGGATGCGGAAGAACGATGCGCCGCGCAGACGTGCGCTGTCGAGGGCGAGCGCCGCGGCCAGCGCCAGGACGAGCATGATCGGCACCTGCACCACGAGGAACAGCACCACGCGGCCGAACGCCTCCCAGAACTGCGGGTCGGTGAGCGCGCGGACGTAGTTGTCGAACCCGACGAACGCCGTGCCGCCGATCAGCTTCTCCTGGAAGAAGCTGAGGTAGAGCGCGTAGGCGAGCGGGGTCAGGAAGACCAGGGCGAAGACGACCATGAACGGGCCGACGAAGGCCCATCCCTTCCAGTCGCGCTTCTCGCGCCGGCGGATGCCGTGGTCCGCCAGGGCTGCGGAATCTTGAGTCGTCATTGACGAGAACCTTCTTAGAGATCGGGCGCTCACGGCGCCGTGTGTCAACGTCAACATATTCGATGCACTGCTAGTGTGTCAACGTCAACACATGAATGGATGAGTGCTCGTGACCTCGGTACAGTCGGCAGAGCCGCCGCAGCGGCGGCGAGACCCCTCCATGGAGGACGTGGCCCGCGAGGCCGGTGTCTCCGGACAGACCGTGTCGCGCGTCGTGAACGCGCGCGGCTACGTCGGCGCCGCCACCAGGGAGCGCGTCGAAGACGCCATGCAGCGGCTCGGCTACCGGCCCAACAGTGCGGCTCGTGCGCTGCGATCCGGCCGATTCCGGGCGATCGGCGTCATCATGTTCTCCTTCAGCTCGTACGGCAACCAGCGCACGCTCGATGCGATCGCCGTGCGCGCCTCGCAGAGGGGATACGCCCTCACCCTCATCCCCGTCGAGTCGAGTGCCCGCGACACCGTCGCGGGAGCCTTCCGCCGCCTGGAGGAGCACGCCGTCGACGGGATCATCATCGTGATCGAGGCGCATCAGCTCGACGAGGCCGAGGTCGAGATCCCCGACGGTCTGCCCGTCGTGCTCGTCGACTCGAACCGCGGCACGACTCACCCGTTCGTCGACACGGATCAGGCTCAGGGTGCGCGCCTCGCGACCGAGCACCTGCTCGACCTCGGCCATGAGACCGTCTGGCACGTCGCAGGACCGGCGAAGTCCTATTCCGCAGAGCGTCGACGCGAGTCCTGGCGCTCGACTCTCATGGATCGCGGCATCGAGGCACCCGAGCCGCTGCAGGGCGACTGGTCAGCCGAATCCGGCTATCGCGCCGGGCTCCGCCTGCGTGACGACGACGGCGTCACCGCCGTGTTCGCGGCGAACGACCAGATGGCGATCGGCGTCGTGCGGGCATTCCGCGAGGCCGGTCGAGACATTCCCGGCGACGTCAGCGTGGTCGGGTTCGACGGCCTGCCGGATGCCGCCCAACTGTGGCCGCCGCTGACCACGGTGCAGCAGCATCCCGAGAAGGTCGGCGCTCTCGCGGTCGACGCCCTCCTCGCCGAGCTCGATGGGGGAGAGCGCAGTCAGACGCCGCTCGTCGGCACCGAGCTCATCGTGCGCGAGAGCACGGCAGCGCCGCGGATCTGAGTTCACACGGCGAGGGACACGCCGATCAGGCCTTCTCCGCCACGTCGGCGCCGTCTTTTCGCCGGATCGACAACCCTGCCGGGATGCCCCGCGAGAACAGGATCGACAGCAGGCTGATCACGATCAGCCCGACGAACGACACGCGGAGTGACGAGAGCTGCGACTCGCGGTAGATGTCGGCGAGTTCGCTCGAGTCCTCGTCGCTGAGGCCGGCCGCTTCCCCGATTCCGGTGACGTCGGCTGCGGGCACCACTGTGACGCCGCGGTCTGTCGCGGCGCTCACCGTCTCGCGCACGTCGTTCGGAAGATCGCTCACGGCGACTCCCGACGCGAACGAGGTCGACAGCGCCCCGATCAGCAGCGACCCGATCAACGCTGTTCCGAGCGATGAGCCGAGATTCTGGAAGACGCCCTGCAGTCCGCCGGCTTCACTCGTGTCCTTCTCGCTCACGCTCGACATGTTGACGTTGCCGAGCTGCGAGGCCAGAAGACCGAGAGCGCTGCCGGCGAGGAACATGCCGACCGCGAACAGGCCGCCGCGGAGGTCCTCGGTCACCGAGCCGAGCAGCAGGACGGCGCTGAGCACGAGGGTCGACTGCCCGGCTCTCACGATGCGGCGAGGCGACCACCGCCGAGACAGAGCGGTGCCGATGATCGAGAAGAGGATCAACGAGACCGAGAGCGGGAAGATCTTGATGCCCGTCTCGAGCGCGTCGAATCCGAGTGTCATCTGCAGGTAGACCGGGACCATGAAGAACAGCCCTGCCGTCACGGCGTACTGGGCGCCGAGTACCGAGAGCCCGCTGCGCAGAGTCGTGATGGAGAACAGGTCCGGCTGCATCAGAGGAGATCGGCCGTCGCGCATCAGCCGTCGCTGCCACCTGATGAAGAGCGTGATCAGAGCGGCGCCGAGCGCGATGCACCAGGTCGTCAGAGAGACTCCGAGGGGTGCGATGGGGATGCCCGCGATCTCCGGCGTGTACAGGGGCAGCACCCACCCCCACGTCTTGCTCTGCAGCATGCCGAAGACGATCAGGACGAGACCGGCAGACGAGAGCAGCACGCTGCCGATGTCGATGCGGATGCTCTGTCGCGGGGTGGAATCGGCGATGATGCGAGCGCACAGCACGACGCCCAGCATGATCACCACCTCGGCGACGAAGACGAACCGCCAGCTCGAGTAGGTGGTCACCGCTCCGCCGATCAACGGACCAGCCGCGACGGCCGCACCCGACACGGCGCCGATGACGGCGAAGGCCGTGACGCGCTCGGCACCTCGGTAGTTGTCGGCGACGAGGGCGGCGATTGCGGGGATCACCAGCACCGCGCCCAGCCCCTCGATGATCGACCACCCGAGGAACAGGAACCCCACGGACGGACTCAGCGCCGTGATGAGGGAGCCTGCGGCATAGACGCACGAACCGATCACGAAGGCGCGGCGTCGACCCCACACATCGCCGAGCTTCGCCCCGAAGAGCATGAACGCCGCCATGGTCAGGGTGTAGAACGTGATCGCCGCCTGCATCGCCGTCACGGAGGTGTCGAGATCGCTCACGACCGTCGATATCGACACGTTCATGACGGTTCCGTCAAGCACCATGACGAACTGCGCGGCGCCGAGCACGATGACGACGTTCCACTTCTTCATGACATCTCCTCGGGCGTGGGTGCGTGTGCAGGTGCGGGCGATACCTCGGGGGCCGCCTCGGACGCGGGACGGCGGTTGCCGCGCATGATCCGCGCCACGGCCGTGATCAGGAACAGCTGTCCGGTGACCGCCTCGGCGACGGCGATTCCCTGCACGGCGGGGCTCACCGGAACGATGTTGCCGTAGCCGGTGGTCGTGAGCGTCGTGTACGAGAAGAACAGCTGGCTCGAGAGGGAATCGACGACCTCCTCACCGAAGGTCGGCGAGATGGTCAGAAGCGCGCCGAGGTTGTAGACGAGAGCGAAGAACATGCCCACCAGGACGTACGCCGAGATCGCGGCGAGCAGAGCCTCGGCATCCAGGCCCCGCCGCGTGACCTGGTGTCTGATGATCGCGACCGGTGCGATGAGGAACGCGACCATCGACGCCGCCGACAGCGCGATGTCGAGTGCGTGTCCCTGCAGGTCGAACACTGCGACCACGATCGCGGCGATGCCCGCCGCCGAGAGCACGATCCAGGCGATGCGCTGCACCCGGGCGTGGGCCTCGGTCACGCGAAGCACGACGGCGACGGTGACCAGTTGCACCACGAACGCCGGCGGGCTCGGGTCGGTCGTGCCCTGAGCGGCGCACAGCCCGTAGGTGAGCACGAGCAGCGCGAGCACGAGCCAATAACCGGACGGCCATCCGGGCACCGGCCTCGCGACGTGTGCCCCGAGAATCGCGGGTTCACGCATCGTGTATCGGGATCCCATGGAGGCGCCTCACACCGGTCCGTGCTCGCTCGGCAGTCGCCCCGATGCCAGAGCCGTCTTCAGAGCCCGGAAGTCGCTGTCGTTCTGATCGGCGTACGCCGCGGCGAAGTCCGCGATCGCCTCCTCGAACATCTCGCTCCGCCCCATGTACCCCGCGATCTGCACCCGGTCTCCCGAGCGGGAATGGGCTCGAGCCAGTGTCTCCCCGCAGATCCGCGCGTACAGGATCGCACCCCGCACGCTCATCGTGTCCGGGTCGATTCCCCCCTTCCCGTCCTGCAGCTGCCGGATGTAGAAGTCGCGGGGCTGCCCGTCGAGACCGACGACGGATTGCCATCCGAGGAAGATGTCGCTGGATGCCTGCATGAGGCGCTGGCCCCGCACGACGCGTTCCGCGTGGTCGTCGAACTCGCTCGGCCCGAGGAAGCGCTCCAGCACAGATGCCTGAGCCTCCTTCGCCTGAAGGAGCAGAGGGTCGTCGTCGTCGCGTCCGCTGAGCAGGAGCACCCAGGCGCGTGTCCCCACGCTTCCGACACCGACGACCTTTCGAGCCATGTGTCGGTACCTGTACTCGGCGATCGGATGCCGTTCGCTGACGAGCGTCGTCCGATACGCGCCCAACACCTGGTGCATCACATCCGCTTCGTCTGCCGCGCGCCCCGCGTCGCGGATGAGATCCTCGACGGGGACGATCAGCGGCGGCGCCGCGACGATGCGCAGGTGGCCGTCGACGACGCGCACCAGCTTCTTGAAAGCCTTCCGATGATCGCGTTTTCGCGCCTTGTCGATCGTCGCGTCCAGCCGGCGCACCTCCTCGTCTCCCACCTGCCGGTCGAGCTGTGCCTGACGGGTCGACAGCCTCGCACTCTCTGCGTCGAGTCGGTCGTACCAGGCGTCGAGCACCCTCGACTTGGCCGCCGCCCTCATCGCGGTGCGATAGCCTTGTGCCGCGGCCACGACGCAGGCGCGCTCCTCGTCAGCGCTGAATCCACGCTGCCTGCTGGCCACCGCGAAGCTCGCCGCGAGTCGTTTCACATCCCACTCGAACGGCCCTGGAAGCGTCTCATCGAAGTCGTTGATATCGAAGATCAGGTGCCGCTCAGGGGAGCTGAACAGTCCGAAGTTCGACAGGTGCGCGTCTCCGCAGAGCTGCGCGATGATGCCGGTGTGCTCGGACGAGGCGAGGTCCGATGCCATGTGCAGGGCCGCCCCCCGATAGAAGGCGAGCGGGGACGCGGCCATGCGCGCGTACCGCACCGGCGTGAGTTCCTGCACCCGTGATCGCCCCTGCTCCTCGAGCAGATAGATGGGATCCGGCCGGTCCGTGGCCGGTGACCATGCTGCGAGCTGCGACCGGGGCATTCGCGATCGAGCGGCGCGTCCTTCATCGCGCCGCTCGGCGAACGGCTTCGCGACCTCCGGGGACCGAGTCATGAGCTGGCTCGGCCAAGGGAGTCGGTGGAGGCGAGGGCAGCCTTCTCACGCGAGATCTCGTCCCGCGCGTCGTCCTCAGCCGCCACGGCATCGATGGCATCGGCATCGGCATCGGCATCGTCATCGTCGGACGACGGACGTTCGACGACCTCCAGGACGAGGACGACGAGCAGCGACGGGGCCAGAGCCCACAGCACGAGTGCGGGGGTGAGCGGCCGTACGAGCAGCACGACCGCCGCACCGGCCACGATGATCGCAGCCCTCAGGAGAGCGCGTCTCGAGTACATCCACGTGCCGACGCGTCCGCTGCTCAGGCCGCGCCGGTCAAGGGTGCCGCGCAGCGAGGCGGCGCCACCGTGGACGACGGCGCGAAGTCGTCGTGGAACGTCGAAGGGGCCGGCGAACCACGCGACCACGGCGGTGACGAGCGCGAGCACGAGCACAGCCACGGCGGTGTCGCGCATGGCGCCGCCGACCAGTTCGTAGATCGCGCCCCCGGCATCCGCGGGGATGCCGTTGCTGCGCAGAGCGGCGTCGAAGAGCACCCTGCCGATGGCGAGACCCGCGAGCACGATCAGCATCACGAGACCGAGGGAGAGCGCTGCGGTGACCAGCGCGACCGAGCGTCGTCGCGCGACGACCACGCCGGCGGCGAGGAACACGATCGCCACCCAGGGCAACCAGAGTCCAGCGGCCACCACCAGCTCGTAGGCGAGCTGGACCGAGGCGAGGGAATCGACCTGCGCGACGGTGATCGTGCGATCGACCGTCGGAATCGACGCCGCGAATCCGACGCCCTGGTCGACGAGCACTTCTTTCGCGGCGTCGATGATCGGCGCCAGCTGAATCCCGATCGTGCCGTCGGACCCGAGTGCGATGGCCGCATCCGGATCGTCCTGCAGCGCGGACACCACCTGCGCGTGGCTGATGCGGAGCGCCGACGCCCAGACGTTCGCGAACGCTTCGGACTCGACGAAGCGCTCGACCAGGGTTCCCACGAGCGATTGCAGACCCTGCGCAGCGGGTCCCTTCAGCAACTCCAGTGCACGAGTCGCCGCGGGGCCGGTGCCGAGGTCGATGATGCCGTCGATCACGTCCGTGGTGAGGGTCGGTATGTCGACCTGTCCCTCGATCGCCTCGACAACCTGATCGGTGACCGCGGACTGCACGTCAGGATCGCTCGCGAGCACGGCGTAGCTCGCGACGAATCGATCGGTGTCGGTGAGCTGCACGTTGCCCCAGGCAGCGACGAGGGCGACGGGTGCGATGAGCGTTCCCAGCACGATGAGGACGGTGGCCGAGAGAGTGCGTCCCCACCCGCGGGATCGGCGGCGCGACCCGACCGGATCGGGTGTCGAGGCGGGGGTTGCCGCCGGGATGCCGCCACGGAGGGCGCTGTTCTCGGCTTCGAGGGCAGCGAGGCGCCGCTGCAGCTCCTGGACCGTGGATCGTGCCATGTGATTCTCCGTCCTCAGACTCTCGCGTTCTGACGCGGGATGTGGACCTGCTTGATGATCAGAAGTATCGCGGCGGTGATCGGGATCGACACCAGTGCGCCGAGCAGACCGAGCAGGGCCCCGCCGATGAGCGCCCCGATGATCACGAGCGACCCTGGCACCGCGATCGCCCTGTTCATGATGCGCGGAGTCAGCAGATATGCCTCGAACTGCATGTAGATCAGATACAGCACCGCGAAGATCAGCGCGAGCAGGGGGTCGCTGAACAGCGCGACGACCGAGGCGAAGATCCAGTACGCGACCGGACCGATGAGCGGTATCAGGGTGATCAGGAAGGCGGCCAGCCCCATGAACGCAGGAGCTGGGAGCCCCAATATCAGATGCAGGAGGGTCGCGAACACCGCATTGCAGGCGGCGAGCACCACCATCCCGATGAGATATCCGCCGATCGAGTCGGTGATCTGCTCCGTGAGCGATCGGAGTCTGGCTCGATCGCGCGCGGGTGCGAGCGAGTAGAACGCGGACTTGATGGGCGACAGCGACGCGAGGAAGTACAGCGTGAGGACGACGACGATGATCACACCGGAGATCGCGTTGCCGACGCCGAAACCCACGGCGAGCACTCCGCCTCCGACGGCGAGCAGGTTGCCGGGATCCGCGAAGAACGCCGCGAGTTGATCGAGTGCGGTTCCGACGACATCTCCGACCTGTGCTTCGAAGGCTGTGTACGCCTCCGAGGTGCGGAAGTCGGCGATGGCCGCGGGGATGGAGCGTGCGAACTCGCCCACCTGCACCAGGGCGGGCGGGAGGATGAACCCGATCACGACGGCGAGGAAGACGAGGAAGCCGCCCGAGACGATCAGCAGTCCGCGCGTTCGCGACACCCGGTGTGCCTCCAGCCAGCGGATCACCGGGTCGAGGCCGAGGGCGACGAAGAGGGCAATCGCGATGTAGATGAGGATCGTGGCGACCGAGCTCGCGGCGACGCCGAGGACGAACGCGCCGAGCCCGCCGAGAACCAGCGCGAAGCCGAACAGCAGGGGGCGCGTCACGGTGATCTGGATGCTGCGTGGTCGCGGCCCGCGTGTGGCGCGCCGAAGCTGAGGGGGTGACTCCTCAGGCACGCTCGCATCGCTCACGGTGCCACTCTCGGGCGCAGGGCGCACGGCCGCGTCACCCTTTCAGGGCGATATACCGCGGGGTCAGATCAGGCCGAGGTCCTGTGCGCGCGCGACGGCCGTGTTGCGGTTGGGCACCGCGAGCTTTCGGTAGATGTGAGCCATGTGGGTCTTGATCGTGTTGGGCGACACATAGCAGCGGGCTGCCAGCTCGGTGTTGGTCATGCGAGTCGGAAGGTAGGTGAGGATCTCGAGCTCGCGGTCGGTCAGTTGCTCGGCCAGTTCGGGCGAGGTCGCGCGGGCGCGGCGGAGCAGGCTCGCCCTCTCCAGCACGGTGGCGCGGAACGGCGTCGAGGTGCCGGGGAGGTCGGCGATCAGGCGCATGACCTCGGGGCCGGCGCGCACGAAGACGGCGACCAGATCATGCCGTGACGCCAGATCGAGGGCCTTGTGCATGGCTTCCGCACCCGCGCCCGTCCCACGCTCGCGGGCATCGAGCCACGAGCGGAGGAGGAGCTGTTCCACACGGGCGCGCGGCATCGACTCGGGCGGCTCCGGGGTGACCACATCGAGGTGGGCACGAGCGAGGTCGGGACGGTTGCGCGTCAGTGCGGCGGCTGTCGCCTCGAAGGTCAGAGGAGACCAGCGTCCTGCGGTCGGATGGCGCAACCCGCCGTTCGGTGCATGCGCGAGGCGGAGTGCGCGAGCCTCTTCGGCCTCGAGCGCCACCGCGACGATCGGAGGCGGGGTCGACGGCAGACGCTCGACCGGGTCCACGGCGTCTCCCTTGCTGAGAACCGTCTCAAGGTGCGCGATCCACATGAGCTGAGTGCGGTGGTTCGCGGCGGCGCGGAGCGCACCCTCGTGCAGGGACACCGCGGCGAAGGACGGCGTGGCTCGCTCGATCGATGCGAGTGCCGCCGCCAGGAAGGCGTCCGCCGGCGACGGATGTGCGAGCAGGCCGGTCTCGGCGGCGAGATCCAGTGCCTCCTCGGAGACCGCCGCGGCACGGCGCAGCCGTCCTGCCCACGCTTCCAGCAGTGCGAGCGAGCCGAGAAGATGGATGCGATACAGGCTGTACTGGCCCCCTGGCGCGGCGAGCGCCTCGTCGAATCGTCGTCGCGCCGCGGTGAGATCGCCCGAGAGGAAGAGCGCTCGGCCCGCCGAGGTCAGCGAACTCGTGCGCAGCAGGTGCGGGTGCGTGAGGCCCAGCAGCTCGGGCGGGTGCAGATCGGGATGCTCGCTGAGCAGTGCCGCAGCCGACTCCGCAGCCTGCAGTGCGATGCGGGGGTCAGACCGGAACTGCGCCCGCGCGGCGAGGAACGTATGAATGACCACCGAACGGCCCGGTGTGAGCGTTGGCCGATCGGCCTGTTCGCGCAGCACGTCCTCGGCTCGGGCCGCGTCTCCGTTCATCATCAGCAGCATCCCGCGGAGGATCTCGACGTCAGGTCGGGTCGCACGGAACTCTGCCGGCAAAGCATCGAGCCACCGACTGACCGACACCGTGTCGTTGCGTTCGAGCACCTCGCGGCCGTGTCCGGAGATGACGGTCGCCGCCCGCTCCCACGATCCGGCCTCGAGGAGGTAGTCGGGCTGAAGGCGCATCACCCCGGGCGAGGTGCCAATCGGCCGCGGCCGTGCAGATCTCGGTCGCCGCTCCGGGGTGCTCGGCCTTCAACCGGTAGCGCAGGAGCTCTCGGAACATCGGGTGAAAGCGGAACCACTCCCGGTTTCGATCGAGGGCGACGAGGAACATCGACTCTCTCTCGAGCTCCTCGAACAGCGAGGTCGCGTCGTCGACGGAGAGGATCGACTCGACGAGTTCCGCGGACATCCGGTCGAGGCCCGACAGGTGCAGCAGCAGCGACCGTCGCTCGGGCGGCTGCTGGGCCAGGGCCTGTTCGCTGAGATACTCGGAGATGAGGCGATCGGTGCCGCGAAGTTCACTCGCGAAGTGCTCCGGATCGTCTTCATTGCGCAGACCGAGACCGGTCAGCACGACACCGGCGGCCCATCCCTCAGTGCGCTCCATCACTGCTGTGAGGGTGCGAGGACTGACTGGAGCGCCGATGATCCGCTCGAGCAGCGTCGCACTCGCGGCCTCATCGAGCGCGAGGTCGCTCTGTCGCAGCTCGATCAGCGAGTGGCTCAGTCGATGGTGACCCCAGCCGAGGCCGTAGTCGATACGTGACGAGAAGATGAGGTGGGTGTGCTCGGGAACATTGTCGGCGAGCCACCAGAGGTCGGGCAGCAGCGGCGATCCGGCGAGATGGTGCAGGTCGTCGAGCACGAGCACGACGGGGGGATGCTCGCGGAAGACGCCGACGAGAGACTCGAGGACAGGACGCCCCAAGGCGCGCGCGTTGACTGCATGAGGCCGTCCGAGGTCTCTCGTCCCGCGGCCGGGGGGCAGCACCGCACTCAGCAGGTGATCGAGCAGGCGGCGTGGATCGCTGTCGGCCGGCTCCAGCCCGATCCAGCTGACGCGCACGTCGGGGTGCGATGCCGCCCATTGCGACACCAGCACGGTCTTGCCGGAACCGGCCGGAGCGACGACCACGCTGAGGGGCGCGTTCAGCGCCGCGTCGAGTCGACTACGCAATCGTGGTCGCTCGACGGCGTGAGCCGGCGGGGGAGGTATGGCTGTCATCGGCGAATCCGGTGTCAGTATGGCAGGGCGCGGCCGCGTCATCCACAGCGACTTCAGATCATCCGCAGAGGATGAGGACGCCCGCGATCCGCGCGTCCATCATGGGACCGTCGCGCTCGCGCGTTCACGCCGCTCGTGCACCCCAGGGAGGCTGCCGTCATGACCCAGGTCTTCGAAGTGCTCGTCCGCGGACGAATGAGCCCCCAGCTCGCACAGGCACTGGATGGCTTCACGGTGCAGCCTCGTCCTGGTGGACTGACGAGCATCCTCGGACCGATCGATGATCAGCCGCGCCTGCTGGGCCTGCTCGGGGCATTCGACGACCTCCACATCGAGGTCATCTCGGTGAATCCGGTCCCTGCATCTGACGCCGGGTCACCCGGGCAGGGTGACGCGGGGGCATCCGCGCCTGGCTAACTTCAGACCTGGTACTCACCACCTCCGATCGAAAGGGATCGCGCATGTCCATCTGGGATCTCGTGGCCTGGTTCTTCTGGTCCTTCGTCTTCATCTCCTACCTCATGGTCGTCTTCACGATCATCGGTGACCTCTTCCGAGACAGCTCTCTGAACGGATGGCTGAAAGCGGTGTGGATCATCTTCCTCGTCTTCCTCCCGTTCCTGACATCACTCGTGTACCTCATCGCCCGAGGGCAGGGGATGGCGCAGCGGCGAGGGGAGCAGATCGCCGGACTGCAGGCGGCTCAGGCCGCCTACATCCGGGAGACCGCAGGGTCTTCGCCTGCGGACGACATCGCGAAGGCTCGCGGACTCCTGGACTCGGGCGTGATCACCCAGGCCGAGTTCGAGACGCTCAAGGCGAAGGTGCTGGCGTCATAGCCGACGAAGGGCTGGAGGCAGGGCATGACCGAACTGACCATCGGCACGATGACGGACGATGCGGACGCAACCGTGCAGCTGGATGCACGTCGCTTCAACAGGCACACGTTCTGGTGCGGGCAGAGCGGCAGTGGCAAGACCTATGCGCTCGGCGTCGTCCTCGAGCAGCTCCTGCTGCGCACCGAGCTGCCGATGCTCATCCTCGATCCGAACGCCGACTTCGTCAGGCTGGCGGAGACGAGAGCGGGCGCGTCGACCGAGCATGCGGCCGCCATCGCGCAGACCGACATCCGCGTGTTCCGGTCGGGCCACGGGGAGGGTGACAGGGTTCATGCCCGGTATGTCGATCTGTCTCCCGCCGCGAAGGCCGCCGTGCTGCAGATCGATCCGATCGCCGACGCCGAAGAGTACAACGCGCTGCTGCACTGGTCGGTGAGCACCACGGACTTCGACGCCGACGAGATGCTCAGGGGGTTCCGCGCGACGGGTGATCCCGCGCATATCAGGCTCGCGAATCGGATGGAGAACCTGCAGGTGCTCGAGTGGGATCTGTGGTCGCGAGGCGCGGGATCTGTCGTCGACGTGGTCGATGAGCGGCCGCGGGTGACCGTCCTGGATCTCGGAGGATTCGATCATCCCGCCGAACCGAAGGTCGCGGCCCTCGCGGTGCTCGAGTCCCTCTGGACGCAGCGAGAGAGCCGTCGCCCCCTTCTCATCGTGATCGACGAGGCGCACAACCTCTGCTCGCCCGAGCCGCGCACCGCCGTCGAGAGGGCTCTCACCGAGAGGCTCGTGCAGATCGCTGCGGAGGGACGCAAGTTCGGACTCTGGCTCCTCCTGTCGACGCAGCGCCCGACCAAGATCCACCCCAACGTGCTCTCGCAGTGCGACAACCTCGGCCTGATGCGCGTGAACGCCCCGCGGGACATCGCCGAGCTGGCCGACGTGTTCGGCTTCGTCGGGGAGGACGACATCCGCCGGGCCCAGGGATTCGCCCAGGGGCAGGCGCTGTTCGCGGGAGGGTTCATCGCCCAGCCGACGTTCGCACAGATGGGCGAACGGCTGACCGAGGAGGCCGGAGCCGACGTGCGGGTGCCGCTGCGCTCGTGACCGAGTGATGCGCGGCTCAGCGCCAGATGGTCGCGATGCCTGCGTTGAGCGCCGTCAGGATGCCGACGAGCCAGAACATCGCGACGGGCACGGAGCCGGACTTGCGCTGCTTCGAGGTGCCGATGCCGAGGAGCGCGCCGATCACCAGGAGCACGACGAGCTTCGTGCCGATCTTGGCGTAGTTCATCTCGACGCCCTCGGGGAGACCCCACGGTGCGGCGAGTGCGAGGCCTGCGATCGCGGCGATCGTCATGCCGATGCTCATCAGACGGGTGAACTCGCGCTTGCCGCCGAAGGCCTGCACCGCCCAGGCGCCGAAGAGCACGGCGAAGCCGATCAGGTGGACGAACAGAACGACGTGACGCAGAGTCTCCATGCCCTCACGCTATGAGCACGCGGGGTGCGCACGCCAGCAAGGGCAGGCTGACCTCAGCCGCGCAGCGCGCGCGTGACGAGCGCGGTGCGCAGCGCGGCATCCGCAGCCTCCGCACCCTTGTCTTCCTTCGATCCCTCGAGTCCGGCACGATCGAGGCCCTGCTTCTCGTCGTCGAGGGTGAGGACGCCGAAGCCGACCGGCTTGCCCGCGTCGAGTGCGACCCTCGTCAGCCCGTCGGTCGTGGCCGCCGAGACGTACTCGAAGTGGGGGGTGCCGCCGCGGATGATCACGCCGAGTGCGATCACCGCGTCCGCGCCGCCGGCGAAGGCGGCCTGCGCCGCGAGCGCGAGTTCGAACGACCCGGGCACGCGCACGAGGCGGTGCGTGGCGCCGGCCTCGTTCAGCACGCGCTCGGCGCCGGCGATCAGGCCGTTCGAGATGGTCTCGTGCCACGTGCCTGCGACGATGACGACATCGAGTCCGCGTCCGTCGATCTTCTCCGTCTGGGGTGCTCCTGCGCCGCTCATGCGTCGTCCTTCTTTCCTTCGGCGAGAGCCTCAGCGAGCTCTGCCTCTCCGATGATGTGACCCATGCGGTCACGCTTGGTCTCGAGGTACTGGTGGTTGTTCGGGCCGACTCCGACGATCAGCGGCACCTGCTCGACCACGTCGAGTCCGAGGCCGCGCAGCTGGTTCACCTTGTCGGTGTTGTTCGTCAGCAGGCGCACCTTCGACACCCCGAGGTCGGCGAGGATGCCGGCGGCGGCCGCATAGTCGCGGGCATCGGCGGGAAGCCCGAGTGCGAGGTTGGCATCGACCGTGTCGAGGCCCTCCTCCTGCAGGCTGTAGGCGCGGAGCTTGTTGATGAGACCGATGCCCCGACCCTCGTGGCCGCGCATGTAGATGACGATGCCGCCGTCCTGCTCGATCGCGTCGAGTGCCGCATCGAGCTGCGGGCCGCACTCGCACTTCAGCGACCCGAAGGCCTCGCCGGTCAAGCACTCCGAGTGCACCCGCACGAGGGCGGTCTCACCCGGTTCGCCCGAGACGACGGCGATGTGGTCGGTGCCGGTGACCCGGTCCTTGTAGGCGAGGAAGCGGAAGGTGCCGTGCGTCGTCGGCACGGTCGCGTCGGCCCTGAGGCTCACTCTGCGGCTGGCGCGTTCGGGAGCCCAGCCGGTGGGGTCGATCTCATTGAGGTGGGCGATGAGCTGCTCGATGGTGATGACGGGCACGCCGTCGCGCTGCCCGAGCTCGAGCAGGCCGGGAAGACGCATCATGCTGCCGTCCTCGGCGACGACCTCGGCGATCGCGCCGACCGGGCGGAGCCCCGCGAGCTTCATCAGATCGACCGCGGCTTCGGTGTGACCGCTGCGCTCGCGCACACCGCCGTCGACCGCCCGCAGGGGCAGGACGTGACCGGGGCGGATGATGCTCGTCGCGGTCGACGCGGGGTTCGCCAGCACGTTCAGCGTGTGCGCGCGGTCGTGTGCGCTGATCCCGGTGGTCACGCCCTCTGCGGCGTCGACGCTCACGGTGTACGCGGTCGAGCGCGCGTCTTCGGAGGCGGCGACCATCGGCTGCAGGTTGAGGTTGTCGGCGAGATCGGTCGGCATCGGCGCGCAGATGAATCCCGACGACCAGCGAACCGTCCAGGCCACCCACTCGGGCGTCGCGAGCTCGGCCGAGAGGATGACGTCGCCCTCGTTCTCGCGGTTCTCGTCGTCCGCGACGAGCACGGGGCGCCCGGCGCGCAGGGCCTTGAGGGCCTCGGGGATGGTGGAAAGGCTCACAGCGAGCCTCCTTCCGGTGCTGCCCGGAACGCCAGAAGGCGTTCGACATGGCGGGCGAGGATGTCGGTCTCGAGGTTCACGCGGTCTCCGACCGTGCGAGAGCCGAGGGTGGTGGCGGCGAGGGTCTCAGGGATCAGCGACACCTCGAACCAGTGCTCGGTCGCACCGGCCTCGCTGACTGCGCTCACGGTGAGCGAGGTGCCGTCGACGGAGATGGATCCCTTGTCTACGACGAGCGGGGCGAGATCGTCGGGCAGTGAGACGCGCAGCACGCTCCACTGCTCTCCCGGTCGCACCTCGACGATGCTGCCGACGCCGTCGACGTGACCCTGCACGATGTGGCCGCCGAGGCGCGCCCCGACCGGCATCGCCTTCTCGATGTTCACCCGGGTGCCGACGGATGCTCCGCCGAGGGCTGCGACGTCGAGGGTCTGCTTCATCACATCCGCGTCGAAGGTGTCGGCGGTCGAGCCGACGACGGTGAGGCACACGCCCGACACTGCGATCGATTCGCCGTGGATCGCGTCCGATGCGGCCTTCGCAGCGCGCACGGTCAGACGCCACCCGTCTCCGGCGGGTGCGATCGCAGTGATCTCGCCGATCTCCTCGATGATTCCGGTGAACATCAGGGGGCTCCTTCTTCCAGATGATTCGCGGGGGAGGCGATCGCGAGAAGATCTGCTCCGAGGGGCAGCCATTCGTCGATCGTCAGACGGCGGGCGGCGTCGATCGAGCCGACGCCGATGTCGGTGAGTGCCAGACGGTCGCCGCCGAGCAGCACCGGGGCGATGTAGGCGAGAACCCGGTCGGCGAGACCTGCGGCGATGAAGGCGCTCGCCAGCGTCGGACCGCCTTCGACGAACACGCTCTGGACTCCGCGGGAGTGCAGGTCTGCGAGAACCGAGTGCAGATCGCGGGTGTCGTAGAAGAGCGGCGTCTGCGGGTGCCGCCGGATCGCGGCATCGTCGGGCGTGGGCCGCGAGCCGATGACGACCGGCACCGGCTGGTTCTCGAACAGCACATCGCCGTCGCGAGCGGTGAGAGAAGGGTCATCGGAGAGCACGGTGCCGGTTCCGACGGCGATCGCATCTGCTGCGGCACGACGCCGATGCACGTCGGCTCGGGCCTGCGGCCCGGTGATCCACTGGCTCGAGCCGTCGGATGCCGCGGCGCGACCGTCGAGCGACTGCGCCCATTTTACGGTGACGTGCGGGCGGCCGAGGCGCTGCGCGGTGAGCCAGCCGTCGATGATCGAGTGCGCGATTCCTGCCTGTTCGCCGGCATCGACGCTCACACCCGCCGAACGCAGGCGATCGGCGCCGCCGCCCGACACGGCACCGGGGTCGTCGAGCGCGTAGACGACCCGCGAGACACCGGCATCGATGAGCGCGAGCGCGCAGGGACCGGTACGCCCGGTGTGATTGCAGGGTTCGAGAGTCACCACGGCCGTCGCGCCGTGCGCGGCTCCCGGTGCGAGCTTCGAGAGGGCGTCGACCTCGGCATGCGGGGTGCCGGCGCCATGGTGCCAGCCTTCGGCGATGATCTCGCCGTCGGGGGAGAGGATGACGGCGCCGACCTGCGGGTTCACTCCGCGAGGGCCGAGCGTCGCGAGCTCGAGCGCACGGGTCATCGCCCGGCGTTCCGCCTCGTTCACTGCCATCCGTGGTCCTCTCTGAGGCTCCGGGGGATCTCCTCGAGGGAGACGTCGGCAGTACGCGCGCGCGGCGGCGCACCGTGCTGCCTCCCTTCCGGACTAGCGAGGCTGGGCCTCGCACCACCGTCGGTCCCGGAATTCCACCGGATCGGCATCTCGGAGAACCGAGACGCTCGCGGACTGTCACCGCCGGTTCGGATTCTCACCGACCCCGGAGCACGTTGATGCTCTGAGTGTACTCAACACATCCGGATGCATTTCATTCCGCGTCGAAGTGCTACTTGAGCAGCCGTGACAACCGGCGATCGGCGAGCGGTTTGCCACCGGTCTGGCACGTGGGGCAGTACTCCATCGAGCGATCTGCGAAGAAGACGCTGCGCACCGTGTCGCCGCACACGGGGCAGGCCTCGCCACGACGGGCATGCACCTGCATCCCACGGCGCTTGGCGTCTTTGAGGTCGGCCGGCGGCTTGCCCGAGGCCTCGGCGACCGCATCCGCGAGAGTCGTCTGCATGGCGGCATACAGGCGATCGACCTCGTCGTCGTCGAGCTTGTCGGCGATCGCGTACGGCGACATCCGCGCGGCGTGCAGGATCTCGTCGGAGTAGGCATTCCCGATTACGGCGATCACGCCCTGATCGCGGAGCAAGCCCTTGATCTGCGTGCGCCGCCCCTGGAGCAGACCGCCGAAGACCTCCCGGGTGAACGACTCGTCGAGAGGGTCGGGCCCGAGCCGGGCGATCCCCGGGACGTCCTGCGGGTCGCGCACGACATACACAGCGAGCGACTTCTTGGTGCCGGCCTCGGTGAGGTCGAATCCGCTCTCGTCGTCGAGGCCGACACGGACGGCGATGGGTGACTTGCCGGGTTTGATCGGCGTCGTGGGCAGCGTCTCGTACCAGCGCAGCCAGCCCGCCTTGGCCAGGTGGAAGACGAGATGCAGGTCGTCGCCGCACGAGAGCACGACGAACTTTCCCCGTCGGGAGGCCGCAGTGATCTGCTGACCGTGCAGTGCGGAGTTCGGCGGGTCGTATGTCTTGAGCGCGGCGATCGCGCCCACGCTGGTTCGCACGATCGTCCGCCCCACCGCGCGCTGGGTGAGGAATGTGGTCAGGCCCTGTACTTCCGGCATCTCCGGCATGCGTTCATCCTGCCATCGGGGTCGGACACGCGACTAGAGCACCGGCCAGTCGACCGGTGTGCGGTCGTCGGACGCGAGGAGTCCGCCGAACCACCCGTCGTCGCGGCCGCGCTCGCTCGTGAGCGCCTGGCGTGCGAATCCCTCGTAGCGGAACCCGAGCGCCCTCGCCGATCGTGCCGACGGGATGTTGCCCGCGACCGCCCGCCAGCCCAGCCGTGCGAGACCGAGCTCGTCGAAGCCCCAGTCGACGACGGCGCGCGCGGCCTCGACGAGGTAGCCGTTGCCGCGCGCGGCAGAGGTGACCCAGTATCCGAGCTCCGCGTGCCCGCCGGTGTGGTGCGGCGTGATGTGGTGCAACCCGATCGAGGCGACGAGCTCCTCGTCGCGATACGCGCACCAGATCGTCTGGCTCCCGTCGGCCCACCACTCGCCGATCAGGCGCACATAGTCCGCGGCGTGCTCTCGCGTGTAGGGGCTCGGCACGGTCGTCCACCGCGGGATCTCCGGATCCTGGCAGGCTGCGACGATCGCGTCGATGTCCGACTCGTCCGGCACATGCAGCGTGAGGCGGTCCGTGGTGAGGGTGACCGGTTCCATCCCGGAATCCTACGGGTCGGAGAACGCGTGTGCGCGCGGCTCCCGGTCCCGGTGTCGGCGGCCGCGACTAGGCTTGTCCGGTGACTGTTCCGGGGATTCTGCGCGCCTTGGAAGAGGCGTCTCTTTTTCGTGACGCCCTCGGCTGGGCGCAGACCGATGCCGATCTCGGCCTCGTCGACGGCCTCGACGCGCCGGCGCTCGCCGGCCTGCTCGAGAAGCGCCGCGCCGCGGGTCATCCCGCAGCGCTGCTGACCGTCGTCCCCACGGGGAGGCGCGCCGAGAGCCTCGCCGCGGCGCTCGGCGCCTACATCCCCGACGCCGAGGTCGTGACCTTCCCCGCGTGGGAGACACTGCCGCATGAGCGACTGAGTCCCAGCCCCGACACCGTCGGTCAGCGACTGCAGACCCTCCGTCGCGTCGCCGAGTGGTCGGGTGATCACCCCCTCGTCGTCGTCGCCTCGGTGCGAGCAGCGCTCCAGCCCATCGCCGGCAACCTCGGCGAGATCGCTCCGCTCGAGCTGCGCGCCGGCACGCGCGGTCATGAGCTCGACCGCGTCGTCGAGCAGCTGGTCGAGCGCGCCTACTCGCGCGTCGACATGGTGTCGCGTCGCGGCGAGTTCGCCGTGCGCGGCGGCATCCTCGACGTCTTCCCCGCGATCTCGGAACACCCCTTCCGCGTCGAGTTCTTCGGCGATGAGGTCGACCAGATCCGCGCGTTCTCCGTCGCCGACCAGCGCTCGCTTCCGGGCGACGTCGACGGCGTCGATCTGCCTCCGAGCCGCGAGCTGCTGCTGACCCCCGATGTGCGCGATCGTGCGCGGGCGCTGATCGGCGGCTTCCCGGCGATCGCCGGCATGCTCGAGAAGATGGCAGAGGGCATTCCGGTCGAGGGAATGGAGTCGCTGCTCCCGGCGGTGTCCGGTCCGCTCAAGTCCCTGGCCGAGTATCTGCCCGAGGGCAGCGCGACCGCGGTCGTCGATCCCGAGCGCTCCAGCGCGCGGGCCATCACGCTGGGCGAGACGAACCGCGAGTTCCTCGATGCGGCCTGGAGTGCGGCGACGTCCGGCGCATCGGCTCCCATCGACCTCGGCGCCGGCGACTTCCTCACCATCGCCCGACTGCGCGAGGTCGTCCGCGACCGTGGCGGCGTGTGGTGGCGGCTGAGCCCGTTCGCGATGGGTGGCGAGGACGCCGAGACCATCGACGCCCAGGTCATCCCGTCGTTCCACGGCAACGTCGACGGCGCGATCTCGTTCGTCGACGCCAAGGTGGCCGAGGGGTGGCGCGTGGTGGTCATCGCCGCCGGTGCCGGACTCGTCGACCGCGCCCGCGACGTGCTCTCCGACCGCGGCATCGCCGCGCGCATCGTCTCCGAGCTCATCGAGGCGCCCGACACCGGCGTCGCGACGCTCGTCACAGGATCCGTCGAGGCCGGCTTCCAGATCGGCGAGGCGAAGCTCGCCGTCCTCACCGACAACGAGTTCTACGGCCGCACCATCGGCGGCGACCAGCGGGTCGTCAAGAAGCTCGCCTCGCGTCGCAAGAACGTCGTCGACCCGTTGCAGCTCAAACAGGGCGACTTCGTCGTGCACAACACCCACGGCATCGGCCGCTTCGTCGAGATGACGCAGCGCGAGGTCTCCACGGGGGGCCGCAATGCGACCAAGTCGGTGCGCGACTACCTCGTGCTCGAGTACGCGCCGTCGAAGCGCGGCTACCCGGGCGACAAGCTCTACGTGCCGACCGACCAGCTCGACCTGCTCTCGAAGTACGTCGGCGGCGAGGGCCCCACGCTCTCGAAGATGGGCGGCAGCGACTGGTCGCAGGCGAAGGGCAAGGCGCGCAAGGCCGTGCGCGACATCGCCGTCGAGCTCGTCAAGCTGTATTCGGCGCGGATGAGCGCCAAGGGGCATGCCTTCGGTCCGGACACGCCCTGGCAGCGCGAGCTCGAAGAGGCGTTCCCGTTCGCGGAGACCCTCGATCAGCTGCAGACCATCGACGAGATCAAGGCCGACATGGAGCGGCCGATCCCGATGGACCGCCTGCTCTCGGGCGATGTCGGGTTCGGCAAGACCGAGGTCGCCGTGCGTGCGGCGTTCAAGGCGATCCAGGACGGCAAACAGGTCGCGATGCTGGTGCCGACCACGCTTCTCGTGAAGCAGCATCTCGAGACCTTCACCGAGCGCTTCGCCGGATTCCCGGTCAAGGTGCGGCCGCTGTCCCGCTTCCAGACCGACAAGGAGGCTCGTCTCACGCTCGACGGCCTGCTCGACGGCACGGTCGACATGGTGATCGGCACGCATCGCATCCTCACCGACCAGGTCATGTTCAAGGACCTCGGTCTGATGATCATCGACGAGGAGCAGCGCTTCGGCGTCGAGCACAAGGACACCCTCAAGAAGATGAAGACCAACGTCGACATCCTCGCGATGAGTGCGACGCCGATCCCGCGCACGCTCGAGATGGCGGTCACCGGCATCCGCGAGATGTCGACGCTCGCCACCCCGCCGGAGGACCGGCATCCGATCCTCTCGTTCGTCGGCCCCCGCAGCGACAAACAGATCGCGGCGGCGATCCGGCGCGAGATCCTGCGCGAGGGACAGGTGTTCTTCGTGCACAACCGTGTGCAGTCGATCCAGCGGGTCGCGGCGCAGCTCGCCGAGCTCGTGCCCGAGGCGCGCATCGCGGTCGCACACGGTCAGATGGGCGAGCACGCGCTCGAGCAGGTCGTCGACGACTTCTGGGAGCGCAAGTTCGATGTGCTTGTGTCGACGACGATCATCGAGACCGGCCTCGACATCTCGAACGCGAACACGATCATCATCGACCGCGCCGACAAGTACGGACTCAGCCAGCTGCATCAGCTGCGCGGACGTGTCGGGCGAGGTCGCGAGCGTGCGTACGCCTACTTCCTCTACGACGAGATGAAGCCGCTGAGCGAGACGGCGGCTGACCGACTCCAGACGATCGCCGTGAACAACGACCTCGGCTCCGGCATGCAGGTCGCGCTCAAGGACCTCGAACTGCGCGGTGCGGGCAACCTGCTCGGCGGCGAGCAGGCCGGGCATATCGCCGGCGTCGGATTCGATCTCTATCTTCGGATGATCGGCGAGGCCGTCGCGACGTTCCGGGGCGAGGATGTCGAGTCGGGACAGGAGCTGCGACTCGAGCTGCCTCTGGACGCGCGTATTCCCGAGCACTACATCGACAGCGAGCGACTCCGTCTCGAGGCTTACCAGAAGCTCTCCGCCGCCTCGGCGGCCACGGCGAAGGACGACGCGATCGACCTCGTCATCGACGAGCTCACCGACCGCTACGGCACCCCGCCCGACGAGGTCGAGGGTCTGATCGCCGTCGCACGTCTGCGTCGGCGTGCGGCCAGAGCAGGACTCTCCGACGTGGTGGTCATGGGATCGAACCTGCGCATCGCGCCGGCGCGGCTCGAGGACTCGATCAAGGTGCGTCTGCAGCGGCTGTATCCCAAGGCGAAGCTGGTCGCCGGGGGTGAGGCCCTCGTGGTGCCCATGCCCACCGTGCCGGCCGCCGTGGGAGTCGGCCTCGAACCGCTGCAGGCGGCCGAGCTGCTCGAGTGGGTCGGGCAGCTGTTCACCGCGATCTTCCCCGAGCCCGTCTCGGCCGAGAAGACCGTCGACGCCTAGGCGCGGCGCAGCGACCTCGCGTGCGTCACAGCGAGAACCCGCCGTCCGTGGTCAGCACCTGACCCACCACCCAGGAGCCGGCGTCGGTGCACAGCCAGCCGATCAGCCGCGCCGGGTCGTCCGGTCGACCGACTCGGCCGAACGGCGTGCCGGCGATCCATTCGTCGACGCCGGAGAGATCGCGATCCGTGGTGTCCGCATCGAGGTAGCCCGTGTTCACGGGGCCCGGGTTGACGGTGTTCAGCACGATCCCGACGTCGAGCAGCTCCGCCGCCGTCGACCGCGTGATGCCCGCGAGCGCGGCCTTGCTCGTCGCATAGGAGATCTCTCCGCGCATCGCTCCGTGGCCCTGACCGGAGGTCATCCAGATGACGTGCGCCGTCGGCTTCTCGAACGGGCCGAGTGAGGGGATGCTGTCGCCCGGGCGGGCGACGGGGGTGTCCGCGCCGCCGAGCTCGACCCGGACTCGACGCGCCAGGCCCGCGGTGAGCAGCAGCGATGCGCGCGCGTTCGCCTGCCAGTGCGCGTCCAGCCGGTCGGCGGTCATGTCGAAGATCGTCCCGTCGCCTCCGCTCATCGCCTGATTGCAGACGACGATGTCGAGCCGTCCTGACAGCGAGGACGCCGCATCGAGCAGCGGTTCGATGCTGTCGGGGTCACGGAGATCCGCCTCGGCGTCGCCCATCACCGCTCCGGATGCGAGCGAGTCCCGGATGCCGGTGCGGACGGCGTCGAGATCGTCGCCGCCCCAGGGGTGGTCGAGATCATGCGGGCGGAAGTGGTGGACGAACACGTTCGCGCCGAGGGAGGCGAGCGTCGTGGCGGTCGCGAATCCGATGCCGCGCCTGCGCGAGACGCCGGTCACGAGCGCGGTGCGTCCGAGCAGGGGAAGGTCGGCGGAGTGCATGAGGATGCCTTTCGATCGAGGATGCCGCGGCATGCCGAGGGGCGGCCGGAGGCGGGGGAGAGATCGAGTCACCTGCATTGCATGGGCGTCAGCGTAGCAGGACGCCGCCGTCGGCCTTCTCGTCCCGTGCGCTGCACCACTACGCTGGCGTCATGTTGTACGAGCACCTCGGGGCTCGGCCCCGGATCCATGACACCGCCGTCGTCGCTCCCACCGCCGTGATCTCCGGAGACGTGACGATCGGACCGGACTGCCAAGTGCTGCACGGCGCCGTGATCACCGCCGAGGGCGGGCCCATCACGCTCGGCGAGCACGTGATCGTGATGGAGAACGCGCTCATCAGGGCGACGGCCGCGAACGCCGTGCACATCGGCTCGCACACGCTCGTCGGAACCCTCGCGAGCATCGCGGGTGCGACCGTCGGCGAAGAGGTCTTCCTCGCGTCGGGCGCCCGGATCTTCAACGGCGCGCTGGTCGGGGACCGGTGCGAGGTGCGCGTGAACGCCATCGTGCACCGGCGGGCGGTGCTGCCGTCCGGCACCGTCGTGCCGATCGGCTGGGTCGCGGTCGGGGATCCCGTCCAGCTCCTCTCTCCCGACCGCGAGGAGGAGATCTCCGCGGCCCAGCCCGAGCTCGACTTCCCGGGGCACGTCTTCGGCGTGGACCGCGACACCCCCGACCTGATGGTTCAGCTGACCGAGCGGTACGGCAGTTCCCTGGCCCGGCATGCCGACGACGTGCGTCTCGATGCCGACGGCCACGCGGCGGGCCGAGGGTGAGTGACGGGGCAGGGCTCGTCCGACCGGACATCAGCGCGGAGGACGCCGCGCTGATCGCTCGCGACTGCTACGGGGTCGACGCCCAGGCGAGCGAGCTCGGTAGCAACCAGGACCGGAACTTCGTCCTGATCGAGCCGGACGGATCACGCAGCGTGCTGCGCGTCGACAACCCGGTGTTCGGCGACGACGCGAGAGCCGCGCAGCATGCGGCGCTCGACGCCTACCGCGCAGCCGGCGTTCGTGTTCCCACCGTGCTCCCCGGGCTCGACGGTGAGCTCACCCAGCGCTGGCGAGGATTTGCGGTGCGGCGCAGCGAGTTCGCCGAGGGCGAGCCGATGGTCGACGCGGGCTATCTCGCTCCCGTCGTGCTGAGGGAGTTCGGCACGCTGGCTGCGGCATCCGTGAACGCGCTCGCAGGTCTCGTGCATCCGGGGCTCGACCGTGAGCAGATGTGGGACATGCGCGTCGCGTACGAGCAGATCATCGCGCTGGCCCCGGCAGTGACCGAGGCCGAACTGCGCGTGCGCGTGCGCACGGCAGCCGATGAGGCTCACGCCGCTGTCTCGACCGTCGCTGCCGGCCTGCCTGTGCAGCCGATCCACGGCGACCTGACCGACGACAACGTCACCGGAATGCGCGGTGCCGACTCGCGGCTGCACCCGCACACGGTGCTCGATCTGGGAGACCTGGGTCTCGGTTGGCGCGTCGCGGAACTGACTGTCTGCGTCTCGTCGATGCTGCACCATGAGCCGGAGCGCCCGCTTCGCGCACTCGACACCGTCGCGGCGTTCCACGCCGATGCCCCGCTCACTCGCGACGAGGCGGTCGCGGTGTGGCCCCTCGTCGTGCTGAGAGCAGCGCTGCTCGTCGCGAGCGGCTGGCGTCAGCTCGCGATCGACGGGGACAACGACTACGCCCGCGAGAGGATCGAGGGGGAGCAGGCCATCTTCGACGCGGCGACCGCCGTTCCGCTCGCCGAGATGTCCGAGCACGTGCTCGCGCGGCTCGGGTTCGCGTCTCCGGAGTTCGAGATGTCGGATGCTGGGACTTCGGATGAGACTCCTGATGCGGGGACTCCGGATGCGGGGGCTCCGGATGCTGAGATTCCGGATGCCGAGATTCCGGGGGACGCTCCCGACGTGCCTGACGCTCCCGACGTACCCGACGCTTCCCGCCGGGAACTGTCGATGCTGCTTCCCGATCTCGACGGCCGAGTCCTCCTGGTCGATCCGGGCATCGAAGCCGAGGGGCTCGATGCAGGGCGCTGGTCGCATCCGGATGCCGAGGCGATTCTCGTGGCCGAGGCCCACGCGGCGGGTGCTCGCGCTGCCGTGGTTCCCTACGGCGTCTTCCGGCTCACCCGGACGACCGTCGACGCCGTGAGCGCAGCCGCCACCTGGCCGGTGGAGACGGAGGTGCATGTCGCCCCCGGTCCGTCGTCGCGACTGGTCGCACCGACCGCGGGGGAGCTGAAGATCACCGACGACGGGGTGCGCATCGAGCTCGACGGCGGGTGGAGGCTCGCGCTCCGTGGCACCGACATCGAGCCGAATCGCAGCGGGAGAGTCGAGAGGGGCGAGAGCATCGGCAGGCTCGCCGCATCCTTCGAGAACCGCACGATGGTCATCGGGCTGACGCGAGGGGATGCTCCGCCGCTCCGCTCCCCGCTGCCGAATCCGCCGATCGCCGCGCGGCTCGTCACCCCGGAACGCGTCGCGGCCTGGCGTCGCTTCACCGCGGACCCCGCTCCGCTGCTGGGCCTCCGGTCCGCCGCGCAGCGCGACGAGGCCGGTCAGGAGCTCGAGCGCCGCGAGCGCATCTTCGCGGCCGCACAGGAGCGCTATTACGAGCACCCGCCGCAGATCGAGCGAGGCTGGCGGCACCACCTCGTCGACACGACCGGTCGCAGCTACATCGACATGGTGAACAACGTCGCCGGGCTCGGCCACGGGCACCCGCGAGTCGCGGCGGCGGCGAACCGCCAGCTGAAGACTCTCGCCACGAACTCCAGGTTCCTGTTCCGCGGCCTCGCCGAGTACAGCGAGCGACTCATCGCGCTGATGCCCGAGGGGAGCGGCCTCGACACCGTACTGCTCGTGAACAGCGGATCGGAGGCGGTGGACCTCGGCATCCGTCTCGCGCAGGCGGCCACCGGCCGACGAACCGTCGTCGCGCTGCGAGAGGCCTATCACGGGTGGACGATGGCGAGCGATGCGGTCACCACCAGCGCCTATGACAATCCTGATGCGCTCGCGACGCGTCCCGACTGGGTGCACGTCGCCGATGTGCCCAACTCGTTCCGCGGCACGCACCGCGGCCAGGACTCGGCGGACAGGTACCTCGCCGACCTCGCCGCCGACCTCGACCGGCTCAGCGTCGAGGGCCGGGATCCGGCCGGGTTCGTGTGCGAGTCCGTGCTCGGCAACGCGGGCGGGGTGGTCCTCCCCGACGGATATCTGACCGGAGCGTACGACCTCGTGCGTTCACACGGTGGCCTGTGCATCGCCGACGAGGTGCAGGTGGGCTTCGGGCGCATGGGATCCACGTTCTGGGGATTCGAGCAGTCCGGAGTGATCCCCGACATCGTCACGATCGCGAAGCCGATGGGCAACGGCTTCCCGATCGGCGGCGTGATCACTTCGAAGAGGATCGCCGACGCGCTGAGCGAGCAGGGCCAGTTCTTCTCCTCGGGCGGTGGCAGCACGCTCAGCAGCAGCGTCGGCCTCGCAGTCCTCGATGCCATGGTCGAGGACGACCTGCAACGCAACGCGCTCGACGTCGGTCGGCATCTGGCGGAGTCGCTCCGTGCACTCGCGCAACGGCATCCGATCGTCGGGCCCGTGCACGGGCAGGGGCTGTATCTCGGGGTCGAGCTCGTGCGCGACCCCGAGACCCTGCACCCGGCGGCGGCCGAGGCGGCCGCGATCTGCGAGAGGCTTCGCGAGCTCGGCGTGATCGTGCTCACCACCTCGGAGCGCTCGAACGTGCTGAAGATCAAACCCCCGCTCTGTCTGTCGGTCGAGAGCGCCGACCATGTCGTCGCGATGCTCGACCGCGTGCTCACCGAGGGCTGGTGATCGAGCGGGGTCTTCGAATCGAGTCGGTTCTCGGCATGTTAAATGCGTATTTCGAATCAGATCCGCTCTTCCGCTGACGAATCTCCGGGGTACATACTGAGCGTCAGTGTCGGACCGCCCGAAGTCCGGCCCATGCGCTGTTCCCGAAGGAGTACTCATGGTCACGCCCATCAAGACGAAGCCGCTCGCGCAGGGCGGAGGAACCCTCCGCCGCAATCTCGGCCTCT
Source organism: Microbacterium sp. Bi98 (assembly GCF_918698045.1). Classification (NCBI taxonomy): domain Bacteria; kingdom Bacillati; phylum Actinomycetota; class Actinomycetes; order Micrococcales; family Microbacteriaceae; genus Microbacterium; species Microbacterium sp. Bi98. Next base: position 548,049 of record NZ_CAKKLK010000002.1, on the reverse strand, counting down.
GGGCGATCGTCGGTCTCGGACTCGGCTACATGACACCGACCGTCGTCTTCGACACGTTCGGCATGGTGGCTCGCGACACCGACAACGTCGTCCCCGCGGCCTACCTCGTCGCCCTCGTCGTGATGGTGTTCACCGCCATCAGCTACGGCAAGATCTCCCGCGCCATCCCGAGCGCCGGGTCTGCGTACACGTACGTCCGCGAGTCGATCCACCCGAACCTCGGGTTCATGGTCGGCTGGACCTCGCTCATCGACTATGTGCTGCTCCCGATGGTCAACTGCCTCATCATCCGCAGCTACCTCGAAGCGCTCTTCCCCGACATCCCCGGCTGGATCTGGGTCGTGCTGTACTGCATCCTCGTCACGAGCATCATCTACATGACGATGCGCGGCACCTCGAACATGAACATGATCCTGCTCGTGTTCTCGATCGTCGTGATGGTCGTGTTCGTCGTCATGGTCGTCGCGCAGCTGATGCGCGGCGAAGGAGCGGGCACGATCGCATCGGCCGCGCCCTTCATCCACGACGGTGCGACGATCGGCGCGGTGCTCATGGGCGCGACGATCGTCTGCTTCTCGTTCATCGGGTTCGACGCCGTGACGATGTACGCCGAGGAGGCGAAGGATCCGAAGACGATGCCCAAGGCGATCCTGCTGACCGTGCTGCTCGGCGGCGCGATCTTCCTCGTCGCCGCGTACGTCACGCAGCTGCGCTTCCCCGACTGGAACGAGTTCGCACCCGGTGGCGACATGCAGTATGTCGAGGATTCGACGCTGCCGATCATCGGAAACCTCGTCGGGGGCAACGTGCTCATGGCCGTGCTGACCGCCGCCGGCTTCTGCGCCACGCTCGCCTCGGGTCTCGCCTCGCACGCATCCGTCTCGCGGATGCTGCTCGTGATGGGTCGCAACAACGTCCTTCCGCAGAAGGCCTTCGGCTACATCAACCCGCGCACCCACACGCCCACCTTCAACATCGTGCTGGTCGGCGCGATCTCGCTGCTCGCGATCCCGTTCACCCTCGAGCTGATCGCGGCGTGGATCAACTACGGCGCCCTGATCGCGTTCACCTTCGTCAACATCTCGGTGATCGCCTGGTTCGCCGTGCGCAAGGGGCGGCGCCACACACCGCGCGACATCTTCTCGTACATCGTGATGCCGGGCATCGGCATGCTCCTCACGGGTCTGCTGTGGGTGAACCTGCACTCCGACGCCCTGACAGGGGGACTCATCTGGACCGCTCTCGGCCTGATCTACCTCGCCGTGATCACGAAGGGGTTCCGCAAGAAGGTGGTCGCGTTCGATGAGAACCAGGCGGTGACCGGGTTCAACAAGGTCGTGAAGGTGCCGGTCGACGAGAACTGAGCACCTCAGGCGTAGAGACGCGCAAGAGCCGCCTGCCCGGGAGGGAGGCGGCTCTTGTGTCGTGCGCAGTGGGTGCGACTCCGGTCAGATCACGCCCTGGGCGAGCATCGCGCCCGCGACGCGCTCGAAGCCCGCGATGTTCGCCCCGGCGACATAGTCGCCGGCCACGTCGTAGCGCTCCGCGGCGTCGAACGCGGCGCGGTGGATGTCCGCCATGATCTCGCGCAGCTTGTTCTCGCTCGCGTCGAAGCTCCACCGCTGGCGAGACGCGTTCTGGCTCATCTCGAGAGCGGAGGTGGCGACGCCTCCCGCGTTCGCGGCCTTGCCCGGCGCGAAGAGGACTCCGGCGCTCTGGAACGCATCGACGGCAGCGGGGACGCAGGGCATGTTCGCGCCTTCCGAGACCGCTCGCACGCCGTTGGCGATCAGGGTCTCGGCGGCGTGGAGGTCGAGTTCGTTCTGGGTCGCCGACGGCACGGCGATGTCGACCGGGACCTCCCAGACGCTGCCGCCTTCGATGAATCGGGCGCCGGGGCGACGGTGGGCGTACTCGACGATGCGCGCGCGCTCGACCTCCTTGATCTGGCGCAGCAGGTCGACGTCGATGCCGGCGTCGTCGACGACGTACCCCGACGAGTCGGATGCCGTGACGGCGGTCGCGCCGAGCTGGGATGCCTTCTGGATCGCGTAGATCGCGACGTTGCCCGAGCCCGAGACGCCGACGCGCTTGCCGTCGAGCGAGTCGCTGTGCACGCCGAGCATCTCCTGTGCGAAGAACACCGCGCCGTAGCCGGTCGCCTCGGTGCGCACCTCTGCGCCACCCCAGCCGGTGCCCTTGCCGGTGAACATGCCGGACTCGTGGCGGTTGGTGATCTTGCGGTACTGGCCGAACAGGTAGCCGATCTCGCGACCGCCGACGCCGATGTCGCCGGCGGGGACGTCGGTGTGCTCGCCGAGGTGACGGTAGAGCTCGTTCATGAACGACTGGCAGAAGCGCATGATCTCGGCATCCGACCTGCCGTGCGGGTCGAAGTCGGATCCGCCCTTGCCGCCGCCGATGCCCTGGCCGGTCAGTGCGTTCTTGAAGATCTGCTCGAACCCGAGGAACTTGATGATCGACAGGTTGACCGACGGGTGGAAGCGCAGGCCGCCCTTGTACGGTCCGAGCACCGAGGAGAACTGGATCCGGTAGCCGCGGTTGACCTGCAGACGCCCGGCATCGTCGACCCACGGCACGCGGAACAGGATCTGCCGCTCCGGCTCCACCAGACGCTCGAGGATGCCGCCGTCGACGTACTGCGGGTTGCGCGCGAGCACCGGTGCGATCGAGTTCAGCACCTCGTGCACGGCCTGCTGGAACTCGGGCTCGTGCGGGCTGCGGGCGAGCACCGTGTCGAACACGGGCTGCACGTCGTCGGCGAGCGGATGGAAGTCGACGGAAGACGGAGAGGTCACGCGAAAGAGCTTTCTGATCGGGGGATGGTGCTGCGTGCGATCGTGTCGCGTGAGGGTGCGCCGGATACGGCGAAGTTTTCACTCTAGCGGGCACGCCGAGGTGAGCACCTTCACACCGGCATGCGCTTGTTCGGGGACGACGACGCGGGGGTCACCCGGTGTTCTGGAGGCCCGCCGCGACGCCGCTCACCGAGAGCAGCAGCAGTCGCCGCTGCTCGTCGTCGGCACCCGAGCCGGTCGCCTCGGCCGGGTCGCGCAGTGCGCGGAGGGCGCGCAGCTGCAGCAGCGACAGGGCGTCGACGTACGGAGTGCGCAGCTGCACGGCGCGCTGCAGGATCGGCTTGTTCTCGAGCAGGCCCACGCCGCCGGTGAGACGGATGACCCACTCGCGCGTCAGCGACAGCTCGTCGAGCACGAGCTGCGCGAGATCGTCCCGATCGCCGAGGGCGAGGTACTGGCGGGCGATGCGCTCATCGGTCTTCGCGAGGCTCATGGCGACGTTGTCGATCATGGTGCGCAGCAGCGGCCAGTCGCGATAGGCCTCGGCGAGACGGGCCTCGTCGCCGACGGCGGCGAGAGCGGTTCCGAGTCCGAACCAGCCGGCGAGGTTGATGCGGGCCTGGGTCCAGGCGAAGACCCACGGGATCGCGCGCAGGTCTTCCAGCGACTCGACCGACAGCCCGCGTCGAGCCGGGCGGGAGCCCAGGGCGAGCAGGCCGATCTCCTCGAGAGGGGTGACCGTGGCGAACCAGGGGGCGAAGCCCTCCGCCTTGACGAGCGAGAAGAAGCGCTCGCGCGACGAGGTGTCCATGACGGCGGCGATGTCGGCGAAGCGTGCGGCGGCGTCGCTCGCGTGCTTCTCGACGGACGGAGACGAGGCGAGCAGCGTCGCCGCGGCGACCTGATCGATGTGGCGCATCGCGATGGCCGGCTCGCCGTAGCGCGCGAAGATGACCTCGCCCTGCTCGGTGAGCTTGAAGCGACCGTCGACCGAGTGCGGCGGCTGAGCGAGGATGGCCGAGTTGGCGGGTCCGCCGCCTCGGCCCAGAGCACCGCCGCGACCATGGAACAGGGTCAGTTCGATGTCGGAGTCCTTGGCCCACTGCGCGATCTTCTCCTGCGCCTCGTACAGGGCGAGGTTCGCGGCGACCGGGCCGACGTCCTTCGACGAGTCGGAGTAGCCGAGCATGACCTCGAGCCGGTTGCCCGTCGTGGCGAGGCGTTCCTGGAACTCCGGGAACGTCACGGCCTCCGCGAGGATGGCGGGCGCGGCCTGCAGGTCGGCGAAGGTCTCGAACAGGGGAACGACGTCGAGCACGGGCGCGTCGTCGCCCAGCGCGTGCCTCGCGAGCGCATACACGTTCGCGAGGTCGGACGCCGACTGAGTGAACGACACGACATAGCGGCCGGCAGCCCGCAGGCCGCGGTCGCGCTGGATCTCGGCGATCACGCGGAAGACCTCGAGCACCTCCTCGGTCTGCGCGCTGATCGCGTCGCCGCTGGAGAGCTCCGAGAGCGCCTTGCGATGCACCTGCGAGTGCTGACGCACCTCGAGCTCGGTCAGATGGAAGCCGTAGGTCTCCACCTGCCAGATGAGGTGCTGCACGCCGCCGAACGCATGGCGCTTCGCGCCCGCATCCGCCAGCGACGACTGCACCGTGCGCAGGTCGTCGAGCAGCTCCTCGGGGCGCGAGTAGCGCTGCTCCTCGCCGCGGCGGGTGGCCGCGACACGGTGGGCGAGGGCGAGCAGCACGCGGCGGTGCGGCTCACCGGGGGAGCGGGCGCCCAGCTCCTCGGCGACGCGCGGCTCAGCGGCGGCGAAGGCCTCCCACAGCGCCGTGACTCCGGCGCTCGCAGGGGTGTCCTCGGCGTCGAGCGTGAGGGCGCGGCCGATGCGCTCGAGTGCGCGCTCCAGTCCGCGCAGCACGTGGTCGGACGCGATCTGCGACGCCTCACGGGTGACGGATGCGGTCACGAACGGGTTGCCGTCGCGGTCGCCGCCGACCCAGGACCCGATGCGCACGAACGCGGGCACGACCGGAGCGCTCGAGCCGGAGTCGTCGCCGCGGAGTGCGTCGTCGATGCGCCGGTACACGTGCGGCACGGTGGTGAACAGCGTCTCGTCGAACACGCCCATTACCGTGCGCACCTCGTCGGTCGGCGAGGGCTTCTCGGCGCGGAGCGGCGCGGTGCGCCAGAGGGTGTCGATCTCCTCCAGCATCCTCCGGCGCGCGCGGTGCTCCTCCGACCCGCCCTCGCTCGCGGCGTCGTGCTGGGTGAGCAGCTCGGAGAGGCGGCGGATGCTCGACGACACCGCGCGACGGCGTGCCTCGGTCGGGTGGGCGGTGAACACCGGGTGGAAGCGCAGGCCCTCGAGACGGCGGAGCGCCTCGTCGTCACCGACCTCCGTCTTCAGACGCGCATAGGCGGTGGCGACGGTGTCGGCCGCATCCTCGCGGCCCGGCTGGCCGGCGCGCTCACGGAGCACCCGCACGCGCTGGTGCTCCTCGGCGAGATTGACGAGGTGGAAGTAGCAGGTGAACGCCCGGGCGACCTCGTCGGCGCGCGCGATGCTGAACGACTCGGCGATCGCGGCCGCCCGATCGAAGGCGTCGGAGGTCTCTTCGTCATAGGCCTGGATCGTCGCCAGCCGCAGCCGCTCGACGTCCTCGAAGAGGTCGTCACCGCCTGCTTCGCGCAGTACCTGGCCGAGAAGGGCGCCGAGCATTCTGACATCGGTGCGCATGGCATCCGGAATGCCGCGGCCCGCTTCGAAACGGCCGATGATGCGGATGGCCGAGGTGTCAGTGGGCTCGGGGAAGGCGTGTTCGGGGGTCACCGTTCGAGAGTATCCCGGGTCGGGGTCGTGCTCTGAACGCATGACGATGTGAGACGTGCGGGGCGCTCGCAATTACCATGGGGGCGATGCGCATCTCCGCGAACCCTCTCCGTGGCCAGCAGTTCCCTGCTGTCCTGCTCCTCGTCGCGGCAGGGCTCGGCATCCTGCTGGCGAATCTTCCCTCGCATGATGCGCTCGCCGCGGTGCTCGACTTCCACATCGCCGTGCCCGGCACAGTGCTCGACCTCTCGATCGAGCACTGGGTGTCCGACGGGCTTCTCGCCGTGTTCTTCCTCGTGGTGGCGATCGAGCTGCGGCACGAGCTCACCCACGGCGAGCTCGATTCGCCCAGCAAGGCCGTGCAGCCGGCCATCGCTGCCGCCGGCGGTGTGCTGGTGCCGATCGCTGTCTATCTGCTCATCGCGGGCGACTCCGCGACCGCCACGGGCTGGCCCATCCCGACGGCGACCGACATCGCCTTCGCGCTCGGCGTGCTCGCGATGTTCGGACGGGGGCTTCCGTCGAACGTCCGCGTCTTCCTGCTCGCGCTCGCGATCCTCGACGACATCATCGGCATCATCTTCATCGCGGTCCTCTTCGCGCACGACGTGCAGTGGCTGTTCCTCGCGCTCGTCGTCGCCGCCGTCGTCGCGTTCTGGCTGCTCAGCAGACTGCTCCACGCCAAGGGGCATCCGGCGGTGGCCGTCGCGATGATCATCGTCGGCGTCGTCGCCTGGGGCCTGGTGGCCTCGTCGGGCATCCACGCCACCATCGCCGGCGTGATGCTCGGGCTCGTGATGTCGCCCGTTCCTGCCGCGCGCACCAGGCACGTGCTCGAACCGACCGTGAACGGCGCGATCCTGCCGATCTTCGCGTTCGTCGCCGCCTTCGTGGTGATCCCCGCCCTCGCACCGTCGGAGCTCTCTCCCGCCTTCTGGGGGATCGTCGTGGCGCTGCCCGTCGGAAAGATCATCGGCATCTCCCTGTTCGGGTGGCTCGCGATGCGGATCCGGCCCCGAGGCGCGGCGCCGGCCCTGCCGTTCGCCGACATCTTCGCCGCCGGTGCGCTGGGCGGCATCGGCTTCACCGTCTCGCTTCTGCTCGCCAACCTCGCCTTCGCGGCCGACGCCGGCACCCGCGATCAGGCCATCCTCGGTGTGCTCGTCGGCTCGCTCGTGGCTCTCGTGCTCTCGGGTGTGATCGTGTCACTCCGCGCCCGTACGTACCGACGACGCGGCGCCGTGACCTCGTGACCGCGAGGCGACCCGAGTGGCGTTCGAAGGAGGACCGGTGAGTGCAGAGCCCGCCCGAGACCCGCTGCGCGCCGCAGCCGAGACGATGCGCGAGGTCCGGGATCGCTGCGTCTGGTCGCAGCAGATCACCCATCGTGATCTCGTGCCGTATCTCATCGAGGAGTCGCACGAGGTGATCGACGCCGTCGAGGACGGCTCACGGGCCGACCTGCGTGAGGAGCTCGGCGACCTGCTCTGGCAGGTGCTGTTCCACGCCGCGATCGCTGCGCAGGACCCCGACGACCCGTTCGACATCGACGATGTCGCGGCCACGCTCACCGAGAAGATGGTGCGGCGGCATCCTCACGTCTTCGCGGACGAGGTCGCGACGACCCCTGAAGAGGTCCTGGTGCACTGGAACGCCGCGAAGGCGGCGGAGAAACGCGCGAGACGCAGCGTCCTCGACGGGATCCCGCGCGGTATGCCGGCGCTCGCGCTGGCACAGAAGGTCGCCGGTCGAGCCGAGGGGGCCGGCGTCGTCGTCGCCCGGACCGACGCGGACGGGGCTGGACCGGCGCCCTCCTCGGAAGCAGAGCTCGGCGACGCACTTCTCCGCCTCGTGGCGGTCGCGCGCGCCGAGGGCTGGGATGCCGAACGAGCGCTGCGCGAACGGCTCCGAGCGGTCGAGGCCGAGGTCCGCGAGGCGGAATCCGAAGCCTGAGTCCACGGCCTGGCCCGCCGACCTGGAAAGATGGAGGCGTGGCTACTGTGAACCCGCCGCGCGGAATGCGCGACATCCTCCCCGCCGACAAGGCTCGCCGCGAGCGCGTCCTCTCCGTGATCCGTGATCGTTACCGCTCGCACGGGTTCGACGAGATCGAGACCCCGGCGCTCGAGGAGTACTCGCGACTGCACGCCGGCATCGGCGGCGACAACGAGAAGCTCGCCTACAACGTGCTGCGCCGCGGCCTCGATGCGGATGCCATCCGCGACGCCGCCGACGACCAGGGCGCCCTGGCCGACCTCGGTCTGCGATACGACCTCACGGTTCCGCTCGCGCGCTTCTACGCGAGCAATCGCGCTCAGCTCCCCGGTGTGTTCCGCGCGATCCAGATCGGTCCGGTCTGGCGTGCTGAGCGACCGCAGAAGGGGCGCTACCGCCAGTTCGTGCAGTGCGACATCGACATCATCGGCGACGACTCGTCGCGCGCGGAGGCCGAGCTCATGGTCGCCTCGCTCGATGCGGTCGACGCACTGGGTCTCGAGGGCGCCACCGTGCGCATCAACGACCGCCGTGCGCTGGACTGGATGCTCGACAGCTTCGGCTTCACGGGCGACGAACGTCCCGGGGTCCTCATCACGATCGACAAGCTCGACAAGATCGGGCCCGACGGCGTCGCCGCCGAGCTGCGCGAGCGCGGTTCGGCGCCATCGGCCGTCGACGCGTTCGAAGCCTTCCTCCTGCGCCCGCAGACCATGGAGTACAACCCCTTCGGCGAACGTCAGATCCGCAAGGCGCTTCCCGACGGTGCCCCCGACGAGATCGTCGGACACCTCGTCGCGATCGGCGAGGCCGTCGCCGCCGGCCGAGGCGCGACCGACATCCCGCTGGTCTTCGACCCGTTCCTCGTGCGCGGCATGGGCTACTACACGGGCACGATCTTCGAGCTGGCCCACCCTTCGGTGTCGTACTCGCTCGGCGGCGGCGGTCGCTATGACGGCATGATCGGCCGCTTCCTCGGCCAGCAGGTCCCTGCCGTCGGGTTCTCGCTGGGCTTCGAGCGCCTCGTCGACCTCGTGACGGCGGGCGCGGATGCCGGCGAGCGCGCCGTCGTGCTCATCCACGACGCCGACGTGCCGGTCGCCGAGCTCGTCATGCACAAGGCGGGTCTCGTGGGCTCCGGGGCGCGAGTGCGGCTGGAACGACGCACGAAGAACGTGAAAGCCCTGCTCGAGCGCTCGGCCGCCGACGGATACACGGAGTTCGCGACCGTCTCGTCGGGCACCTCGGAGCTGGAGCTCAAGCCCCTCTCCTGAGTTCGGCGGATGCCGTTCACTCGGCGTTCACGCCGTTCCGGTCGAATCGGGACATGAGCCGACCGCCGTTCGTCGCCGTCGCGGCGGTGGGTGTCGCCACCGCGGTGGCCGCCGCCGGAATCCGGGTCGTCCTCACCCGACAGGCCGCGATCGCACGTCGACGCATCGGCAAGCCGCTCGGTGAGGAGTCGATCGACGCCGACCGCGTCTGGCGTCGTTCGCTCGACGGCATGCCGATCGATCTGCTCGTGCTCGGAGACTCGCTGGCGGCGGGCCTCGGCGCCGAGCGGCGCAAGGAGACACTGGGCGGACGACTCGCCAAGGGTCTGGCGCGACGGATGCGACGACCGGTCCATCTGCGCACGGCCGCCGTCGTCGGGTCCGAATCGCCCGACCTCGCCGCCCAGCTCGACGCGCTGCCCGAGGACTACGCCCCGCATGTCGCCGTGATCGTGGTCGGGGGCAACGACGTGACGCACCGCATCCCCGTCGCCGTCTCGACGCAGCACCTGCGGGAGGCCGTCCGACGGCTGCGTGCTCGGGGTACGGAGATCGTGGTCGGCACCTGTCCCGATCTCGGAGCCCTCCGCCCGGTACCGCAGCCTCTGCGGCGCCTGATGTCGAGCATGTCCCGTCGACTCGCCAGGGTACAGGCCGAGGCCGCTCGTGCCGAGGGCGCGCACCCCGTCGACCTCCGCCGCGCCGTCGGCCCGATGTTCTTCGACGTTCCGGAGGCGATGTTCAGCCTCGATCGCTTCCACCCGAGTCCGCTCGGCTATCGGCGCACGGCGGAGGCACTGCTCCCGGCCGCGTGTCGGGCTGCCGAGACCGCGCTCAGCTCGCGCCGTCAGACGGGGCAGCACTGAAGGACGCCGCCCAGTCGGCGACCCGCCGTGCGCTCTCCTCGTCCGAGAGGTCTTCGACCCGGGTCATCACCGACCATCGCACGCCGAACGGATCCCGGATGCTGGCGAATCGGTCTCCCGACACGAACGCCGACGGAGCCTCGCGCACGGTTGCGCCCGCGGCGACGGCACGCTCGACGACGGCGTCGACGTCCGAGACATAGAGTCCCATCGAGTAGCAGTCGTCGTCTCCCGACGGCGCAGAAACCAGATGATAGTCGGGGCTCGGCTCGCCCAGCTGCAGGTGGCCGAACCCGAAGTCGAGGTCCGCATGGGCGACGACACCGCCGAACTCCGTGACATCGATGACGCGAGCGCCGAAGACGTCCCGGTAGAACTCGATCGCCTCCCGTGCCCGGGGGACCGCGAGGAAGGGAGTGAGGGAGGTCGCGCTGTTCGGTCGGCCGTCCGTGGTGTGCTCGCCGGTCACGCCGGTCCTGTTCTCGGTGCTCATGCAGCCACAGTAGGGAGCAGTCGCAGACGCGCGCTTGAACTTGCGCGACACGATCGTGCGCCGGGTCATAGGGTCGAGGCATGGACGTCGACGACCTCGGACCGACCGTGTCCGCCATGCGGGTCACTGTGACGATCCTCGCGGGCGGCTAGCGATGCGTGCGACCCGCGGTGTGCTGTATCCGGCCCGGCTGCCGGACTTCCATCGTCTGCCGCCTGCGACCGCCGCGCGGGACCTCGCGGTGTGGTTCTGGATTCCCGAGTGGAGCATCGAGCCCGCTCGATCGTCTCGCCAGGAGATCGTCGGCTACCCGGCGCTGAACCTCGTCGTCGAGAACGGTGACGTGAGTCTGTCCGGGGCGACGACACGGGCTTCGCATCGCGAGCTGACCGGCACGGGCTGGGCAGTGGGCGCCCTGCTGCGACCCGCAGCTGTCGCGGCCCTCATCGACGACCCTGCCGCACTCGTCGATTCCGAGCAGCCGGTTGTCGCTCCCGAGCTCGCGGACGGGGTCAGTGCTGCGATGGCGTCGGGGGAGGGGCACCGCGAACGCGCCGTCGCGGTGTTCTCGGAGTGGCTCGCTCGTCGGGTCGGACCCCTCGACGACAGTGCGAGGCATGCGAACGCGCTGGTCGAGGTGCTCATGGAGGAGGGCGCGGCCGACTCGGTCGAGGAGGCCGCGACCCGACTCGCGGTCTCGCTGCGCACGCTGCAGCGCCTCGCCCATCGTCACGTCGGAGTGTCGCCGGCCGCCATGATCCGGCGCCGCAGGCTGCAGGAGGCCGCGGAGCACCTGCGTCTGCACCCAACGGTCGATCTGGCGGATCTCGCCGCCGACCTGGGGTACGCGGATCACGCCCATCTCACCCGCGACTTCCGGAACGTGCTCGGAATCGCGCCCCGCGCGTACCGGGCGTCCTCCGCGCAGGACGTTCGGAGCGCTGCCGCGCCACCCTGATCAGCGCGCGAGCCGCAGCCGGATCATCCGATAGAGCACACCGACCAGCACGACCGCGGTACCCGCCACCGGAGCCACCACCGGCAGCGTGTTCACGAGCACGAGGCACCCGAGCGCACCGACGACCTGCAGCACCCGCGGATAGCGGCGAGCCGCAGTGCGCTGGCGGAAGGCCGCCGCATTGGCGATGAGGTAGTACAGCAGCACACCGAACGAGGAGAAGCCGATCGCGTCGCGCAGATCGGCGACGAGCACGATCACCACGATGATGACCGCGATCGTGATCTCGGCCCGACGGGGTACGTGCCAACGCTCGTCGACCTTCGCGAGGAAGCGCGGCAGATCCTCTTCGCGGGCCATCGCCAGTGTGGTGCGACCGATGCCGGTCAGGAGGGCGAGCAGAGCTCCGAGCGAGGCGGCGGCCGCGGCCACGCGGACGACAGGAGCGAGAGCGGTCCACGCCGAGGCCGTGACGACATCGGCGAGAGGGGTGGTGCTCGTGACCGCGTCGCCGCCGAGCACGATCACGACCGTGATCGCGACGAGCGTGTAGACGACGACCGTGCCGCCGAGGGCCAGGGCGATCGCCCGGGGGATCGTCCGGGCGGGGTCGACGACCTCTTCGCCCATCGTCGCGATGCGCGCGTATCCCGCGAACGCGAAGAAGAGCAGGCCTGCGCCCTGCAGCACCCCGTACGCGGAGGCATCCGGAAGGGGAGCCGGGGCGGTAGACGAGGAACCGCCGAGGCCCACCGCGACCACCACAGCGAGTCCGAGCAGCGAGCACACGACGAGGATGCGCGTGACGAGGGCGGTTCGCGTCACGCCGAAGCAGTTGACCGCCGCGAGAGCGACGACGGCAGCGACGGCGACCGGCACCTGCCAGCCGTCCGGTGCGGCGTAGGCGGCGAAGGTCATGGCCATCGCCGCGCAGCTGGCGATCTTGCCGATCACGAAGCTCCATCCGGCGACGAATCCCCACCACGGGCCGATCTCGGCGCGGGCGTACGCGTAGGTGCCGCCGGCGACGGGATGCGCGGCGGCGAGCTGCGCCGAGGCGGTCGCGTTGCAGTAGGCGACGATCGCGGCGATCGCCAGGGCGATCAGGATGCCGCTTCCGGCGACTCCCATGGCCGGTGCCCACACGGAGAACACGCCGGCGCCGATCATCGAACCGAGACCGATCGCGACGGCGTCGACCAGTGTCAGGCGGCGGGCGAGGGGCATCCCGTCATCGTGGCACGTCCGGGTGAACGTCCGGTATCGCCGTCGCCGTCAGCCCCGAGCGGAGGTGACGCGCTGCTTCTCGCGGATGTAGACCTGTCGGCGGACTCTGGCGACGACGTCTCCGTCGCGGTCGGTGATGACGGTCTCGAACCACTCGAGCACCTTCGCACCGCCGTGCGCCCGCTCGCGGATCTCCTCGGCCCGCTCGCGGCTGACCTCGAACTCGGCGGTCAGCACCCCGCGCCCGGGCTTGACGAACTCGATCTCGCCCCGGGTGTCCCAGACGACATAGTCCCGGCCGAGCTGATGCATCACGAGCATGAAGAAGTACGGGTCCGTCATCGCGGACATCGAGCCGCCGAATGCCGTCTTCACGTAATTGCGGGTGAACACGTTGACGTGCAGCTCGACCGTGGCGTGCGTCCAGTCCTCGCTGAAGCGGCGGATGCGGATGCCGCTGAACAGATTGGGGACCCACAGGCTCATGCCCGTGGCGAGACGACGGGGAGTGATGCGCATGAGGTCAGTGTGGCCGACGGCCTGATCCGGACAAAGCTCGCTGGAGGGTTGCGACAGTTGTTATAGTTTATGTAGAACTACTAGAAGATTGGAGGACGGGATGCTGATCCGCATCGACGCCGACAGCGCTCGGCCGCTCTTCGATCAGGTCGCGGCATCCGTTCGCGCCGATGTCCTCGCCGGACGTCTCGTGCCGGGTGACCGGCTGCCTGCAGCCCGTGAACTCGCCGAGGCGCTCGAGATCAACCTGCACACCGTTCTCCGTGCCTATCAGCAGCTGCGCGACGAGGGGCTGATCGATCTGCGCCGTGGCAGGGGAGCGGTGGTGTCCGCTGCTGCATCTCCGCTCGCCGAGCTCTCACAGGACATCGCCGCGCTCGTCGCCCGCGCCGCAGCCCTCGGACTCTCTTCCTCGACACTGGCCGCGCTCATCAAGGAGACCGACGCATGACCCCCGAGATCCGCCGCGCCCGCACCGCCTTCTGGTGGGTCGGGGTCATCGTCCCCGCCGCTCTGATCGTGCTCGCCGCCGTCATCGTCCTGGCGTGGCTGCCCGACATCCCCGATCCTGCGGCGATCCACTGGGGCCTCGACGGGGCCGATGGCTTCGCGCCGCGGTGGACGCCACTGGTCATGCTGATCGGCCTGGGCGGAGGGATCGTGGCGATGTTCGCGATCATCGTCCTGGTCTCGCACAGGCTGCCCCCACGGGGCTCGGGCGGGCCGCTTCCCCAGTCGCAGTGGTCGACGACCGCCCGTCTGCTCGGAGCGGCCGGCCTCGCGATGGCGGGCCTGATGTCCATGCTCGCGATCACGACGACCGGCTCCCAGCGAGGGCTCTCCGATGCGACCGAGGCGCCCGACATCACCCTCTGGGTCCCGGTCATCGTCGCGATCGCCGCCGGCCTCGGGGTGATCGGATGGTTCGCGCAGCCGAAGGTGCCCGTCGCATCCGTCGCGTCCGCGGATCCGGCGGCACCTCTCCCTCTCGCCGACCACGAGCGCGCCGTGTGGATGAAGACCGTGAACGTGGCCCGCAGTGGCCAGGTCGTCCTCGGGATCAGCGTCTTCTTCACGGTCGCCGTGAGCGTGCTGCTGCTCGCCCGGGGCATCGCCGCCGGGTGGATCGTGGCGGGCATCACTGCGGTCCTCGTCATCGTCGTGGCGACGGGTCTGTCGTTCCGGGTGCGGGCGAGCACCGCTGGCCTTCGGGTGCGCTCCGTCGCCGGATGGCCGCGTCTCGAGATCGCCGCGGCCGACATCGCCAGCGCTCGCGCGGTGCAGGTCGACCCGTTCGCCGAGTTCGGCGGCTGGGGCTACCGAATCGGCACCGACGGGCGGCGCGGATTCGTGCTGCGCACCGGCGAGGCCCTCGAGATCACCCGCACAGACGGTCGCGTGTTCGTCGTCACCGTCGATGACGCCTCCACAGCGGCATCCGTCCTCGCTTCCGCAGCATCCCGATGATCGCACCGCACATCGACACCGAACAGCACATCGACACCGAACAGCACATCGACACCGAACAGCACATCGACACCGAACCGGGAGTCAATCCATGACCCGCATCAGAGCCGCATCCGTCGTCCTCTTCGTCGCGCTCGCGTGCGGGCTCGCCTGGCTCGTCGCCCTGCCGCTGTGGCTGGGCGACGGCCTCGCCGAGCCCAGCACCTGGTTCCTGCTGCCCGTGATGATGCTGACCCCCGCGCTCGCCGCGCTCGTGGTCACCTTCGCCCTGCGTGTGCCGGCACCGGGGGAGCGGCTCCGCTTCCTGGGCATCTGGCCCCTGCGCCCGGCGAGGCGGGTCGTCTGGCTGATGGTGGCGGGCTGGCTCGTCCCTCCGGTTCTCGTCGTGCTCGGCATCGTGGTCGCGGCGGCCTTCGGATGGGTGCAGCTCGACCCGACGTTCTCGGCGTTCTCCGCTGAGATCGCGAGGTCGCTGCCCGCCGGTGCGCCGATGCCCCCGATCGAGCTCATCGTGATCTCGCAGATCGTGATGATCCCTGTCGGCGCCCTGATCAACAGTGTGCTGGCGTTCGGCGAAGAACTCGGCTGGCGCGGGTGGCTCGTCCCGGCCCTGCGACCGCTCGGCACGTGGCCGGCACTCCTCATCAGCGGAGCGATCTGGGGCTTCTGGCACAGCCCGGTGATCCTGCTGGGCTACAACTTCGGGCGCACCGACATCACCGGCGTGCTGTTCATGATCGGCGGCTGCATGGCCTGGGGTGTGCTGCTGGGCTGGCTGCGTCTGCGCTCCGCATCGGTCTGGCCCGCCGTCCTCGCGCACGGCTCGCTGAACGCGGCCGCCGGACTCGTCCTCATCTTCGCCGCATCGCAGCCCGATCTCGCACTCGCCGGACCTCTCGGCGTCGCGGGATGGATCGTCGCGGCGGCGGTGATCGCCGCATTGGCACTCACGGGCCAGTTCCGTCGTCAGCCCGAGCTCGCGGGCGCGCCCGGGCGGCTGCTGTCCGCTCCCCGAGCCGGGAGGGGTCCGCAACCCTCTTGACGCTCTTCGGGGCTCACGGTTTGCTGAGGGCATGGAATCCACTCCCGCCGCCTGGTCGAATGCCGACGCCTATCTCGCTGATCTCCTCGTCGGTCATGATCCGCAGCTGGAGGCGGCGCTGGCCGCTCAGCACGATGCCGGTCTTCCCGAGATCGAGGTCGCGCCGGTCGGCGGCAAGCTCCTCAACCTCCTCGCCCGCATCAGCGGCGCTCGCCGCGTGCTGGAGATCGGAACGCTCGGCGGGTACTCGACGATCTGGCTCGCACGGGCGGTGGGTCCCGAGGGGCGGGTGATCACCGTCGAGGCCGAAGCGGACAACGCCGCCGTGGCCCGCGCGAGCATCGATGCCGCCGGCGTCGGAGACCGCGTCGACATCCGGATCGGCCGAGGTGCCGACGTGCTCCCCACGCTGGTCGGCGGCTTCGACCTGGTCTTCATCGACGCCGACAAGGAGTCGAACACGGTCTACCTCGACTGGGCCGCGAAACTGGGCCATCCCGGAACCGTGATCGTGCTCGACAACATCGGACGGGAGGGTGAGATCGTGCGCGACGATGCGGCCGACCCCAAGGTCGTCGGCACCAGGGATGCACTGCGGATGCTGGGCGAGGACCCGCGCTTCGACGCCACCGCGCTGCAGACGGTCGGTGTCAAAGGCTGGGATGGCGTCGCGCTCGCTGTCGTCGTGTGAACCTCCGACCCCGACCCGGGTGCTGAGGTTCGGGCGGGCTAGACTGGGCGCGGATCGACGACGCTCCACACACCTTTTCTCTGAGCAAGGAGCACATCAGTGGCACTGATCGAGGCTGTAGGCGCACGCGAGATTCTCGACTCGCGCGGAAACCCGACCGTTGAGGTGGAGGTGCTCCTCGACGACGGCGTAGTCCAGCGGGCAGCCGTCCCGTCGGGTGCATCCACCGGCGCATTCGAGGCGTACGAGCTGCGCGACGGCGACAAGAGCCGTTATGGCGGCAAGGGCGTGCTCAAGGCCGTCGACGCCATCATCGACGAACTCGGACCGGCGCTCGAGGGCATCGAGGCGAGCGAGCAGCGCATCGTCGACGAGATCCTGATCGAGACCGACGGCACCGAGAACAAGCAGCGCACCGGCGCCAACGCGATCCTCGGCGTCAGCCTCGCCGTCGCGAAGGCCGCGGCCGACTCGGCCGATCTGCCCCTGTTCCGCTACCTGGGCGGCCCCAACGCGCACGTGCTGCCCGTGCCGCTCTTCAACGTGATCAACGGCGGCGAGCACGCCGACAACGGCATCGACATGCAGGAGTTCTTCCTCGCGCCGATCGGCGCCGAGACGTACTCCGAGGCGCTTCGCTGGGGTGTCGAGACCTACCACGTGCTGCGCGGCGAGCTGAAGGCCGCCGGCTACGCGACGGGCCTCGGCGACGAGGGCGGCTTCGCCCCCGACCTGCCCAGCAACCGCGAGGGTCTCGACTTCCTCGTCAAGGCGATCGAGAAGGCCGGCTTCAAGCCGGGCACCGAGATCGCGCTCGGCCTCGACGTCGCAGCGACCGAGTTCTTCAGCGACGGCGTGTACCGCCTCGACAACAAGGACTGGACCGGCCCCGAGCTGATCGAGTACTACCAGGGTCTGGTCAACGACTTCCCGATCGTCACGATCGAGGACGCCCTCGCCGAGGACGACTGGGACAACTGGAAGCTCCTCACCGACGCTCTCGGCTCGAAGGTCCAGCTCGTCGGAGACGACCTGTTCGTCACCAACCCGACGCGTCTGGCTGACGGCATCAAGCGCGGCGTCGCCAACTCGCTGCTCGTGAAGGTCAACCAGATCGGAACGCTCACCGAGACGTTCGACGCGGTCAGCCTGGCGCAGCGCTCGGGTTACACCGCCATGCTGTCGCACCGCTCGGGTGAGACCGAGGACACGACGATCGCCGACCTCGTGGTCGCGACGAACGCGGGTCAGATCAAGGCGGGTGCGCCTGCTCGCAGCGAGCGCGTCGCGAAGTACAATCAGCTTCTGCGCATCGAGGAAGAGCTGGGCGACGCGGCTGTCTTCGCCGGCCGCTCCGCGTTCCCGCGCTACCAGGGCTGAACACAGCTGAGACAGACAGAAGCCGCCTGAGCGGCTCGAACGAAGGAGGAGCCGTGGCACGACGACCGGCTCCTCCTTCGGCGTCTCCGGGGTCGACCCGGCCCGCCTCAGCGCCGCCGTCGCCCGCACGGCGCACCGCGGGTCGGACGCCCCGGGGTGCGGCGAGCAGAGGCGCGCAGGACCGCAGGGTCGATGTGCGCGAGTGGGCCTCCGGCATCCGCCTGTCGGCCTTCTCGGTCATCATGCTGTCTCTCGTGGTCCTCGGCGCGTGGGTGCTGGTGCCGACCCTCGGCACCTTCATCGATCAGAGGCAGAAGATCTCGGCTCTGGAGCAGTCGATCCAGGTCTCCGAAGACCAGATCGCCGCGCTCGAGAAAGAGCGTGAACGCTGGAACGACCCGGCGTACATCACCACCCAGGCGCGTGAGCGCCTGTATTACGTCAAGCCCGGCGAGGTCGTGTACCTGATCGACAACGACCTCGACCCCGCCGCGCTTCCGCAGCAGCAGGGCCCGGTCAGCGACACGCTCGAGGAGACGCCCTCCGACTGGATGCCGCAGCTCCTGCGCACTCTGACGTCCGCCGGACTCAGCGACACGGCCGCAGTCGCCCGCTGACCTGCGCCGCCGCCGCACGGGGCGTGTGCTCCGAGCATCCTCCCGGTCGGCTCCCGTACGCTGGTCGGGTGACCACGCCGCCATTCCCCGCCCCCACGACCGCCGAACTCGCCGTGGTGTCGGCCCAGTTGGGGAGAACCGCTCGCGGCGTCGTCGGCATCGCAGCCCGTTGCGTCTGCGGCAACCCCACGGTCGTCGCCACCACGCCGAGGCTGCCGGACGGAACGCCGTTCCCCACCTTCTACTACCTCACCCACCCTGCCGCGACTGCGGCCATGTCGACTCTCGAGGCCACGCAGGTCATGCCGGAGCTCGCGGCGCTCCTCGCCGAGGACGACGGGGTCGCGGCGGCCTACCTCGCGGCGCACGAGGCCTACCTCGCCGATCGTGCGCAGTTCGGCGAGGTCACTGAGATCGACGGCATCTCGGCGGGCGGCATGCCCACGCGCGTCAAGTGCCTGCACGCTCTGGCCGGTCACGCTCTCGCGGCCGGCCCCGGCGTGAACCCGATCGGTGACGTGGCGCTCGAGCGTTCGACGTGGTCTCCCGAGAAGTGCCGGTGCGACGCCCCGGGTGCGGCCCTGCGCGACGTCGAGGCGTCGACCGAATGAGGCCGCCGCGGATGCTGCGCAACGGCGTCGCGGTGGCGACGATCGTGGCATCCGTCCTGCTCCTCGGCGCAGCGGCGACGCCGCCGCCGGTGCCCGATGATCCTGCCGATCCGGTGCGCGCCGCCGAATACTGGCTCGATGGCGCCGGGATCCGAGACGCCTGGCAGACCACCCGCGGCGACGGAGTGACCATCGCCGTCATCGATACCGGGATCGCCAAGGTCCCGGGAGTGTTCGACGGGGCCGTCGTCGGCGGCACGGACGTGTCCGGCACCGGGACACCCGACGGGCGCACCCCGGTGGGTGCCATCGACGGCAATCACGGCTCGTGGGTCGCATCCCTCGCCGCCGGGCGCGGCGCGGCCGACGGCAAGGGCATGATCGGCGTCGCCCCCGAAGCCGATCTGCTCTCGATCTCCGTGGGGTTCGGCGCAGCTGCCGCCGTGCCGTTCACCGAGCAGGTGGCGAAGGCGATGCGCTGGGCGGTCGATCACGGGGCGGACATCATCAACCTCTCGTTCACCACGAACACGCTGGACTGGGACAAGAGTTGGGACGACGCGTTCCTCTACGCCTTCGAGAACGACGTCGTGGTCGTGGTCGCGGCGGGCAATCGGGGGAGCGGCACCGACATCATCGGCGCCCCCGCGACGATCCCCGGCGTGCTCACGGTCGGCGGAGTCGATCAGACGGGCACGGCGAGCATCGAAGCCTCGACGCAGGGGATCACCATCGGCATCGCGGCACCCAGCGAGGGCCTGCGCGGCGTCTCGGCGGACGGCACGGTCGTGCCCTGGAGCGGCACCAGCGGTGCGGCGCCCATCGTCGCGGGCATCGCGGCCCTCGTCCGGTCCGCGCATCCCGAGCTCGATGCCGCCAACGTCATCAACCGCATCATCAAGACGGCGATCGAGGTCCCCGGCATGGCGGATCCTCCCGACCCCCTCTACGGCTATGGTCTGGTGGATGCCGAGGCGGCGATCAGCGGGGACGTGCCCAAGGTCTCCGAGAACCCCATGGGAGACCTCGCCGAGTGGGTCCGCCTGTTCCGTCGGGCGGAGACCGTCCCGCAGCCGGAACCCACCGCCGCGCCGGTCGAGGTCCCGCCTCTGCCGGATGCGGACGCGCCGACGGAAGCCGGTTCACCGCTGCTTCCCAGCGCTGAATCGCTGCGCTACGGTACCCTGCCGCTCATCGCGCTCACAGTCCCTGGTATCCTGATAGCGCTTGGCGTCACCGCAGCTGCCCGGCGCATCCGATCGGCGCGCGCACGCACGCCACATTCCTGACTCCCGAGGAGTTGTCCCCCTGTGCCTCAGAACAGCACTGTGCCCAAGATTCTGATCGTCGGTGGAGGCTATGCAGGCTTCTACACGGCGTGGAAGCTGGAGAAGCACCTTCGCAAGGGTGAAGCAGACGTCACCATGGTCGACCCGCTGCCGTACATGACGTACCAGCCGTTCCTCCCCGAGGTGGCCGCCGGCTCGATCGAAGCCCGACACTCGGTGGTCGCCCACCGTCGTCACCTCAAGCGCACGAACGTGCTCACCGCCAAGGTGACCGGAATCAACCACGCCGAGAAGGTCGCGACGATCACGCCTCCCGTGGGTGAGCCGTACGAGTTCGCGTACGACCAGATCGTGGTGACCGCGGGTGCCGTCTCGCGCACCTTCCCGATCCCGGGCATCGCAGACAACGCGATCGGCCTGAAGACGATCGAGGAGGCCGTCGCGATCCGTGACCGCCTGATGTCGAACTTCGACAAGGCGGCGTCGCTGCCTGCGGGCCCCGCGCGTGATCGCCTGCTCTCCGTCGTCGTCGTCGGCGGTGGCTTCGCCGGCATCGAGGTGTTCGCCGAGCTGCGCTCGCTCGCCTCGTCGCTGGTCAGCAAGTACCCGCAGCTGACCTTCGACGACACCCACTTCCACCTCATCGAGGCGATGGGGCGCATCATGCCCGAGGTCTCGCTGCAGACGAGCGAGTGGGTGCTCAAGGACCTCGCGAAGCGCGGCGCCAACGTGCACCTCGACACGCAGCTCACCAGCGCGGTCGACGGCAACGTCGAGCTGTCGACGGGTGAGGTCATCCCCACCGATCTGATCGTCTGGACCGCCGGTGTCATGGCGAACCCGACGGTGGTGCGCGGTGGCGACCTCCCGATCGAGGAGCGCGGCCGCATCCAGACCCGTGCAGACCTCCGTGTCGGCACCCCCGAGGCCTTCGTTCCCGGGGCCTGGGCCGCCGGTGATGTCTCTGCCGTCCCCGACCTGTCCGGTGGTGGCGTCGGCGGCTTCTGCGTGCCGAACGCCCAGCACGCCGTCCGTCAGGCGAAGCTCCTCGCGAAGAACATCGTCGCCGTGCTGCGTGGCGAGGACCCGAAGGAGTACTTCCACAAGAACCTCGGCGCCGTCGCGGGCCTCGGGCTCTACAACGGTGTCTTCCAGTCCGGCAAGATCGCCCTCAAGGGGTTCGTCGCCTGGGTCGCCCACCGTGGATACCACGGCCTCGCGATGCCCACGTGGGAGCGCAAGTTCCGCGTGGTGTGGGGCTGGTGGAACAACCTGTGGCTCGGTCGCGACCTGGTGAACCTCGAGACGGTCCAGAACCCGCGCTATGTCTTCGAGGAGTTCGCCGCTCGCCCGCGTCCGGCCGCCGATGCGCCGGCTCCCGCCGTCACGGCTCCGGCCGCGCAGGCGACCGCCGTCGACAAGGCTGCTGACGAGAAGCCCGCCGGCCAGAAGACCGGTGCCAAGAAGCCGGCCGCCAAGAAGACCGCCGAGACGGCTGCCGCCAAGTAGTCCTCTCCTCGAACGCCCCGATTCCTCCGGAGTCGGGGCGTTCGTCGTCTCCGCCGACGGGGCGTGTCTCGCACCCCGTTCATAGGCGCGCTTGCTACCGTCGGCAGCGCAAGGGGAGTACTCCCGTCTGCGGTGGTGTCGTCATTACGGATACGAGGTCGTGTCCCGGCCCACCGGCCCGTGAGGGTGGAGGAGACCTGGCGTCCGTATCCGCGGACGGCCAAGGACCCCTCACCGCACCGCTGTCGAGACCCGTGGTCGTCCACACCACGAAGGAATCGTCACCATGGGAAAACTCAACCGACTGCTCGGGATGGCCGCTCGCGCCCTCGATCTCGACGAGAGCGGATCCCGCACGGATCGCGACGGCTCGCGGGGGCAGACGCCTCCCGCGCCCGGACGGCGTCACCCGGAGAATGATCGATACTCTCCTCCGCCGGTGCACCGGACGTCGCGTGACCCGTACTCTCCGCCTCCTGCCGGTGCCGCCTCCGCCTCCCGTGCAGCCGGATCGGGGTCGGATGCCGACCGGGCCGCGATCGCACGGTACGACTACCTGCTCGAGACCGCCGATCCGCACCGCATCGAGCAGATCCATCGCGAGGCGTTCGCGCGGCTGACGCCGGCGCAGCGCGCGCAGGTGCAGGAGCGCATGAGCACGGAGCTCGCGCCCGGCGAACGCCCGACCTCGTCCTCGCCGGAGGATCTCGCACGTGCGGCCGGGCGCTCCGAGGCGGCGCACCCCGGACGCATGCGCGGCATCCTGTCGCGGGTGCGCGGGTTCGGCGCTGCCGGTGCCGTCGGCGGCGCCGCCGTGGGCGCGTTGGGCATCGTGGCGGTCGGCGCCGTCGGCAGTGCCGTCGCCGCCCCCCTTCTCGAGCAGGCGGCCGGGCTCGGTGTCGACTTCGACGCGCTCGCGCAGGGTGTCGACGTCGAGGCGATCGCGAGCGGACTCGGCGGCGAGGAGCTCGCGGGAGCCGCTGAGGGTGTTCTCGGATCGGCCGGTGAGACCGTCTCGGGCCTCGGCGACGCCGCGAGCGAATGGGGTCAGCGGCTCGGCGACCTGGGCATCCCCGGAATCGGCGATCTGTTCGGCCGATGAGCGGCGCGATCATGGCGGCCGCCGAGTCATCGCCGTCGGATCACGGATTCTCCGGCCTCACCGGGTTCGCCGCCGACGTCCTCACCCAGCTCGGCGACATCGGGGTGGGCGTGCTGGTGTTCCTCGAGGTGCTCGTCCCGCCCATTCCGAGCGAGGTGATTCTCCCGTTCGCCGGCTACCTGAGTCAGAGCGGCGACCTCACGCTCGGCTGGCTGATCGTGTGGAGCACCCTCGCCTCATGGATCGGGGCGCTCCTGCTCTACTGGCTCGGGGCGGCCATCGGCATCGAGCGGGCCGTGCGGCTTCTCGCGGCCACCAAGCTGGTCAGCCGCGGCGATCTGGACCGGGGAGTGGCCTGGTTCCAGCGAAGCGGAGGGTGGACGGTGCTCGTGGGGCGGATGGTCCCCGGAGTCCGCAGCCTGATCTCGATCCCTGCGGGTGCCACGCGGATGAACCTGGCGCGATTCAGCGTCTACACCATCGTGGGCAGCGGCCTGTGGAACACTCTGCTCATCGGGGTGGGTGCCCTGCTGGGAACCCAGCACGAGCAGCTCGAGCACCTGCTCGGGTATCTCGACTACGCCGTGTATTCAGCGCTGGCGATCGCCGTCGGTGTGCTGGTCCTGCGCCGAATCCGTGAGGCGCGCGGGTCGGCATCCGCGAACGGACAGACCCGCGGCGCGGCAGATGGACGCGCGGATGGCTGAGAAGCGCGCTGTGCCCCCGCTGGGACTCGAACCCAGACTGAAGCGATTTTAAGTCGCCTGCCTCTGCCATTGGGCTACGGGGGCTCCATGTGACTGGCTCAGATTACACGGGTATATCGGCCGCTCCGGCGCCGCATCCCGCACGGACAGGGCGAAGGGAGACGGGCGTCCCAGCGCCCGTCTCCCTGTGATGCTGCTGAGACAGCATCGCTACCCCCCGGCAACCGGCCGGGCACGGCCGGTGAGCCGCCACGAATGACGGCCTCAGTGATAGAGACGGCGACCGTGGATGTTCATTACGAGCATTGCGGCTAAAGTACCGGGATTCCGGACGTGGCCGTACGACTGCGCTGCGACTCGATCTCAGAAAGCATGAATCCGCGTCCGCGCTGGACATAGGGTGGGGGAGTGCTCGACCTCATCGCCGATATGAGCCCCGATCAGGGACGAAACGCAGTCTCCCCCGAGTGGCACGACCCGTCACGGTACTGGCCGCGCCTGTCTGCGGCGACCGGCCACCTCTCTGCTCCCGTGGCGGTGATCGACAGAGAAGCGCTCCGGCACAACGCCCTGGATCTGCTGGTCCGTGCGGGCGGACTGCCGATCCGCGTCGCCTCGAAGTCGGTGCGCGTGCGCTCGGTTCTCGACGCGGTGCTGCAGCTTCCCGGCTACCGGGGGATTCTCGCGTTCACCCTCGCCGAAGCGCTCTGGCTCGCCGAGACCCATGACGACATCGTGATCGGCTACCCGACGGTCGATCGCGCGGGACTCGCGCAGCTCTTCGAATCCGAAGAGGCGGCTCGGCGCATCACGCTCATGGTCGACGACCCGGCGCATCTCGACATCGTCGACAGCGTCGCGCCTGCCGGCCATCGCCCCGACATCCGTGTCGCGATCGACGCGGACGCCTCACTGCGATCGGCGGCGCTCGGTCATATCGGCGTCCGCAGGTCCGCGCTGTTCACTCCGGGAGAGGTGGCGGCCTTCGCTCGCACGATCGTCCGCCGCCCCGGCTTCACGCTCGTCGGCCTGCAGATGTACGAGGCCCAGATCGCCGGGCAGGGCGACAACGCGGGACCGGACGCGCCGGTGATCCGTCTGATGCAGGCGCGCTCCCGGTCAGAACTGCGAGACCGACGAGCCGCGATCGTCGGCGCACTCTCGGAGATCGCCCCTCTCGAGTTCCTCAACGGCGGAGGGACCGGCTCCCTCGAGTTCACCGGCAGCGACGAATCGCTGACCGAGGCGAGTGCCGGCAGCGGACTGCTCGGAGGGCACCTCTTCGACGGGTATCGATCCTTCCGCCCGGCACCGGCGTCGGCGTTCGCGTTCGACGTGGTGCGGCGGCCGGCCGCCGACATCGCGACCGTGCTCGGTGGCGGATGGATCGCCTCGGGCCCCGCCGTGACGTCGCGACAGCCGTCGCCCGTCTGGCCGCAGGGACTGCGCACTCTGTCGCGCGAGGCCGCGGGCGAGGTGCAGACACCGCTGCAGGGGCGAGAGGCCCAGCACCTCGGAGTGGGCGATCGGGTCTGGTTCCGCCACGCGAAGAGCGGCGAGCCTGCCGAGCGCATCGACAGCTACCAGCTCGTCTCCGGCGACGAGATCGTCGACGAGCTTCCCACGTATCGCGGCGAGGGGAAGGCGTTCCTGTGACCCGGATCGGCGGAACCTGGCAGAACTGGGGGCGGTCGGCGCAGGTGAAGCCGCTTCGCGTCGAGCGCCCGCGCACGCCGGAAGGCGTGCAGCGCGCCGTCCGGGCGGCTGTGTCGCAAGGTCTCACCGTGAAGGCGGTCGGAGCGGGGCACAGCTTCACGGGCATCGCCGTCGCCCCCGGGGTGCTCCTGGAACTCGACGACATGCAAGGACTCGTATCGGCCGACGCGTCCACCGGCCGCGCGACCCTGCTCGCGGGAACCCGGCTGCACCGCATCCCCTCACTGCTTGCGCCGTTCGGTCTCGCCATGGAGAACCTCGGCGACATCGACCGTCAGTCCATCTCCGGCGCGATCTCGACCGGGACCCATGGGACCGGGTCCGGGTTCGGAGGACTCGCCACACAGGTCGTCGCGGCGACCATGGTGACCGCAGCCGGCGAGTTCCTGAGAGTGGACGAGAGGCAGAACACCGATCTGCTGCCCGCGGTCACACTGGGGCTCGGCGCGCTCGGGATCCTGGTCGACATCACGCTGCAGTGCGTGCCGAACCTCCTCCTGGAGGCAGTCGACGAGCCAGCGCCTCTCGACGACGTTCTCGAGACCCTGCACAGTCGGGTCGAGGAATCGGACCACTTCGAGTTCTACTGGTTCCCGCACACGGACATCGCTCTGACCAAGAGACAGACCAGACTGCCGGAGTCGACTCGGCGGCAGCCTCTCCCCGTCGTAGGGCGCTGGATCGATGAGACCCTGCTCTCGAACGGCGTATACCGGGCGGTATGCGCCGCCGGGCAGGTGGCACCCGTCATCACTCCGCCGTTCAACAGGCTCGCGGTGAAGCTCACGGGCGACCGGCGCTACACCGAGCTGTCGCACCGCGTCCTGACACAGAGCCGCACGGTGCGGTTCCGCGAGATGGAGTACGCGCTGCCCGTCGAGAACGTCGTGCCGGCCTTCCGCGCTGTGCGCGAGCTCATCGAGCGACGAGGATGGCGCATCGAATTCCCGATCGAGGTGCGCTTCGCGGCGGGCGACGACAGGTGGCTGTCGACGGCGTACGGCAGGGCCACGGGGTACATCGCGGTCCACCGCTACTGGCGCGCCGATCCGTCGGTGTACTTCGAGGCCGTGGAACAGATCATGCTCGAGCACGGCGGACGCCCCCACTGGGGCAAGCTGCACACGCTGACCGCCGAGCAGCTGCGAGAGCGCTATCCGCGGTTCGACGACTTCACCGCCGTGCGCGACCGGCTCGACCCGGATCGCCGATTCACGAACCGATACCTGGATCGCGTTCTCGGCGCATGACGGGGCTGCAGCTGACCGTCGCACACCCAGTCGACGCGCAGGCTGCGCCGATAGGATGAGACAAACACGAGGAAGGGTGGGCCTCTGATGGAATGGCTCGTGCCGGTACTGATCGTCGTCGGTGTGATTCTGCTCATCGGAATCTACCTCTGGGCGACCTACAACTCGCTGGTGCAGCTCAACGTCCGCGTCGACGAGGCCTGGAGCGGCATCACGGTTCAGCTGAAGCGCAGAGCGGATCTGATACCCAACCTCATCGAGACGGTGAAGGGCTACGCCTCGCACGAGAAGGCGGTGTTCGAGAACGTCACGCGTGCGCGAGCGGAGACGCTGTCTGCCGGCAGCCCCGGCGAGGCGGGCATCGCCGAAGGTCATCTGCAGCAGGCGCTCCGCAGCCTGTTCGCGGTCGCCGAGGCCTATCCGCAGCTGCAGGCGAGCCAGAACTTCCTTCAGGTGCAGCAGGCCCTCGTCGACACCGAGGACAAGATCCAGGCTGCGCGCCGCTTCTACAACGGCGGGGTCCGCGAGCTGAACACCAAGATCAAGGTCTTCCCCAACAATCTCTTCGCCAAGGGACTCGGATTCACCGAGCGCGAGTTCTTCGAGGTCGCCGACAGCGGCGCGATCTCCGAACCGCCACGCGTGCAGTTCTGATGTGTCACAAGGCCCGATGCGCACCAGCGCATCGGGCCTTCTGCATGTCCGGCTGCCCGTGGCGAGTCGATCGCGGGGCCTGAGCGACGCTCACCAGACGTCGAGCTCCACAGCGTCACCCTCGACGGTCACGCCACCGCGGAGCGTCCAGGAGTCCGTGCGATACGTCTCGGTCCTCGGACTGCCGTCCTGACCTGTGCCAGACACGGTGGCGACGAGGACGCCCCCGTCGGCGACGAATCCACCGTCCGTGAGCTCCAGGACCGGCAGCTGCTCTATGCGGAACCGGACGTCGTCGACCGAGGCGAACTCGGTGCCCCAGGGGATCCTGATCCCGCATCCGTCGGGAACGGCGTCATCGGAGGCCTCCGCAGACGTGCACTCCTCGAGGTGGTCGTCCAGCGCCTGCTGTGCGGTCGTGCGCACATCGATCTCAGGCGTCGGTGCGCTGCTCGTCGCCGGGGGACCGGCAGCAGGGGACACATCGCCGGATGACAGCCACAGCCATGATGCCGCCACCACGACGACGAGAGCGGCACCGACGCCGCCGATCGCCCATGCCCTGCGGCGGTTCACGAGGGCACCTCTCTCGCGTGCACATGGCGACGCACGGACGTGTCCGGGCGAACCGAGAGTGCGGCGTGAAGAGCCTCTGCCGCGGTGCCCCACCGCGAGACCGAGACATGCGCGAGGCCCTGCCATTCCGCTGCGAGGGCCAGCTCTGCGGCGATCCGCTCAGCGTCGGCGTCAGGCCTGGCCTGAGGTTCCCACCAGGCCGACTGCACCTGAAGCGTCGACGTCGCGCGGTCGGCCTTCAGATCGACGCGGGCCACGATCCGGTCGCCGACGAGCACGGGCAGCGAGTAGTAGCCGTATCGCCGCTTGTCGGCGGGGACGTAGATCTCGATCCTGTAGTCGAGCTCGAAGGCGCGCAGCGCTCTGTCGCGGAACCAGACGACGGGATCGAACGGTGTCAGCAGCGCTGACGCGTCGATGCGGCGCGGCAGCACGGCATCCCGATGTCGCCAGCTCGGGAGCGGGCGCCCACCGCGGTCCCAGCCCCGCACCGACACCGGGAGCAGCTCGCCCGTGTCGACCAGATCGGCGATCGACTGCGAGACCGCCGCGCGATCGCGGATGCGGTGGTAGTCGGCGAGATCCGACTGCGTCGCGACTCCCGACGAGCGCGCCGCCCGACGTGTGAGCTCGCGGATCGCATCGTCCCGCGGCACGTGGCGCGACAGGATGGCGTCGGGGATCACCTGCTCGGCGAGAGCGTAGCTGCGCTCGAAACCCTTCCGACCGCTGATCGCGACGTCCCCGGTGCGCCACAGGTGCTCGAGCGCGAGCTTGACGTCATCCCAGTCCCACCATGTGCCGCGCTCGCGGGGCGCATCTTCTCGGAGATCCGCCGGTCGCAGTGGGCCCCGCGCCCTGAGCTCGTCCTGCACCCAGCGCAGCGTCCGCGTGTTCAGGCTCATCCACGAGTCGGCCGCCGCCCATCGAGCGCGGAAGTGATCCATCCGGAATCGCCACAGCGGCCAATCCTCGATGGGGATGAACGTCGCCTCATGAGCCATGTACTCGACGTAGTGGGTGGTCCGGGAGTGGAACACCCGATCGAACAGCGCCGGATCGTAGGCTCCCAGACGCGAGAACAGCGGCATGTAGTGCGACCTCGCGAACACGTTGACCGAGTCGATCTGCAGCACGCCCAGCCGATCCATCACCCGGTGGATGTGCCGGGCCGACACCGATGCGGGGCGTGCGCGGGAGAAGCCCTGCGCGGCCAGCGCGATGCGACGGGCCTGGGCGGAGCTGAGGGTCTCGGTCACCTCGTCAGGGTATCTCCGAGCGCCGACATCCGGGCCTCGTACGTCCGGACGCGCGGCGCCCGCGCCGTAGACTTGGGCGATGAGCGAAGAGCTGCGTCCACGGCTGAGAGACCTCTTCCGTCCGCGCCCGGTCTCGCCGGATCGCACGGTGACCACCGAGGCCGATGAAGCCGTCCCGCGAGGACTCCGCATCACGGCCGCATATTCCTGGCGCATCCTGCTGATCGCAGCGGTGGTGGCCGGATTCATCTGGCTCGTGATCGAGCTGAAGCTCCTCGTGATCCCGCTCATGGTCGGCATCCTCATCACGGCTCTGCTGTGGCCGGGATTCCAGTGGATGCTGCGCCACCGGTTCCCGCGCTGGCTGGCAGTGGCGCTGTCGATCATCGGCACGCTCGCGATCGTCTCCCTACTGCTCTGGCTCGTCATCTGGCAGGTCCGCGCCCAGCTGCCCGACGTGCAGGCGCGGAGTTCCCAGGCGATCGAGGAATTCCGGCAGTTCCTTCTCAACGGACCGCTGCACCTGAGTGAGACGCAGATCCAGGACTACATCGATCAGGGCCTCGGCATCATCAACGAGCAGACGCAGACGCTCCTCAACGGGGCTCTCGCGGTCGGCACGACCGCCGCGCATGTGGTGACCGGAGCGGTCCTCTCACTGTTCATCCTGATCTGCCTGCTCGCCGACGGTCGGGGGATCTGGCGCTGGACGCTGCGCCTGTTCCCGCGCGCGGCGCGACCTGCCGCCGACGCGGCCGCGAGCAACGGCTTCGCGACGATCGTCAACTACGCCCGCACGCAGCTGCTGGTGGCCGCGATCGACGCGGTCGGCATCGGCGTGGGTGCCGCTCTGCTCGGCGTCCCGCTGGCGATACCGGTCGCCGTGCTCGTCTTCCTCGGATCCTTCGTGCCGATCGTCGGTGCGGTCGTGACCGGCGCGATCGCGGTCCTGCTGGCCCTCGTCTACAACGGGCCGTGGATCGCTCTGGCGATGCTGGCCGTCGTGCTCGGCGTGCAGCAGCTCGAGGGGCACATCCTGCAGCCGATCCTGATGGGCTCCGCGGTGAAGGTGCACCCGCTCGCGGTCGTGCTCGTCGTCGCCGGCGGCTCGATGGTCGGCGGCATCCCCGGAGCGCTGTTCGCGGTGCCTCTCGCAGCGTTCGTCAACGTCGCAGCGGTGACCGTCAGCACGGGGTCGTGGAAGACCGGCGACGTCCCGAACGCAGACCTAATCTGGAGCACAGTTCCGCGCGAGCGGAGACGGAGGAATCGATGAGCGCAGTCCCCAGCCTGGACGAGTTCGAGAAGGCAGCTCAGAGTCTGGCTGAGGTGATCACGCGGACGCCGACGTTGCCTTCGCGCGCTCTGTCGGATGTCCTCGGAGCGCCGGTCGTACTCAAGATGGAGAACCTGCAGCGAACGGGGTCCTTCAAGATCCGGGGATCCGCATATCGCCTCTCCCAGCTGAGTGCCGAAGAGCGCGCGCGCGGCGTGGTCGCGGCCTCCGCCGGCAATCACGCGCAGGGCGTCGCCCTCGCGGCGCAGACCCTCGGAATCCCGGCGACCATCTTCGTGCCGATCGGCATCCCGGTGCCCAAGCTGCTGGCGACCAGGAGCTACGGCGCCGAGGTCGTGCTCGAGGGAGAGACGGTCGCGACGTCGCTGCGGCTCGCCGCCGAGTTCGCCGAGCGCACGGGAGCGGTGATCATCCATCCGTTCGACCACCGCGATGTCGTCATCGGCCAGGGCACGCTCGGGCTCGAGCTGCTCGAGGATGCTCCGGACGTCGACACGATCGTGCTGGGGATCGGCGGGGGAGGCCTGATCGCCGGTGTCGCCGCCGCGGTGAAGGCGAAGGCCGCCGAGATGGGCCGCACCGTCCGCATCATCGGCGTCCAGGCCGAGAACGCCGCGGCGATGCTTCCCTCGCTCGAAGCGGGATACCCGGTCGACATCGAGACGAAGCCCACGATCGCCGACGGCATCCTGGTCGCGCGCCCCGGCGCCATCCCGTTCGAGATCATCAAGGACCTCGTCGACGAGGTCGTCACGGTGACGGACGACGACCTCGCACGCGCCATCCTCGTGCTGCTCGAGCAGTCCAAGGTGATCGCGGAGCCGGCGGGTGCCGTCGGAGTCGCCGCGATCCTCGCCGGCAAGGTGAAGGCCAGCGGCAAGACCATGGCCGTGGTCTCCGGTGGCAACATCGACCCGCTGCTGCTGCAGCGCGTGGTCTCTCACGGTCTGGCGGCATCCGGCCGGTACCTGACGATCCGCATCCCGCTGCCCGACCGTCCCGGTCAGCTGGCGCGGGTGTCCGAGCTGATCGCGGAGGCCGGCGCCAACGTGATCGAGGCGATGCACACCCGTCACGGGCACGGGCTGCAGATCAGCGAGGTCTTCCTCGAGCTCAGCGTCGAGACGCGGGGCACCGAGCATTCCGAGCACACCCTCGACATCCTCCGTCGTGCCGGCTTCCAGCCGATGATCGTTCCGGACTGACCCGCGACGACAGAAGGCCCCGTCCATTCGGACGGGGCCTTCTGTCGTCGCGGAACGCGCGCGTGATCGGAGCGCGTCAGCCGGTGTAGGTCTCGACGTTCACGATCTCGACCGAGATCGCGCGGCCGTTCGGCGCCTCGTACGAGGACTTCTCGCCGACCTTGAGTCCGAGGATCGCCTGTCCGAGCGGGCTGGCCTCGCTGTACACGTCGAGGTCGCTGCCCACGGCGATCTCACGGCTGCCGAGGAGGAAGACCTCTTCGCCACCGGCGACCACGGCCGTCACGACCGTGCCGGGCTCGACGATGCCGCGGCTCGCGGGCGCCTCGCCGACCTTGGCGGTCTTGAGAAGGTTCTCGAGGGTGCGGATCCGCGCCTCCTGCTTGCCCTGCTCGTCCTTGGCGGCGTGGTAACCGCCGTTCTCCTTGAGGTCGCCCTCTTCGCGTGCCGCTTCGATGCGCTTGGCGATCTCTTCGCGACCTGTGGTGGAGAGGTGCTCGAGCTCGGCGACGAGCCGGTCATACGCTTCCTGCGTGAGGAAGGGAACCTGAGCGTCAGTAGACATGACGAAGCTCCTTCGTTAGGTACCCGGCGACGTTCCGCGGGGGATATGCCAAGACGCCCCGGCACGGTGCCAGGGCGTCATCTGTCTGGCTCGAGTCTAAGCGACCCAGCAGCTGTTCACCAAACCTGTCGTGGCGCTCGAGACGGTGGGAACCGTGGCAGAGAGCGCCTGCGAATGGGCGTCGCCGGCGGGGATCTCGACGACCTTCCAGCCGACGACCCCGAACTCCTCGTCGAGCGCCTCGACGATGCAGGCCACGTCCTTGCCCTGCACCCCGGTGATCTGGAAGCGCACGGTGACGCTGTGCTCATCCACCAGATCGAAGCCGAGATCGTCGGAGTCGACCGCGTTCATCTGCGCCGCGACGATCATCCAGCCGAACGCGCCGACGAGAAGTGCCGCGATGGCGATCAGGACGATCCATGGCCCCCGGCGGGAGCGGGTGCGACCGTAGCGGTCATCGAGCTGTTGTGCGGTCGTCACGGGGTGGGTCTTCCGGTCGTTAGGCTGGTAACTCCAGGTTATGCGACCTGCGCATGAAAGGCAGACTCCATGCTCGCTCTGACCGAGACACCGATGCCGACGCCCACGATGACGGTGGCACCGGAGCTGGTCACGCCCGGATTCGTCGGCTTCGCCGCCGTCGTGATCATCCTGATCGCGGTGATCCTGCTGATCCTCGACATGAACCGTCGCATCCGTCGGGTCCGCTACCGCGAAGAGGTCAGGGATGAGCTCGACGCCGAAGAGGCCGCGCGGGCGGCTGACGAGGCGACCGAGACGGATGCCGACCTGCCGATCGTGCGCGAGGGCGACGACGACCCCGAGAAGCGCTGACCGAGCCTTCGGCGGGTCAGGCCCCGAGTGACGGGGACAGCGGTGCGAGGGCGATGAGCAGACACGCGATCCAGTGGCACAGGAAAGCGAGCACCGTGCATACGTGGAAGATCTCGTGGAACCCGAAATGGCCGGGCCACGGGTTGGGCTTCTTGATCGCGTAGACGACCGCGCCGCCCGTGTAGAGGAGCCCTCCGACGATGACGAGCACCATCATCGTGGCGTTCGCGACGAAGAGGTCGGCGAGGTACATCACCGCAGCCCAGCCCAGAAGCAGGTAGAGGGCGACGTACAGCCACCGCGGAGCATTGATCCAGAACACCCGGAACAGGATGCCGAGAAGCGCCCCGCTCCACACGAACACGAGCAGCAGGGCGCCCTTCTGAGGGGGCAGCGCGAGCACGGCGAGCGGCGTATAGGTGCCGGCGATCAGCAGCAGGATGTTCGCGTGGTCGATCCGCTTGAGGATCACCTTGACCTTCGGGCTCCAGTCGATCCGGTGATAGAGAGCGGAGTTGCCGAAGAGCAGCAGCGAGGTGGCCATGAACACGGCGGCGGCCCACTTGGCCGCGCCGCCCTGCGCGACGGTGATCAGCACCACCCCGGCGACGATCGCGACGGGGAACGTGGCCGCGTGGATCCAGCCGCGCCAGGTCGGCTTGATCTCGACGGCGGCGTCGTGCGCCGCCTCCTCCAGGAGGGGCAGCTGGGGGACGTCAGGTACCGAGGAGTCGGGAGTGCTCACGCCTTCACTCTATGCGGGCTCCCATGCAGGCGAGCGTACATATCCTGAGCGTCGGCCCTGGGTCCGCCGACGCCGACACGATAGCGTAGGGAGGTGATGACACGCGATGGTCAGGGGCGGGGGCCGCTGTACCGCCTCTACACCAGCCGGCTGCGCCGCCATCTCGATCCGGAGACCGTTCCCCATCACGTCGCCATGATGATCGACGGCAATCGGCGCTGGGCCAGGCAGCTCGGCTACGAGACTCCCGCGGAGGGACACAGGGCGGGTGCCGCCAAGATGCGCGAGTTCCTCGGCTGGTGCGATGAACTCGGGGTTCGGGTCGTGTCGCTGTATCTCCTGTCCAGCGACAACCTGCGAAAGCGCGACTCCGCCGAGCTCGCCGATCTGATCGAGATCATCGCCGAGCTCGCAGAGGCACTGTCGCGCGAGGGCAATTGGCGTGTGAAGCACGTCGGACGCTCCGACATCCTTCCCGCGGAGCTCGCGAAGGTGCTGGACGACGCACAGGAGCGCACGCGCGACCACACCGGCCTCCACGTCAACCTCGCGGTCGGCTACGGCGGACGCAACGAGATCGTCGATGCGGTGCGCAGCATCGTCACGGCGCATCAGGCGTCCGGCGGCACGATCGAGGACCTCGCCGCTCATCTGACCCCCGAGATGATCGGGGAGCATCTGTACACCGGCGGCCAGCCGGACCCCGATCTCGTCATCCGCACGAGCGGCGAGCAGCGTCTGAGCGACTTCCTGCTCTGGCAGAGCGCCCACAGCGAGTTCTACTTCGTGGAGGCGCTCGGGCCGGACCTGCGACAGGTCGACTTCCTCCGCGCGATCCGCGACTTCGCCGACCGCGACCGGCGCTTCGGCCGCTGACCTCGCCGACGACGCCACCCCGCGTTAACCAACACGTAACGAACTCGTGGCGTGTCGAGTTCGTCAAATGTCGGCGGCTGGTCGTAGCTTCTAGGCATCGGGCAAGGTGCCCGTCGGGTCGGCCTCAGGATGACGACTCGTGACCCCCTGGTCGACTCGTTCGAATAACCGGGAGTTCCCCGGGTCGGGAGTGGGTCGTGACCTCACGTACAGCGCAGCAGTCCACCAGCACCGCGCAGCAGTCCACCCGTAAGACGACGATGCGAGCGGGGGCGGAGGGTCCTGATCAGGATCTTCGGACCTATGTGCTCGACACGTCCGTCCTGCTGAGCGATCCGCAGGCGTTCTTCCGGTTCGCCGAGCACTCGGTCGTCCTTCCGGTGGTGGTCATCACCGAACTCGAAGGCAAGCGGCACGACCCGGAGATCGGATACTTCGCCCGTCAGGCGCTTCGCCACCTCGATGACCTTCGTGTCGAGCACGGACGGCTGGACTTCCCCGTCGAGGTCGGCGAGGGCGGCACGCTTCGGGTCGAGCTGGCCAACACGGACTCCTCGGTGCTCCCGGCCGGCATCCGGCTGAGCGACAACGACACCCGCATCCTCTCGGTCGCGATGAACCTCGCGCAGGACGGTCAGGACGTCACGATCGTCTCGAAGGACCTCCCGATGCGCGTCAAGGCGGCCTCGCTCGGTCTGCGTGCCGAGGAGTACCTCGCCGAGCAGGCCGTCGATTCGGGATGGACCGGAATCACCACCCTCGACCTGTCCGGTGACGAGATCAGCGATCTCTACGAGAGCGAGGTGGGCATCAGCGAAGATGCGAGGGGCCTGCCAGTGAACACCGGGCTCATCATCCACTCCGAGCGCGGTTCCGCACTCGGCAGGATCACGGGAGACGGCGAGTACAAGCTCGTCCGCGGCGACCGCGACATCTTCGGCATGCACGGGCGGTCCGCCGAGCAGCGGATCGCGATCGACCTGCTCACCGACCCGGACATCGGCATCGTCTCGCTGGGCGGGCGCGCGGGCACCGGAAAGTCCGCCCTGGCTCTCTGCGCCGGCCTCGAGGCGGTGCTCGAACGACAGCAGCAGAAGAAGATCATCGTCTTCCGCCCGCTGTTCGCCGTCGGAGGCCAGGAGCTCGGCTACCTGCCCGGCGATCAGGGCGAGAAGATGGGCCCGTGGGGGCAGGCGGTGTTCGACACGCTCGGTTCGGTCGTGTCAGGCAACGTCATGGAGGAGGTCGTCGAACGGGGCATTCTCGAGGTGCTCCCGCTCACGCACATCCGCGGTCGGTCGCTGCACGACGCGTTCGTGATCGTCGACGAGGCGCAGTCGCTCGAGCGCAACGTGCTGCTGACCGTCCTCAGCCGCATGGGGCAGAACTCGCGCGTGATCCTGACCCACGACGTCGGCCAGCGCGACAACCTCCGTGTCGGCCGTCATGACGGCATCGCCAGCGTGATCGAGACGCTCAAGGGGCATGACCTGTTCGCCCACGTGACGCTGATGCGGTCCGAGCGCTCCGCGATCGCCGCCCTGGTGACCGAGCTTCTCGAAGGGGGCGAACTCAGCTGACCTGAGTGGTCCGACAGCGGATGCCGTGGTGTCACGGCATCCGCTGTCGCATGATCCGGCGGATGCGTCGGCGATTCGCTTCCGTCGGCGTGGTCGTCGGATTACGCTCGTGGCACCGAACGCAGACGATGGAGTGATGCGCCATGAGTGACACAACGAAGACTGTCGAAGACCACTCGCTTCCCCCGGTGGCTGTCGATGAGAAGCCGCGCTGGACACCGCTGAAGATCGTCCTCTGGGCGGCGATCGCGCTGCTGGGCGGTGTCGCCTGGACGATGCTCGCCATCGTCAGAGGCGAGACGGTGAACGCGATCTGGTTCGTGTTCGCGGCGGTCTGCACCTATCTCGTCTTCTACCGTTTCTACTCGAAGTTCATCGAGCGCAACCTCGTCAAGCCGAACGACCGGCGCGCGACACCCGCCGAGTACAAGGCGGACGGCAAGGACTACGTCGCGACCGACCGTCGAGTGCTGTTCGGACACCACTTCGCCGCGATCGCGGGTGCCGGCCCTCTCGTGGGACCCGTGCTCGCCGCGCAGATGGGCTACCTGCCGGGCACGATCTGGATCATCGTCGGAGTCGTCCTGGCAGGTGCCGTGCAGGACTACCTCGTGATGTTCTTCTCGATGCGCCGGGGCGGGCGCTCTCTCGGCCAGATGGCCCGCGATGAGCTCGGTCGATTCGGCGGCACGGCGGCCATCGTCGCCACACTCCTCATCATGATCATCATCACGGCGATCCTCGCTCTCGTCGTGGTGAACGCCCTCGGCGAGAGCCCCTGGGGCGTGTTCTCCGTGGCCATGACGATCCCGATCGCCCTATTCATGGGCGCGTACCTCCGGTGGATCCGACCAGGCAAGATCACCGAGGTGTCGCTCATCGGGTTCGTGCTGCTGATGGCGGCGATCATCGGCGGCGGGATGGTCGCCGAGACCGACTGGGGTCAGGCGGTCTTCACCCTCGACCGCACGACGATCGCGTGGGGGATCATCATCTACGGCTTCATCGCCGCGGTGCTGCCGGTGTGGATGCTGCTCGCTCCGCGCGACTACCTCTCGACCTTCATGAAGATCGGCGTGATCGTGGCACTCGCCGTCGCGATTCTCTTCGTGCGGCCCGAGATCACCGTCCCGGCCTTCAGTGAATTCGCTGCGGGGGAGACGGGGCCCGTCTGGGCAGGATCCCTCT
Organism: Microbacterium sp. Bi98; assembly: GCF_918698045.1. NCBI lineage: Bacteria > Bacillati > Actinomycetota > Actinomycetes > Micrococcales > Microbacteriaceae > Microbacterium > Microbacterium sp. Bi98. Next base: position 510,896 of record NZ_CAKKLK010000002.1, on the reverse strand, counting down.
TCCCGTTCCTGTTCGTGACGATCGCCTGCGGGGCGCTGAGCGGATTCCATGCGCTCATCGCGTCGGGAACCACGCCGAAGATGATCGAGAAGGAGAAGCAGACCCGCTTCATCGGCTACGGCGGCATGCTCATGGAGTCGTTCGTCGCGATCATGGCGCTCGTCGCCGCGATCTCGATCGACCGTGGTCTGTACTTCGCGATGAACTCCTCGCCGGCCGCGACCCTCGGCACCGTCGAAGGCGCCGTGCAGTTCGTCAACAGCCTCGGGCTGACGGGTGTGAACCTGACGCCCGAGATGCTCACGAGCACGGCGGAGGCTGTGGGGGAGGAGTCGATCGTCTCCCGCACCGGCGGTGCGCCGACCCTCGCTCTCGGCCTCGCGCACATCATGCAGCAGTGGATCGGCGGCACCGGGATGATGGCGTTCTGGTATCACTTCGCGATCATGTTCGAGGCGCTGTTCATCCTGACCGCGGTGGATGCCGGCACCCGTGTCGCGCGATTCATGCTGCAGGACTCGGTCGGCAACGTCATCCCCCGTTTCAAGGACACGTCGTGGCGGGTCGGGGCCTGGATCTGCACGGCGGTGATGGTCGCGGGCTGGGGCGCGGTGCTGATCATGGGCGTCACGGACCCTCTCGGCGGCATCAACACCCTGTTCCCGTTGTTCGGCATCGCCAACCAGCTGCTGGCGGCCATCGCGCTCGCCGTGGTGCTCACCATCGTCGCCCGCAGGCGCACGTTCACGGTTCTCTGGGTGGTCGCTCTGCCGCTGGCATTCGTGACGGTCGTCACCGTCACGGCGTCGCTGCAGAAGATCTTCTCGAGCGTGCCGCAGGTCGGCTACTTCGCCAATCACGTCGCCTTCCGCGACGCGCTGGCTGCGGGCGAGACGTCGTTCGGCACGGCGACCAGCGTCGCCGCGATGGAGGCGGTGGTGCGCAACACGATGATCCAGGGCATCCTGTCGGTGACTTTCCTGGTGCTGTCTGTGATCGTCATCACGATCTCGATCGTCAAGGTCATCCAGGCGGTGCGACCCGGGCCGATCATCGATCACGAGGACCCGGAGGTGCCGTCGCGTCGGTTCGCTCCGGCAGGACTCATCGCCTCACCGGAGGAGCGCGCGGTCGAGAAGGAGTGGAACGCGCTGCCCTCGTCCGCCCAGCCGACGAGGGGGCACTGATGTCTGCGGCGGTGACCGACGCGGCGCGCAGGATCTGGCACTCCGTCGCCTGGTACATGAACGGCGTGACAGGGCAGTCGCGGTACACGGCCTACGTCGCGCACGAACAGGAGCGGCATCCCGAGCGAGAGCCGCTCACCGAACGCGAGTTCTGGCGGGCGCACTACGCCCAGCAGGATGCCGACCCCGGAGCCCGCTGCTGCTGAGGGGGCAGAGACGACGGATGCCGCAGGGAACAAGTCCCTGCGGCATCCGTCGTGTCAGTATCCGGTGATCAACCCGGGTGGGTCATCGACAGCAGGTCGAGCTTCTCGTCGAGCTGCTCGAGCGTCAGGTCCCCGCGCTCGACATAGCCGAGGTCGATCACGGCGTCGCGCACCGTGATGCCCTTCGCGACCGAGTGCTTGGCGATCTTCGCCGCAGCCTCGTAGCCGATGAGCTTGTTGAGCGGGGTGACGATCGACGGGCTCATTCCGGCGAAAGCCGCCGCGCGGTCGAGGTTCGCCTGCAGTCCGTCGACGGTCTTGTCGGCGAGCACGCGCGAGGCGTTGGCGAGCAGACGGATCGACTCGAGAACGGCGGTGCCCATGACCGGGATCGCGACGTTGAGCTCGAACGAGCCGGATGCTCCGGCCCAGGCGACGGTCGCGTCGTTGCCGATCACTCGTGCGCACACCATCAGCACGGCCTCGGGGACGACCGGGTTCACCTTTCCGGGCATGATCGAGGAACCCGGCTGCAGGTCGGGGATGTGCAGTTCGCCGAGTCCGGTGTTGGGGCCGGAGCCCATCCAGCGCAGGTCGTTGTTGATCTTGGTCAGCGAGACGGCGATCGTGCGCAGCGCACCGGACGCCTCGACGAGACCGTCGCGGTTGGCCTGTGCCTCGAAGTGATCCTTGGCCTCGGTGATCGGAAGCTCGGTCTCGGCTGCGAGCAGCTCGATGACCTTCTGCGGGAATCCGAGCGGGGTGTTGATGCCGGTGCCGGTGGCGGTGCCACCGAGCGGGACCTCGGCGACGCGGGGGAGCGCCGACTGCACGCGCTCGATGCCGAGGCGCATCTGACGGGCGTAGCCGCCGAACTCCTGGCCCAGGGTGACGGGCGTGGCGTCCATGAGGTGCGTGCGACCCGACTTCACCGCGTCCTTCCACAGCTCGGCCTTCGCCTCGAAGGCGACGGCGAGGTGGTCGAGCGCGGGGATGAGGGTGTCGATGAGCGCCTGCGTGACAGCGATGTGCACCGAGGTCGGGAACACGTCGTTCGACGACTGCGAGGCGTTCACATGGTCGTTCGGGTGCACATCCGCACCGAGGATGCGCGTCGCGAGCGTCGCGAGCACCTCGTTCATGTTCATGTTCGACGACGTGCCGGAGCCCGTCTGGTAGGTGTCGACGGGGAACTCGCCGTCATGTGCACCGGATGCGACCTCGTCGGCGGCCTGGGCGATCGCGTCCGCGATGGCCCCATCGAGCGTGCCCAGCTCCTTGTTCGCGAGCGCGGCGGCCTTCTTGATGCGCGCGAGGGCGGCGATCTGCGTGGATTCGAGGCCCTTGCCCGAGATCGGGAAGTTCTCGACGGCGCGCTGCGTCTGTGCGCCGTAGAGGGCGTTCACGGGAACACGCACCTCGCCCATCGTGTCGTGCTCGATGCGGTAGCCCTGCGCGTCTGCGCCGCTGTGCTGGTCGGTCATTCCGAACCCTCCTTGGTTGCGGGGCTGTGCCCCTCGGTGTCGTTTCCGTCTGTGTCGAGTCCGACCGTGATGACGGGAATCGCGGTTCCCTCGGCCAGACGGTAGTTGGCGCCGACGATGCCCAGACGACCCTCGGCGACGGCGTGGGAGATCACCTCGGACGACTGCAGCAGGTCGCGGACCGTGTTGCGCAGGTGCTCCTGGCCGACCAGGTCGGCGTCGATCTCGGCGACCGTGGTCCCGCCACTCTCGACGAGCACCTTCCGGGCCGCAGGCACGATCGGTGCGATGAGCTTCCAGATGTGCGGCGGCAGCGGCGCCGCGTCGATCGCGGTGCCGTCGATGGCGGCGCGCACAGCACCGCACGAGTCGTGTGCGAGCACGACGATCAGGGGGACGTTCAGCACCGCGACCGCGTACTCGAGGCTCGCGACGATCGACTCGCCGATCACCTGACCGGCATTGCGGACGACGAACAGGTCGCCGAGCCCCAGGTCGAAGATGATCTCCGCGGCCAGCCGGGAGTCGGAGCATCCGAACAGGGTGGCGACAGGATGCTGCGCCGCAGCCAGGTGCTTGCGTCGGGCGACATCCTGATTCGGGTGCCGCGGGGCGTCATCGACGAATCGCTGGTTGCCCTCCTGCATCTGCTTCCAGGCGGCGGCGGGCGTGAGCGTGTCTGTCATGAGGGCTACTCCGAGAGGTCGCGGATCTGGGGGACGAGGGACTCGGCGAGCTCGGCGGTGGAGTCGGCGGAGCGTGAGCCGTAGAGCAGCAGGTAGTCGTCACCCGCCTGGGTGCCGATCGCATAGGTGATGTTCTGCTTCGCACCGGCATCGCCGAGGTCGTAGACGTCCCACTCCAGCCCGCCGATCGACGTCGTGTCCGTCGGCGCGGTTCCGTTGAGGCGCTGCGGGGCCCAGGCTGCGTCGGCGTCGAAGGCCTGTGCCAGCTTGATGAATCCGCGCTCATCCTCGGCTGACGGGGCGAGGGTGACATCCCAGACCGTCGTCGCGCCGCTCGTGAGCTCGGCCGTGTTGACTCTCCAGAAGTCGGCCAGGTCGGGCACGATCACCGGGCGATCCATGGTGGACTCCACGTCCGCGGCTACGCCGACCACGTCGATCTTCTGGGCGGTCGCGGGTTCGCCACGGGGAACTGCGAGCACGATCACCGTGACGATGGCCAGCGTGACGATCAGAGCGGCCACCAGGCTGCGCACCGTCTGGCTCGAGCGATAGGCCTTGCTCGACGCGGCCTTGCGGGCCGCCGTCTCTTCGGGGGTCTCCGGCCGGCCCAGTTCGGCGACGATGGGAGCGGGCTTGCTCATGAGTCGTCTCCGTCGGCGGCACCGGTCGACGTCGCACGGGCGGCCTCGAGGCGACGCTTGGCGCCGAGCAGCCATTCCTCACAGCGGGCCGCCAGGGCCTCGCCGCGCTCCCAGAGAGCGAGCGACTGCTCGAGGGTCGGAGCGCCCTGTTCGAGCTCGGAGACGACCTTCACGAGCTCATCGCGAGCGGCCTCGAATGACAGCGTGTCCACAGGGGTGTCGTTCGGCGCACTCACGCCTCCATCCTACGCGGTGCGCGGGACCCGCTCATCCGGAGCGGGGCACCGGTGCTTCCGCGATCTCGCCCTCGGAACGGGCCGCGACGGAGCCGCGGTCGACCGTGATCGTCAGGCTGCTGCCGGCCGGAGCGTCGGCGGCGTCGCGGAGGATCACTCCGCCCTCGAGATGGGCGATCGCATAGCCGCGCGACAGCGTGGCCGCGGGGGAGAGTGCCCGCAGTGAGGCTCGCAGCTCGCTCGTCGCACGGCCGGCCGCATCGTGCTGACGGGTGATCGTGTCGCGTCCCCGCGAAAGCAGCAGCCACACGTCCTGAGAACGCGACTCGATGATCGGGTCGGGGGAGCGCAGCGAGGGACGGGACCGCAGCTGCTCGAGCTGTGCGATGTCGTGCGACAGCCGCTGCGTCAGTCGGGTCGTGGCTCGGGATCGCAGCTGCGCGATCAGCGCCCGCTGCTCGCTGACGTCGGGTACGACGCGCTTCGCGGCATCCGTCGGAGTCGATGCGCGCAGGTCGGCCACGTCGTCCAGAAGCGGATGATCGTTCTCGTGTCCGATCGCGCTGACGATCGGAGTCGTTGCCGCGGCCACAGCCCGGACGAGTCGTTCGTCACTGAATCCGAGCAGCGTCTGCGGATCGCCGCCGCCGCGGGCGATGACGATCACGTCGACATCCGGGTCGGTGTCCAGTCGTGCCAGAGCGGCGAGGGTCTCGGGGACGCACCGGTCGCCCTGAACAGCCGCATACTCCGTGCGGAAGCGCACCTGGGGCCAACGCAACTCGGCGTTGCGGTGCACGTCCTTCTCGGCATCCGACTTCTCTCCCGTGATCAGGCCGATCACGTGCGGGAGGAACGGGAGGCGCTTCTTGCGCGACGCGTCGAACAGGCCCTCCTGGCGCAGCTGCAGTCGCAGCTTCTCCAGCTTCTCCAGCTGATCGCCGAGGCCCACGTGCTTCATCGCCGAGACGGCGAAGCTGAAATCGCCGGCCTTGACGAAGTAGTCGGCCTTGACGGCGGCGACGACATGGTCGCCGACAGCCAGATCGCCGGGGATCCGCGGGCGCACACTCGACCAGATCCTGATGGAGATCTGCGCGTCGGAGCGGGTGTCCTTGAGCCGGGCGAAGATGTTGCCCCCGCGCACGTTCCAGGAGGTGATCTCGCCTTCGACCCACACCGTGTTCCAGCGCGCCACGAAGTCGCGGATCGTCGCGTTCAGGCGTGCGACCGAGGTCGGTGCGTCGGCCGAGGAGTCGCGCGGGGCGACCGCATCCGCCGGCGGAGTCTCGCCAGGACGCGTCGATGCTTCGAAGACCGTCATGCGCTCGGTGCCCCTTCCCGCTCCTGCTCAGGTTCTCGGCGGTAGAATTCAAGGGTGACCTCGACTGCCGTTCATCTGCCTCTGCCGCGCATCCCCCGAGTACGTGGGGCGGCCGGGCGGCTTCAGGATAACCCGGTCGTCGGGAACAAGCGTGTTCTGCTCGCCGCTCCGCGCGGATACTGCGCCGGCGTCGACCGGGCTGTGGTCGCCGTCGAGAAGGCGCTCGAGCGCTACGGCGCGCCGGTCTACGTGCGCAAGCAGATCGTGCACAACATCCATGTCGTCACCGAGCTCGAGGAGAAGGGCGCGATCTTCGTCGAGGAGGTCGACGAGGTTCCCGAGGGCGCTCACGTCGTCTTCAGTGCGCACGGAGTCTCGCCCGCGGTCGTCGAGGCGGCGTCGGACCGCGGCCTGCACGCCATCGACGCGACCTGCCCGCTGGTCACCAAGGTTCACCGCGAGGCAGTGCGTTTCGCCCGCGACGATTTCGAGATCCTGCTCATCGGCCACGAGGGGCACGAGGAGGTCGAGGGCACTGCGGGAGAGGCTCCCGAGCATGTGACCATCGTGAACTCGCCCGCCGAAGCCGACACCGTGCAGGTGAAGGACCCCTCGAAGGTGGTCTGGCTCTCGCAGACCACGCTCTCGGTCGACGAGACCATGGAGACCGTGAACCGACTGCGGGCCCGGTTCCCCGAGATGCACAATCCGCCGTCCGATGACATCTGCTACGCCACGCAGAACCGCCAGGTCGCCATCAAGAAGGTCGCGGCGAACGCCGACCTCGTGATCGTCGTCGGTTCCTCGAACTCGTCGAATTCGGTGCGCCTCGTCGAGGTCGCGCTCGAATACGGCGCGAAGGCCGCCTATCGCGTGGACTACGCCGAAGAGGTCAAGCAGGAGTGGCTCGACGGCGTTGCGACGGTCGGTGTCACCTCCGGCGCCTCCGTGCCCGAGGTGCTGGTTCGTGAGGTCCTCGACGCACTCGACGGAGCGGGTTACCGCGACGTCGAAGAGGTCAAGACGGCGGAGGAGGACCTCATGTTCTCCCTGCCCAAGGAGCTGCGACAGGATGCCGCGGGTCAGCGAGACGCGCGTGCGCTGGGAGGCCGTTCCTCCAGCGGGAACGCCTGACGGTGGCCGCCACAGAGGCGGCGCCGACGCTGATCGGCTCGGTGCAGCGCGCGCTCCGACTCGTCGACATGGTCGCGAACTCTCCGCGCCCGGTGCCGGTCAAGACTCTCGCCATGCGAACCGGCCTCACCCCGGGCACGACCTACAACCTCGTGCGCACACTGGTGCATGAGGGGTATCTCGTGAGCGAGCCCGACGGTCTGGTCCTCGGTGAGAACTTCCCCGCCTTCCGGCTGCAGTCCGACGCCGGGGGCGTATTCTTCGCGCACGTCCGCATGGCCCTGCGTCAGACCGCCGACGAGGTGGGTGCTTCCGCATACCTGTCCCGCTATCAGGACGGCGAAGTGCACCTCATCGACATCGTGGATGCCCCGCGCAGTCCTCGGCTCGATCTGTGGGTGGGTCTGGATTCGAGCGCGCATGCCACGGCGCTCGGCAAGCAGATCCTCAGCGATCTGAGCGGAGAGGAGCGTGACGACTATCTCTCGCGGCATCCGCTGGAGGAACTCACGTCTCGCACGATCAGTGACCGGCGTGCGCTGATCGCGGAGCTCGACCGCTCTCCGGGATTCGCCGTGGACCGCGAGGAGTATGCCATCGGCAACACCTGCATCGCCGTTCCCGTGATCGCCCCGAGCGTCAGAGCCTCACTCGCCGTCTCGCTTCCTGTGGGACACCCGCGCTTCGATCGCGGCCTGCTCGGGAAGCTCAAGCTCGTGGCGAGGCGGTTGTCCATGCAGTTGGGGGCGGACGCTCTGGGCGGCGGCGCAGCCCGTCTGGCGACGCCGATCTGACGCAGCATGTGTCGCCCGTCTGATGCTCTTCACTATCTGAAGAAGTGCCTCTGGTGCTCGGGCACGCGCTTTCCTAACATGTGAGGTGTAGTCGTCTGTGCAATCGGCGCTACAGGTGGAGGAATGTCCCCAGCGTTCCTCACCCCACTTGGATGACGAGCGTCCCCAGCGTTCCGAGTCCGCGGCCCCGAGGAGTCCCCACTCCTCCGGGGCCGCCATTCTTTTGACGCCCGCAGTCTGTGAGTCGTGCAGAGACCGGGCGGATACCATGGCCGAATGACCGATCAGCGTCCTCAGTACGGCGAAATCGCGACCCTCGAAGAGCAGCGGAGGGCAGCAGGGCTGCCGCCGCTGGGCGAGGTGCCGGCTGTGGATGTGAGCGGGACCGAGAACGCTCCCGGTGACCGAGTCCCGTCCGCATCGGCAGCGGCTCGTCCGCGTCCCGTCGATCGCTTCGTGACCATCGCACTGCTCGCCTACGGGCTGATCAATGTCGTGATGACAGGACTGTCATACCTCGACTTCTCCACCGCGATGAATCAGATGATGACGGTGCTCGGCGTGGACGGCGAGTTCACCAACTTCGCTGAGGGCCGGATCTGGGGCACCGTCGCGGCGATAGTGCTCGCCGTGGGCTGGTCGCTCACCGCTTTCCTGTCGATCCGACGCCTGCGCGCCGGCAAGCTCTCGTGGTGGGTTCCGCTGGTCGGTGCGGCCGTGACCCTGCTCGTGGCGTCTGTATGCGCCGCGATTCCGCTGATGAACGACCCGGCGTTCATCGACTTCGTCGCCAAGACGGCGGGTGGATGACCCCGTGAAACAGGAGATGCCCCCGGCCGTTCGGTCGGGGGCATCTGCGTTGTCAGGCTGGATCAGCTCTGGGACTGGCCGTACGAGCCGAGCTGGCGCGTGGACTCGACGACGCGAGCGGCCATGGCCGTCTCCGCGATCTTGCCCCAGGCGCGCGGGTCATACTGCTTCTTGTTGCCGACCTCGCCGTCGACCTTGAGCACACCGTCGTAGTTCTTGAACATGTAGTCCGCGATGGCGCGCGTGTAGGCGTACTGCGTGTCGGTGTCGATGTTCATCTTGATGACGCCGTTGGCCACCGCGAGGGCGATCTCCTCATCGGTCGAACCAGAACCGCCGTGGAAGACGAGGTCGAGCGGCTTCGCGCCGGTGTTGTACTTCTCGGCGACCTGCTGCTGGATCTCTCCGAGGAGCTCGGGACGCAGCTTCACTCCGCCCGGCTTGTAGACGCCGTGGACGTTGCCGAACGTGAGGGCTGCGATGTAGCGCCCCTGCTCGCCGAGACCGAGCGCCTGTACGGCCTGGTCGACGTCCGCGAACGTCGTGTAGAGGGCATCGTTGGATCCCTCGTGCGCCACACCGTCTTCCTCGCCGCCGACGACGCCGATCTCGACCTCGAGGATGGCGTTGATGTTCTTCATGCGGGGCAGGAGATCCTTGGCGATCTCGATGTTCTCCGCGAGCGGCACGGCCGAGCCGTCCCACATGTGGGACTGGAAGATCGGGTTGCGTCCCGCCTTGACCTCGTCTTCGGAGGCGGAGATCAGCGGCTCGACGAAGCCGGCGAGAGCATCCTTCGGGCAGTGGTCGGTGTGCAGCGCGACGGTGATCGGGTAGTTCTTCGCGACCTCGGTCGCGAAGCGCGCGAAGGCGAGTGCGCCGGTCGCGCGGGCCTTGACCGTGTGGCCGGCGAAGTAGTCGGCGCCGCCGGTGGTGACCTGGATGATTCCGTCGGAACCTGCCTCGGTCAGGCCCTGGAGGACCGAGTTGATGGTCTGCGAGCTCGAGACGTTGAAAGCCGGGTACGCGAAGCCGCCGGCCTTCGCGCGGTCGAGCATTTCGGCGTACTGATCCGGGGTGGCGACGGGCATGAGAACTCCTGCGATTTGGGGAAGCCGGGACAGCAGTCACTCTATCGGGGCTGACTGCCCGATGCTGTCGGCGGTGACCGGGCGAGCACGCCCTCCTACCCGTGTGTTAAGAATCGGGATTCCTTCGTCGTCGCTCGACCGAAAACTGCCGTTTCAGACGTTCACACTGGTTAGGCTGACCGCATGGTTAGTCTTACAGCGGATCTCAGCCCCCTTCGTCCCGATCGAAACCTCGCGATGGAGCTGGTGCGGGCCACTGAAGCAGCCGCCATCCGCGCCGTTCCGTTCATCGGTCGTGGCGCGAAGGAGGCGGCGGACGGCGCCGCCGTCGATGCGATGCGTGCCTTCCTCGGGACAGTGGCCTTTCAGGGGCGAGTGGTCATCGGTGAGGGCGAGAAGGACAATGCTCCGATGCTCTTCAACGGCGAAGAGGTCGGCACCGGCAGCGGCCCGGAGTGCGACATCGCGGTCGACCCGATCGATGGCACCTCGCTGACCGCAGCAGGACGTCAGAATGCGCTCTCCGTCATCGCCGTCTCCGATCGCGGATCGATGCTCGACGCGTCCAGCGTCTTCTATATGGACAAGCTCGTCACGGGCCCTGCCGGTGTCGGAGTGGTCGACATCCGCCTGCCGATCGGCGAGAACATCCGCAAGCTCGCGGGGGCTCTCGGCAAGCCGGTGGACGAGATCGTCGTCTCGGTGCTGAACCGTCCGCGTCACGAGCAGCTGATCCAGGAGATCCGGGATGCCGGTGCCGGGACGCGACTCATGAGCGACGGCGACGTCGCCGGCGGGATCAACGCGGCGCGTCACGCGGCCCGAACCGACATGTGCGTCGGGGTGGGCGGCAGCCCCGAGGGAATCGTGACGGCGTGTGCGATCAAGGCTCTCGGCGGTCACATCCAGGGGCGTCTCTGGCCTCGCGACGACGATGAGCGCCAGCGCGGAATCGACGCCGGCCTCGACATGGACAAGGTCTACGAGGCCGACGATCTCGTGCGCGGGGACAACACGATCTTCGTCGCCACTGGCGTCACGGACGGCCAGCTGGTGGCCGGCGTCCGACGCGAGGGCGGCTACATCTACACCGAGAGCGTCGTGCTGCGCGGTGCCTCGGGAACCCTTCGCCGGATCGCCTCGGAGCACCTCGTCTCGAAGTGGCTCTGACTGCCGTGACCTGAGAGCGCGAGTCGGGAACGGGCCCCTCATCGTTACCGACCCGGTACCGCCTGTGCGGTGCTGAGCCGAGCTTTCTCGTGCGTTCGTGTGACAATTGACACTGGATTTGTCGCCGTCGACGGAGCCGCCAGGCACCGCAGGCACAGGAGGGCAGACCGATGACAACGCAGCACACGAATGGTTCCCAGGCCACGCCGACCAAGATCGTGACGACGCCGACCGGCCGGATCATGCGGATCAACGTCGACGAGGCCGGAGTGCCTCTGCCGATCGCGACTCCGGCGGCGCCTGTCGTCAAGACGGCTGTCTCAGATCCCGCTCGACGTGCGGACGTGCTGTTCCGCAAGCGCCTCGACGAGGGGCACGAGATCAGCTCCTGGTGGATGGTCGGAGCTTTCGTCGTGACCAGTGGCCTCGTGATCCTGCTGCTCAGCGGCGTACCGGGCGTCGCCTGATCTCAGCGGCGGGGCTCTTCCGCCTCGACCTGTCGGGATGCCGAATCCAAGTTCGCCGATTCGTCGTCGCTGACCCGGCCGCGAACGTCTCCGACATCGGCCTGGATCGACGTACCCGGCGCAGCGGACGCATCGTCAGCAGCATGGGGGATGCGGAGCTCGGAGCCGATCTCCGCACCGGAGCCGCTCATGAGCTCTGCCGAGGTGAAGCGTCGCGTCTGCGCGGTGATCGCCGGTGGGGCGGAGTCGAGCGTCGACGCGCTGATTCCGGGGAACTGCCTGGCCGTCACGAGCACACGGCTCTCGAGCGAACCCGCGAATCTGTTGTAGCTGTCGACCGTGCGCTCGAGTGCGCGGCGCAGATCGTCGGCATGCCCCGCGAGGACGCCGAGTCGGTCGTAGAGCTGGGTGCCGAGATTCAGCAGCGCGCGCGCCTCGGTCGACACCTCTTGCTGCGTCCAGCTGTAGGCCACGGTCTTGAGCACGGCCCACAGATTCACCGGGGACGCGAGCGCCACCTTCTTCGTGAATGCGTAGTCCAGCAGCGTCGGGTCTTCGTCGATGGCTGCGGCGAGCAGCGACTCGCTCGGCAGGAAGCAGATGACGAACTCAGGACTGGCGTCGAGGCCCGTCCAGTACGCCTTCTTCGCGAGTGCGTCCACGTGCGCGCGAACGGCCTTCACGTGCTTCTGCATGTGGGAGCGACGCTGTGTCTCATGCGCGTCCCCGATCGGCAGTGCCGATGCCTCGAGGTATGCATCGAGCGGAACCTTGGCGTCGACCGCGATCGATGTGCCGCCGGCGAGACGGATCACCATGTCGGGCCGTCCCTGACCCCGGTCTGACGAGATGCTGGACTGCAGATCGAAGTCGACGTGTCGGATCAGCCCTGCGGCCTCGACGACCCGTCGCAGCTGCGTCTCACCCCAGACCCCTCGTGTGGCGGTCGAGCGCAGTGCTCCGGCGAGCGACTCGGTCGTCGAGCGCAACGCCTCGTCGGACTCCTGCGCGCGCCTGAGCTGCTCCGCGAGCGATCCGAACTGCGCATGACGCTCCTGCTCGATCGCCGAGACCTTCTGCTGCATCTGCTGGAGACTCTCGCGCACGGGAGCGAGAGCGGTGAGCACCGCATTCTGCTGCTGCACCCGCTGCGCCTCGGCGCGCTGCTCGAGCCTCGCGTGCTCGACGGCATCCCGATACAGGTCGTACTGTCGGTCGCGATCGTCTCGAGCTGCGGCGAGCTCGGCCTCGGCGCGAGCGAGGTCTGCTGCTCCGCGCGATCCGCGGAGGAACCACCCCACGGCGGCGCCGGCCGCGAGCGCGACCAGGAGAAGAACGAGCGTGAGAGCATCCATGTGCTCCATGATGCGCTCGGCCACGGACATTCGTCCGGTGCGACTCAGGCGACCGCGCGCTCCGGGGTGGCGAGGACCGGCTCGGTCACTCGCAGCGACAATGCATCCGCCAGGGAGAAGACGTCGGACGCGCCGTGTCGGCGAGCGGCGTCGATGATGATGTGGGCGCACGCGAGCGCGTCCGCAAGCGCGTCATGGTGCGAGAAGCCGGTGAAGCCCGCAGCCTCTGCGGCCTTCGGGAGTCGGTACGACTCGATGTCGTAGGTCTTGCGAGCCACCTGCAGGCTGCACAGCGAGCGATACGGCGGGCAGTCGCCGCCGGTGGCCTCGGACGCCCGGCGGAGCACGTTGAGGTCGAAGCCCGCGTTGTGCGCCACGAGCACGTCGGCGCCGGCGAAGGCGCACAGGCGGTCGAACTGATCGGCCCAGGTGGCCGCGTCGATCACGTCGTGGGCGCGGATGCCGTGGATCTTGGTGTTCCACTCCTGGAACTCGTCGTGACCGGCGGGCGGGCGGATCAACCATCCGGCGGTGGCGACGATCCTGCCGTCGCGCACCCGCACGAGGCCGACGGAGCAGGCCGAGGCGGGGCTGGAGTTCGCCGTCTCGAAGTCGATTGCGGTGAAATCCAGTGGCACATCCCCACTCTCTCCCGGCATCCGAGACGCTCCAGGATGACGCGCCGTAGGCTGGCGACATGAGTACCGACCGAGCGACATCCTTCGGCGCCGAGGCCGCGAACTACGAGGCGGGAAGACCCGAGTATCCCTTCGAGGCCGTGTCGTGGATGCTCGATCCGATGCCTCACGGCTCCCGTCGCATCGCCGACGTGGGCGCGGGCACCGGAAAGCTCACACGTGTGCTCGCGCAGGCCGCGGATGCCGAGGTCGTCGCCGTGGATCCGGACGCCGCCATGCTCGCGACACTGCGGCGCAGCGTTCCCGGTGTTCCGACTTTCCAGGGAACAGCCGAACGGATGCCGCTGCCCGACGCCAGCCTCGACGCCGCCGTGCTGGGTCAGGCCTGGCACTGGGTCGAGCCGTCTGCGGCGTCCCTCGAACTCGGACGAGTCGTCCGCACCGGGGGAGTGCTGGGGCTGATCTGGAACATCCGCGACGAACGCGCGGACTGGGTGCGCCGTCTCACTGACATCATGCACAGCAGTCCGGCGGAGGACATGGTCAACGGACCCGGCTCCGACGGCCCGCGCATCGAGGCCCCCTTCACGGGGATCGAGAAGCAGCAGTGGGAGTGGACCCGGGCGATGAACCGGACGCAGTTGCATCAGATGGCGCGCTCGCGCAGCTACCTGATCGCGGCGTCGAACGACGAACGCTCAGAGATCACACGGCAGATGGACGTGCTGTTCGACGAGCTCGGACTTGACGGTGAGGGGACGATCGACCTGCCCTACGTGACGCACGCATTCCGCGCCGTGCGAGCCTGACGCCGACACCCGCAGGGGCTGCGCATCTGCGACCGGTAGACTCGACCCCCGTGGCTCTCACTATCGGAATCGTCGGCCTGCCCAATGTCGGCAAGTCCACCCTCTTCAACGCTCTGACCAAGAACGACGTGCTCGCGGCGAACTATCCGTTCGCGACGATCGAGCCGAACGTCGGGGTGGTGAACCTGCCCGATCCTCGTCTCGACAAGCTCGCCGAGATCTTCGGCAGCGAGCGCATCCTGCCCGCCGCGGTGTCGTTCGTCGACATCGCCGGCATCGTGCGCGGCGCGAGCGAGGGAGAGGGACTCGGCAACAAGTTCCTCGCGAACATCCGCGAGGCGGATGCCATCGCCCAGGTCGTGCGCGGGTTCGCAGATGACGATGTCGTGCACGTGGACGGTGCGGTCAATCCGGCATCCGACATGGAGACCATCAACGCCGAGCTCATGCTGGCCGACCTCGAGACCGTCGACAAGGCGATCACGCGGTACGAGAAGGAGGTGCGCGGCAAGAAGATCGAGCCCGTCGTCCTCGAGACCGCCAACGCGGCGAAGGATGCGCTCGAGCGTGGTGTGCTGCTGTCCGTCGCGGGCATCGATCTGACGCCGATCCGCGAGCTCGGACTCCTCACCGCCAAGCCGGTCATCTTCGTCTTCAACGTCGACGAGGGCGTGCTCACCGACGACGCCCGCAAGGCGGAGCTCGCCGCGCTGGTCGCCCCGGCGAAGGCCATCTTCCTCGACGCCAAGATCGAGTCCGAGCTGATCGACCTCGACCCCGAGGATGCCGCAGAGCTGCTCGCGTCGACCGGGCAGGACGAGTCCGGTCTCGACCAGCTCGCCCGCATCGGCTTCGACACTCTCGGACTGCAGACCTACCTCACGGCTGGCCCGAAAGAGGCGCGCGCGTGGACGATCCCCAAGGGATCCAAGGCGCCGCAGGCCGCCGGAGTCATCCACACCGACTTCGAGAAGGGCTTCATCAAGGCTGAGATCGTCTCGTTCGACGACCTCGTCGAGACCGGGTCCGTCGTCGAAGCCCGCTCCAAGGGCAAGGCGCGCCTCGAGGGCAAGGACTACGTCATGCAGGACGGCGACGTCGTGGAGTTCCGTTTCAACAACTGAGCGAGGTTCTGCCCGAGTGCTGAGGAGATCGGCACCGGCGCGTACGAAGCCGCGGGGTGCGAATCAGATCTCGTCGCTACGTCGAGCACGCACGGTCCAGCCGACCTGCATCAGTGCCTCCGTGAGGCGGTCGGCGGCAGCGCTCGCGACTTCGACGCTTGCGTCAGAGCAGACGTCGATGGCGATCGGCGGCGGATCGGCGAAGCGTGGGATCTGCACCTCTGCCCAGGCGTCGGGCGACAGCGGTACCCGAGGGGACGCGGTGCGGGCGTCTCGGATGGCGCTGTCCGCCGCGAAAGCGATGACGTCCAGCGCATGGAGCTTGGTGATCGGCATGTCCACCACGAGGGTGACGGCGAAAATCGCGCCTGCGGTATCCCCGAATTCTGGCCTCACCGCATGAAGATATCACTGCGCGGTCGGTGCGGATACGAGGGTGACAGCGACTGGCGATGATCGCCATGCCGCGGAGTCGCGAGCGAACTCGGCGCGCACAGCCGGTCTAGCTGCGACGCTCGACATCCTGGCTCAAGAGCTCGGGCCAGACTTGAACGTCTCCCGGAGTGCGGGCGACCCTCAGGGTCGCGTGCGGGAGCAGCTCGGCGAGGGATTCTGCCGTCGACAGCGGGTGGCCGGGGTCGTCCACCCAGGCCAATATCGTCGTCGGCACATCGATCCCTGCGACCACCTCAGGGGCGGGCAGGTCGCTGAGCGCTGCACCGCGAAGCAATGACGGCAGAAGGGCATCGGCGACGTCGGGCCATGTCTCCGGGGCCGAGACGGTGGCCGGGGGTGGCGTCGATCCGCGCATGCTGGCGAGGAACGCCTCGACACCATCGGCTTCGATCAGCGCAGCCGCGGCTCGGTAGATATCCGCTTGAGCGGGTCTGGTCTTCCACCCGGTGGGCGGCACCATGAGTGTGAGTCCCGTGAAGCGGTCCGGCTCGAGCGACGCAGCGTGCAGAAGGGTCGCGGCACCCATCGAGGGGCCGACCCCGTGGACGCGCTCGCCGGGGAACCAATGATCGAGCAACCGCAGAAGATCATCCGCCAGGTTCGGCCAGCGATAGTCGTCGGCAACCTTCCGCCCGGTCGAACGGCCATGGCCGCGTGCGTCGTACCGCAGGAGTCGAGTTCCGCTCAGTCCGCGACCGAGGTCGAGATTGAGCACCCGGTCGCGGGCCCGACTCGACGTGAGGCCATGCAGCTGGACGACGGGGTGCCCGCCTTCATCGCTCAGGGCGACAGCCAGCTCGGCTCCGGGTACCTCGAAGGTGGGCATCAGGCTCCTCGATCGATGACTGAGCGAGTCTGCTCGGGCAGTCGTGTTGAGTGATCAGGTTATCCGGACGATATGGTGCTACCCATGCGACTGACCAACGTCACGCACCTCCGCCTCCCCTTCGGACGGCTCTGGGGGTACGACGTCAGCGCGTCCGGGCTCGGACGACCCCTGCCCGTGTCGTTCGACCAGCGACTGCATGTCGGGGCGGGTGACCGACCCGGCTCCTGGATGGCTCTGTCGTTCCGGTTGCCCGCACAGACCGATCGTGAATCGATCGCGGATGCGTGGCTGGCTGTCGTCGCTCGACATGGCACGCTGCGATCGGCCTTCGCACGTGGTGCGGACGGCGATCCGACGCTTCACGAGATCGAGATCAGCCCCGGAAGCTGGGTCGAGCATCAGGTGGGCCCTGGTCAGGCGGTCAATGACGCGCTGCGCGACATCCTCGACGCGGAGTGCTCCCCGTACGGACGTCCGTCCCATCGGCTGTGCGTGCTGGAGACCGCTGCGGGGCTCACGGTCGTGATCGCGGCGGACCACGCGCACGTCGACATGTGGTCGATGCTCGTGATCGTGCGCGATCTGCTGTCCGCGCTGGACGCGGGCAAGACGGGCGCGAAGCCGATGTCGACGCCGAGGTCGGCGCCGGCGTTCGTCGAACACACGCAGGCGCTGCTGGACAAGGACCCTGCACCGGACCACGTGCGGCGGCGATGGGAAGCGATCATCGCGGACAGCGGCGGTGTGATGCCGCAGTTCCCCCTGTCGCTCGGCGCACCCGAGCCGCATCGCGAGCGCGTGGAAGTGCGCGATGTGTTCGATGTCGACGACGCCGCGGCATTCGCCGCGCAGGCCCGTGACGATGGCGTCTCCACGCTCGCATCTGCGGTGGTCGCGATGACCGCGGTGACGCGCGAAGTCGCGGGTACTGCGCTGCGAGCCGTGTTCCCCGTGCACAGTCGCTTCGAGGACGACTGGCATGACTCGGTCGGCTGGTTCATCACGAATTCCGTCCTCGAATCGGAGCTCGCCGAACCGCATGCTGCGGCAGCGGCCGTCAAGGAAGCAGTACAACTCGGTACGTGGCCGCTCGCAGATGTGCTCGCACCGTGGGGTGGGATGCCGGTGGCTCCAGGGATGTTCGCGATCTCGTGGCTGGATCTGCGCAGGCTGCCCGTGCGGATCGACTCCGTCGGGCTCGACGCCCAGTACGTCAGCGCGGCAACCGACACCGACGGCGTCATGCTGTGGTTCATCCTGGACGAGTCCGGTCTGCACCTGAGATGCCGCTATCCCGACACCGCAGAGGCTCGCACCAATGTCGGCGGATGGCTCGACCTGCTCGTAGCCAGGATGCAGGCCGACGCGCGGTCCTCGGTGCGGGGACGACTGCAGGTGGCCGGCCGAACCTTCCGTGTCGAGCGGGCCAGCCGGGATGACATCGAGGCGATCGCAGCGCTGCTGTCGGACGATCGATTCGGTGCAGACCGTGAGAGTGTCGAACTCGACCGATACGAGGCGGGCTTCCGCGCCGTCATCCGCGACGCATCCAACTACCTGGGGGTCGTCCGGGACAGCGCCGACCGCATCGTCGCCACCATGCAGTTGACCGTCATCCCGGGGCTCTCTCGCGGCGGGTCGACCCGACTGCAGATCGAGGGACTGCGTGTCGCGACGGCGGAGCGATCACGGGGCCTGGGCGCGGCGATGCTGGAGTGGGCGCACGAGTTCGGTCGTGCGCGGGGGGCGACGCTGTCACAGATCACCACCGACGAGGCTCGGGATCGCACCCGCGCGTTCTACACCCGGCTCGGCTACCAGACGGCCCACGTCGGGCTCAAACGGAACATCTAGCGCGCGTCACACCGCCAGGGCGTGCGGGTAATCCGTCGATCGTCCCTGGAAGCTCAGGATGCTCGGATTCTGGATCATTCCGTCGCGGATCTCGATCGCGCGTGTGAGCGTCGAGCTCTCGGCCCACGCGTCGGGGCCTTCGAGCACAGTGCGGAGGAAAGGCAGGAGAGCTTCGCTGATGTCCCACGTGGCCGAGTTCCAGAGATACGACGGGCTGTGGTCGACGGCGTAGTAGTTCACGCCCTGACCCACCGTGAACATCGGCTCGTCGAAGGTCGTCGGGGTCGCCCACTCGAAGCCCATGCCCTCGTCGCACGACACATCGATGATCAGGCTGCCCGAGGCGAAACGGGACAGGTCCTCGGTGCGCAGATACGTCAACGGCGCCGCGACATCCTGCAGGGTGCAGTTCACGACGATGTCGTACGTCGCCAGGAAGTCGGGGAGCAGCACGGAGCCGTCCTCCGTCTCGACCTCGCTGAGGTGCGTGGGGCCGTCGTCGGTGTTCAGCTGAGTGAGGTGCGAGTTGTGGATGGGGGAGCCCACGGCGGCCGCCCCGCGCTGAGTGAGGACTTCGATGTCGTGCACCCCGTGAGCATTCAATGCCGTCACCGCGCCGCGTGCCGTCGCCCCGAAGCCGATGACTACTGCGCGCAGGCGCGGGCCGTAGTCCCCGGTCGAGCCGACGAGGCTCATCGCATGGATGACCGAGCAGTAGCCGGCCAGCTCGTTGTTCTTGTGGAAGACGTGCAGGCTCATGTCTCCCTGCGGGGTCCAGTGGTTCATGGCCTCGAAGGCGATCAGCGTGAGACGGCTGTCGATCGCGGTCTGCGTGAGAGCGACGTCCTGCACGCAGTGCGGCCAGCCCCACAGGATGCCGCCAGCGCTGATCTCGGCGACATCCGCGAGCTGCGGCTTGGGCAGCAGCAGCACGTCAGCGGAGGCGAGCACGTCAGACCGCGCGGCGACCCGGCCCACGCGGGACTCCACATAGCCGGGCTCCAGCTGGAAGTCGGCGCCGTACCCGTGCTCGACGATCATGCGAGCGCGCACATCCGCGTCGATGCGGTCGAGATGGCGGGGATGGATCGGGAGGCGCCGTTCGTTCTCCATCGAGGAGTTCGCCAGCAGGCCGAGGGTCAGAAGCTCCGGGCCGGAGGTCTGGGTATGGACGGACGAGCGTGTCGTGTCTGACAACGGGTTCCCATCTTCGGGGAACCAGAGTCAGCTCCTGGCCTGACTCTACGCCCCTGCGCGCCTGAGGTGGGGCGGGGCCGATCTCCGCCGATGGGCTCGACTACGCTGGAAAGCGATCCCTGACATCCGAACGAGGAGCCGCGCGCCCATGACCGATACCCAGATCTTCGAGCCAGAGGGCCGCGCGATCCCCTTCGTGGATGAGGGAGACGGTCCGGTCAAGCTGGTTCTGATCCAGGAGCAGGGACTCGCCGCCGACGTGCTGGGCGTCGCCGCGCACTATCTCGCCGAAGAGGCGGGTTTCCATGTGCTGCGGATCGGCCACCGCGCGGCATCCGATGCCTCGCTCGACGAGCGTGTCGACGACGTCATCGACGTGATCGATCACGTCGGAATCGAGGACACCTGGGTCGGCGGTCATGGCTTCGGTGGGACGATCGCACGCGCCCTCGTGGCAGCGCACAGCGACCGGGCCAACGGTCTGCTGCTGCTCGGCGTCGAGGACGTCGACATCGCCGTCGCACCGGCGATCCCCGTGCTGATCGTTCAGGGAACCGAAGACACCGACACCCCGGCCGCCACTGCCGAGGCGTTGCAGGCCACGATGCCTGACCGTTCCAGCATCAAGACGATCGCCGGCGACCACCTGTTCCCGATGCACCACCCGATCGAGACCGGCGTGATCATCGAGGAATACCTGGACTGGGACTGACTCGGATGCCATCATCTGGCCGCACTGTCGTCCTCGCGATCGACCTGCAGGCCGGCGTGATGCCGGGATGCTTCGACGAGCACAGTGTGCTCGCGCGTGCCGCAAGCCTCGTAGAGCGCGCTCGCGACGGTGGGGTTCCCGTGGTCTGGGTCCACCACGACCCCGTCGGAGTGGGCACACCCGAGTGGGAGCTCGCCGCGCCGCTGCGGCGGGACGAAGGAGAGCCGTTGGTTCGCAAGAGCTACCGCGACTCCTTCGCCGACACGAACCTGCGCGAGACCCTGGACGCCCTCGGCGCGACACGACTGGTGATCACCGGCGCGCAGTCCGACTTCTGCGTACGCACCACGATGCAGCGCGCGGCGGCGGAAGGTTATGACGTGACCCTCGTGAGTGACGCGCACACGACGGTCGACACGGAGTGGGACGGCGTGCCGATCTCAGGTGAGCAGATCGTCGCGCACACGAACATGTACTTCTCGGGACTGCGGTATCCCGGGCAGGAGTTCGCGATCGCGACGCATGATCAGGTCGCGCTCTGACGAGAGCCGCGCCCTATATTGATCTCGTGACCCAGTATGCAGCTCAGGCCAAGACGAACCTGCTCGCCCTGGTGGGCTTCATCGCCGCGTTCGTGATCCCTCTTGCGGGTGTGATCCTGTCGATCTTCGCGCGCCGACAGCTGGACGCTCCCGGGAACACCGAGTCCGGCCGGGGCCTCGCTCGGTGGGCGATGGTGATCGGCATCCTCGGCACGCTCGCTCAGGTCGCCTTCTTCATCCTCTGGTTCTCGCTCTTCTTCCGCGCCGTGGCCTGACGGTCACCGGGCCGGGGCGGGCGTGGACCAGCCGTGAGCCTGACAGACTGGTCTGATGACCGCCACCCTCGTCGCCCAGAACCTGGCAGGCGGCTACGGCCACCGCATCCTCTTCGAGGGCCTCGACCTGACTGTCGCTCCCGGTGACGTCATCGGCGTGGTAGGTGCGAACGGCGCAGGGAAATCGACTCTGCTCCGCCTGCTCGCCGGTGTGGATGCGCCGATGGGCGGGTCGATCTCGCTCGCGCCCACCGACGCTTTCGTCGGCTGGCTGCCTCAGGAGCATGAGCGCGTCGACGGCGAGACGGTGGCGGGATACATCGCGCGCCGCACGGGCTGCGCGACGGCGACGAGTGAGATGGATGCCGCTGCAGCGGCGCTCGGCGATCCCACGCTCGCCCCGGCGGGCACGGACCCCGCCGACACCTATTCTCAGGCGCTCGATCGGTGGCTCGCGAGCGGTGCCGCCGATCTCGAGGAGCGCATCCCTGCGGTGCTCGCCGACCTCGGACTCCCGAGCACGAGCGGCGTCGCGGAGGACGCGCTCATGACCGGCCTGTCCGGCGGCCAGGCGGCTCGCGTCGGACTCGCCGCACTGCTGCTGTCGCGGTTCGACATCGTCTTCCTCGACGAGCCGACCAACGACCTCGACCTCGATGGGCTGGAGCGCCTCGAGGCGTTCGTACGCGGTCTCCGCGGCGGCGTCGTTCTCGTCAGCCACGACCGCGAGTTCCTGGCTCGCAGCGTCACCCGCGTGCTCGAACTCGATCTCGCCCAGGGATCGAATCGTCTCTACGGGGGCGGCTACGACGCCTACATCGAGGAACGCGCCGTCGTGCGTCGGCACCTGCGGGAGAAGTACGACGAGTTCGCCGACAAGAAGGCGGACCTCGTCGCGCGGGCGCGCACCCAGCGAGAATGGTCGAGCCAGGGCGTCCGGAACGCGATGAAGAAGGCTCCGGACAACGACAAGATCAGGCGCAAGGCGTCGACGGAGTCGAGTGAGAAGCAGGCGCAGAAGGTGCGTCAGATGGAGAGCCGGATCGCACGACTGGACGAGGTCGAGGAGCCGCGCAAGGAATGGCAGCTGGAGTTCACGATCGGCTCTGCGCCCCGATCGAGCAGCGTGGTCTCGACACTCAACGGGGCGGTCTTCCAGCAGGGCGCGTTCACGCTGGGGCCGCTGTCTCTGCAGGTGGACGTCGGCGACCGCATCGGAATCACCGGTCCCAACGGCGCCGGCAAGTCGACTCTGCTCCGTGGGCTCCTCGGACGACAGCAACCCGTCGAGGGGACCGCGGCGCTCGGGAGCAGCGTGCAGATCGGCGAGATCGACCAGGCTCGGTCGCTGCTGATCGGCGATTCTGCGCTCGCCGATGCGTTCGAGGCTCTCGTGCCCGAGATGTCGTCGGCCGAGGTGCGCACGCTGCTGGCGAAGTTCGGTCTGAGGGCAGACCACGTCACGCGTTCCGTCGAAGCCCTGTCACCGGGTGAACGCACGCGGGCGGCACTGGCGCTGCTGCAGGCGCGGGGAGTCAATCTGCTCGTCCTCGACGAGCCGACCAACCACCTCGACCTGCCGGCGATCGAACAACTCGAGCAGGCGCTCCAGTCGTACACCGGAACTCTGCTGCTGGTCACGCACGACCGACGGATGCTGGAGGCTGTCCAGACCGATCGGCGGTGGTCCGTCGAGAGCGGCCAGGTCACCGAACGCTGAGGCTCAGCGACCCTGACGCTTCTTGTAGGGCTTCGGCTGACCCTTCACGATGGGCGCGCGACCTTTGCCCTTGGACGCCTTGGCCTTGCCGCCCGCCGGGCCCGCCGTCTTCGGCGCGGGCGGGGGAGCGGCGGCCACGGTCGCCTGCGCTTCAGCGAGGAACAGCTCTCCCACGTTCGTGAGTCGCGGCGTCCCTTCGCGATTGATCAGCGTGTGTCCGACCTCGTCCTCGAGCTTGTCGAGAGAGGTGTACAGGGAGGCCAGGGGAATGCCCAGCTGGGAAGCGGCTCGGGGGAAGTGCAGCGTCTCAGCGAGGACGACGTAGCGACGGAGCAATGCCAGCTTCATGCGGGGGAACGGTCCTTCTGGATCCGCGACGATCACGGGTCTCCGTCTAACCTACGCGAGGCGGATGCGCGGCAGTCCCAGACGCACGGATGCCGCGGCTCGATGAGCCGCGGCATCCGGTGGCGGATCTCCTCAGGAGACCTGCGGAAGCACGGCGAAGGACACGGATCCCTCGTCATCGACGCCGGCGTCGAGCACCTTGTCATCGAGCGCGGCTGCGGCGGTCTCATCGAGGAAGAGTCGGGTGCCCGACACCTCGACGACCTGGTCGTCGGGTTCCGGGTCCGGAGTCACGAGGACGGCGAGGCGCGCACCCCCATCCGGTCCAGGGGCAGGCGTGGAGTGGATGCGAAGCCCGGCGTCGTCGGCGTCGGTCTGACGGCTGACGAGGGTGTTCACGATTGCGGTGGCGTTATCGGTGAGGGTGAGCACAAGACTCTCCTTCCGGTTGCGGTCACGACGCGGGTGCGGCGTGACGGGCCACGATTCCGCACTCGGCGGGACGATTCAACCCGACGCGCCCGTTCAGAGGGGTCTCACACCTGATGCAGAGGTTTTCTCAGGAACACCTGCTCGGTTCCGTCGCCCTGCGGCACGCGCTCGGCCTGCTCGTATCCGCATGACTCGTACAGGCGGATGTTGGCTTCGCTCAGACTGCCGGTGAAGAGCTCGGCCACATCCGCGCTCGACGCGCGTTCGGCCGCGTCGAGCAGCGTGCGCCCGATGCCCTCTCCCTGCATGTCGGGCGCGATCGCGATCCTGCCGATCAGTAGCACGCCGTCGTCCTCGACGAACCGGATGACCCCGACCAGCCGTCCGTCCTTCCGCGCCGCGAGGCCGCTGCTGGAACGCAGCTCGGCCTCCACTTCGGGGAGCGTCTGGGTCAGCGGGGGCATATCGGCGCTGCCGTAGATCTGCGCCTCCGACACGAACGCCGCGCGCTGCAGGGTGAGCACCTCACCCGCATCCGACTCCGAGGTCGGGCCGATCACCACATCCGATGCGTGGTCGTCGATCTCGGTCTGTGCTCTCTCTGATTTCGTCACTGCGCCACGATCTGATGAGACCGGGGGGACTGTCAACCCCCTCGATACGGGCCGCGAGCGGAGCTAATCTCGCAGTTTCCAACCCCAGGAGGACTCATGGCTGAGAAGAGCACGTCCAAGAGCGCGTCCAAGACCGGCACCGCATCCAAGCGCGGAGCGAAGACGACGAGAAGGCAGAACGCCGAGAAGGGATTCACGGCGTCGCCCACCCTCGCCGGGAACCTGCAGCTCGTGCTGGTCGACCTGATCGAGCTCTCACTACAGGGCAAGCAGGCACACTGGAACGTCGTCGGACGCAACTTCCGGGACACCCACCGTCAGCTCGACGAGATCATCGACGCCGCGCGCACGTTCAGCGACACGGTCGCCGAGCGGATGCGGGCACTGCACGCGGTGCCCGACGGACGCACGGACACGATCGCGGAATCGACCTCTCTTCCCGCGTTCCCGATGGGCGAGGTCTCGACGACCGACACGATCGACCTCATCACCGCGCGCCTCGAGGCGACGATCGGGACGATCCGCGACGTGCACGATGCCGTCGACGAGGAAGACCCCACGTCGGCCGACATCCTGCACGCGGTGCTCGAGAGCCTGGAGCAGTTCGCGTGGATGGTGAGTGCCGAGAACCGCACTCCCGCGACCAGCTGAGCTGACGTCTCACTCTCGTTCGTCCTCCCGCGTACGTTCGGCCTCTCGCCGGACCAGGCGCGGGAGGACGAGCCAGAGGAGGAGGACGGCGACCAGTGAGGAGACGAGCGCGATGAGCCCGGCGGCGCGATCGACGGTGAAGTCGATGATGAGGGTGGTCACACCGATCGTCAGTGCGGAGATCGCCACGAGGTCGATCTTCACGATCCGAGCGGCCACCCGGACGAGTTCGGGTTTGCGGCGGCGACCGAACAGCGCCCGGTGCATGCCCACCGGCGCGAGCGCCAGGATCGTCGCCAGCGCGGCGAGTGCCACCAGCACCACGTACAGATCCCTCTGGACCTCGTCCATGTCCTCGAAGCGGGGAGTGAAGGCGACGGCCAGCAGGAATCCGGTGAGGATCTGCGTACCGGTCTGCATCACTCGCAGCTCCTGCAGGAGCTCCTCCCAGTTGCGGTCGGCGCGCTCGTTCCGAGTCTCGTCGCGTCCGTCTCGTCGGTCGTCGAGCTCGCTCGACGGTGCAGATCGGTGGTCGGGTTCCATGCAGTCAGTTTTGCGGCACCGCTCGGAGTCTGTCCAGACTCTTGCGCAGATGCACTCGAGGAGCAGGGGATGACGCTTCCACCGATCCGCGAGTGGTGGCCCGGGCTGTCGCTCGAGGCGCGAGTCGAGGTGCTCGGAGATACCGCGCCGCACCTCGGCGAGCGAACGCGGGATGAGATCAGGACGATCACCGGGGCTGTGGTCGGCATGGCCGAGACGCTGTCCGACGACGATCTGGAGTACGCCCGTTCCGAGGCCCGGTCGGAGATCGAGCAGGAGGACTCGGCCTGAGACGGCGTTGTCAGCTGTCGCCGTTCGCGTGCTCCTCGCGCAGCCGCGGCACGGTGCGGCGTTCGGGACGGAGACCGGCCTTGTCTGAGTAGAACGCCCGGATCCTGTCCATGTCAGCGGCGACGTCCCCCGTCAGCTCGATCGTGGGGCCGAGTCCGGTGGTCATCGTGGTGCGGTCGACGAAACCGAGAGTCACCGGCATCCCGGTCTCTCGTGCGATCCGATAGAAGCCGGACTTCCAGTACTCGTTGCCCCCGCGAGTGCCGTCGGGCGTGATCACGAGGCCGAAGACGCCGCCGGAATGGACCTGCTCCACGACGTCGTTGACGACCCGCGCCGGGTCGGCGCGGTCGACGGCGATGCCGCCGAGACGACGCATGATCGGACCCCGCCACCCGCGGAACAGGCTGTTCTTGCCGAGCCAGTGCACCTCGATGCCCAGTCTCCACGCGATCGCCAGCATGAGCACGAAGTCCCAGTTGGACGTGTGCGGCGCACCGATGAGGATGGTGGGTCTCTGAGGAGTGGCCTCGGCGGTGAGGGTCCAGCGGCTGACTGCCCAGAAGAAGCGGGCGAGGAGTCGTTTGAGCACTCGTCCACCGTAGGGCAGAACGTCTGATGATCAGCCGCCCCCGGCCGCCGCCGCATTTCCGCGCCATGCCGTCGCCACAGGCGTACGATCGAATGATGGCCAAGACACAGGACTCCGCCGAGCAGGACGCACCGACCGTGCTTCAGCCGCTGACCGGAACTCCGAACCTGCTTGATGACGACGCCGCCGGGTACTGCAGCGGCGGCGTCTGCCACTTCCCTGCGCCGCAGACGCAGTAGCAGGAGACGCCGCCGCAGCGGGACGATCAGTGCCCGCCGTGCGCTCCGCCGGAGACGTCGTCTGCCGGCTTGCGGACGAAGGGGCTCAGCGCCACCGCAGCCAGCGAGATGATCGCGGCGATGAGGAATGCCATGCGGGCACCCGGCGCACCGGCGACCGCCGTGGGGAGCCCTTCGGCTTCTCCGGCGTGCAGGATGGCGGAGTACGTCACCGTCAGCACCGCCACGCCCGCCGCGCCACCGACCTGCTGGAGGGTGTTCAGCACAGCGGAGCCGTGTGAGTACAGCGAACGCTGCAGCGACCCGAGCGACGCGGAGAACAACGGCGTGAACGACATCGCGAGTCCGACCGACATGGCCGCCTGCACGATGATGAGGACCCACCACACGGTGTGCTCGCCGACGGTCGAGTAGTAGAACAGCGCGGCCGACACGAGGATCGTTCCGGGGATCAGCAGCGGGCGAGTGCCGCGTGCGTCGTACACCCGACCCATGATGGGGCCGAGCAGACCCATCAGCACCGAACCGGGAAGGAGGATGAGGCCGGACTCGAGGGCGTTGAGGCCGGCGACGTTCTGCAGGTACTGCGGCAGAAGGGTCAGCGTCCCGAACATCGACAGCGCGAGGATCGTCATGATGACGACCGAGAACGTGAAGTTCGCCGAGCGGAACACGCGCAGGTCGAGCAGTGCGTCGTCGACCCGCTGCAGCACCAGCTGGCGCCACACGAACAGCGCGAGTGCGACGGCACCCACGACGAGAGCGACGACACCGGCGGTCTCGCCGGATCCGCCTTCGCCGCCGAACTGGCTGAGACCGAAGACGATGCCGCCGAATCCGAGAGCGGCGAGCGGGATGGAGACGACATCGAGGGGGACCACGCGGGTCTCACCCAGGTTGGTCATCCACTTGACGCCGATGAGCAGCGAGACGAGCGCGATGGGCAGGATGATCGCGAACAGCGCACGCCAGTGGAGCGTCTCGAGGACCGCACCGGCGAGCGTCGGTCCGATCGCGGGAGCGAGCGAGATGACGAGTCCGACGCGCCCCATCATGCGTCCGCGCGACTGGGCGGGGACGACGTTCATGATGGTGGTCATGAGGAGCGGCATCATGATGCCCGTGCCGGCGGCCTGGATGACGCGGCCGGCGAGGAGGATCTCGAATCCGGGCGCCACGAGGGCGACCAGGGTTCCGAGCGAGAACGAGATCATCGCGGCGATGAAGACCTGACGGGTCGTGAAGCGCTGCAGGATGAACCCGGTCGTCGGGATGACGACCGCCATGGTGAGCATGAACGCGCTCGTCAGCCACTGGCCGAGCTCGGGCGGGATGCCCAGATCGACGTTCAGATGGGGGATCGCGATGCCCATCGTGGTCTCGTTGAGGATCGCGACGAACGCGGCGACGAGCAGGAGCCAGATCACGCGCATGTCGCTGCGGGCGATCTCGCCGCTGCGCGCGGGAGGGGGCGTGGTGATCGACCCGGTGTCGACGGCAGACATACGGCCTCCAAGGCACTGAAGAGAGGGGGAGATCGCGCGAGTGCGCGGGGACCACTCAGCGTAACCACAGGTTCGGACATTTCATTCCGGATCCCTCTGAATCCGCTCTCAGCGGACGGACGCCCGCGCTGAGCGCGTCCGGGGTCATGCGTGCTGACTACGCTGGCGACATGAGCATGGGTGGTGGACGCGGGGGATTCCGCGGTGTGGACGAGAGCGCACAGCGTCGGCTCAACGCCGAGGCACCGCGCATCAGCGGGCTCGGATCCAGGGTGATCGCGCTGTTCCGTCCGTACCGCTGGCGCATCTTCTGGACCGGCGTATTGGTTGTGATCGGCGCCGCCATCGCCGTGATCCCGCCGCTGATCGTGCAGCGCATCTTCGACGACGCGCTCTTCCCCGTCGACGGCGGTGGCCCCCAGCTGCAGCTCCTGATCTGGCTGGTCTCGGCGATGGTCGGGCTCTTCCTCCTCTCCGCCGTCCTCGGCGTCGCGCAGACCTGGCTCACCTCGACCGTCGGCAACAGCGTCACGGGCGACCTGCGGGTCCGGCTGTTCGAGCATCTGCAGGCCATGGAGCTCGGATTCTTCACCCGGACGAAGACCGGCGTCATCCAGTCGCGTCTGCAGAACGACGTCGGCGGCGTCTCGGGCGTCCTGACCAACACCGTGACCAGCATCCTCGGCAATGTCGTGACGGTCATCGCCTCCCTCGTCGCGATGATCCTGATCGATTGGCGGCTCACGCTGATCGCTGTCGTGCTCATGCCGTTCCTCATCATCGTGCAGCGACGCGT
This sequence comes from Microbacterium sp. Bi98, assembly GCF_918698045.1. NCBI lineage: Bacteria > Bacillati > Actinomycetota > Actinomycetes > Micrococcales > Microbacteriaceae > Microbacterium > Microbacterium sp. Bi98. Next base: position 482,141 of record NZ_CAKKLK010000002.1, on the reverse strand, counting down.
GGGGCAGGTCCGTGCGCGCATCGCCGGCGAGACCCAGGAGTCGCTGTCCGAGCTCACCTCCATCACGCAGGAGACTCTGAGCGTGTCGGGGATGCTCCTGTCGAAGGCGTTCAACCGACAGCGCACCGAATCGCAGCGGTACCAGGCCGAGAACCGCAACCAGGTGAGGCTGCAGGTACGGCGGGCGATGAGCGGGCAGGGCTTCTTCGCGGTCGTCCAGGTGCTGATGGCGAGCGTCCCCGCGGTCATCTACCTCGTCTCGGGCTACCTGATCGCCGGCGGCACCGGCGCGATCACCGCGGGAACCGTCGTCGCCTTCACGACCGTCCAGGCCCGTCTGCTGCAGCCGCTGATGGGCCTCATGCGGGTGTCGCTCGACCTCCAGACGTCGTCCGCGCTGTTCGCGCGCATCTTCGAGTACCTCGACCTGGTGCCCGAGATCCAGGACGCCCCGGATGCGATCACGGTCGCTGAAGCGCCGGGGCCACGGGGACGGATCGAGTTCGCCGACGTCGTCTTCCGCTATCCGGACGCGGCACCCGATGCTCGCCCCACCCTGCAGGGCGTCTCCTTCGTGGCCGAGCCCGGTCAGCACGTCGCATTCGTCGGTCCCTCGGGTGCGGGCAAGACGACGGTGCTGTATCTGGCGCCGAGACTGTACGAGGCGCATGGCGGCGCGGTGCTGTTCGCGGGAGCGGACGTGAAGACCCTCACGCAGGAGTCGATCATCGACCAGGTCGGCATCGTCTCGCAGGAGACGTACCTGTTCCACGCGACGATCCGCGAGAACCTGCTGTACGCCAGACCCGACGCGACGGACGAGGAGATGATCGCCGCCTGCACCGCAGCGAACATCCATCACATCATCAGCGGGTTCGAAGACGGCTATGACACCGTGGTCGGAGAACGGGGATACCGTCTCTCGGGCGGTGAGAAGCAGCGCATCGCGATCGCCCGAGTGCTGTTGAAGGATCCGCCCGTGCTGCTGCTCGACGAAGCGACGTCCGCTCTCGACACGGTGTCGGAGCGCGTCGTGCAGGAGGCGTTGGACGAAGCGGCCAAGGGGCGCACGACGCTGACGATCGCGCATCGACTCTCGACGATCATGGGGGCCGACGTCATCCATGTCGTCGAAGCCGGCCTGATCGTGGAGTCGGGCACTCACGCCGAGCTCCTCGCGCGGGGCGGTCTCTATGCCGAGCTCGCCGCGCAGCAGGTGGCCGCTTCGCGTGTGCTCGATACGGAGAGGGCCGTCGAGACGGCCGTCTCGGGAGGCGTGCGCGCGGCCCTCGCCCACCGTCGGGCCGACCGGGCTCCGGAGGATTCCGCCGGGGCGGATGCGGTCGACGCGCTCACCGCTCCGGTTCCGCTGCTCGACGTGTCCCGTGCCGACGAGCGGGTCTACCCGGCCGAGGGGTGAGACGTGCTCAGTGCACCGACAGGCCGCCGTCGATGAACAGCGACTGCCCGGTGACGTAGCTCGAGCCGGCGCCGGCGAGGAACACGGCCGCGGCCGCGAAATCCGACGGCAGTCCGTTGCGTCCGATCATGGTCCGTGCGGCGAGGGCGGCGATCTGCTCGGGGTCCTCCTGCAGCCGGGCGTTGAGCGGGGTGAGCACGAACCCCGGGACGAGACTGTTGCTCGTGACTCCGGTGCTTCCCCATGCCTCGGCCTCCGAGCGCATCAGCGACTCCACGGCTCCCTTCGAGGCGCCGTAGACGCCGCTGCCGACGAACGCGCGATGCGCCTGCTGGGAGCTGATGTGGATCAGGCGCCCGTAGCCCCGCTCGGCCATGCCGGTGGCATAGCGCTGGCCGAGCAGGAAAGGGGCGAGCGCATTCACGGTCATCGTCGCGTCCCAGTCGCCCTCGGTGATCTCGGAGAACGGCGGGCGGATGTTGATCCCTGCGGAGTTCACCAGGATGTCCGGCTCGCCGAACGGCTCGACGGCCGCTTCAGCGAGGGCTCGGATTCCCTCCCGCGTGCCGAGGTCTCCGACGACTCCTGCCGCCCGGCATCCGGCGCGGGTGAGCTCCGCCACGGTCTCGGCAATCCGCGCTTCACCGCGCGCCACGATCACGGTCGAGGCGCCTGCGCTCGCGAGTGCCGTCGCGATGCCGCGTCCGATGCCCGAGCTGCCACCGGTGACGACGGCGGTGCGCCCCTCGAGCGAGAAGAGGTCGGCGAGGTACTGGTTCATCGGTCTCCAGAGTGCGCGTCTCACCACGCCAGCGCGGCGGTGAGGGCGGGATCGGGGCGGGCGGCGGCGTGCTCGGGGAGTGCTTCGATCTCGGCGACGAACGCGTCGACCTCGTCTGAGTAGTCCGGTTCGGTGTGCGTGCGCGCGATCTCGAGCAGCGGCGGAATGTCCATGGCCAGGATCAGCTCGAGACGGGCAGTGACGGCGGCCTGTGCCCCCGCCTCGTGCAGCACGCGGATTCCTCCGCGCAGAGCCGTGAGATAGTCGCGCAGCACGGGGAGCTTCGCACGCCCCTGCGTGATCGAGGTGCCGTCCGCGCGCAGGCGCCAGCGCACCACGGTGTCGGGGATGACATCGAAGCTGCGCGCCCGTGTGTACATCAGCTGGGCGACCACCTGATCCTCGTAGGCGACGCCCTCGGGGAACCTCAAGTCGTTCCAGAACTCGGTGCGGCTGACCTTCGACCAAGCCACGATGTTCGCGCTCGCTCGAGGGTGCTCCGCGATCGTGGTGGCGAGTCGTTCGGGCGACGTCGCTGCCGACACCCACGGCTGCACGCGCCCCGCGACGTAGCGCTCGCCGTCGAAGCGCGACCGCACATAGGCGCCGGCGACGAAATCGCTGCCGGTCTCGACGAGCGTCCCGACGAGTCGTTCGAGGGCCGAGGGCGTGAGTTCGTCGTCTGCGTCGAGGAAGCCGATCAGGGGAGTGTTGACGAGGTCGATGCCGACGTTCCGCGCGGCACCCAGGCCGCGGGACGCCTCGTGCTGCACCGCCCGGAACCGTGGATCCGATGCGGCGGCCGCGGCGAAGATCTCCGCCGTGTCGTCTCTGGATCCGTCGTCGATGAGGATCGCGTTCCACCGCGTCTCGGTCTGCGAGCGCAGCGACTCGAGTGCGGCAGGAGCGAAGGCGCCGATGTCGCGGCCGGGGACGATCAGGGTCACGATCGGGGCGGAGGCGGTCACGAGCCGAGTCTATGGCCGGCCGGTCGGGCTCGTCGTTCAGGGGTGGGTGACCGCGCGCACCGATTCGGCGACCAGCCCGGCGAGCCGTTCGGCCAGGTCGTGCGGGAGCGCCTCGCGTCCGAAGGTGAACCGCACAGAGGTCTGCGCGACCGCGGGGGAGATCCCGCATGCGAGAAGCACATGCGAGGGCTCGTCGCTTCCGGCGGCGCAGGCAGAACCGCTCGACGACACCACTCCCCGACGCTCGAGCTCGAGCAGGACAGCCTCCCCGCTGACTCCGGCGAACGTGAAGCTCGCTGTGCCGGGCAGCCGTGTCACGGGGTCGCCGGTGAGGGCCGCCTGCGGCACGAGTGCGTGCACCGCGGCGATGAAGCGCCCCGTCGACTCAGCGACCCGGGCGCTCGCCTCCTCGCGCTCCGCGTCGGCGAGCTCCAGCGCTGTCGCGAGGGCCACCGCGCCGGCGACGTTCTCGGTGCCCGAACGGCGTCCTCGTTCCTGGCCGCCCCCGTGCATGAGCGGCTCGAGCGCGACGCGCCCTCGCACGGCGAGCGCTCCGACCCCCTTCGGAGCTCCGAGCTTGTGCCCGGCGATCGCGACGGCATCCGCTCCGAGGCCGCTGAGCGGCAGCCACCCCGCAGACTGCACGGCGTCGACATGCACCGGGACGCCTGCCTCCCTCGCGGCTGCTGCGAGGGAGGCGACGTCCTGGACCGTGCCGATCTCGTTGTTGGCGTGTCCGAAGGCGACCAGTGCGGTGTCATCGCGCAGGGCCTGCGTCAGAGCGGCGACGGAGATCCTGCCGAGGCCGTCGACGGGGATCGGCGTCACCTCGACGTCGTGGAAGCGCCGCAGGTGGTCGGCGGATTCGAGGATCGACTCGTGCTCGATCGGCGAGACGACCAGATGCCGGCGACCGCGTGCGAGGGGTGCCAGCACGATGCCCTTCACCGCGAGATTGTTCGATTCCGTTCCACCGGATGTGAAGATCACATCGCCCGCGCGCATGCCCAGCACTCGGGCCACCCGCGACCGTGCGTCATCGAGTGCGCTCGCCGCGGCCTCACCGTACGTGTGGTGGCTCGACGGATTGCCGAAGACCCCGGTCAGGAACGGGCGCATGGCCTCGACGACCTCCGGTCGCACCGGAGCCGTTGCGGCGTGATCGAGATAGAGCATCCCCGTCAGTCGATCCGCACGTCGAGACCGAGATCGAGCGCCCGGGCGGAGTGCGTCAGGGCGCCGACCGAGATGACGTCGACCCCGGTCGCCGCGATCGCCCCGACCGTGTCGAGAGCGACCCCGCCCGAGGCTTCGACCTGCGCGCGATCGCCGATCATCGAGACCCCGGCGCGCAGGTCGTCGAGAGAGAAGTTGTCGAGCAGCACCGTGTGCGCACCCCCGTCGAGCACGGCGGGGATCTGATCGAGCCGGTCGACCTCGACGACCACGTGCGTCGTGTGAGGCAGCCGGGAGAGCGCATCCCGCAGAGCCGAGGCGAGGTCGACGCCCGAGCGCTTCAGCACCGCGAGATGGTTGTCCTTGGCCATCACCGCATCGGACAGCGAGAACCGGTGGTTGTGACCACCGCCCGAGAGCACCGCATGCCGTTCGAACGCTCGCATGCCCGGGGTCGTCTTCCGCGTGTCGGCGATCCGCGCCGATGTCCCCTCGACCGCGCGCACGTAGGCGGCGGTGGCTGTCGCGACACCGCTCATCCGCTGGGTGAAGTTCAGAGCGATGCGCTCGGCGGTGAGGATGCCGCGGGCCGAGCCGGATACCGAGGCGAGCACGTCGCCCGCCTCGAAGGCGTCTCCGTCGCCCACATGCACGTCGACCGCGATCGCCGGATCGGTGAGGTGGAACGCGGCCGCGAACACCTCGCCGCCGCTGAAGGTGCCCGCTTCGCGGGCGACGAGGTCGGCAGTGGCGGTGGCATCCGCGGGAAGCAGGGTCGCGCTCGTCAGGTCGCCCCAGGGGGCGTCTTCCTCGAGGGCTGCGCTGACGACGCGGGTGATGTGGGCGGCGGTGAGCATCAGACTGTCTCCAGGAGAGGTGAGGCGAGGGGTTCGCGGAAGTGCGCACCGACGGAATCGGTGCGAGCGAGCGCGGCAGACGCGGTCGCGCGGGCGAGCAGGAGGAGGTTCGCATCCTCGCGCTCGCGGACGGTGGCCGGCTCGGGAATCGCGGCGAGCCAGCGGCCGACGATGGTTGCGGCGTGTCGCAGACCCTCTTCCGAGCGCAGCAGGCCGACGTGGTCCCACATCAGGCGCTGCAGCGCTGCGCGACTGAAGTCGGCGCCGACAGCGATCTCGCCGGTGGATTCCGACTCCTCGGACAGAGGTGCGCGAGGCGCCGAGCCGCGCTGCGAGCTGACGGGAGGATGCTGCCAGGGCGTGCCGAGCGCGGCTGCCGCGCGGGCTCCGAAGACCGCGCCTTCGAGCAGCGAGTTCGAGGCGAGACGATTCGCGCCGTGCACGCCGGTGCGCGCGACCTCGCCCACGGCGAAGAGCCCGGGGACGGAGGTGCGCCCGTCGAGGTCGGTGACGACGCCTCCCATCAGATAGTGGGCGGCGGGTGTCACCGGGATCGGAGTGGAGGCCCAGTCGAGACCGCGTTCCCGCGTCACGCGATCAATCGTCGGGAATCGCTGCGCGAGTCTGAGTCCGCCGATCATGGTCGCGTCGAGACGCACCGGGGAGCCCTGTCGGGCGGACTGGCGGGCGATCGCCCGCGCGACGACGTCGCGCGGGGCGAGCTCGCCGTCCGGGTGGCTGTCGAAGACGAATCGCCGGCCGTCGGCGTCCACCAGCGTCGCCCCTTCGCCGCGGACCGCTTCCGAGACGAGGAAGGCGGGACCCTCGGCCAGGATCGTCGGATGGAACTGCACGAACTCGAGGTCGGCCACCGCGGCCCCGATCCGCACGGCGGCGGCGATGCCGTCGCCCGTGGTGCCGAGGGGATTCGTGGTGTGCGCATACAGGTGCCCTGCGCCGCCCGTGGCGAGCACGACCGCGTCGGCGGAGAGCTCCGAGACCGCCCCGCCGACCTGGACCCGCACGCCGCGCACGACGCCGTCCTCGGCGATCACGTCGGCCAGAAAGGCGCCCTCCACGACGGTGACATCCGCGTCGCGGACCGAGGCCACCATCGCCCGGGTGATCTCTGCTCCCGTGGCATCCCCTCCGGCGTGCACGATGCGTGCGTGACGGTGCGCCGCCTCCCGCCCGAGCAGCACCCGCCCGTCGGGTGAGCGGTCGAACGCGACGCCTCGGGCGATCAGCTCCGCGATCCTGGTCGCGCCCTGGTGCACGAGAACATCGACCGCGGCGGGATCCGAGAGTCCTGCTCCGGCATCGATGGTGTCTGCGGCGTGCTGTGCCGCCGAGTCGCCGACGCCGTAGATTCCGGCGACGCCGCCCTGCGCGTACCCCGTGCAGCCGTCGCCCAGCGCACCCTTCGTCACGACCGTGACCGAGTGACCGGTCTCGTGCGCGTGCAGGGCCGTCGTGAGTCCGGCGATGCCCGAGCCGACGACGACGACGTTCATCGGGCGCTCGCCGCCACGGGCGGCTTCGCCGCCAGCATCCGTTCGAGGGCGATGCGGGCGGGGTCGGCCACGTCCGCCGTCACCGTGATCCGATTCGGCGTGCGGCCCGCGACGAGCTCTTCGAGCACCCAGGCGAGATACCCGGGGTGGATGCGGTACATCGTCGAGCAGGGGCACACCACCGGGTCCAGGCAGAAGATCTCGTGCTGGGGGAACTGCGCCGCGAGGCGACGGACGAGGTTGATCTCGGTGCCGATCGCGAAGGTGGTCGGCGTGGTCGCCGCGGCGATCGCCCGACGGATGTAGTCGGTCGATCCCGCCTCGTCCGCCGCGTCCACGACGGCCATCGGGCACTCAGGGTGCACGATCACCCGGACCCCGGGGTGCTCGGCCCGCGCCTGGTCGATCTGATCCACGGTGAAACGGCGGTGCACCGAGCAGAACCCGTGCCAGAGGATCACCTGCGAGTCGACGAGCTGTGCCGCGGAGGATCCGCCGAGCGCCTGGCGCGGGTTCCACATCGGCATCCGCTCGAGCGGTACGCCCATCGCCTTCGCGGTGTTGCGGCCGAGGTGCTGGTCGGGGAAGAAGAGCACGCGCTGACCGCGCTCGAATGCCCACTCGAGTACGGTCTGCGCATTCGAGGAGGTGCACACGATTCCTCCGTGGCGCCCCACGAAGCCCTTGATCGCGGCCGACGAGTTCATATACGTGACGGGGATCACCGGCACCCGTCCACCCGCATCGGGTGTGTCGAGGTCGCCCAGCACGTCTGCGAGCTGCTCCCAGCAGTCCTCGACCTGATCGATGTCCGCCATATCGGCCATCGAGCATCCGGCCGCCAGATTGGGCAGGATCACGGCCTGGTCGGGTCCCGAGAGCAGATCAGCCGTCTCGGCCATGAAGTGCACTCCGCAGAACACGATCGCCTCGGCGTTCGGACGCTCCTTCGCCGCGGTCGCGAGCTGGAACGAGTCGCCCACGTAGTCGGCGTGCCGCACGACCTCTTCGCGCTGGTAGAAGTGCCCGAGCACGACGGCGCGGTCACCGAGGGTGGCCTTCGCGATGCGGATGCGCTCGTCGAGGTCGGCCTCGCCGGCTTCTCGGTACTCGGCGGGGAGCTCTCCCTGCCGCGGAGCGCCGGTGGGGATGACGTCGCCCATCGACGACCCGGGACCGTATCCGGGGCGGGAGTCGAAGTCCCAGGGGCCGGCGGCGAGGTCGGTCGCGCACGTCGCGTCGGTCGAGGCGCCGGACACGATCGACTGGATCGCGTGATCGACAGAGGCGTCGATCGGCTGGACGACCGGTGTGGGAACGAAGGTGATGCTCATCGGGTGCTCGTCTCCTCGGGGCCGAGGGGGCCGTGATCGGCCAGCTCGACGTCGGTGTTGTAGCGGTACAGGCGGGCGGGTCGGTGGTTGCCGGTGCGGAACCGGTCGGTGGGAAGGAGGTTGCCGGCGGATTCGACCTGGCGGCGGAAGTTGGCCGGATCCAGGTGCTTGCCGAGAATGGCCTCGTACGCCTCGCGGAGATCCGCCAGGGTGAACTCGGCAGGAAGGAAGCCGTGGGCGACGCGGCTGTAGCCGACCTTGTTCCGCAGTCGCCACAGGGCGTACTCGACGATCTTCGTGTGATCGAAGGCCAGCGCCGGGAGCTCATCGAGGTCGACCCAGCGCACGTTCTCCGGAGGCTTGCCGGATGCCCGATGCGCCGCGCTCTGCGCGTCGACGTCATCCTGGCGGAGCAGTGCCCAGTACACGATCGACACGACGCGGGTGGGGGAGCGGTCGACGGCCCCGAAGGCGTAGAGCTGCTCGAGATAGCTCGGCGTCAGTCCCGTCGTCTCGGCCAGAGTCCTGGCTGCGGCGTCGACAGCCGATTCGGTCTCGGTGAGCCAGCCGCCGGGGAGGGCCCACTGGCCGGCGAACGGCTCGCGCGTGCGCAGCACGAGTGGCAGCGCGAGCACCGCCGAGCCGTCCTCGGCGCGTCGAAGGGTGAGGATCACGGTCGACACGGCGACGTCGATGCCTCTGCTTTGGGTCATATGTACCTTAACCTCCTGCTCCGATCTTAGTGTCATCTCGACTGTTAGTGCATCTTCATGACGCCACCGCCCCTGAGGCCGAAACGTTATATACCAGCGTTCTGGACTCTTGTCGCTAGGAAAGGGATTTGTTAGGTTACTGTCCTAACAAATCCCTTTCGGGATCTGTTGCGAACTCCGTCCGGAGTTCGACTCCACCCGGAGAAATCCCTCCTGCAGTGCAGCACCGAGAGGAAATACAGAATGATCCGTAACGGAAGGCGCAAGATCGCGCTCACCGCTGTGGCGGGGGCATCCGTCCTCGCCCTGGGCCTGACGGCCTGTGGCGCAGGCGGAGGCAACGAGGGGAGCGGTGGCGATGGCGACCGTGCTCTTCGTGTCTGGGCCGGCAGTCAGACCCCCATCACCGCGAACTACAACCCGTTCGCCCCGACCGTGCTCCACGGTGCACTCGGGCCGATCTACGAGCCGCTGTTCTTCTTCAACAAGACGGCGGATTCCGAGCCCGTCGGTCTGATCGGAGACTCGTACGAATACAACGAGGACGGCACGGTGATCACGATCGCCATCAAGCCCGATCTCAAGTGGAGCGACGGAGAGCCGCTGACCGCCGCCGACGTCGCGTTCTCCTTCACCTACGAGGCCAACAACCCTGAGGGCAACGGTCTCGTCTCGGCGGAGGCTACCGACGACACCACGGTCGTCCTCACGTACACGACCGCGCAGTACACGACCGAGTTCCAGCGCCTCGGTTCGACCTACATCCTCCCCGAGCACGTGTGGGCGGAGGTCACCGACTTCGCGAACTTCGCCAACGAAGAGCCTGTCGGCTCCGGCGCCTACGTGGTCGACAAGACGACGAGCGAGTCGTACACGCTCGTCGCGAACGAGAACTTCCGCGACGCCGACGAGCTCGGAGTCAAGAAGGTCCAGTACATCGCGGTCGACAACAACCAGACCGCACAGGACCTGCTCGCCGCCGGCAAGCTCGACTGGACGGGCATGTTCATCCCGAACCCGGACGACGTCACGGGCAACGGAGCGATCGATTGGATCAACACGCCGCAGGACCCGACCGTCCTGTACACGTGCTCGAACGCCGAGCTCGGATGCACGGGTCCCCAGACCGACGTCGCGGTTCGACAGGCGCTCAACGTCGCGATCGACCGCGCGGCCATCAAGGACAAGGCGTTCGTCGGTCTGACCGGCGACATCTCGCCGACCTTCGCGCTGCTGCCCCGTGACGAGAAGTGGGTCGCGGACTCCGCCAACGAGATCAGCCCCCAGGAGGCGAACGCCGACGAGGCTGGCGAGATCCTCGAGGCCGCCGGCTATACGAAGGACGGCGACTTCTACGCGAAGGACGGCGTGCCGCTCGAGCTCAGCCTGATCTCGGTCGACGGCTGGACCGACTACAACGATGCGGCGAAGCTGATCGCCGAGCAGGCAGAGGCTGCCGGCATCAAGATCACGGCATCCACGGTGCAGTGGCAGGAATTCTCGGACGCCCGTCAGGGCGGTGAGTTCCAGCTGATCGTCGGCGGTGTGGTCGGAACCTCGGTGGCCGACCCGTTCCAGATCTACCGCGACTGGTTCGGCGGCACGACCGTCGGTTCGACCGCAGCGGTGGGCTCGGAGGTGCCCGCGGGGCGTTGGAACTTCAGCCGATACAGCAACCCCGTCGTCGACACGGCCGTCCAGGCCGCGATCAGCACGAACGACGAGGCAGAGAAGAAGGAGCTGTACGGCACGATCCAGACCGAGATCGTCCGTGATCTGCCCTACATCCCGCTCGTGATCAACGCGACGCAGACCTTCTACAACACGAAGGACTTCACGGGATGGCCGACGGAGGAGGACCTCTATGCCTTCCCGCCGTCCTGGGGTGCGATCGCGGCGGGCTACGTCCTGACGCAGCTCGAGCCGGCGAACTAAGCACATGGAGTCGGGGGAGCAGGAAGCACGGTCAGTGACATGAAGTTCTATGCACGAAGAATCGGGTTCTACGCGTTCACGCTATGGGCCGCGATCTCACTCAACTTCCTGCTTCCCCGGCTCATGCCGGGGAACCCGGCGGACATCATGATCGCCAAGATGCAGCGAGCGGGCGGCGAGGTCTCCGAGACCACGATCCGCAACATCAAGCTGCTTCTCGGCGGTGATGACTCGTCCCTCTGGGATCAGTACATCGCGTACTGGGGGCGCATGTTCCAGGGCGACCTGGGCATCTCCGTCACCAAGTTCCCCGCGCCGGTGAGCGAGCTGATCGGGCAGGCGCTGCCCTGGACGCTCATCCTCGTCGGCACGGTGACCGTGATCTCCTTCATCCTCGGCGTCGTCCTCGGCGCCGAGGCGGGATGGAAGCGCGGAACGTGGGTCGACCACCTCATCCCGGCGACCACCGTGCTGCAGTCCATCCCGTACTTCTGGATGGCGCTGCTGCTCGTCTCGGTGTTCGCGGTTGGGCTCGGCTGGTTCCCGATCTTCGGCGGCTACGACGTGTTCGACTTCCCGGACGGTCCCGAGCCGACCTGGGCGTTCTTCATGGATGCGCTCTCGCACGCCATCCTGCCCGCACTGACGATCGTGATCTCGTCGGTGGGCGGCTGGATGTTCGGGATGCGCAACATGATGGTGCAGACCATGGCCGAGGACTACGTGCTCACGGCCGAGGCCAAGGGGCTCCGTCCGCGTCGCATTATGACGACGTACGCCGCCCGCAATGCCGCGATCCCCTCGATCGCCGGCTTCTCGATCACCCTGGGCTTCGTTGTCGCCGGCTCCATCGTCATGGAGCAGGTCTTCACCTACCCGGGCATCGGGAAGCTGATGTTCCAGGCGGTCACGAACAACGACTACGCGCTGATGCAGGGACTCTTCCTCGTCATCACGATCACGGTGCTCGCCGCCAACTTCATCATGGACCTCGTCTATGGCTTCATCGACCCGAGGGCTCGCCAGAATGTCTGACACCGAGAACACAGTGCTGATCACGAAGGATCAGCCCATGACCCAGCCTGCGAGCACGATCTCTCTCGCCACCCAGCGGGGCCGCAGACGCCGCCGCGTCCTTCCCACCTCATCGACGAAGTTCATCATCGGCGCGAGCATCGTGATCGCGATCGTGCTGTTCGCGATCATCGCGCCGATCTTCTCGCAGGACCCTCGAAGCACCGACAACCCCGCACTGCTCCCGCCCTCGCCGGAGCACTGGTTGGGCACCACCAAGCTGGGCAACGACATGTTCGCCCAGCTCGCCATCGGCGCCCAGGGCTCGCTCCTCGTGGGCGTGGTAGCGGGCGGAATCGCCATCATCCTGTCGCTTGTCTTCGGAGTCCTCGCGGGGTACCTCGGCGGATGGCGCGAGGACACCCTGGCGCTGCTGACCAACGTGATGATCGTGATCCCCGGCCTGCCGCTGGTGATGGTGATCTCCTCCTTCGTCCCGCAGCGCAGCTGGCAGCTCGTCGCGTTCGTGCTCGGCATCACGTCCTGGGCCGGTGCCGCCTACGTGCTCAGGCTGCAGACCCGATCTCTGCGCACCCGTGACTACGTCTACGCGTCCAAGGTCGCGGGAGAGCGATCCTTCCGCGTCATCCTGGTCGAGATCATGCCGAACCTGCTGCCGTTGCTCACCGCGCAGTTCCTGTTCGCGATCATCTTCGCGATCCTCGGCGAGGCCGGACTCTCATACCTCGGTCTCGGCCCCAACTCCTCCATCACCTGGGGGACGATCCTCAACGACGCGCAGTCAGGTCAGGCGCTCGGACGAGGCGCCTGGTGGTGGTTCGTCCCACCGGGAATCATGATCGCCATGCTCGGCGCCGGACTCTCGCTCATCAACTTCGCGATCGACGAGGTCATCAACCCCAAGCTCCGCAATGCACCCGACGCCGCTCGGCGCGTGCGCAAGGCGGCCAAGACGAAGGGGGTCGCCGCATGAGCGCTCCGGATGCCGTGCTGACCGCACGGGACGTGTCGATCGAGTACGAGGTGGATCCGCCCGTGAAGGCGGTCCGCAACGTCTCTCTCACACTCAACCGAGGCGAGATCCTCGGCCTCGCCGGTGAGTCCGGCTGCGGCAAGACGACGCTCGCCTACGGCATGAATCGGCTGCTCAAGGCTCCTGCGCTCATGACCAGCGGCGAGATCGTGTTCCATGACCGCGACGGCCACGACATCGACATCGTCGCTCTCGACGGCGATGGGCTGCGGGCCTTCCGCTGGGACAAGATCTCGATGGTGTTCCAGGGAGCGATGAACTCGCTCAATCCGGTCATCAGCGTCAAGGCGCAGATCTTCGACATCTTTGAGACCCATCGCCCCGGCATGTCCAAGAAGGACAAGCAGGCGCGGGCCGAAGAGCTGCTGACCCTGGTCGGGGTCGACCCGTCGAGACTGACGAGCTTCCCCCATGAGCTGTCCGGTGGCATGCGTCAGCGCATGATGATCGCGATGGCGCTCGCGCTGGACCCTCAGGTGATGATCATGGACGAGCCGACCACGGCGCTCGACGTGGTCGTGCAGCGCGGGATCATCCGCGAGATCATGCGGTTGCGTGAGCGGCTGGGCTTCGCGGTGATCTTCATCACGCACGACCTGCCCATGCTGATCGAGATCAGCGACCGCATCGCCGTGATGCTGCAGGGGCAGATCGTCGAGGAGGGCACCGCGGAGGAGATCTACCGCACGCCCCAGCACGAATACACCAAGAAGCTGTTGTCGAGCTTCCCGAGTCTGACCGGCGAGCGCGGAGATTTCGTCCGCACCGGCAACCAGCCCAGTCAGGAGGAGGTCCGATGAGTGCTCCCACCCTCGAAGCCCGCAACCTGGTGAAGGACTTCACGCTGCGATCCGGCCTCAAGACGTCGGTCCTGCACGCAGTGAAGGACGTCTCGTTCACCATCGAAGCGGGGAAGACGGTCGCTCTCGTCGGCGAATCCGGGTCGGGCAAGTCGACGATCGCCCGGATGCTGATGAAGCTCGAGACGCCGACGGGCGGGCAGATCCTGCTCGACGGCAAGGACTCGGGCATGCGCGGCCGCGCCGTGGAGGACTACCGCTCCCAGGTGCAGATGGTCTTCCAGGACCCCTTCGCGTCACTCAACCCGTTCCACACGATCATCCATCATCTGGAGCGGCCGATCCGGCTCCACCACCCCAAGCTGTCTGGCTCCCAGGTGCGGGCGCGGGCGATCGAGCTGCTCGAGCGCGTGCGGCTGTCGCCCGGCGAGAGCTTCGCCGAACGTCGCCCGCATGAGCTGTCCGGTGGCCAGCGGCAGCGCGTGGCGATCGCTCGTGCGCTCGCCCCGGGAGCGCGGTTCATCGTCGCGGATGAGCCGGTCTCGATGCTCGATGTCTCGATCCGACTGGGAGTGCTCAACCTGCTCGCAGACCTGCAGCGGGAGGAGAACCTCGGCGTGCTCTACATCACGCACGATCTCGCGACGGCACGTCACTTCAGCGACGAGATCATGGTGCTCTACAAGGGTGATGTCGTCGAGCGCGGCCCCGCCGACGAGGTCATCCTCAATCCGCAGCACGAGTACACCAGGACATTGCTGGGCGCCGCGCCCGAGCCCGAGAACCTCGGGCGTCTGAGAGACGAGGTCAGAGCCGAGCTGGCGGGTCACTGACCTCCAGTGCATGACGCCGCGCTCGCCTGGCGCCCCACCTTCGGGGCGTCGGGGGAGCGCGGCTTTCTGCGGCCTGTGCCGACGACGTCGACCCGCTAGACTGAGGCCACAAGTGAAGACAGGCCGAATGACCCACGCGGGAGAGCCCCGGCGAATGCAGCCGGGCACCGAAGGAGCAAGCCTCCCCGCCAATCTCTCAGGTACGCGTACCGCGCGGTTCCGGCCACTCTGAAAAGCGATCTCGAGCGACGCCGCGTCAGCTCGGATCCGCCGACGGTGAAAGCCCAGTCTCTGGGCGAAGCTCTCAGGCTCATGACAGAGGGGGAGTTCCCAGGAGCAGCGTCGCTGTTCCGCCCGATCCAGCCCGGGAGAACTCCATGTCCGACCCCCGCTACACCCCGCTGCGTGAGCGCCACGAGGCGCTCGGTGCATCGTTCACCGACTTCGGCGGTTGGCAGATGCCGGTGCGATACACGTCCGACCTCGCCGAGCACCACGCCGTGCGGCAGGCGGCCGGCATCTTCGACATCTCCCATATGGCGGAGTTCCTCGTCACCGGCGACTTCGCCGGGGAGTTCCTCGACTACTCGCTCGCGGGCCGGCTGTCGGCGATGGCGGTCGGCAAGGCGAAGTACTCCCTGATGCTCGCCGACGACGGCGGGATCATCGACGACGTGATCGTCTACCGGCTCGCAGACGACCGCTTCCTGGTGATCGCGAACGCGGGGAACCGCGGATTCGTCGACGCGGCGTTCGCATCGCGCGTCCGTTCGTTCCCATCGCGGATCGAACGCGAGATGCCCGCCAGGGCCGAGGGAGAGGATCGCAGCTTCGCGGGTTTCATCGGCGACAGGGGCGTGGACGTCGAAGACGTCTCCGACGACTATGCCCTGCTCGCGGTCCAGGGCCCCGCCTCCGAGGCGATCGTCTCGTCGACGCCGGGCATCACCGATCTCGGCACCCCATGGGCGGAGCAGAAGTACTACGCCTGGGCCGATGCGCTGTTCCAGGGTGCACCGCTGCTGCTCGCCCGCACGGGCTACACGGGTGAGGACGGATTCGAGCTTCTGGTGAGAGCCGCCGACGCACCCGCCCTGTGGGACGCCCTCGTCGAGGCGGGTGAGCCGCACGGGCTCGTCCCCGCGGGCCTCGCCGCGCGCGACACCCTCCGGCTCGAAGCGGGGATGCCTCTCTACGGTCACGAGCTCTCGCGCGAGACGAAGCCGTCTCAGGCCGGTCTCGGGCGAGTGGTGGTGTCCGACAAAGATGACTTCATCGGCAAGGGAGCGGTGGATGCCGCATCCGACGCTCCGGTGCTCGTCGGCCTGGTCGCCGAGGGCAAGCGTGCCGGACGCGCGGGCTACTCGGTGGTCGACGCGGACGGCATCGTGCTGGGCGAGGTCACCAGCGGTGCACTGAGCCCGACGCTCGGCCACCCGATCGCGATGGCCTACGTGGCACCTTCTTCCGCTGCCGCGGGAACCGCAGTATTCCTTGATGTGCGGGGGACCAGGATCCCCGCGACCGTGACCGCCCTGCCTTTCTACCGGAGGACCAAATGACCGATCTCAACGCACTCAGCTATACCGACGAGCACGAGTGGATCGCCGCTGGCGGTGACACCGTCACCATCGGGATCACCGACTACGCGGCCGACAAGCTGGGAGACGTCGTTTTCGTCGAACTCCCCGCCGTCGGCACCGAGATCACCGCAGGGTCGGTCGTCGGTGAGATCGAGTCGACCAAGTCGGTCGGCGAGCTCTACGCCCCGGTCACCGGCACGGTCGTCGAGATCAACGACGCCGTCGTCGACGACCCGTCGCTCGTGAACGCCGAGCCGTTCGACGGAGGCTGGCTCATCAAGGTCTCCGTCGCCGCCGGTGCGCTCGAGGGCCTGATGGACCGCGACGCGTACGTCGCTCTCACGGAGGGCTGATCGTCCAGTGGTCTCTTTCGCCGATCGTCATATCGGAACCACCGCCGCCGCCCAGCGCCAGATGCTCGACACCCTGGGCGTCGAGTCGAAGCTCGAGGACTGGAGCCCGGTCGAGGCGCTGATGCGTCAGGCCGTGCCCGCTTCGATCTTCACCCCCGCCTCCACGGAGTCCGTGATCCCGCGCGCAGCGAGCGAGACCGAGGCGCTCGCCGAGCTGCGCGCGCTCGCGTCCCGCAACACGGTGAACCGGCCGATGATCGGTCTCGGGTACTACGGCACGATCACCCCTCAGGTGATCCAGCGCAACGTGCTCGAGAATCCGTCGTGGTACACCGCGTACACGCCGTACCAGCCCGAGATCTCGCAGGGTCGCCTCGAAGCACTCATCAACTTCCAGACGATGGTCGCCGAACTGACCGGCCTGACCACAGCGAACGCGTCGATGCTCGACGAATCGACCGCTGTGGTCGAGGGGATGCTGCTGGCGCGCCGCGCGTCGAAGAAGGCGTCGAACGTCTTCGCCGTCGACGCCGACGCGTTCCCGCAGACGAAGGCACTGCTCGAGACCCGTGCCGAGGCCGTGGGCATCGAACTGGTGTCCGTCGACTTCGCGGCGGGTGAAGAGCTGCCCGCCGAGCTGTTCGGCGTCTTCGTGCAGTACCCGGGGGCCTCCGGGCGAGTCTGGAACCCGGCGGCCGTGATCGATGCGGCGCACCTCGCGGGCGGGCTCGCCGTCGTCGCGGCCGACCTCCTCGCGCTCACCCTCATCGCGTCGCCCGGCTCGCTCGGGGCCGATGTCGCGGTCGGGACGACGCAGCGCTTCGGCGTGCCGATCGGCTTCGGAGGCCCGCACGCGGGCTACATGGCTGTGCGCGCAGGGCTCGAACGTCAGCTGCCCGGCCGTCTCGTCGGCGTCTCTGTCGATGCCGACGGCAAGCCGGCGTATCGGCTGTCGCTGCAGACCCGCGAGCAGCACATCCGCCGCGAGAAGGCGACGAGCAACATCTGCACCGCTCAGGTGCTGCTCGCCGTGATGGCGTCGATGTACGCCGTCTACCACGGTCCCGATGGACTGAAGGCGATCGCCCGGGAGGTCGCGGCCAAGACCGCGATGCTGCGCGACTGGCTCGCCGATGCGGGTGCGGACGTCGTGCACGACTCGTTCTTCGACACCCTCCAGGTGCGGGTGCCGGGGCGCGCTGCCGAGTTCGTGGAGCAGGCCCATCACGGTTTCGGCATCCTGCTGCACGCCGCGGATGCCGACACGATCGGCATCTCGATCGACGAGACCACGACGGTCGCCGAGCTCCATCAGGTCGCTCAGGTCTTCGGCGGTGCCCGGGAGCGCGCATTCGGATTCTTCGGCTCCGGTTCGCAGGGCGGCCTCCCCGGCGATCTGCTCCGTCAGGACGAGTACCTCACACACCCCGTCTTCCACGCGCACCGCAGCGAGACGGCGATGATGCGCTATCTCAAGAGCCTCGCCGATCGTGACTATGCGCTCGACCGCGGCATGATCCCGCTCGGGTCCTGCACGATGAAGCTCAACGCGGCGACCGAGATGGCATCGATCACGTGGCCGGAGTTCGCGGGCATCCACCCGTTCGCGCCGGCATCCGATGTCGCGGGGTATCTCGACATGATCACGCAGCTCGAAGCGTGGCTCGCCGAGGTCACGGGGTACGACGCCGTCTCGCTGCAGCCGAACGCCGGGTCGCAGGGCGAGCTGGCCGGCCTCCTCGCCATCCGCGGATACCACCTCGCGAACGGCGACACGCAGCGCACGGTGTGCCTGATCCCGTCGTCCGCGCACGGCACCAACGCGGCCTCCGCAGTGCTCGCCGGAATGAAGGTCGTCGTCGTGGCGTGCGATGAGCTCGGGAACGTCGACCTCGACGACCTGCGGGCGAAGATCGCGGCGCACGCCGACGAGCTCTCGGCGCTGATGATCACCTACCCGTCGACGCATGGTGTGTACGAGCAGGACGTGGTCGAGATCACGACCGCGGTGCACGACGCCGGCGGCCAGGTGTACGTGGACGGTGCGAACCTCAACGCGCTGCTCGGCTACGCCCGGTTCGGCGATCTCGGCGGCGACGTCTCGCACCTCAACCTGCACAAGACGTTCGCGATCCCGCACGGCGGCGGCGGCCCCGGTGTGGGCCCCGTCGCAGCCAAGGCGCACCTCGCGGCCCACCTGCCGTCGCACCCGCTCGCGCAGCGGGCGGAGCATGCGGGCGGATTCGTCTTCGAAGGCGGCGCGGTGTCGGCGGCACCGTACGGATCTGCGGGCATTCTGCCGATCTCGTGGTCCTATGTGCGGATGATGGGCGCCGACGGCCTCCGTCACGCGACCGCGGCCGCGGTGCTGTCCGCGAACTACATCGCCGCGCGCCTGGGCGAGCACTTCCCCGTGCTGTACGCGGGGGAGGACGGCCGGGTGGCGCACGAGTGCATCCTCGACCTGCGTCCGCTTCGCGAGGAGACCGGGATCACCGTCGACGACGTCGCCAAGCGACTGATCGACTTCGGCTTCCACGCACCGACCATGTCGTTCCCGGTCGCGGGGACTCTGATGGTCGAACCCACCGAGTCCGAGGACCTCGGCGAGATCGAGCGGTTCATCGAGGCCATGATCATGATCAAGGCCGAAGCGGATGCCGTCGCCGCCGGGCGCTGGCCCGCGGACGACAACCCTCTCGTCAACGCTCCGCACACGGCAGTCTCGCTGATCGCGGGGGAGTGGGAGCACGCCTACAGCCGTGAAGACGCCGCCTATCCGGTGCACGCTCTGGTGGCAGGCAAGTACTGGCCGCCCGTGCGCCGCATCGACCAGGCGTACGGTGACCGCAACCTCGTGTGCGCCTGCCCGCCGATCGAGGCGTTCGCCTGAACCGAATCCTGAGGGGTGACGGCGTCGTGTCCATGCGGACACGACGCCGTCACTCGTTTCCGTGCATTTCCGCGTGTTTCGGGGATGTTTCAGTTGGTCACCACTCAGTAACGGTTCATTAGCCGAGAGCAGCGTCCGCGAAACCGCGGGTTACAGTCAACTATCCCTACGCGTTCGACGATGAGCGCGCAGTCTGATGAATACCCGTCCACAGGAGGACACAAAGTGAAGCGCAACAAGATCGCCCTTGCGGGCACTGCGCTGTTCGCGATCGGCGCCCTGGCGCTCGCGGGCTGCGCGAGCGGTGGAAGCGGCAATGAAGGCGACGGCGGCTCCGGTGCGAACACCGACGCCGACGCCATCATCACCACGAACGGCTCGGAGCCCGAGAACCCGCTGATCCCCACCAACACCAACGAGGTGGGCGGCGGAAAGATCCTCGACGAGATCTTCGCCGGTCTGATCTACTACGACGCCGACGGCAAGCCCGTCAACGACGTGGCTGAGGAGATCACCACGGAGGACCCGCAGAACCTCACCGTCAAGATCAAGGAAGGCCTGACCTTCACCGACGGTGAAGAAGTCACCGCCGACAACTTCATCAAGGCGTGGAACGAGGGCGCCAAGGCGTCGAACGCTCACCTCTCCAGCTACTTCTTCGAGGACATCGAGGGCTTCAGCTACGACACCGACTCCGAGCTCACGGGTCTCAAGCAGGTCGATGACTACACCTTCACGATCGCGCTGAACAAGCCGGCATCCGACTTCGCTCTGCGTCTCGGCTACTCGGCCTTCTACCCGCTCCCCGACGTCGCGTTCGAGGACATGGAAGCGTTCGGTCAGAACCCGATCGGCAACGGTCCGTACATGATCGACGGCGAAGACGCGTGGCAGCACGACGTCCAGATCGACCTCGTCCGCAACGACGACTACGACGGTGGCCGTCAGGCCGCCAACGGCGGTCTGACCATCAAGTTCTACGCCACGCAGGAGGCCGCATACGCCGACCTGCTGTCGAACGAGGTCGACGTCATCGACGCGATCCCGACGAACTCGCTCCCGGTCTTCACCGACGAGCTCGGCGACCGTGCTGTGAACCAGCCCTCCGCTGTGTTCCAGTCCTTCACCATCGGCCAGTTCCTCCCGCACTTCAGCGGCGAAGAGGGCCAGCTGCGTCGTCAGGCGCTGTCGATGGCGATCAACCGCGAGGAGATCACCGAGACGATCTTCTCGGGCACCCGCACCCCGGCATCCGACTTCACCTCTCCGGTCATCGACGGCTGGTCCGACTCGGTTCCCGGCAGCGAGGTCCTCGACTTCGACCCCGAGAAGGCGAAGGAGCTGTGGGCTGAGGCCGACGCCATCGCACCGTGGGACGGCGAGTTCAAGATCGCGTACAACTCCGACGGCGGCCACGACGCCTGGGTCGACGCGGTGAGCAACAGCATCAAGAACACGCTCGGCATCGAGGCATCGGGTGACCCGTACCCGACCTTCCAGGACCTTCGCACGAAGATCAACGACCGCACCATCACCACGGCTGCGCGCTCGGGCTGGCAGGCCGACTACCCGGGTCTGTACAACTTCCTCGGACCGCTCTACGCCACCGGCGCAGGCTCCAACGACGGTGACTACACGAACCCCGAGTTCGACGAGCTCATCTCCGCCGGCATCAGCAACCCCGACGCCGAGGCTCAGATCGAGGACTTCACCAAGGCGCAGGAGGTCCTGTTCCAGGACCTTCCCGCGATCCCGCTGTGGTACTCGAACGTGACCGGTGGCTTCAGCGAGAACGTCGACAACGTCACGTTCGGCTGGAACTCGGTTCCGCTGTACTACGAGATCACGAAGGCCGGCGAGTAAGTCTGACGGCACTTCACCTGTGAGGCGGTGACGATTCTTCGTCACCGCCTCACAGGCTTGTGTTCACGTAGCTTTCTTTCCCCTCAAGAAGGGACAAGCGGATGCTCGGTTACATTCTGAGACGTCTCCTGCAGGTGATCCCGGTCTTCTTCGGAGCCACCCTGCTCATTTACTTCCTCGTGTTCGCCATGCCCGGCGACCCGATCCTCGCCCTGTTCGGCGACAAGACGCCCAACCCGGCGGTCGTCGAGCAGCTGCGCGCGCAGTACCACCTGGACCAGCCGTTCATCGTGCAGTACTGGTACTACATCACCGGCGTCTTCCAGGGCGACCTGGGCACGACCTACTCGGGCCGCCCGGTCTCGGCTGTGCTCGCCGCCACGCTTCCTGTCACCGGCCGACTCGCAGTCATGGCCATCGCCATCGAGTTCGTGCTCGCCATCGTCATCGGCACCATCTCGGCGCTGCGCAAGGGCAAGCTGTTCGACAACGTCTCGCTCGTCGTGGCGCTGGTCGCGATCGCGATCCCGATCTTCGTGGTGGCGTTCCTCGCGCAGTACTTCCTCGCGATCCAGCTCGGCTGGTTCAAGCCCACGGTGGGTGCGGACAACGACTGGGGCGGGTTGTGGCTGCCGGCGATCGTGCTCGGTTTCAGCCTCTATGCGGTGAGCATGCGTCTCATGCGCAGCTCGGTCATCGAGACCCTGAACCAGGACTGGGTGCGCACGGCGTACAGCAAGGGGCTCTCGCGCAATCGCGTGCTGCCCGTGCACGTGCTGCGCAACTCCCTGATCCCGGTGATCACGAACTCCGCCACGAACTTCGGCGTGCTGCTCGTGGGCGCCACCGTCACCGAGGGCATCTTCAACGTCCCCGGTGTGGGAAACACGCTCTTCCAGGCGATCCAGCGCGGCGAGGGACCCACGGTCGTCTCGTTCGTGACCGTGTTCGTCATCCTGTACGTGTTGGTGAACCTTCTCATCGACCTGCTCTACGGTCTGCTCGACCCGAGGATTCGCTATGCCTGATCCCACATCTCAGAAGCACTACGTCGCTCCGATCGAGACGGAGTCGATCGCGGTCGACGCCGTTCGGATCTCGGACAAGCCCAGCAACCTCTGGCGTGACGCCTGGTTCGACCTGCGTCGTCGTCCGCTGTTCTGGTTCTCGGTCGTCCTCGCGCTGTTCTTCCTCGTGATGGCGCTGTGGCCGACTCTGTTCACCGCGACGCCGCCGAACAACGACTGCCAGCTATCGAACAGCAACGGCGGTCCGACGGACGGACACCCGCTCGGGTTCACGTTCCAGGGCTGCGACATCTATGCGCGCATCGTCTGGGGTGCTCAGACGTCGCTGGCCGTCGGCCTCATCGCGACGCTGATCTCGTCCGTTCTCGGCCTGATCATGGGAGCTCTCGCGGGCTTCTACGGCGGATGGCTCGACTCGGTGCTCTCGCGCATCGGCGACATCTTCTTCGCCATCCCGTACATCCTCGCGGCCGTCGTCGTGATGACCGTGTTCCGGGATTCCCGTTCGGTGTGGACGCTCGCGTTCGCCATCGGAGCGTTCGCCTGGGCGTCCACGGCTCGCGTCGTGCGGGCCGAGGTGCTCCGTGTGCGTCAGGCGGACTTCGTGATGGCGTCGCAGGCGCTCGGTCAGTCGAAGTTCAAGATCCTCCTGAACCACGTGGTCCCGAACGCCATCGCTCCGCTGCTCGTCGTCTCGACGCTCGGCCTCGCCGCCGCGATCGTCGCGGAAGCGACGCTCTCGTTCCTCGGGGTGGGTCTCGGCAGCGACGTGATGTCGTGGGGAAATGACATCGCGAAGGCTCAGGCATCGCTGCGTGTCGCGCCGATGGCGCTCATCTATCCGTCGATCGCTCTCACCCTCGCGGTGCTGGCGTTCGTCACCCTGGGCGAGCTCATCCGAGACGCCCTCGACCCGAAGGCGAGGGCACGCCGATGAGCGAGCGAATCACCGAACAGGTCCCGCTGCTGAGCATCCGCGACCTGAGCGTCGCGTTCCGCACGCAGGAGGGTCTGCGCGAAGTGCTCCACGGAGTGAGCTTCGACGTCATGCCCGGAGAGACCGTCGCGATCGTGGGCGAGTCGGGCTCGGGCAAGTCCACGACGGCCACGGCCATCGTGAACCTGCTGCCCGGCACCGGCCAGGTCACCGCGGGATCGATCACCCTCGAGGGACGCGAGCTCACGACGCTCAACCGTCGCGAGATCGAGGCCGTCCGAGGCCGGGACATCGGCTTCGTGCCGCAGGACCCGATGTCGAACCTCAACCCCGTCTGGAGTATCGGCTTCCAGGTGAAGGAGGCGATCCGTGCGAACGGCATCGCCCAGGGGCGCGATGCGGCCAAGGCGCGCACCGTCGAGGTGCTGCAGCAGGCCGGACTCGCCGACGCCGAGAAGCGTCTGCACCAGTTCCCGCACCAGTTCTCGGGAGGCATGCGCCAGCGCGCGCTGATCGGGATGGGCCTCGCGGCCGACCCCAAGCTGCTCATCGCCGACGAGCCGACCTCGGCTCTCGACGTCACTGTGCAGCGCGTGATCCTCGACCACATGGCGTCGCTCACCCGTGACAAGGGCACCTCTGTGCTCCTGATCACGCACGATCTCGGTCTCGCAGCCGAGCGTGCGGACAAGATCATCGTGATGAACGGCGGCAACATCGTCGAGTCCGGTCCCAGCCGCGAGATCCTCGAGAACCCGCAGCACCCGTACACGAAGCGACTGGTCGCCGCGGCGCCCAGCGTCGCATCGCAGCGCATCCAGGCGGTGGTGGAGGACCGGGGGATCGAGACGCTCGACGACCTCGCCGACATCCCGCCGACGGTGCGCGTCGCCGGACTCACGAAGGACTACCGGATCCGCCAGGGGAACTTCCGCAGTGAAGCGTTCCGCGCTGTCGACGACGTGTCCTTCGAGATCCCTCGCGGCAAGACGCTCGCGCTCGTGGGCGAGTCGGGCTCTGGCAAGTCCACGGTCGCCAAGATGGTGCTGAAGCTCGAAGAGCCGACCAGCGGAACCATCGAGATCGACGGGCAGGATGTGTCGAGGCTGTCGAATGCGCAGGCGTTCGGTCTGCGTCGGCGCATGCAGCCGGTCTTCCAGGACCCGTACGGCTCGCTCGATCCACTGCGCAACATCGGCAACACGATCGCCGAGCCGATGCAGATCCACGGCGTCGGCGATCGCGCCTCGCAGCGCGAGCGGGTCGAGGAGTTGCTCGACCAGGTCTCGCTTCCGCGCGTCCTCGCGACCCGGTATCCGAACGAGCTCTCGGGCGGTCAGCGTCAGCGTGTCGCGATCGCACGCGCTCTCGCGCTCAAGCCCGACATCATCGTCCTCGACGAGGCGGTGTCGGCGCTCGACGTGCTGGTGCAGGATCAGGTGCTGCAGCTGCTGGCCGAGCTCCAGTCGGAGCTGGGGCTCACCTACCTGTTCATCACTCACGACCTCGCGGTCGTCCGAGTGTCGAGCGATCTGGTGTGCGTCATGGAGAAGGGCAAGATCGTCGAGCAGGGCACTGTCGACGAGATCTTCGCGAATCCCCAGCAGGAGTACACCGATCGTCTGCTCAAGGCGATCCCCGGGGCGACCATCACCCTCGGCGGTCACTGAGAGTGAGCATCGACCCTCGACCGGAGGCCGCACGGACTTTCCGTGCGGCCTCCGGGCCTGTCTCCCTCGTGCTGTGCTCGCTGCTCGCGATCTTCCTGCTCGGCGACGCCGTCGTACGCGCCGGCTGGGGCCAGATGCTCCTGCTCGCACCCTGGGTGCTGCTCGGACTCTGGGTGGTCTACGAGATCGCGTTCGTCTCGGTCGTCCGCATCGACGACCAGGGAGCGATGGTGCAGAACATGCTGCGTCGCGCCTCGTTCGGCTGGAGCCGCGTGCGCGACGTCGACCTGCGCTGGCAGCTTGTCTTCTCGCTCGACGACGGCACCGACCTGTCGAGCTACGGAGGGCCGGCTCGAGCGCGGCCCGTGCGACGCGCGACCGGCGACGACGAGGCCAAGGCCCCCGTCGCGCTCCGCGACCTCACCGACGTCCGTGACCGCTGGCAGGCGGCTCTCTCCGGTGCGGACGCGCCGATCCGCCGCACGTGGGACTATCGGGCGCTCATCGCCCTCGGTGTCATTGTACTCTGGGCCGTGGCGTCGATCCTGATCGCGAACGGCTGACCCCGCCTCGGCTCTCAGCCGGGCAGCCCGAACAGCGCCGGCCAGGTCGCCGCAGCCCACGGGTAGCCGACGAACACGGTCGCGTCGATCAGGAAGTGCGCCACCAGGAACGGCATCAGCCGGCCACTGCGCTGGAACAGCCAGCCGAACAGCAGGCCCATCGCGAAGTTGCCGATGAAGGCGCCGGGCCCCTGGTAGAGGTGGTAGCTCGCGCGCAGCAGTGACGTCGTCAGGATGATGGTCCACGGGCCCCACCCGAGCTGCTTCAGACGGGCGAACAGATATCCCAGCACCACGAACTCCTCCTGGAGCGATGCACGGGCTGCCGCGAGAAGGAGGATCGGCACGGTCCACCAGTGGGCGCCCTGGCCCGAGGGGTCGACCGCGACGAAGATCCCCATGGCTCTTCCGGCCAGGTAGAGCCCGATCCCCGGGATGCCGATCGCCGCGACGAGCAGTGCGCCCCGCCCGATGTCGGCACCCACGCGGGTCCCGTCGAGGCCGAGCCTGCCGAGGTGCGGCCTCGACGACTGCCAGAGCAGGAAGCAGACGAGCAGCACCGGGACGATCGAGAATCCGATCGAGAGGACCTGATAGATCAGGTCGAAGATCTCCCGATCGCTGCGGGACGGATTGAGCGCGGCCGTCTGATCGGCGAGAGGCGTCTCGTCGGTGAGTCGGTAGGCCAGCTGCACGATCGCGTACACCGCGGACTGCCCGAGGCCGAGCGCGAGGACGATCGCGATCTCCCACCACAGGCGTGCTCTCGGGGATGGGGCGTTCGAGGGGAGGCTCATGGCATCACCGATCGTACTCGCGCGGCTGGCACTGCTATGGCATGGGCGCGTGCACTTCGACAGCCCACGTGCGCATGAGCTGTCGCTCTTCGGCTGTGCAGATGTAGTCGTAGCCGTAGTCGCGACCGTCGAAGGTCAGGGTCCACAGATCCAGATAGGTCAGTGCGTAGCAGTCGGCGAACACCTCGCTGTTCCCCTGAAAGTGCCCCTGCTCGACGAGGACGCCAGATGACCCCAGCTCGGCCCCGTTCGCATCGCTGTCGGCTCGCATGTAGAGGTGCGAGAGCTCGTGCAGAACGACCAGACGGATGGCGGTGTCGCCGCCGAGCTGGTCTTCAGGCAGAAGGTGAACCGTCAGCGTTTCCTCGGAGATGCAGCCGATCGTCACACTTCCGTCATCCGGTTCTCCGGGGGTCCCGCACTCGGTGTCCGCGTTCCATGCGATGTCGATGAATCCCTGGCCGGCTTCGTCGACGATCGCCTCGCTGACCGAACCGGAGACGTTCGCTCGTCGCGCGGCGGCGTCGGCGATCCGCTGCTCGAGGCTCTGCCGGATGGCCTTGGCTTCGCTCGCATGGTCAGCGACCGACGCGTCGGTGACAGGGGGCTGCGAGATCGACGCCTCCAGGCGTCGGAACGTCATGAGGTCCGCGACCAGGGGAGCCACCGGGTTCGCCTCGATCTGTGCATAGAGCTCATAGAACCTGCTCCGCTCCGCATCGAACGCCGCCAGCGACTCGGAGCGGGAGCCGGTTCCCTGTGCTGCCGGCTGCTCCGGCGACGAAGAGGACGCAAACAGCCCTGCGACGACGAGCACCACGACGAGGGCGAAGCCCAGCAGAGCGATTCCACCGCAACCGAGGAGCGCGCACAGCCCGCCCCTTCCTCGCCGCGGAACAGGGGCTGGAGCTGGAGCAGCCATCGCCGCTCGGATCGCGGGATTGACTGCGAGTATCCACTCGCGCAGCTGCGGGTAGCAGGCGGGGTGATGCAGTAGGAGCGAATGCAGATCTCCCCGGCGTGCGGCTATCTCTGCGAGCAGAGCGGGTGGCGTCGCAGGATTCTGCACGGCGGCCAGGTCGGTGTCGTGCATGTGGCCGCTCATGCGGCCACGGTATCGCACAGCCCTCGCATCGGCGCGACGGTCGAGGTCGTACTTCGCCGTTCAGGAACGACTCGCCCGAATACGATAGTCTGGAACGTCGGCTTCTCGGCAAAACCCCACACTCTTTAGGACATCTGCATGGCGCACGCCCTTCGCTCTGACCTCCGCAACGTCGCAATCGTCGCGCACGTCGACCACGGCAAGACCACTCTCGTCGACGCCATGCTGCGTCAGACCGGCTCGTTCGGCGAACACGCCCACGTCGATGAGCGCGCGATGGACTCGAACGACCTCGAGCGCGAGAAGGGCATCACGATCCTCGCCAAGAACACGGCGATCACCTACAAGGGCAAGCATGCTCAGGGCAAGGAGATCACGATCAACGTGATCGACACCCCCGGCCACGCCGACTTCGGTGGTGAGGTCGAGCGCGGCCTGTCGATGGTCGACGGCGTCGTGCTGCTCGTCGACGCCAGCGAGGGCCCGCTCCCGCAGACCCGTTTCGTGCTGCGCAAGGCTCTCGAGGCCAAGCTGCCCGTCATCCTCCTGGTCAACAAGACCGACCGTCCCGACGCTCGTATCGCCGAGGTCGAGGAAGAGGCCCACGACCTGCTGCTCGGCCTCGCGTCCGACCTCGTCGACGACGTGCCCGACCTCGATGTCGACGCCCTGCTCGACGTTCCCGTCGTCTACGCGTCCGGCCGTGCCGGCGCGGCCTCGCAGAACCGCCCCGCCGACGGATCGCTGCCCGACAACGACGACCTCGAGCCGCTGTTCGAGGCGATCCTCGAGCACGTCCCCGCTCCCGCCTACGACGACGAGCACCCGCTGCAGGCCTGGGTCACCAACCTCGACTCCAGCCCCTTCCTCGGTCGTCTCGCTCTGCTGCGCGTCTTCAACGGCACGCTGAAGAAGGGCCAGACGGTCGCCTGGGTCCGCGCTGACGGCACGCACCAGAACGCACGCATCACCGAGCTGCTCAAGACGCGGGCGCTCGAGCGCTACCCGGCCGATTCGGCGGGCCCGGGCGACATCGTCGCCATCGCCGGCTTCGAGAACATCACGATCGGCGAGACGATCGCCGACCCCGAGGATGTCCGGCCGCTTCCCGCGATCACCGTCGACGACCCGGCCATCTCGATGACGATCGGCACCAACACCTCGCCGCTCATGGGCAAGGTCAAGGGTCACAAGCTCACCGCTCGCATGGTCAAGGACCGTCTCGACAAGGAGCTGATCGGCAACGTCTCGCTCAAGGTCGTCGACATCGGACGCCCGGACGCCTGGGAGGTGCAGGGCCGCGGAGAGCTGGCGCTGGCCATCCTCGTCGAGAACATGCGCCGTGAGGGCTTCGAGCTCACCGTCGGCAAGCCGCAGGTGGTCACGAAGAAGATCGACGGCAAGACGTACGAGCCGTTCGAGCACCTCACGATCGACACGCCGGAGGAGCACCTCGGCGCGATCACGCAGCTTCTGGCGAACCGCAAGGGCCGCATGGAGAACATGACGAACCACGGCACCGGCTGGGTGCGCATGGAGTTCATCGTCCCGTCGCGCGGTCTCATCGGGTTCCGCAGCGAGTTCCTCACGACGACCCGAGGCACCGGCATCGCGAACGCGATCTCGCACGGCTACGAGCCGTGGGCCGGTTCCATCACGACCCGTCAGAACGGCTCGATCGTGGCCGACCGTCAGGGCGTCGTGACTCCGTTCGCGATGATCGCCCTGCAGGAGCGCATGTCGTTCTTCGTGCAGCCCACGCAGGAGGTCTACGAGGGCATGGTCATCGGCGAGAACTCCCGCGCCGACGACATGGACGTCAACATCACGAAGGAGAAGAAGCTCACCAACATGCGTGCGGCGAGCTCCGACACCTTCGAGTCGATGACGCCCCCGCGCCAGCTGACGCTCGAGGAGAGCCTCGAGTTCGCCCGTGACGACGAATGCGTCGAGGTCACGCCCGAGGTCGTCCGCATCCGCAAGGTGAATCTCGACGCGAACACTCGTGCGCGTGAGACCGCTCGCCTGAAGCGCCAGGACGCGAACGTCTGAGAATCGTCTGAGAGAAGGGGCCCTGTACCGCCGGAAACGGCGGTACAGGGCCCCTTTCTCACGAAACGTCCAGGAGTGCCGTTGCAGAATCGTTACCTTGCGCCTGGGGCGATCTCCCGATGAGTGTCCTGTGACGGGCGTACGACGACCCGAAAGTCGAACCCAATGCTTCACACCACCCGTGCGCTTCGGCGCGCCCACGCGGCGGCGACAGCTCGTAACGCCATCACGGCGCGTCGCCCGAAACTGATTCTCGGAACGATCACCGGAGGCGTGCTCGGCCTCGCTCTGACGGTCGGCATCGTGTCCGCCCCCGCGGCCGGCGCCGAGCTGCCGGACGCCGTCGCAGGCGTCACCTCGTTCGTCACCGGCGAGCCGGACGCCCCGGCCAAGAGCGCGGATGACTCGGCGCTCACGATGGTCGCCGCTCAGGATGCCGTCGCGGCAGCTGAGGCGCTGAACGCAGAGGTCGCGGCATCGGGCCTCGATCTGGGCGCCGCACCCTCGAGCGTCGACACGGCTGACGTGACCACGTGGGTCGATCAGCTGGCGGACCGTGATGACTTCTCGAACAGAGAGCTCTCGAGCCTGACCGCGTACGCAGTCACCGGAACGGACGAGATCGTCGCGGAGACCGCTGCGCTGCAGGCGTCCTATGTCGCAACCCAGGAGGCGAAGGCCGCTGCGGACGCGGCTGCGGCCCAGGCGGCGGCTGAAGCCGCGGCGCTCGCTCAGACGAACACCGTCGACGGCGCGAAGGCCGCGGCTCGCGACATCGCGTCGAGCGAGTACGGCTGGGGCGAGGACCAGTTCTCCTGCCTGAACTCGCTGTGGACCAAGGAGTCCGGCTGGAACTACAAGGCGTACAACGCCTCGGGTGGCGCGACGGGGATCCCGCAGGCTCTGCCCGGAAGCAAGATGGCGTCAGCCGGGTCCGACTGGCAGACCAACGCGGCCACTCAGATCCGCTGGGGCCTCGGGTACATCTCGTCGGTCTACGGCACCCCCTGCAGTGCGTGGGGCCACTCCCAGTCGGTGAACTGGTACTGAGCCGCAGCTCCGCACACCCTCCCTCCGAGACCCACCCCGCCTGCGTGCGGTGGTGGGTCTCGGTGTGTCCGGACATGTGTCGCAACAGGGCACTGCATGCCCTAGGCAGCGCGACGCATTGGCACTACGGTGAGCGATGACGGCTGGGGGGTCGTGGACTCGAAGGAGAACGCATGGACGTCGCGGCGCTGGCTGGCATCCCGCAGCAGGTCTCGACGGGTGGGCTGCCCGGGTGGGAGAGGGTCGACCAGCTCGTGCGTGAGGCTCATCGTCTGTATGCGCAGGACCACGGCGGCGCGGTCGCCGACTACATCCCGGTGCTCGCCGACGCCGACCCCGAGCTGTTCGGTCTCGCGGTCATCGAGGTCGACGGCGGCCTGCATGACGCCGGGGATGCGCAGCATCCGTTCTCGATCCAGTCGATCTCGAAGATGTTCGTCTACGCCCTGGCGATCCAGGAGCACGGCCATGAGCGGGTGCGCGACATCGTCGGCGTCAACAACACGGGCCTCGCCTTCAACTCCCTGATGGCGCTCGAGCTCAACGGCGGACACCCCATGAATCCGATGGTCAACGCCGGTGCGATCGCGACGACGGCACTGATGCCGGGGCAGACGGCTGTCGAGCAGTGGGAGCGCGTGCGCGAGGGGCTCTCTGCTTTCGCCGGCCGCGCGCTGAGCCTCGACGGCGTGGTGTACGCCTCGGAAGCCGCGACCAACGAGCGCAACCGGGCGATGGGCTGGCTGCTCCGCAGCTATGGACGGCTGGTCGGCGACCCCGACGAGGTCGTCGACGTCTACACGCGTCAGTGCGCTCTCAGCGTCACGGCCCACGACCTCGCGGTGATGGGGGCGACGCTCGCCGACGGCGGCGTGAATCCGATCACGGGCGAGCGGGTGGTCTCTGCGGACGTCTGCCGCGACACTCTCGCAGTGGTGGCATCCACGGGCCTCTACGAGGCCTCGGGTGAGTGGCTGTTCGAGATCGGGCTGCCCGCCAAGTCGGGTGTGGCAGGAGGGATCGTCGCCGTCGCGCCGGGCAAGGGTGCCGTCGCCGGATTCTCACCGCGCCTCGACGCGGCGGGAAACTCCGTGCGATCGCAGCTCGCCATCGGTCACCTCTCCCGCGCTCTCGGACTGAACCTGTTCGCCTCCGCGCCCGCGCCGACCGCTCGGTCGACGGACTGACCTCCTTCCCCGCTCAGAGGACCCTGCCATGACACTCACTGCTCCGGCATCCACGAAGACCTCCTGGATGCCGCTCGTCAGTCTCTTCCTCGCCCAGGTGCTCATGTCGTTCAACGTGGCAGCCCTACCGATATCCCTCGGTGGCATGGTCAGTGAGTTCGGCGTGCCGCCGACGGTCGCCAGCACCACCATCGTGATGTACGGCCTCGCCGTGGCCGCCCTCGTGATGACCGGCGCGAAGCTCGGTCAGCGGGTCGGCTGGGTCCTCATCTTCCGGATCGTGATCGGCTTGTTCGCCGCGTCGTCGGTGCTGATGATCGTGTCCCCGAGCGTGGGCTGGGCCATCGCGGGGCAGGCGGTCGCCGGCGCCGCCGCAGCGATCATCGTCCCCTCGATCGTGGCGCTGATCGCCGAGAACTATCGGGGCGCGCAGCAGGCGACGGCGATCGGTGCGATCGGGTCCGCCCGAGCCATTTCGGGAGTCACCGCGTTCCTCATCGGCGGCACGCTCGGCACCCTGGTCGGATGGCGGCCGATGTTCTTCATCGTGTTCGGCATCGCCGTGGTCGTCTTCGCGTTCAGCTTCACGCTGCGAGGTGATGGGGGAGACGCGTCGATCCGCATCGACCTCGTGGCGTCGCTCCTCATCGGCGCGGCCATCGTGCTTCTGACCCTGGGTTTCAACAACCTCAACGGGTGGGGTGCCGTCGCTGCGACCGAGGCCGCACCCTTCAACATCCTCGGGCTCTCGCCTGCGCCCGCCTTCGTCGTCGTCGGGGTCGTGCTCGGTCAATGCTTCTTCGTCTGGACTCGCCGTCGGATGGCCGAGGGCAAGGTGCCGCTGATCGACCTCAGCATCCTCGACTCGTCGAAGGAGCGCGCTGCCGTGTACGCGATGTTCATCGTCGTGGCGCTCGAGGCGTGCGTGAACTTCACCATCCCCCTGTACATCCAGATCGTGCAGGGAAGGACGCCCTTCGACACGTCGCTCGCGATGATG
Organism: Microbacterium sp. Bi98; assembly: GCF_918698045.1. NCBI lineage: Bacteria > Bacillati > Actinomycetota > Actinomycetes > Micrococcales > Microbacteriaceae > Microbacterium > Microbacterium sp. Bi98. The sequence continues at coordinate 449,661 of NZ_CAKKLK010000002.1, read as the reverse complement.
CCTTTCAACCTGACCGTGTTCATCACCGCCACACTTGTCGTCCGGTTCTACAAGCGCTACCCGCCGCGGGTCATCGGCGTCTTCGGCTTCATCCTCACCACGGTCGCGCTCGTCTGGCTGTCCTTCGTGGTGAACAACAACTGGGAGACGCTTCCGACGATCCTCGGGCTGGTCGTGTTCGGCATCGGTCAGGGTGCGCTCGTGACCCTCGTCTTCAACGTGCTCGTCACCGCGGCGCCGGCTGAGCTCGCGGGTGATGTCGGCTCGTTGCGCGGCACCACGCAGAATCTCGCCTCGGCGGTCGGGACCGCTCTGGCCGGCGCACTCCTCGTCTCGCTCCTCGGGGTGAGCATCGGCCGCGCGGTCGTCGAGCACCCCGAGCTGCCGCCGTCGCTCGTCGCGCAGGTCGACATGGACAACCTGAACTTCGTCAGCAACGACGACCTGCGCGCAGCACTCGAGCAGACGGATGCGACGCCCGAGCAGGTCGACGCGGCGGTGGCCGTCAACGAGGAGTCGCGTCTGGGGACGCTGCGACTCGGCCTGCTGCTGCTCGCGGGACTCAGTGCCGTGGCGATCCTGCCTGCATCCCGGCTGCCGAAGTACAAGCCGGACGAGATCCCGGACCCGTCACCGGTCTCGGGCTCCGCGCCGAAGTGATGCTCAGCGCAGCTCCGAGATGAGCACCGCACTGGTCGAGGCGACGGTCGCCTCGAACACGTGGGGCGCGTCTCCGGCGTACGAGAGATAGTCGCCCGGGTTCAGCAGCACGGGGGCGTCCGACGGACCGATCCGAGCCTGGCCGGAGATGAGGATCACGTGTTCGGTCGTTCCCGCGTGATGCGGATCGGAGCGGCGTGGATCCCCGGGATCCGCGTGGATCAGGTACACATCCCGCCTCGCACCCGGCGGGCTCGCTGAGAGCAGGGTCGCGCTGTACGCGGCGACCGACGACGGAACGCCCGTGAGGTCATCGGCGCGGATGAGCGTCGGCGCGTTGCTCTGCTGATCGACGAGGACGGCGAACGGCACCCCGAGCGCGACGCCGAGCGCCCAGAGCGTCTCGACGCTGGGGTTGCCGGCACCGGACTCCAGTTGGGAGACGGTCGCCTTCGAGATTCCCGCTCGACGCGCCAACTCCGACACGGACAGTCCGGCTCTCTCCCTCTCTCTGCGCAGAGTGCGGGCGATGCGCGTTCGGAGTTCCTCCATGTGTTCATCATGTCAAACGATCGTTCGCTTGACTATCCCGGACACCGCGTTCAGAATGATGGTCATGTGTTCACCGCAGCGAACGATCGTGCGATGAGCGCCGACCGCGAGGTCTGGCGTGAAGCGCTGGGAGTCGTGCTCGCCACCAGCGCCTATGGCATCTCGTTCGGCGCGCTGGCCGTGGCATCCGGACTCGACGTCTGGCAGGCGTGCGTGCTGAGCCTGCTGATGTTCACGGGCGGGTCGCAGTTCGCCTTCGTCGGAGTCTTCGCCGCCGGAGGAGTGTCCGCACTGCCGTCGGCGATCGCGTCGGCCGCGCTGCTGGGAGTGCGCAATGTCGCATACGGCATGCGGATGTCACCCGTCGTCGGCACGACCACCGGACGGCGGATAGCGGCGGCGCACTTCACGATCGACGAGTCGACCGCCGTGGCCATCTCGCAGACTGATCCGCGGCTGAGGCAGGTCGGCTTCTGGGTCACCGGGATCGGCATCTTCATCGGCTGGAACATCACGACCCTGATCGGGGCACTCGTCGGCGACGTGCTCGGTGACCCCAAGACCTGGGGGCTGGATGCTGCGGCGGCCGCGGCGTTCCTGGCTCTGCTCTGGCCGCGCCTGAAGGAACGTCAGGCCATAGCGGTCGGGGTGGCTGCGGCGGTGGTGGCGGCCGCCCTCACGCCGTTCATCATGCCCGGGCTGCCCGTGCTCGTGGCAGCCGTCGTCGCGATCATCGTGGGCTGGTTCAACTGGCTCGGTCGAGTCGATGCCTCCGCACTCGACGGTGGGGAGGCCGCCGCGTGAGCATCTGGAGTGCGATCCTTCTCGCTGCGGTGATCTGCCTCGCTCTGAAGGCCGCCGGGTACCTCGTGCCGCCCTCGGTGCTCGAGGCACCGCGACCGGCGCGCATCTCCGATCTGCTCACCGTGGCCCTGCTCGCCGCGCTCGTGGCCGTGCAGACCCTCGGAGCCGGGCAGGCCGTCGTCGTCGATGCACGGGTTCCCGCTCTGCTCGTCGCGGCCGGGCTTCTCTGGCTGCGTCAGTCGTTCCTCGTCGTGGTGGTCGCGGCCGCCCTCGTCGCGGCTCTCCTGCGCCTGTTCGGGCTCGCTGTCTGAGCGCCCCTTCGCGGCGGCGCGCGTAGGATCGACTCGTGCGTATCGGATGGATCTCCCGGGTGCTCTCCTGGATCGCCGCGGCTCTCGTCGGCGGCGTGTTCGGCGTCGCAGGGACGATCGGTCACAGCCTCATGTGGGGTCCCGTGCCCGTCGGACTCATCGTCGGAGCGATCGCGTGCGGCGCGATCCTCGTCGCGATCCGCGCGCTCACCCACGACCGAGGCGCGACTCTCGCCGCGGGGCTCGGCATGCTCGGCATGCTGGTGCTCATCTCCGGCGTCGGGCCCGGGGGATCGGTGGTCGTCGAAGACACGCTCAGCGGTCGCATCTGGACCTATCTCGTCGCGGGGCTCGTGCTCCTCGCTGTCGCATGGCCCTCGTTCTCGCGGCTTCCGACTCGCACCGAGGCGCAGGCGTCGACGGCCGCGGCATCCGGCACGGCGCCCGGCGCAGACGAGGCGACCGCCCCTCGTGCCCCCGTCCTGGGCGATCGGACCGGCGGCGAGTCGTAGACTGGAGGGGTGACGTATGTGATCGCCCTCCCGTGCGTCGATGTCAAGGATCGCGCCTGCATCGACGAGTGCCCCGTTGACTGTATCTACGAGGGCGAACGCTCGCTGTACATCCACCCCGACGAATGCGTCGACTGCGGCGCGTGCGAACCCGTCTGCCCGGTCGAGGCGATCTACTACGAAGACGACCTGCCCGACGAGTGGCAGGACTACTACAAGGCCAACGTCGAGTTCTTCGACGAGGTGGGCTCCCCGGGCGGTGCGGCCAAGGTTGGCGTCATCGCACACGATCACCCGATCATCGCCGCTCTCCCGCCGCAGGGCGAGTAGTCCGTGAGTGTTCGCGATCTCGCCGACTACCCGTGGGACGCGGTCGTTCCCTACCGCGAACGCGCCGCGCGCCATCCGGACGGAATCGTCGACCTGTCGGTCGGTTCGCCCGTCGACCCGACGCCCGAGCTGATCCGCCGGGCGCTGTCGGAGGCGACCGATGCGCACGCCTACCCTCAGACCGTCGGCACTCCCGCCCTTCGTGAGGCGATCGTCGAGTGGTACGCGCGGCGCAGGGGAGTGAGCGACCTGACCGTCGACAACGTCCTGCCCACCATCGGCTCGAAGGAGCTGGTGGCTCTGCTGCCGACCCTTCTGGGCCTGGGGGAGGGTGACATCATGGTGCATCCCCGAATCGCCTACCCGACCTATGAGGTGGGTGCTCGCGTCGTGGGAGCGACCCCGCTGCCGTCCGACGATCCGACGGAGTGGCCTGACGGCACCAAGCTCATCTGGATCAACACGCCCGGGAATCCGGACGGCCGTACCTGGACCGTGGAGGAACTGGCTGCTGCGGTCGAGCGGGCTCGAGAGCTGGGAGCCGTGCTCGCGAGCGACGAGTGCTACGCCGAGCTCGGCTGGGACGGCCGCTGGGCGACTGAGCCGATTCCGTCGATCCTCGACCCTCGCGTGACCGGTGGCAGCAGGGCCAATCTGCTCAGCGTCTACTCGCTCAGCAAGCAGTCGAATCTCGCCGGCTACCGTGCGGCATTCGTCGCAGGGTGCGCGCGCATCGTCGGCGAACTGCTCACCGCGCGCAAGCACCTGGGGCTGATGCCGCCAGAGCCGGTGCAGCACGCCATGGCAGTGGCGCTGGGCGATGACGAGCACGTCGCCGCTCAGAAGGCGCTCTACCGAGCGCGACGCGACATGCTGCGGCCTGCGCTCGAGGCGGCGGGGTTCCGGATCGACGGCTCGGAGGCCGGGCTCTACCTGTGGGCGACGGAGGGGCAGGACGCCTGGGCGAGCATCGAGCGGCTCGCCGATCTCGGCATCCTGGCGGGTCCCGGTCCGTTCTACGGTGAGTTCTCGACCCAGCACGTGCGACTGGCTCTGACGGCTCCCTCCGACAGGATCGCTGAGGGCGCGCGGCGTCTGCACGAACAGGCCGTGTAGGTTCTGGCCTCAGATCAGTGGTTCTTTTGTCGGTTGTCACAGTAGGCCTGTGTGCCTACTAGGCTGTAAAGGCGATTCGGTCGTGTATCGACGATCTCGAACTGACCTGGTGCACAGCGCCGTGACATCGCCACATCCGACTTGATGACGATCCATGAGGAGGCCCGCGTGAGCGCAGCGGCAGAGCAGCAGGCGACGGCGAAGCTGACGATCGGCGATACGACCGCTGAATTCCCACTCGTGCGCGGCACGGCCGGCAACGACAGCATCGACTTCTCGACGCTGACGCGGCAGACGGGTTACACGGGACTCGACTACGGGTTCGTCAACACGGCGTCGACGAAGTCCGCGATCACGTTCATCGACGGAGACAAGGGCATCCTGCGCTACCGCGGGTATCCGATCGAGCAGCTTGCCGGTTCGACGAGCTACCTCGAGGTCGCCTGGCTCCTCATCTACGGCGAGCTTCCCTCCGCCGCCGAGCTCGCCGAGTTCGACGAGAAGATCCGTCGGCACACACTGCTGCATGAAGACCTCAAGCGCTTCTTCTCGGCGCTTCCGCACACCGCGCACCCCATGTCGGTGCTGTCGTCTGCCGTCGCAGCCCTCTCGACCTACTACGAGGGTCAGACCGACCCGCACAACCCCGAGCACGTCGAGCTGAACATGATCCGGATGCTGGCCAAGCTGCCGGTCATCGCGGCGTATGCACACAAGAAGAGCATCGGCCAAGCGTTCCTGTACCCCGACAACTCCCTCGGCTTCGTCGAGAACTTCCTGAAGCTCAACTTCGGCGTGCATTCCGAGGAGTATCAGGTCAACCCCGTGATGTCGAAGGCCCTCGAGCTGCTGCTGATCCTGCACGAGGACCACGAGCAGAACGCGTCGACCTCGACTGTGCGTCTCGTCGGCTCGACGGGCGCGAACCAGTTCGCCTCGATCTCCGCCGGCATCCAGGCTCTCTCCGGCCCGCTGCACGGCGGTGCGAACGAAGCCGTGCTCACCATGCTCGGGCAGATCCGCGATTCCGGTCAGAGCGTCTCGCGCTTCGTCGAGCGGGTGAAGAACAAGGAAGAGGGCGTGAAGCTGATGGGCTTCGGGCACCGGGTCTACAAGAACTACGACCCGCGCGCCAAGCTCGTCAAGGAGGCGGCGGGCGAGGTGCTCGCCGAGCTCGGCGTCACGGATCCGCTGCTCGACCTCGCTCAGGAGCTCGAGGAGCTGGCTCTCGCCGACGATTACTTCAAGGAGCGTCGTCTCTACCCGAACGTCGACTTCTACACCGGCGTGATCTACAAGGCGATGGGCTTCCCGACGCGCATGTTCACCGTGCTGTTCGCGATCGGCCGTCTGCCCGGTTGGCTCGCACAGTGGCGCGAGCTGCAGCTCGACCCGCAGACCAAGATCGGTCGCCCGCAGCAGCTCTACACAGGATCTCCCGAGCGCACCTTCCAGACCCGCTGAATCGACTCGCGATGCCTGTCGTGAGCGCGGAGGCCGTCGTGCCGGTGGATCCGGCGACGGCCTTCGCCGTCTCACAGACGACGGGTGCGATCCGACGCCGGTGGGATCCGTTCATCAGTGAGCAGCACTTCCTCGATGGCGCCGATGTCGCGGCCAAGGATGTGCGGACGTTCACCAGGCAGCGCTTCGGCTTGTCGATGGTGAGCCGGTATGTGTCCTACGCCCCGCCGAGGAACGTCGGGATGGTCATGGAGACCGGGCCGTGGTTCTTCACGAAGCTCGGCGGAGGCTGGCGGTTCACCGAGGTGCCTGAGGGCACGCTCGCCGTCTGGAAGTACAACTTCTCGTGTCAGCCGACCTGGCTCGCGCCGATCGCCGAGTGGATCGGCGCGCGGGTGCTCGGGCTCGAGATCCGTCGGCGCATCGCCGGTTTCGCCCGAGGGTGCTCAGATCCGCAGGTGCTGGCCGCCGTTCGCGGCTGACCTCGCGCAGGCGGGACGAAGAAGGCGGGTGCCCCGACGCTGAGCGTCGGCGCACCCGCCTGTATGTCTCTCGGGTCAGCGGCCCTGCGAACCGCGACCACGGCCGCCCTGGCCGCCGGAGCGGGATCCGCCCTGGCCACCCTGACGGCTGCCGGCCGTGGCGCCCTGGCCGCCCTGGCCCGAGCGCGGACGACGGCTGCGGCGCGACGGCGGGTTGGCCGCTGAATTGCGCTCGCCACCGGCGGGGCGCTGCTTCGACGACTGACGCTGCTGCTGCTGGGGCTGAACCGGAGCCGGACGAACGTGCGGCGCACGCTCGGGGACGAGCTCGGTGACGGCGTTCGACGTGACGGGCTCGAGCGCGGCGGTGATCGACGCCTTGCGCAGGAGGTCCTTCACATCACGACGCTGCTCGGGGAGGACCACCGTGACGACGGTTCCCGCGGCTCCCGCACGGGCGGTGCGGCCGGAGCGGTGCAGGTATGCCTTGTGCTCCATGGGCGGGTCGACGTGGACGACGAGGTCGACGTTGTCGACGTGCACGCCACGGGCGGCGACGTCGGTCGCGACGAGGACGCGCACGCCTCCGTCGGCGGGATCTGACGAGAAGGCGCCGAGGTTGCGCTCACGCGCGTTCTGCGAGAGGTTTCCGTGCAGATCGACAGCGGGGATGCCCGCCGCGGTCAGCTGCTTCGCGAGCTTCTTCGCCTGGTGCTTCGTGCGGGTGAAGAGGATGCGGCGACCGGTGCCCGAGGCGAGCTCGCGCACGAGAGTGGTCTTGTTGTCGGTGGAATCGACGACGAGCACGCGGTGCGTCATCTCGCCGACGGGCACGCTCTCCTCGTCCACCTCGTGGCTCACGGCGTTCGAGAGGAACCGGCGGGCGAGGGTGTCGATGCCGCGGTCCAGCGTGGCGCTGAACAGCAGGCGCTGTCCGCCGGCGGGCGTGGCGGTGAGGATGCGGGTGACACCCGGCAGGAAGCCGAGGTCGGCCATGTGATCGGCCTCGTCGAGCACAGTCACCTCGACGGAGTCGAGCTGCACGACCCGCTGCTTCATCAGGTCTTCGAGACGGCCGGGGCACGCGACGACGATGTCGACGCCGTTGCGCATGGCCTGTTCCTGGGGACGCTGGCTGACGCCGCCGAACACGGTGGTGACGCGCAGGCCCTTCGCCTCGGCGAGGGGCGCGATGGTCGCGGCGATCTGGGTCGCGAGCTCACGGGTCGGAGCGAGGACGAGTCCTCGGGGGTGCCCGGGGCGGCTCTTGCGCGACGAGGCGGCGAGGCGGGCGACGAGGGGGAGCGCGAAGGCGATCGTCTTGCCGCTGCCGGTGCGGCCGCGGCCGAGGAGGTCGCGTCCGCCGAGCGAGTCGGGAAGCGTGTCGCGCTGAATCGCGAACGCCTCGGTCTTGCCGTCCTTCGCGAGGACGGCGGCAAGGTCGGCGGGCACGCCGAGATCGAGGAAGGAAGTCATGAAGTATCTCCGAGAAATGCACGCACGAGCCGAGGGGCCGGGTGCGGAAGGTGGGCGACGGCGCGGGATCGCGCATCGTTTCGCCGTTCGAAATGGCCAGAACCAGGCAAGTGGCGCGGGAGCGTGTCGACGACGCAGACGTCTCGCAGTGCGAGTGGCGTCACCGCGACCCTATCACGGCGGTCCCGGAGAAGGCTGAGACGGCCCGCTCTCAGCGAGTCGCGCGATCAGGCGTGGAGTGCGTCGTTGAGGGTCACACCGACGCCGGCGCGCTGCACGGCTTCGACCGCGCCGCTCAGCGAGTTGCGGCGGAACAGCAGTCCGTCGCGTCCGGACAGCTCGGAACCCTTGGCGGTCTTCCTGCCGCCGTCAGGCGTCGCCGGGCCGTCGACCAGCACGACCTTCGTGCCGGCCGTCACGTACAGTCCGGCCTCGACGACGCAGTCATCGCCGAGCGAGATGCCGATGCCCGCGTTGGCTCCCAGCAGCGTGCGTGCCCCGATGGAGACGCGGTGTGCGCCGCCGCCCGAGAGCGTGCCCATGATCGACGAGCCGCCGCCGATGTCGCTGCCGTCGCCCACCACGACGCCCTGGGAGATACGTCCTTCGACCATCGACGCACCGAGGGTGCCTGCGTTGAAGTTCACGAAGCCCTCGTGCATGACGGTCGTGCCGGGGGAGAGGTGCGCGCCCAGGCGGACGCGCGACGCATCTGCGATGCGCACACCGGCAGGCTGCACATAGTCGGTGAGCCGGGGGAACTTGTCGAGCCCCTGAACCTGGATCCCTGAGCGCTGGAGCACGGGTCGAAGCCGCGCGGCATCCACGGGGTGCATGGGGCCGGCATTCGTCCACGCCACGTTCGGCAGATGCGCGAAGATGCCGTCGAGGTTGAGTTCGTTCGGTCGCACCAGGAGGTGCGACAGTGTGTGCAGCCGCAGATAGGCGTCAGCGGTCGAGGCCGGCGCCGCATCGAGATCGATCTGCAGCTGTACCGTCTGCACCGAGACGTTGCGACGTTCGTCCGGACCGGTGAACTCCTCGAGCGCCGCGAGCGCGGTGCCCGCGTCGTCGGCACCGGGCTCGACGGCCGTCACCTCGGGGAACCAGGCATCCAGTACGGTGCCGTCACCGGCGATCGTCGACAGTCCAGTACCCCACACGGTGCGCGCCTCAGTCATACCTCCACGGTATCGCGACAGGCGACGAGGGATGGTCCAGATGTCGGGGTAAGTAGGCTGGGGGCATGATGCTCGATCTGACCGCGTCCTCCGTCGACCTGACCCGTGCGATCTGCGACATCCCGAGCGTGTCGGGTGACGAGAAGGCGCTTGCGGATGCCATCGAGCAGGCGATCTCCGCGTACCCCCATCTCGAGGTGATCCGCCACGGCAACACGATCGTCGCGCGCACCGATCTCGGGCGAGCGCAGCGGGTCGCGATCGCCGGACACATCGACACCGTGCCGATCAACGGCAACGTGCCGACGAAGGACGTCGAGATCGACGGCGTCGAGTACATCTGGGGCCGGGGAACCGTCGACATGAAGAGCGGCACCGCTGTGCAGCTGAAGCTCGCCGCCGAGCTCACCGAGCCCTCGGTCGACATCACCTGGATGTGGTACGACAACGAAGAGGTGGAGGCCTCGAAGAACGGGCTGGCGCTCCTCGCCGCGGTGCGGCCGGATCTCTTCCAGGCCGACTTCGCGATCCTCGGCGAGCCGTCCAACGGCGAGGTCGAGGGTGGCTGCAACGGCACGATGCGCGCGATCGTGCGCACCACCGGCGTGCGTGCGCACGCGGCACGTGCGTGGATCGGTGAGAACGCCATCCATCGGGCAGCCCCGATCCTCGCGCGCCTGGCCGAGTACCGTGCACGAGAGATCGCGGTCGACGGACTCCTGTATCGGGAGAGCATGAGCGCCGTGCGCATCACAGGCGGGGTCGCAGGCAACGTGATCCCCGATGCCTGCGAGGTCGAGGTGAACTACCGGTTCGCTCCGAGCAAGTCGGCAGCAGATGCAGAAGCGCACATCCGCAACCTCCTCGCCGGCTTCGACGTGGAGATCACGGACGCCGCAGAAGGCGCGCGGCCGGGCCTCGACGCGCCGATCGCCCAAGACTTCGTGGCCGCCGTCGGCGCCGAGCCTCGCCCGAAGTACGGCTGGACCGATGTCGCTCGGTTCTCCGCCCTCGGCATCCCCGCCGTGAACTACGGACCGGGAGACCCGCACCTCGCGCACCATGACGAGGAGCGCGTGCCGCTCGCGCAGATCGACGCCGTCGAGCGAGGACTGCGCGCATGGCTCAGCTCGCGCTGACCGCGACCCGCCGGTGGGCCGCAGCGCCACTGGCGCTGCGCGTGGCCCTGATCTACCTCGCCGCTCGCGCGGTGACGACCGCGATGATGATCGCGGCGGCGACGCAGTCGACATCGCTGTCGAGGTTCGGCGCAGAACCGGGCCTCGCCGATTTCATCGTCGGGTGGGACGCGCAGTGGTACTGGCTCGTCGCCGAAGAGGGATACCCCTCGGATCTGCCGCTCACCGAATCGGGTGACGTCGCTGAGAACGCCTGGGCGTTCATGCCGGTGTTCGCCTTCGCCGCCAAGGCGATCGGCTTCGTGTTCGGGTCGTGGGGGATGGGCGCCTTCCTGCTGTCATTCGTGGCCGGCTACCTCGCCTGTCTCGGGCTGCACCGATTGCTGCGCGATCGGATCGGCGCGCGTGCGGCGATGTGGGCGGTGGTGTTCTTCGCCTCCGGACCGATCGCGGCGATGTTCCAGGTGGGGTACGCCGAGACCCTGTTCCTGCTGCTGCTCTTCCTGGCTCTCGATGCCACGGTGCGACGGAACTACGCATGGCTGTATCTCCTCATCCCCGTGATGGCGTTCACCAGACCGGGGATTCTCGCGTTCGCGCTGTACCTGGGTCTGCACGGCATCCTCCGCTGGTGGCATCGCAGGGATGATCCGCTCGCCCCGCGCGAGATCGTGCACATCGTGGCGCTCGGCGCACTCGCCACGGTCGCGGGCTTCTCGTGGCAGGTCATCGCCGGCGTCGTGACCGGCGATCCCGGTGCGTACCTGGCGACCGAGCTCTCCTGGCGTCGCAACTGGCTCGTGGGCGGTGTCGACGGGTTCGTGCCTTTCGAAGGGTGGGTCCAGGCATCCCAGTTCTGGTTCGGTCAGTGGGGACTCCCCGGCTCGTGGGGGCCGGTCACCGTCGCGCTCCTGGTGGTGGCAGCGGGTGCCGCCCTGCTCTACGTGCCGCAGGTGCGTGCGCTGGGTCCCGACCTGCGGCTGTGGAGCGCGAGTTACCTCCTCTACCTGCTCGCGGTGTTCTTCCCTCAGTCGAGCACCTTCCGGCTGCTGCTGCCCGTGAGCCCGATCTGGGGAGCACTCGCGGTGCCGCGCTCGCGCGTCTGGCGGCTCGGGGTCCTGGCCGTCTGCCTGCTGGGGCAGTGGCTGTGGATATTCCACATCTACGCCCTGGGGAACACCTTCTGGCAGGTGCCGTGAATGTTAAGGCTTGATGCATTTCTTCATAGGGGACATCCAGGTTCCGGTAACACCCGATAAACTGATCGCATACCACCGGAGGAAAAGGAGCCCACGATGGCAGCGATGAAGCCGAGGACCGGAGACGGACCCATGGAGGCCGTGAAAGAAGGGCGACTCATCATCGTGCGCGTCCCGCTCGAAGGCGGCGGCCGTTTGGTCGTCTCCGTGAACGACGCAGAGGCGAAGGAGCTTCACGACGTGCTGGCAGCCGTCGTGACGCCCGCCTGATCGAACTCGAATTCGCGCACGCGGATTCACGAAGAGGGCGACGGATCGATGATCCGTCGCCCTCTTCCGTCCCTTCACGACGGTGTTCGGCTCAGCTCTCGCCGACGCTGATCAGCTGCAGCAGCCCCTCGCCGGAGGCAGAGACGGTCGCGAGCACGGCTGATGACTCCTGAGTCTCCTGCACGAGCGAGCGGTAGGCGGAGGTCACCTCGTCGCGCTGCACCGGATCGGCGACACGGCCGCCTCCGAGAATGCGGGGGACGAGAACCATTCCGCCTCGACGCACCAGCCGCAGGCCATGCTCGACGTAGTCGATGACGTTCTCGGGGTCGGCATCGACCAGCACGATGTCGTATGACGCCTCGTTCATGCGGGGCAGCACGTCGGCCGCGCGACCTGTGATGAAACGCGCCTTCGTCGCGGGGACGCGTGCGTCGGAGAAGGCCTGACGGGCGGCGGCGAGGTGCTCGGGCTCGTTGTCGATCGAGGTCAGCACCGCCTGCGGCGCGCCGCGCAGCAGCCAGAGACCCGAGACTCCGGCGCCCGTGCCGATCTCGACGATCGATCTGGCACCGGTCGCGGCGGCCAGCACGGCGATCTGCGAGCCGACGGCCGCGCTGATCGGCGACGCGCCGAGTTCGATGGCGTGCGCACGCGCGCGGGCGATCGGCGACGGCTCCGCGATGGACTCGCGGATGAAACGTGCATTCGCATCGTTCTCGCTCATTGCCTGATTCTCCCGACTGAGATATGTGTTCTCCCAGGGTATGCGCTCGGTGCGCGGCACAACGGCAGGCGCGGCGGTAGCCTGGACAGATGCAGTTCGGGATCACCTTCGAGAAGCTGCTGCTCATCGGTCTGATCGCTGTGCTTCTCATCGGACCGGAGCGGCTGCCCCGCTACGCCGAGAGCGTCGCCAAGCTCGCTCGGCGCGCCGGCGAGTTCCTCCGCGACACCAAATCGCGTGTCCGCGACGAGATGGGTCCCGAGATCGACGACGTCGACTGGCGCAAACTCGATCCACGGCAGTACGACCCCCGGCGCATCATCCGCGACGCGCTCTTCGAAGACGACGCTGCGCCCGGTCCCGCCCGTGCGGAGGCAGTCGTTGCGGAGCCGACGGTGAAACCGGTGCGGACGGCGAGGGTGCGACCGGAGTTCTCGGTCGCGAGTCCTCCGCCGTACGATTCCGAAGCGACATAGCCCGAGTCTCCGCCCGGCGGAGCTCCGCTGCGAAGGCTCAGCCGATGCGCGCGCGCAGCGTGGCGAGGTCGTCGTCCGTCACCAGTGACCGGGGGATGGCGGTGATCGCCGACGCGCCACGCAGCTTGAGCAGTACCGCGTCAGCGCCTGCTCGCACGCTCTGGAAGGTGCTGTAGTCGATGTCGGACGAGCGATGCCCCGCGCCGATGTGCAGGGCAGTGTCGCCCAGTCGCACCCAGACGACGGTGCCTGGCGGGGTCGCCGAATGCACGGCACGCCGTGCTCCGACGATCGTCATCACGACGGCATAGACCATCAGACCGATGCTCGCGACGGGGAGCAGACCCGACAGCCCCGGGTTGCCTCCGGTCGCGCTCAGATTCAGGATGCTCAGCGCGAGCGCTGCAGCGAGGGCGATCCACATCACGATCGCCGCAGGACGAGTGAGCGCGTAGACCGCCGCATCTCGAGCCATTCCCCGAAGCAACCGCTCATCGACGGTGACAGTCATGGTCGGGCCTATCCGACATTCATGGGAAGCGACCGGCCGGCGAGTCCGCGCCCCTGTCCGGCGAGAGTGCGGGCCAGATCACGGATCGCCGTCGCCGCCGCATCGGCGCCGTCGCTCAGGACGACCGGCACACCGTCGTCGCCTCCGGAGCGCAGCGCGGGGCTGAGCGGGATCGACGCCAGCAGTGGGACGGACTGCGTCTCGGACAGCGCCTCTGCGACGGCGGCACCTCCACCCGAGCCGAACAGGTCTATCACGGTGCCGTCCGGCAGGGTGAGCGCGCCCATGTTCTCGACCACGCCGATCACCCGCTGACCGGTCTGACGCGCCACCAGCCCGCTGCGGATCGCCACGTCGGATGCGGCCGCCTGCGGGGTCGTCACGACGAGCACCTCGGCGTGCGGCAACAGCTGCCCGATCGAGATCGCGATGTCGCCGGTGCCGGGGGGCATGTCGATCAGCAGGATGTCGAGGTCGCCGAAGAACACGTCCGTCAGGAACTGCTGCACTGTGCGGTGCAGCATCGGACCGCGCCAGGCCACCACGGCCTCGCCGTCGCGCAGGAACATGCCGATGGAGATCGTCTTCACTCCGTGGGCGACGGGCGGGAGCATGAGGTCATCGATGCGCGTGGGCTGTGTCCCCGCGGGGATGCCGAGGAGCCCGGGGATCGAGAAGCCGTGCACATCGGCGTCGACGAGACCGACTGCGAGACCCTGCGCGGCGAGTGCGACCGCGAGGTTCGCCGTCACCGTGGACTTGCCGACCCCGCCCTTGCCGCTGGAGACGAGGATCACCCGCGTGAGCGAGTCCGGGCCGAAGGGCATCTGGCGCGGCGGCCGGCCGTCGCGCAGCTTCTCGGTGAGCGCCTTGCGCTCGGTGGGCGTCATGACACCGACCTCGACGTCCACCTCGGTGATCCCCGGCACGGAGGCGGCGGCCGCGCGGACGTCCGATTCGATGCGGGCGGCAGCCGGGCAGCCGACGATCGTGAGGACGATCGCGACGTGCGCGCGCGGACCGTCGACGTCGATCTCCCGGACCATGTCGAGATCGCCGATGGGGCGTCGCAGCTCGGGATCTGTGACCGCGGCTACGGCCGCCCGCACGGAATCAGCGGTGCTCATGATGATGCGGCGCGGCCGCGGGGGCGTCGCTCGACCGGCTCGTCGTCATGGTCTCCGAGCTCGGCGAGCAGCGACTTGAGCTCCTGCCGCAGCACATCGCGGGTCACGACCTGGTTGTTGCGCTCCTCGAGCGACATCCGCAGCGCGACGATCTCACGGGCGAGGTACTCGGTGTCGGCGAGGTTGCGCTCGGCCCGCTGACGATCCTGTTCGATCTGCACCCGGTCACGGTCGTCCTGGCGGTTCTGCGCGAGAAGGATCAGAGGGGCCGCGTACGACGCCTGCAGCGAGAGCATGAGGGTGAGGGCCGTGAAACCGAGCGCCGCGTCATCGAAGCGCAGGTGGTCGGGCAGCAGTGTGTTCCAGCAGATCCAGAGCACACAGAACAGAGTGAGGATCAGCAGGAACGCGGGGGTGCCCATGGCGCGGGCGACCCACTCGGTGAAACGGCCGAAGCGATCACGCGACGTCGAGCGCTGGCGGGAGGTGCCGCGGCCCAGGGGTGCGTCGAGCCGAGGCGAGCGCGAGCGGGAGCGGGAGCGGGGCATCAGCGCACCTCCTTGGAGACCGTCGGCTCGTCGCTGTCGTGCGTGCGCCAGTCATCGGGCAGCAGGTAGTCGAGGACGTCGTCGATGCTGATCGCGCCGACCAGTCGGTGGGCGGCATCGATCACGGGGAGCGAGACGAGGTCGTAGCTCGCCAGCATCCTGGCGACCTCAGCGGCGGACGCGGTGACCCGCACCGGCTCGAGGCTGTCGTCCATGATGGCCCCGAGACGTTCGTGCGGCGGGTAGCGCAGCATCCGCTGGAAGTGCACCATGCCGAGCAGCCGACCGGTCGGCGTCTCGAACGGCGGCAGGGTGACGAAGACCGCGGCTGCAAGGGCGGGGTGCAGCTCGTGGCGCCGGATGAGGGCGAGCGCCTCGGCCACTGTCGCGTCGGCCGACAGGATGATCGGCTCGGGCGTCATGAGTCCACCGGCCGTGTCGGGGCCGTAACGGAGCAGCATCCTGACGTCCTCGGCCTCTTCGGGCTCCATCAGCTCGAGCAGCTGCTCGAGACGATTCGGCGGAAGCTGCGCGAGGAGGTCCGCGGCGTCGTCCGGTTCCATCTGGTCGAGGATGTCGGCGGCGCGCTCGTCGCCGAGTCGATCGAGGATATGCACCTGCTCGTCTTCGGGCATCTCCTCCAGGGCATCGGCCAGGCGGTCGTCCGAGAGTTCCTCGGCGACCTCGATCATGCGCTGCTGGGGGAGGTCGAGCAGGGTGTTCGCGAGGTCGGCTGCGTGGAGCTCCGAGTACGACGCGACGAGCTGCTCGGCCGACTGGGACTCGCCGGGGGAGTGCTGCTCGGCGACCTCGCTCCAGGCTGCGAACGTGGTCGGTCCCTTCGCGAACGGAGAGGCGCTGGTCTTCGGTCGACGCAGGAAGAGCTGACTGATCGCCCATTCCCCGATGCGGTTCGGCTCGATGGCGACGTCTTCGATCACGGCGGTGCCGCTGCCGTCGACGAGGCTCACCCGACGCCCGAGGAGCTCGGCGAGAACGCGCACCTCGCCGGCGCGCGGTGAGAATCTGCGCACATTGATGAGACCGGTGCTGATCACCTGGCCCGCGCGGATCGACGTCACCCGTCCGATGGAGAGGAAGACCTGTCTGCGCCCGGGGATCTCGACGACGAGGCCGATGACGCGGGGAGCACCCGTACTTCGGTACACGATGACGACATCACGGACTTTGCCGAGCCGGTCGCCCACGGGGTCGAAGACGGCGCAGCCAGCAAGGCGCGCGGCGAATACCCGTTGTGTGCTCACTCGTCCAGCGTAGTCGCCGGTGTCGCAGGGGTGGCCCCCGGCGGCACCGCTGCACGACACACTCCCGGCCCTGTCACCACAAGGCATGGAACAATGGCGGGATGAGCATGCTGAACCGTCCAGCCGACAGCCGCGATGAGGGCGAGATCGTCGCCTCCACACGCGATTACGAAGGCGCCCAGAAGACGGTGTCGAAACTGATCGCCCAGGAGGTGCCCGCCCGGGACATCGCGATCATCGGACAGAGCGTCCGGACGGTCGAGCGCATCACCGGGCGTCTGGGCTATGCGGCAGCCGCCCGATCGGGAGCGATCAACGGCGTGCTCATCGGTCTCTTCCTCTCTGCGATCCTCGTGATCGGCAACCCGGAGGTTCCGATCCAGCTGTTCGTCGGATTCGTCTTCATCGGCGTCGCACTCGGGATGCTTCTGAGCCTCGTCACGTATGCGATCGTGCGGCGACGCCGCGACTTCGCGAGCGTCACGCAGTTCGCGGCCGATCACTACGAGGTCCGCGTCCAGGCCGCTTCGCTCGCGAAGGCCCGTCTCGCCCTGGGTGCGGCCACGCCGGCACCGGCGCGGGCACCGGTGAACCTCGACGAGCCGCCGCGGTACGGCGAGCGCATCACCCCCGGCGCGCACGAACCGGCCGGACAGCCGACGACCACGACACAGCCGACGCCCGAAGAGCCGACGCCCGGAGCCGATCCGACTCCCGGCAGCGAGCCGACACCGCCGCTGGGCGGCGGTGAGACTCCGCCTGCAGAGCCGGCCGTCCCGCCGAGGCCCGCGGATCCGGAGCCGCCGTCTCCCGCGGCGCCCGGGACCGGTGGCGCGGGGGTTCCTCCGAAGTCTGCGGAGCCCGCCTGATGTCAGACGCACCCCGCGATCCGTCGACCCCGTCCGAGCGATCGGCGCAGCCCGCACCGCCGCCCGTGCCTCCCGTTCCGCCCTTCCCTGACGGGCAGCAGCCCGCGGCGCCGGCCCGTCCGCTGAACCCGTACGCCCCGCCGCCGGCGCCCGGCTCAGCCCCGCAGCAGTCGCACGGCTACGCACCGCCACAGGGCTCCGGGTACGCACCGCCGCAGGCCCCGGGGTACGCGGCACCCCAGGCCCCGGGGTATGCGGCACCCCAGGCCCCGGGGTATGCGCCGCCTCAGGCGCCGGGCTACGCGCCGCAGCAATCGGCACCGGGCTACGCGCCGCCGGCCTACCCCGTACAGGGGTACCCCGTCGGCGCCTACCCTGCGGCCGTCCCCCCGCGGGGTCTGCTTCCGTGGGCACTGGGCCTGCTGATCCTCATCCCGTTCCCGTTCGTCGGCGGACTCGCGTCCGGACTCGCCATGGCCGTGAGCGGCGGGGCGTCCCGTCGATACGGCGGGGTCGCGCGTGAGAACGCTCGCGCTGCGCTGAACTGGGGGCTGACGTACCTTCTGGTCTCCACGGTGCTCCTGGTCACGCACTTCGTGCTGCTGTTCGCGCTGACGTCCGATTCGCCGACCACCGGCTTCTACCCGCTCGGCATCCCCATCACCCTCTATTTCGCGCTCTCGGTGCTGCACGTCGTGCTCGTGATCGTGGGCATGGTGCGTGCGTCGAGCGGCAAGGTCATGCGCGTGCCGTTCGCCATCCCATACCTGCGGGCCTGATGATCGAGATCCCTGTCGAGCTGCCCTCCGGGGTGACGACGGTCTCTGCCGACTGGGCGCCCGGAGACAACGGCGCGACAGTCCTGATCGCCCACGGCGCCGGTGCGGGCAAGGACCATCCATTCCTCGTGGGATTCTCGGATGCGCTCTCGGACCGGGGATTCTCCACCCTGCGGTTCAACTTCCCCTACGTGGAGCAGGGGCGCAGGATGCCGGGGCCTGCGGCGCACGCGATCGCGACGTGGAACGCGGCGGTGGCCTTCGCGCGCGATCTCGACGCGGAGGCCGCCATCTGGGCCACAGGCAAGTCCTACGGCGGACGCATGGCATCGATGGCCGTGGCCGAGGGACTGGCGGTCGACGGTCTCGTCTACCTCGGCTACCCGCTGCACGCTCCGGGCAGACCGGAGAAGCCGAGAGCCGACCACCTGCCGGCGGTCGCTGCGCCGCAGCTGTTCGTCGAGGGTACGAACGACCCCTTCATCCAACCTCTGACACAGTTCGATGACGTCGTCTCCACGTGTCAGGACGCCCGCGTCGTCTGGATCGAGGGTGGCGGTCACACCTTCGAGGTGAAGGGGCGCAAGCGTGCGGCATCCGACATCGGCGCGTCGCTCGCGCCGATCGTCGCGGAGTTCGTCCGGCCCTGACAGCATGGCAGGGTGAGTCTCGAACGCGTCGCCCTGATCTCCGATGTCCACGGAAACCTGACCGCTCTCGAGGCGGTGCTCGCCGACATCCATCGCAGGGGCATCGCCCGCATCGTCAACCTCGGAGACACGGCGGGCAAGGGGCCACGAGGCGAGGACGCCGTGCGGCGCTGCCGCGACGTGTGCGAGGTGAACGTCCGCGGCAACTGGGACGACTTCCTGCCGACCATCCCCGACGACGGGCCGTCCGAGATGCTGTGGTGGCGAGATGAGCTGTCGGCGCCGAGCAGGGCGTGGCTCCGGTCGCTTCCGCTGAGTGTCGATCTGGTCCTCAGCGGTCATCGGATCCGCCTGTTCCACGCGTCGGCGCAGAGCCCGCACGTCCGCGTGCACTTCGCCCACACGCCCGAGCAGTTCTCCGCGATGTTCGAGGCGACGGAGATGACCGGCGACGGCCCGCTGCCCGATGTGGTGGGCTACGCCGACATCCACGACGCCTACATCGAATCGAACGACGGACGTACGCTGTTCAACGTCGGAAGCGTCGGGAACCCGCTCGACACACCCGTTCCGTCCTACGTGATCCTCGAAGGAGGACAGTCGGCGGACGATCCCTTCGGGATCCAGTTCGTGCGCGTGCCCTACGACGTCGAGGCCGAGATCGCCGTCGCCGAATCGCTCGACATGCCGACCGCCGATGTCTGGGCCGTCGAGCTCCGCACCGCCGTATATCGAGGGCGGCAGGCATCGCAGACGGCGACGCCATGATCGCTCAGAGGTTCGCGAGGTCCGGATCGTCGAGCAGACGCCTCATCGTCGACCGTCCCAGACCGCTCATGGCGGGGTTCGAGGACTCGTAGTACCAGACGAGGCCCATCGCCTGCTGCAGCGCCCAGGCTGCTCCTCGCCGCCACTCGCTGTCGGAGACGCGCAGACGGTCACGCACGACGGATCGCCCCCGAGCGTCGAACAGATGCCACGCGGCGACGAGATCGAGCGCAGGGTCGGCAGGGCCGAAGCCCCCGCCGTCGAGGACACCGACGAGACGATTGTCGGCCACCAGCAGGTTGAACGGCGTGAGGTCCCGGTGGCTCATGACGTCCGCACCCTCGCGGGGCGCGTCGCGCAGCGAGCTCCAGAGTCGATCCACGCGATCAGGATCGATCCGGTGAGCGCTGCGCTCGATGCAGAGCGCGACCCACTCGTCGTGGTCACGGAGAACACCACCGCGGCCGCGCCCGTCGAACTTCCGTCCGCGGGTCTCGGTCGACCGCAGCGCAGCGATCAGCCCGGAGACGTCCGAGACGAGCGACTCCGACGATGCGTGGCCGGCGGGGGTCGCGGCGACACCCGCCAACCACGTCTGGATCGACCAGGCAGACGGATGCTCCTCGGTCGCCGCGGCGAGTCCGACAGGCCGCGTCGCCGGCACGACGCAGACGTCGGCGAGCTCAGCCATCGCCGCGGCCTCGGCGCCGAGGACATCGCGCGATTCTGCGACGAGCGGGAACCGTGCCGCGAGGTCGTCGCCGATCCGGAAGATCGTGTTCACCGTGCCCGTCGAGCGGACGCGCTCGATCGGCAGGTGGGCGAGCTCGGGGAACGTCTGCGCGATCAGCCGCGCAGCGCGATCGTCCGTGAGTGCGAGCTCGCCCTCGTGCATCCGTGAGGTCAGTGCTGGACTCGTGCGATCCAGGCTTCGACCTCGTCCGCCGTGCGCGGGATGTCCGCCGAGAGGTTCACCGGGCCGTCCTCGGTCATCAGGATGTCGTCCTCGATTCGCACACCGATACCCCGGTACTCCTCGGGAACGGTGAGGTCGTCGATCTGGAAGTAGAGGCCGGGTTCGATCGTGAAGACCATTCCCGGGGCGAGGATGCCGTCGTAGTACATCTCCCGCCGGGCCTGCGCGCAGTCATGGACGTCGATGCCGAGGTGGTGCGACGTGCCGTGCACCATGTAGCGGCGGTGCTGCCCGCCGGTGTCGCCGTCCAGCGCCTCCTGTGCGCTCACGGGGAGCATTCCCCATTCGGCGACGCGCGCGGCGATGACGCGCATGGCCGCCTCGTGGACCTCGCGGAAGCGCACCCCGATTCGAGCCGCGGCGAACGCGGCATCAGCGGCCTCGCGCACCGTCTCGTACACCCGGCGCTGCACCTCGGTGAAGGTTCCGGAGACGGGGAGCGTGCGGGTGATGTCCGCGGTGTACAGGCTGTCCGCTTCGACGCCCGCGTCGACGAGGATGAGGTCTCCCGGCACGACCGTGCCATCGTTGCGGGTCCAGTGCAGGTAGCAGGCATGGGGACCCGATGCGGCGATCGTGTCGTACCCCTCGCCGTTGCCGTCTTCGCGCGCGCGGCGGTGGAAGACGCCCTCGACGACGCGCTCGCCGCGAGCATGAGCGATCGCGTCGGGCAGCGAACGGATGACGTCCTCGAATCCCTGCGCAGTGATGTCCACCGCTCGGCGCATCTCGGCGATCTCGTACTCGTCCTTCACGAGCCGCAGCTCCGAGACGAAGCGGGTGAGGTCGTCGTCCTCGTCGAGCACGAGCTCTCCCTCGGCGGCCGAGAACCTCTCGAGGTGGTCGGTCGCGATGTCGAGGTCTGCCGCGACGCCGGCGAGAGACGGGCGAGGGCCGATCCAGAATTCACCGACCGTGGCGTCCGCATAGAACTCCGTGGTGGTGCGATCGGCGCGCTCCCGGAAGTACAGCGTCACATCGTGGCCGGACTCGGCCGGCTCGAACACGAGGATCGAGTCGGGCTCGGCATCCGAAGCCCATCCCGTGAGGTGTGCGAAGGCCGAATGCGCACGGTACGGGTAGTCGGTGTCGTTGCTGCGCTGCTTGAGCGAACCGGCAGGGATGACGAGTCGCTTGCCGGGGAAGGCAGCGGACAGGGCGGCGCGACGCACGGCGGCGAACGGCGCCTGCGCTCGCGGCGCGGGGATCGACTCGGGGCGCTCCGCCCATCCGGTCGAGATCGTGTCGAGGAATCCGCGGGGGAAGGGCTGCTTCCGATTCGTGGTGGTCGTCTCGGCGGGAGTCTCGGTCGTGGGCTCTGCGATCGTGTCGCGCTCAGCGGTGCTCATCCCTCCAGTCTGTCACCTGAGCGACGGCCACGGCATGTCAGCCTGCGGGTTCGAGCTGCACCACGAGACCGCGGTGGTCGCTTCCCGAGCCGCCGATCACGACGGAACCCGTCGTGGACCAGCTCGGCGACGCCATGACGTGGTCGATCGGGGTGCTCAGCAGCGCCGGCAGCGAGCTCGGCCATGTGCCGCTGTATCCGTTGCCGGAGCGGCTCGCACCGTCGCGGCAGTACCCCATGTCGCCGCCGTCGACGCCGAGCCCCGCCATGTGGTCGATCGTGGCGTTGAAGTCGCCCGCGAGGATGAAGTTCCCCTCGGGGCACTGGTCGGCGATCCAGCGCAGGTCGCTCTGCCACTGCGCCATGTCCTCCATCCGGGGCGCGACGGCGTGCACCGCGACGATCGTCGGGCCCTCGCCATCGACCGGCATCAGCACCGCGCTGGGCACCGAGCCGGTGTTGTTGGAGCCGTCCTCGGACGACTCGATCACGGAGTACTCGCCGAGGTCGGGGGAGACGAGGACGGTCGTGTGCCAGGACTTGGGGCCGTCGACGACATCGGGCTTGAACTGCACATGGTGCACCCACATGGGGTGATCCTGATCGCGCAGCAGCACGGCGATCTGCTCGCCCACCTCTTCGGTGGTCTCGGGCAATGCGACGACGTCAGCGCCACGCTCGAGGATCTCCCGCGCGATCTCCTCGGCGGACACCTCGTCGCCGGCCGTGTTCCAGGTGAGCACCCGGATGCTCGAATCGGTGGCGGCGGGGAGCGTGTCCGCGCCGAACCCGCGCATGAAGCCGATGGCTCCCGTCGCACCGGCGCCGAGCAGGGCGACGATCAGCACGGATGCCGCGAAGCCGCGCAACGGCTTCGCGAACAGGAGCAGCAGCGAAACGGCCGCGACGAGGAGGAATGCCGCCAGGACCACGCCGCGGGCGGCGACGATCTGCGCGAACGGATAGGTCTGCTCGAGATGGAAGAACTGCGGCCAGACGACGACGGCCGTCGCGATCGCGAGCAGCACGGTGACGAGGATCCCCAGTAGTCGAAACATCCTCTTCAGCCTAGAAGTCCTCTCTGTGAAGTCCCTAGAGCGACAGGCGTGCGCGGCCGACGTCCACGGTCGTCGGTACGCTCGGAGCATGGCCACCGCTCGATCCCGCCGTTTCGCCGGTCCGTCCGACCTGCACATGCACTCGAACCACTCGGACGGAACGGAGTCGCCCGGCGATGTCGTGCGCCAGGCACACCGGTTCGGGGTGCGCACGATGGCGCTGACCGATCACGATCGCACGACGGGGTGGGACGAGGCGGCAGCGGCGACGGCTGAGCTCGGGATGACGTTCATCCCCGGCATGGAACTCTCCGCGAAACACGAGTGGCGCAGTGTGCACGTGCTGGGCTACCTCTTCGATCCGCTCGACGAGGCGCTCGGATCCGAGACCGATCGCATCAGAGGCGACCGGATCGGTCGTGCCGAGCGGATCGTCCGCAGCATCGGTCGTGACTACGACCTCGACTGGGACGATGTCCTCGCCCAGACCACTCTCGACGCGACCGTCGGCCGTCCGCACATCGCCGATGCCCTTGTGGCGCGCGGAATCGTGCGCGACCGCACCGAGGCGTTCGACGGGATTCTGCACCCCAGAGAGGGCTACTACGAGCCGCACTACGCGCCCGACCCCCTCACGGCAGTGCGTCTGATCACCGAGGCCGGAGGGGTGGCGATCATCGCGCACCCTGCCACGATCGGCCGCGACCACATGATGCCAGTGCCGTTCATCGAGCAGCTCATCGCCGCAGGCCTGGGCGGTTTCGAGATCGATCATCGGGAGAACACCGCGGCAGGCCGGAAGACGCTGCACGCGATCGCCGCGAAGCACGATCTCATCGTCACCGGCTCGAGCGACTATCACGGCACCGGGAAACCCAATCTGCCGGGCGAGAACACCACATCCGACGAGATGGTGGAGCGACTGATCGAGCGCGCGACCGGCTCCGCGCCCCGCTACGCCTGACGCCGGGACGGCAGAGGGGCGGATGTCGCAGCTGCAGCATCCGCCCCTCTGTGAGTCCCTGAGGTGGAGTCGATCAGGCTCCGACGACCGGAGCCGCTCCCGCGCCGCCCGAACCCCCGCGGCGACGACGGCGACGACGGGCCGGGGCCGGCTTGCCGTCGTGGTGCTCCTTGCCTGCGCCGTCGTGGGTGCCGGCGCCCTCGGCGCCGCGGTCCGCTGACGGCGAGGACTGAGAGTCTCCGGGTGATGCGTCGGCAGCGCCCTCGGCGAACGTCGAGCCCACCGGGGTCGAGCCGCCCCGACGACGCCGACGACGGCGGGTGCCGCCCTCATCCGTGCCCTCGGCCGCGGCATCGGCCGCACGCTCGGGGCGCGGTGCGCGCTCGGTCTTCACCGACTGGGTCTTGGGAGCCGACACGAGACGGCCCTTGGTGCCTGCGGGGATGTCGAGGTCACTGAACAGGTGCGGGCTCGAGGAGTAGGTCTCGACCGGGTCGGGCTGCCCGAACTCGAGGGCGCGGTTGATCAGCGCCCACTTGTGCAGGTCCTCCCAGTCGACGAAGGTCACGGCGATGCCGGTCTTGCCCGCACGGCCGGTGCGACCGGCGCGGTGCAGGTACGTCTTGTCCTCGTCGGGGATGGTGTGGTTGATGACGTGCGTGACATCGTCGACGTCGATGCCGCGGGCGGCGACATCGGTCGCGACGAGGACGTCGCGCTTGCCGGCCTTGAACGCGGCCATCGACCGCTCGCGCTGGTCCTGTCCCATGTCGCCGTGCACGCCGCCGACGTTGAAGCCGCGGTCGCTGAGCTCGTCGACGAGGCGCTGCGCGGCGCGCTTGGTACGGGTGAAGATCACCGTCTTGCCGCGACCCTCCGCCTGGAGGATGCGGGCGATGATCTCGTCCTTGTCGAGCGAGTGGGCGCGGTACACCAGGTGCTTGATGTTCGCCTGCGTGAGACCCTCGTCGGGGTCGGTCGCGCGGATGTGGATCGGGTTCGTCATGAACCGACGAGCCAGCGCGACGATCGGTCCGGGCATGGTCGCGGAGAACAGCTGGGTGTGACGGACGGCCGGGACCTTCTGGAAGATCTTCTCGATGTCCGCGAGGAATCCGAGGTCGAGCATCTTGTCGGCCTCGTCGAGCACGACCTCGGTCGCGTTGGAGAGGTCGAGCAGACGCTGGCCGGCGAGGTCGATCAGGCGACCGGGCGTGCCGACGACGATCTGGGCGCCCGCCTTGAGCTGGTCGATCTGGCCCTCGTATGCCTTGCCGCCGTAGATCGCGACGACGCTGGTGGAGCGGTTGCTCGTCAACAGGTCGATGTCCTCGTACACCTGCACCGCGAGCTCGCGCGTCGGCACCACGATGAGCGCCTTGACGCCGTGCTCGGGGTCGAGGCCGAGCCGCTGCACCACGGGGATGCCGAAGCCGAACGTCTTGCCTGTTCCGGTCTTGGCCTGGCCGATGATGTCCTGGCCCGGAAGGCCGAGGGGGATGGTCTGCTCCTGGATCGGGAATGCGTCGACGATGCCCTTGGAGGCGAGAGCGTCGATGATGTCCTGATCGATTCCGAGATCAGCGAAGGTTGTCAATGTTCAGATGCCTGTCCGGCGACCTGCGAGGATCGCCATGTTCACGGATCCACGCCGTCTCTTGTGCCACAGGCGCGGGCCCCGCTCCGACGGCGGGGACAGGGACAGCCTACCCGAGGGGGTGGCGACGCCCGGGAATATCGCGTCCCCCGGGTAGTGTGAACCCCGTGGTGAACTGGTTCTGGAAGCGTAGGACGCCCCGGCGCACGATGACGTTGCGCAGTCGGGGCGATCAAGGAGCGGCGACGCGGGTCGACTTCGCCGAACTCGCGCCGGAGCTGCCGCGATTCCTGGGACAGGCGGCGTACCTCCAGCTGGGGTACTTCGAGACGCTCACGCGGCTGATCAGGGCGACTCCGGAGCTCTCCGAGAAGGAGGCGCTCTCCCGGGCAGCCGGTGCTGCGCTCGCCAAGCATCGGGCGATCGTCGAACTCATCGCGGAGCGCGGAGACGATCCGACGCAGCTCATGCTCCCGTTCCGGGAGAACCTCGACGCCTTCCGGCGCAAGACCATCGGCGCGCGTCCGCGGGAGACTCTCCTCGCCGTCTACATCACGGCAGGGATGCTCGACGACTTCTACTTCGCACTCGCCTCGAGCTACGGCGACACGGGGGAGAGGGTCGCGGAGATCCTCTCCGAGGACGATGCGCGACACGAGATCGTCGCCATCATCCAGGAGACGATCGACGGCGACGGCGAGTGGCGGTCGCTGCTCTCGATGTGGGCGCGCCGGCTCGTGGGGGACACGATCCTGGTGTGCCGGTCCGCGCTGCGTCAGCCCGAGCTCGCCGCGATGAGCGAGGACCGCGTCGAGTTGGTCTACACCGAGCTGATGGGCGCGCACGCACGCCGCATGGATGCGATGGGTCTCGCCTCCTAGCCGACGGACCCGGCCGACGGCATCAGATGCCGAGCGCCGCCTTTGCCGCGGCATCGCTGCGTCGGCGCGACGCGACGATCGCGACGGTGGCGACTGCCGCGATGCCGACGGAGCCCACGACGCTCGCGAGCCATAGCCAGATGCTGTCCTCGCCCACGCCGAGCCACTGCAGGCCGGTGTAGACGACGGCCGCGAGGGCCGTGGCGACAGCGGGGGTGAGAGCGACCCCGCGCAACTCCCGCCCACCGATCATGTAGTGGGCCGCGATGCCGAGCGCGCACGCCCCGACGAGAGCGAGGAGGATGTACATCGTGGGGTCAGGCGAAGAAGCCGACGCGACGAGACTCCTCGGTGCCGAGCTCGATGTACGCGAGGTTCGCGGTCGGAACCAGGTAGGAGTTGCCCTTGACATCGGCGAAGCTCAGGTGAGAAGTGTTCTGCTCGAGAGCCGAGGAGACCTGCGTGCGGACCTCGTCCGCGCTCGATGCGGTCTCGAAGCTGAGCTCACGGCCGGTGTTGATGATGCCGATGCGGATTTCCACGCGTACTCCTGTTTTCCAGTCGACGATGCTGTGGTCGAGTCGACCTCGGAGGTCGACGACTGAGCCCAACTCTACCGGGCGGCGAGGTCACGGGATCCGCGGATCGGGCCGGTTTCGCCCTGAGCGCACACAGTCGCGAGACGCCGACGCCCGGTGATGTCGGCGCGCCGCAGTAGCGTGGAGGACATGACAGAGGATGCCGCGCAGAACGCCGTGATCGGTGCAGACGCCTCGGCATCCGGTGTCATCATCGGGGCGCCCGGCACAGGCAAGACCCGCACTCTCACCGAGCGCGTCGTCCATCTGCTCGACACAGCGGGGATGCGTCCGGAGCAGGTCCTCGTCCTCACTCCCAGCAGGCAGGCGGCGACCGCGCTGCGGGACCGCATCGGGGTCAGGATCGGTCAGGCCACTCCCGGGCCGCTGGCCAGGTCGCTCGGGTCGTTCGCATTCCAGGTGGTGCGCGGAGCGATGGTCCGCGAAGGGGCGGAGCCACCGGCTCTGCTGACCGGCGCAGACCAGGACCGCCTGATCGCCGAGCTCCTCGCCGGCGATGCGGAGGACGAGCGCATCGACTGGCCGCAGGCGCTGAGCCCCGCCGTACGCGCCTCCAAGGGGTTCCGCTCCGAGCTCCGTGCCTTCCTCGCGGAATGCGTCGAACTGGGGGCGCAGCCCGACGAGCTGCGCACGTCCGATGTCCCCGCCTGGTCGTCCGTCGCCGAGTTCCTCGTCGAATACCGCGCCGTGCTCGACCTGGCACGGGCATCCCACCGCGACGCGGCAGACCTGCTCGCCGAGGCGTGCACGATCCTGCGCACCGCGGAGCCGAGTGCCCTCGGCCCTCTCGCCGACCTCAGGGTGGTGCTCATCGACGACGCGCAGGAGCTGACGCGCGGTGGCATCGCGGTGGTCGAGGCGCTCCGTGCGCGAGGCACGGCAGTGCTCGCCTTCGGTGATCCTGACATCTCCTCCGGAGCTTTCCGCGGCGCGAGCCCCGAGTTGTTCGCGCACCTCGCCACGGCGCTGGGCGAGGTCCACGTGCTCGATGTCCCTCATCGTCAGGCGCCGGCGCTCACCGCGCTGACCCGCACCGTCACGCAGGCGATCGGCGTGTCGGGTCGCGTCGACCACAGGCGCGCGCCCGAGCCCGTCGCCGCGCACAGCCCGGGCGCCCCCGGCGACGTGAGCACCTTCATCGCCCCGTCACCGCATGAAGAGCTCGACCGCATCGCGGGTGTCATGCGCGAATGGCATCTCGTGGATGACGTCCCGTGGGATCGCATCGCGGTCATCGCACACGACACCAGGCAGGTCACGCAGCTCGACGCAGAGCTCGCCGCGCGGGAGATCCCGACGAGAGCCGCGGGCGTGCAACGTCCTCTCGGCTCCGAGCCGATCGTGCGCGACATCGTCGGCATCGTGCGCCTGGCCCTCACGCCGGCCGAGGAGCGGACTCCCCAGGACTGGGAGGAGGCGCTCCGCACTCCCTTCGGAGGCATGGATGCGATCGGGCTCCGACGCCTTCGCGCTCGTCTGCGCCATATCGAGCTCGACCTGGGGGGCTCGACGCCCGCACGGGAACTGCTGCGCCAGGCGCTGGCATCGCCCGACCACTTCACGCTCATCGACGCCCAGGAATCGCGCCTGGCCGCGCGCTTCGCCGCGACGATCGCAGATGTGGCCGCCGCGGCTGCCGACGGCGAGACGATCCACGATCTCCTGTGGCGGGTCTGGGACCAGGCCAGAGCGGTCGACGGGCGCAAGCTCCAGATCGCCTGGCGTGAGATGTCGTTGCAGACCAGCGGCGCGGAGACGGCGCGAGCCCTCGATGCGCTCGTCTCCCTGTTCGGTGCGGCCAAGCGATTCGTCGAGCGCACCCCGAACGAGAAGCCGGAGGTCTTCGTGCGCGACATCCTCGACAGCGAGGTGCCCGAAGACTCCCTCTCGAGTCCCGACCGGCCGGGCCGTGTGACCCTGCTCACACCGGCGACCGCACTCGGAACGGAGTTCGACGCGGTCGTGGTGGCCGGAGTGCAGGACGGAATCTGGCCGAATGTGCGGCTGCGCGGCGGGATGCTCCAGTCCTGGCGTCTCGCCGACGCACTGCTCGCATCCCGCACCGGAACCGCCGAGCACCCGCCCGAGGCACTCGACAGGCGCCGCGCCGCTCTGCACGATGAGCTGCGGCTGTTCGTCCGCGCCATCTCTCGTTCGCGGAGCAGACTCCTCATCACCGCGGTCGATGACGACGACATGACACCCAGTGCGTTCTTCGGCTTCCTCCCGCCGCCCGACCCGCCCGAGCTGCATGCCTCGGCCGAGCACCCGCTCACGCTGCGCGGTCTCGTCGCGCGTCATCGTCGGGTACTGACGACCTCGAGCGTCCGTGCCGCCCGAGACCACGCCTCCGCCCAGCTGGCGGTGCTCGCGCGGGAGGGAGTGCCGGGTGCCGATCCGGACGAGTGGTACGGAGTGACGCCGCCGACGACCGATGCACCGCTGCACGACCTCGCCGTCGACGCCGCCCGGGTCTCGCCGTCGCGGATGGAGTCCTTCGAGGAGTGCGAGCTGAACTGGGCGGTGTCCGCCCTGGGCGGCGACACCGTGATGCCGCCGTCGGCCGGAATCGGCACGATCATCCACGAGGCGATGGAGCAGGTGCCCGACGGCGAACTGGACCGTCTGCGTGACGTCCTGGCCGAGCATTGGCCGGAGCTCGATTTCGAGACGGCCTGGATAGGTCGCAAGGAGAGGCACCGCGCCGATCTGTACATCGATCGACTGCACAGCTACCTGTCGGACGTGTCGGACGAAGGCGGTCGAGTGATCGCCGGCGAGGTGGAGTTCCGGTTCGCGGTCGAGGTGCCCGAGCAGGAGGGCATCGCGCCGGGCGTGCGTGCGGCGAGCGTCGACGGCGACCCCCATCCGCACCATGCGATCGTGCACGGCTTCATCGACCGGGTCGAGGCGTACACCGCGGGTGGTGGAGAGCATGCGAAGGCGCGGGGACAGAAGTGGACGCGCATGGCCGATGCGCAGAGCGGGGAGCGCGTCGTGGTCGTGGACTTGAAGACCGGCAAGTACGAGCCGGAGAGCGAGCAGAAGGTGGCTGACCACGCCCAGCTCGCCGCATACCAGGTGGCGGTGCAGGAAGGACTCGTGGCGGGAGCGGATCCTGCGGCCCTCGCCGGCGCGCGCCTGGTCCTGGTCGCCAAGACCCTGGCCGGCAGCGATTTCCGCGTGGCGCACCAGCACACCCTCGCCGGTGAAGAGCGTGTCCAGTTCCTCGGGCGGATCGCGGAAGCCGCCCGAGGGATGTCGGCGGCGAGCTTCACGGCCCATGTCGAGACTCACTGCGCGGATACGCAATGGCGAGTCCAGCCATGCCGCATCCACACCGTCGCCGCGGTGAGCGCGTGACGGCGTGGACGGGAGCGGGGAACGGGATCTCCGCTCTGGACGTCGCCGCCGCGCTCGGTCTCCCCGCACCGACGGAGGCTCAGCAGCGGGTGATCGAGTCGCCACCGGCGCCGGCTTTGGTGGTCGCGGGCGCGGGCAGCGGAAAGACCGAGACGATGGCCGGCCGCGTCGTCTGGCTGGTCGCGAACGGGCATGTGCGACGCGATCAGATCCTCGGCCTGACCTTCACGCGGAAGGCCGCGGGTGAGCTCGCGGAGCGCATCGGCGTCCGTCTGGCGCTCATCGACGAATACGGGAGACGAGGACTGCTGCCGCACCTGCCCGAGATCGTGGCGAGCGGTGCCCTCGATCGCGTGTCGAGAGCCGCGAACGCCAGACAGCGCGAGGTCGTCCGATCGCAGGTGCTCGACGAGCTCGCCGCACGTTTCGGCACCGGGGCGGTCTCGACCCCCCGTTCGGCCGAGGATCTGTTGATCCGTCCGAAGGTCTCGACCTACAACGCGTTCGCGGATGGCATCGTGCGCGAGCACGCGGCGCGCATCGGCCGCGACTCCGACGTCGCCATGCTCAGCCAGGCCGCATCCTGGATGCTCGTGCGCGACGTGGTGCTGCGCGCCGACCTGCCGGAGCTGGAGGAGATCGACCGGTCGGTGGCGGGGGTGGTCGACGCGGTTCAGAGATTGGCCGGCGACTCGCTCGATCACCGGGTCGATCTCGACCGCGCCGATCGCATCGCGCTGCGCCAGGCCGAGGCGTTCGAGCCGTACCTCAGCAACGCGGAGGTCGCGACCGCGGCTGCGAACCTGCGCGCTCTTCCCGCTCTGTCCGTCCTGGTGCGCGATTACATCGCCGAGAAGGAGCGCCGCGGAGTGCTGGACTTCGCCGACCAGGTCAGCGGCGCCTACGACATCGTGGAGTCGTCTCCCGACGTGCGCGAGGACCTGCGGCAGCAGCATCAGGTGGTGCTGCTGGACGAATACCAGGACACCTCGGTGATCCAGACGCAGTTCCTCGCCCGACTCTTCCGCGACACCGCGGTGATGGCGGTCGGGGATCCGCACCAGTCGATCTACGGATGGCGAGGCGCCAGCGCGGACAATCTGCATGCCTTCGCGCGCACCTTCTCCGAACACGAGAGCGTCGGCAACTACAGTCTGATGACGAGCTGGCGCAACGACCGGAGCATCCTCGGTGTCGCCAACCGCATCCTCGGTCCGCTGCGCAGGCCCGGATTGGATGTGCCACCGCTCGAGTCTCGTCCCGGCGCCGGCCCCGGAGCGGTCGAGATGAGCTTCCCGCTCACCGTCGATGACGAGGCTCGCGCGGTCGCCGAATGGTTCGCGGCGCGTCGCGCGGAGCACGACGACCTCGCGAAGCCGCATACCGGAGCGGTGCTGTTCCGGTCGAAGCGGCACATGCAGACGTTCGCGGCGGCCCTTGCCGCAGAAGGGATTCCGCACCGCATCCTGGGGCTCGGGGGACTCCTGGCGACCCCCGAGGTCGTCGATGTCGTGTCGACGCTGCGCGTGCTGCACGATCCGACGGCGGGCTCTGCGTTGATCAGGCTCCTCGTCGGTCCTCGATTCTCCGTCGGTGTCGCCGACATGGCGGCGTTGCAGCAGCTCGCGGCGGAGCTCTCCCGTCGGGACAGCGGGCTGCTGCCGCTGGACGACGAGCTCCGCAAACGCATCCGCGCGTCACGGGGGGCGGACGAGGCGCTGTCGATCATCGACGCCGTCGACGTGCTCCGCGGTCTCAGCGACGACTACCGCCTTCTCGCCGGGATCACGCCGGACGGGCGTTCTCGCATCCGTGCCGCGGGCGAGATGCTCGAACGCCTCCGACGGGCGTCGTCGCTTCCGCTTCCCGATCTGCTGAGGCTGATCGAGCTCGAGCTGCGTTTGGACATCGAGCTCGCAGCGAACGAGACCAGAGGGCCGGCGCGTATCGCGGCGACGCAGCTGCGCGCATTCACCGACGAGGTTCGGTCGTTCCTCGCCGCAGACGAACGGGGGACCATCTCGAGTCTCCTCGCCTGGTTGGAGAAGGCCGAGAGCACAGACGAGCTGGTGCCGCGGCCCGAGCCGCCCGAACCCGGGGTCGTCCAGCTTCTGACGATCCACGGATCCAAGGGGTTGGAGTGGGATGCGGTCGCCGTCGTCCGCATGGTCGAGGGCGAACTGCCGTCGCGCCCGACGGACACCTCAGGATGGTTCGGCTTCGGAGTGCTGCCGTTCGCTCTGCGAGGCGACAGCGCGGCCCTGCCGACCTTCAGTTGGATAGCGCCCTCGGACGAAGAGCTCGATGCGGCGAAGCGGCTGAAGGCAGGTATCGCATCGCTGACCAGCAGGAGCAAGACAGCGCCGGGCGCGATCACGGTCTTCAAGGACGCCTACCGCGAGTATCAGCAGGAGGAGGAGCGTCGACTCGCCTACGTCGCCGTCACCAGGGCGCGCAGTCATCTGCTTCTGACCGGGGCCCACTGGGCGGGGCAGAAGCAGCCGAAGAAGCCGAGCCCCTATCTGACCGAGGCGATGGAGATTCTCGGAATCGCTCCGATCGAGCCCGTGGATCCGGACGAGAACCCCTACGACGGCCCCGGCGCAACGCTCACCTGGCCTCTCGACCCGCTCGGCGCTCGGCGTGGGGTCGTCGAGGCAGCCGCCGCCGCCGTGCGCGCGGCAGCCGACGGGGAGCCGGAGGCCGCTCCCGAACTGGCGCGTCTGCTCGCCGAGCGCGCCGCCCGATTGCGTGGCACCGACGCATCACCGCCCACCCGGGTGCCGGCCTCCCGCTTCAAGGACTACGTCACCGATTTCACCGGCACCGTGTCTTCCATCGTCCGTCCGATGCCTGAGCGGCCGTATCGGCAGACCCGGCTGGGCACGCTGTTCCACGCATGGGTCGAGCGGCGGAGCGAACTCGTCGGCGTCGGTCAGCGCGTCGACGAGGCGCTGTGGGAGGTCGACGAGGATGATCTCTCGTTCGTCGAGACCGTCGGCGGAGCGGAGGTCTCGTCCGCCGACGCCGCCGACCTCGAGACCCTGCAGTCGATCTTCGAGGCCAGCGAGTGGGGAGCGCTCAAGCCCATCGCGGTCGAGATCGAGATCGACTTCGCGCTGGGTGGCGCTGTGCCGGGTGACGAACGCCATATCGTCATCTGCAAACTCGACGCGGTCTATCGACGCGAGGATCGCGGCGGGCGCATCGAGATCGTCGACTGGAAGACGGGCAAGGCCCCACGCACACCTCGGGAACGGGAGGAGCGGATGCTGCAGCTCGCGCTCTACCGTCTCGCCTACCACCGTCGTTTCGGAGTGCCCCTGGAGGAGATCGACGTGGCGCTGTACTACGTCGCGGACGACCTCGTCATCCGCGGTGACCGCGTCTACTCCGAGTCGGAGCTCTTCCAGCGCTGGAGCGCTGCTCGGGCGGCCCGCTGAGCCTCGTCCTCCGGCAATCCCTCGTCTGAGCCGTCCGCTCGCTCAGTCCGCGCCGGGTCATCGACCGGGCGTCGCTCCGCGGCGGGCTCCTGCGCGGTGTGCCTGCGCACGCCTGAAAGATCTTCCGTCTCGAGGCCACCGACCTCGAGACGACGAGCGGCGTCCGCGGCGGCGTCGCTGAGATCGCTCGTCGCCTGATCGTCGGCATCGCCATCGGGACCGTCGGCCTCGTCGTCGCGCCACAGCTCGTTCGGGTTGTACGCGTCGGTCTGCATCGACGTGTCGGCCCCCGCCGAGGCGCGTGCCGGCACTCTGTCGAGCGCGTCCAGGGCGGACTCGACGCCCTCGTTGCGCGACGCGATCACGCCGAGATCGTCGCTGTGCAATCCTTCGGCGAGTGCCTCGAGAAGGGCGGCGGCGTCGTCGACGATGTCGGGTCGGTGCAAGGAGTCGCCGTGGACGAGCCATCGGGCGAATTCGAGCTCGGCGAGCAGGCGTGCGCGCACCTCGAGAGCGCCGTCCGGCCCGCGGTCGGCGGCCCGAGCGTACGCGGCATGGACGTCGTGCGCCGCATCAGGGGCGGTGGACAGCCACGACAGATCGATCGCCGGATCTCCGACGGAGAGCGAATGCCACCCGATGAGTCCGGTGACCTCGGGACCGAGATCCGGGTCGTCCCGGAAGATGAAGGAGGTCGACTGCACGCCGCCCAGCACGACCGTCGATTCGAACCGCCAGAGATCGTCATCGGCGACGGCGTCGCGCCATCGCACGGTGAGCCGCGCGGGAACGCGCCCGGTCGATGCCGCGGAGTCGATCAGTCGAGCGAGTTCGTCGCGGCTCTCCTGCGCAGACCGCGTCGTCAATCCGGCGCCTCTCACGACGGAGGTGGGCAGGGAGTGCACTGCCGCGATCGCCGCACCCATCGATTCGGCGGCGCCACGGCCGGCCGGCACCATCGCCGCCTCGATCTGGAATCCGGGCAGCAGCTCCGTCACGAGCGCGTGTGCGTCTGCGAGTCGGGTCTCGCCGATGTATTCGGGGGCTCGGAAGGGGAGCATCGCCCGCGCGCCGGCTGTCAGAGCGCGCAGCGCGAGGGCCTCGGCGGCCAGCTCGCGCGAGGTCTCATCGTCATCGGCGACACGGATCGCGAGCTCGCGCCCGTCTGCGAGAGTGGCGACCGCGGAGTCGAAGCGTCCGTCACCGTCGGCGCTGAGCGTGCGCGCCCCGATCACCTCGGCGCCGGGCAGTGCGGCAGTCACCGCCGCGGCTAGAGTGAATGGAGAGCGTCCCATGCCTCCAGGGTAGGTGGACGTGGGGGTGGTCCAGCTTCCGCCACGCCCGTGAGAGAGGGAGACGATGATCGCCGGCAGCAGCACATCCCTCGATCGCGCAGCGGATCTGCGGGTCGAACCCGGAGTCCTCGATCGTCTGCGCGCCGACGAGGCGACGCGGGTCATCGCCGTACGAGACGGCCGCGTGCGCATCTCGGGCGCCGACCTCGAATCGGCCACGCTGCTGCGGGTTCCCGCCGCCGAGATCGTCGATGCGACCTGGGCGCTCCTCGGGCGCGAAGGTGACGGTACCGCCGTGCTTCTCGCCGTTCTGCAGCCCGAGGGCGACACCGTCGACACCGCACCCGACGAGGTGTGGCTGGGACTCCGCGACCTCGGCGCGCGTCTCGGCTCGGGTGACACGGAGCTGCTCATCGAGGCGCTCGCGCTGGGAGGCTGGCTGCGGGACGCACCGTTCTGCCCCCGATGCGGCGGAGGGACGGAGCTGCGCCAGGCCGGATGGTCGCGCCGCTGCCTCGTCTGCGGTCGTGAGCAGTTCCCTCGGACGGACCCTGCCGTCATCGTCGCGGTGGAGAGCTCTGACGGCGAACGGCTCCTGCTCGGGGCGAACGCCAACTGGGGCGGCCGGATGTACTCCTGCTTCGCCGGATTCACCGAGGCGGGCGAGTCGTTGGAGTCGACCGTGCATCGTGAGCTCGAGGAGGAATCCGGCGTTCGGCTGGCCTCGCTGCGTTACGTCTCGTCTCAGCCGTGGCCCTTCCCTCGCTCGCTCATGCTCGGCTTCCGCGCCGTCGCTCTGGATGAGCACGAGCTGCGGCCCGACGGGGAGGAGATCATCGACGTCCGCTGGTTCACCCGTGACGAGATCGGGTCCGCTCTCGCCGGTGACGGACCCGTCGGCCTCCCGGGACCCGCGTCCATCGCCCGCGCACTGATCCTCGACTGGTTCGAGGAGCGCGCGTGAGCGCGCTCGAAGCCCTCGACGATCGACAGCGGGAGGCGGCATCCGTGCTGCGCGGTCCTGTCGCCGTGCTCGCAGGTGCGGGAACCGGGAAGACCCGAGTGATCACCCACCGGATCGCCCATGGCGTCGACACCGGTGCATACTCGCCGTCGCGCGTCATGGCGGTGACCTTCACGGCCAAGGCGGCGGGCGAGCTCAGGGGTCGTCTGCGCGCGCTCGGCGTCGAGGGCGTGGCCGCGCGGACATTCCACGCCGCCGCCCTCGCCCAGCTGAACTTCTTCTGGCCCACACTGGCCGGATCACCCGCTCCGTCGATCATCGACAACAAGGTGAGGCTGCTCGGCCAGGCTGCCGACGCGATGCGACTGCGGCCGAGCACCGCGACGCTTCGCGACCTCGCCTCGGAGATCGAATGGCGCAAGGTGTCGATGTTGTCGATCGAACAGCACGCGTCGCTCGGCCGCACGTTGAGCGGCGTCGACTCCGCTCAGTTCGTCGAACTGCAGCAGCGCTATGAGGCGCTGAAGGACGAGCGGCGCCAACTCGATTTCGAGGACGTGCTGCTGGCCTGCGCCGGGATGCTCGAGGCCGAACCTCGCGTCGCAGCGTCCGTGCACGAGCAGTATCGGCATTTCACGGTCGACGAGTACCAGGACGTCTCTCCGCTCCAGAATCGCCTGCTCGAACTCTGGCTGGGCGATCGCAAGGACATCTGCGTCGTCGGTGACGCGAGTCAGACCATCTACTCGTTCGCCGGCGCCGAACAGCGATTCCTCCTCGAGTTCGAGCGGCGGCATCCCGATGCCACGGTCGTGCGACTCGAGACCAACTACCGTTCGCAGGCCCCGATCCTCGAAGCGGCGAACGCCCTGATGAAGGGGCGGCCGGGTGCCCTCGAACTCGTCCCGGCGAGAGAGACGTTCAACGCGGATTCGCCCACGGTCACGGCGTACGACTCCGAGCGCGACGAGGCAGAGGGGATCGCCGCCGCCGTGGCAGCGCGGATCGAGTCAGGGGCGTCGCCCTCAGAGATCGCCGTGCTCTACCGGGCTCATGCGCAGTCCGCGGTGCTGCAGCAGGCGCTCGCCGCCGAGGGCATCGCGACATCGGTGCTGGGTGGAACCCGGTTCTTCGCGATGCCCGAGGTGCGACAGGCGATCCTGGCCCTGCGGGCCGCCGCGGTCGCGCCGACCGAGCACGGTTTCCTGCCCGGGGTCCAGAGGGTCCTCCGCGAGCTCGGTCTCTCCGACGAGCCACCGGCGGCCGGGGGAGCTCAGCGCGACGGCTGGGAGGCTCGGCGGGCGATTCTGCGTCTCGCCGAAGACGCCGGACCCGATGAGACCCTGCGCACCTTCAGCGACGCGCTCATGGCGCGCGCGAAGGACCAGCACGAGCCCACCATGCGCACCGTGACTCTGTCGACGTTGCACGCCGCCAAGGGTCTCGAATGGCCGCATGTCTACCTCGCGGGGTGGGCGGAGGGCGCACTTCCGATCTCCTACGCCACCGGCTTCGAGGCGATCGACGAAGAGCGCCGCCTCGCTTACGTCGGCGTCACGCGGGCCGCGCGTACTCTCTCGCTGTCGTGGTCGCGCTCAGCGGGACGCAGGGAACGCGCCCCGTCGCGGTTCCTGGCAGAGATGGGAACGACTGCTCGCGGCACCGGCATTCTTCGTGAAACGTCACCGAGCGCCAGTCGCGGCGCCCCTCGCCGCTGACCTCGACGAACGAGCCCGGGGCCGCGCTCTCTGCGAGCAGCCGCGCGACGAGCATCGCCGCCTCCGTGATCCGCGCGGCACTGATCGGACCCGCGCCGCGCCCGATGAGTTGGGCGTGCATGCGGGGCCAGGCATCGTCGCGCTCGCGTTCATGCTCGTCCCGGCAGGTCAGGCAGGCCGATTCGCCGGGCACCACCAGGGGTCCGACCGTGATCCGTCCTCGCTCGAGCGCGACCGGCAGGTGCGAGGTGTCGTCGCGAAGGTAGCGTGCGAAGTGCAGCGCGGCCGCCGCACCTTCGACCAGCACGATGCCGATGTCGCGGGGATTCTCCCGCTCGCCGACGGCGATGCCCTCGTCGAGGA
Organism: Microbacterium sp. Bi98; assembly: GCF_918698045.1. Classification (NCBI taxonomy): domain Bacteria; kingdom Bacillati; phylum Actinomycetota; class Actinomycetes; order Micrococcales; family Microbacteriaceae; genus Microbacterium; species Microbacterium sp. Bi98. The sequence continues at coordinate 411,876 of NZ_CAKKLK010000002.1, read as the reverse complement.
GCGCCTCGCGCATGCGGAACTCGCATCGCGCGTCGGCGACGTCGATGCTCTCCACCCACGCAGCCGGGGGAGCGGGAGAATCGTCGACGAGCAGCGGCTCGAGCCGCGACAGGAGCATCCGCGCCTCTGCGCGCGGGGCGCCGGCGGCATGTGCCACGACATCGAAGCCCCCGCGCCGGAATCCGGCGGCCATCCGAGCGATCAGACGCTCGACCCACGGCTCCGAGGCGGCGATGCGCAGCGTCCCCTCGATGCCGATCTGCAGGGTCTCACCGTCGCGCCAGAGCAGCGGAACCGCGGGATCCAGGCGAGTGATGGTCTTGGGTGTCAGAGGAGACATCCCTCGATTCTGCGCAAAGCCGGGCTCCCGGTGGGGGAGTCGCGGGCATCCGTGGAAAAGTCCTCGCGCCTCTGCCACCCCGTCGGTCACACGGGTCGGTCGCCCCCCGGGCCGTCGTCACCGTCGGTGTCCTGCTCGCCTTCGGGCGTCTCCGGCTGCTCTCGCGAGAAGTCGTCGCCATCCAGCAGACGTGCCAGCGCCTCGTCGAACTCATCGGCGACCGGCTGCTCTCCCCGCGCGCTCGCCTGCAGTCGCGCCACGAGCGCCGACGGGTCGTCGATGTCGTCCGACGTCGGCATGAGGTCGGGGTAGTCCCACAGGGAGTCGCGCCCGGCGATGCCCACGGCGTCTGTCACCGCCTGCCACATGGCCGATGCCTCGCGCAGACGACGGGGCCGCAGCTTGAGTCCGACGAGAGCGCCGAGTGCGTCCTCGGCGGGACCGCCCACCGCGCGGCGGCGGCGAGCGGCTTCGGCGATGCGGGCACCGTCGGGAAGACGCGAGGTGGCCTGCGCGGTCACGACGTCGACCCAGCCGTCGATCGTCGCGACGAGGTTCTCGAGTCGGGCCAGCGCCTCGCGCTGCGCGTCGGTCTGCGTGGGAAGCAGCGCTCCGCCTTCGATGGCCGCGCGGAGCTCTTCGGGGTTGGACGGGTCGAGGCGGCTTGCGACGTCCTCGAGTGCATCCACGTCGACCGTGACCCCGCGGGCGAAATCGGTGATCTGCGCCATGACGTGCAGGTGCAGCCACTTCGAGTGGCGATACAGCCGGGCGTATGCGAGTTCGCGGGTCGCGAGATAGAGGGTGATCTGGTCTTCGGGGATCTCGAGACCCTCGCCGAATGCTGTCAGGTTCTGGGGGATGACAGCGGCAGTGCCGGCCGGAAGCACCGGGATGCCGACGTCTCCGCCCGACACCACTTCGAGTGCGAGGTTGCCGAGAACCTGGCCGAACTGCGCCGCGAAGACCGAGCCGCCGAGACCGCGCATGAGCTTGCCCGCGCCCTGCACGACGTCGCGCATCTCTTCGGGCACCTGCGTGTCGAGCGCGCTGGTGAGCGCATCGGCGATGCTCGTCGACACGGGGCCGGCGATCTCCTTCCACACGGGCAGGGTCGCTTCGACCCATTCGCCGCGCGTCATGGCCTTCGGCGACTCGCCGAGTTCGGAGATCGTGGTCGCCTCGCCGAGCCAGAGGTCCGCGAGGGCGAAGGAGTCGACGAGCGAGGTTCGCGAGCCGTCGGTGATGCCGAGACCGTCGCGGTTGGCGATGTGCAGCGCCTGCCGCAGCGCGTTCTCCCAGGGATCGCCGCCGAACGCACCCTGCAGCTGCGACATGATCGTCTGCATCATCGCCGGGTCGATCTGGATCCCATCCATGCCCGCGAAGGCGTTCTGCAGCGCCTCGGGGTCGATGTCTCCGGCACCCTGGCCGGACATCATGCGTCGGAGGAACTCTTGGAAGTCCTCGGGGGTGGGGTCGTTGTCTGACATGTCGCTCGCCTCTCAGCACGCCTAAAGCCGTGGCATCTACGCTAGTCACAGGATCGGCCGCGAGACCCCGAAGCGGGCAGATCGCTGTACGCCGCCCGCGAACGACGGAGGAACCCTGTGGATCGAACCCGGTCTGTCAAGCTCGGACTGGGAGTCTGGGCGCTGGTCGTCGCGTTGATCGCGCTCGTCGTGCTGACCTTCCTCCCGACGCCTTACGTGATCCAGCGCCCGGGCCCGGTCTACGACACCCTCGGCACCGCGGCAGGAGCCGACGGCGAGCAGGTTCCGCTCATCCAGGTCGACGGCGCCGAGACGTTCGAGACCGGAGGGACTCTCGACCTCACGACCGTGCAGGTCGTCGGAAACCGTGAGCGCACCCCGAGCTGGTTCGAGCTCGCTCTCGCGTGGATGGACTCCTCACGAGCGGTGGTGCCTCTCGACTCCGTGTTCCCCGAGGGGGTCACGACGGAGCAGCGCGACGAACGCAACGCGACACTCATGGTGGACTCGCAGCACGAGGCGACCGCGGCAGCGCTCAACGAGCTGGGCTACGACACCGGAGCCGAGGTCGTCGTCCAGGAGGTCGTCGAGGATGCACCGGCCGAGGGAGCGCTCGAGGCGGAGGACGTCATCACCGCCGTGGACGGCGCCGCGGTGACCTCCGCGAAGCAGCTGCGTCAGGCGATCCAGGATGGGGAGGGCGCGCCGGTCTCGCTCACCGTGCAGCGCTCCGGCGAGGAACAGGTGGTCGAGGTGACGCCCGTCGAGCAGACCGACGGTGACGTGACGACGTGGCTGATCGGTGTCACGTTGCGCACGGACTACGATTTCGAGATCGATGTGACGCTCCAGCTCGACAACGTCGGTGGACCCAGCGCCGGGATGATGTTCGCGCTCGGCATCATCGACACCCTCACCGAAGGGGAGTTGAACGGCGGCGAGAACGTCGCCGGCACCGGCACGATCGAGGCCGATGGGACGGTCGGGCCGATCGGCGGCATCCGTCAGAAGCTCTACGGTGCCCGTGATGCGGGGGCGGAGTACTTCCTCGCTCCGTCGACGAACTGCGACGAGGTCACCGGCCACGTGCCGGACGGACTGTCCGTGATCAGCACCTCGACGCTGGAGGAATCGCTCGACGCGCTCGAGGTGATCGCGAACGGCGGCGACGTGGGATCGCTCCCGACCTGCGACGTCGTGACCTCCCCGTGACAGGTATGACAGCCGCAGCACAGTAAGGCGTGCCTAGGATGGGAGGGTGACCTCGACTTCTGCACCGAACCCGGCCACTCCCCGAACCTCGCGAAGAATCTTCGGTATCTCGCTGGCGATCATCGCCGCGCTGATCGCCGCCTTCTTCGTCTTCGCGTCGCTCTACACCGAATTCCTCTGGTTCGACCAGGTGGGCTTCGCGGGAGTGCTCACCACCCAATGGTTCGCCACGGCGGTGATGTTCGTCGTCGGATTCCTCGGCATGGCCGTGCCGCTGTTCGTCGCCATCCAGCTCGCGTACCGACTGCGCCCCGTTTACGTGCGGCTCAGCTCGCAGCTCGACAGGTACCAGGAGGTCATCGAGCCGCTCCGCCGCCTCGCGATGTGGGGCATGCCGATCTTCTTCGGCCTCTTCGCCGGCTTCTCGGCGGCCAGCCAGTGGAAGACCGTCTGGCTCTGGGCCAACGGCGTCGCGACCGACGCCACCGACCCGCAGTTCGGCGTCGACACCGGCTTCTACATGTTCGCGATGCCGTTCTACTCGATCCTGCTTGCTTTCGTGTCTGCGGTCCTGCTGCTCACCCTCATCGTCACCGCGCTGGTGTCGTACCTCTACGGGTCGGTCCGCATCGGTCAGGGCGAGCTGCGCATCTCGAAGCCCGCACGCATCCAGCTCGCTGTGATCGCGGGTCTGTACCTTCTGGTTCAGGCGGCGAGTCTGTGGCTCGACCGCTACAAGACCCTCGTCGCACAGGACGACCGCATCGTCGGCCCGGCCTACACGGGCGTCAACGCCACGATCCCCGGCCTCGCGATCCTCGCGATCATCGCCGCGCTCGTCGCCATCCTCTTCTTCGTCACGGCCGTCATCGGCCGCTGGCGGTTCCCTCTCGCCGCGACCGCGCTGCTCATCGTCGCCTCGCTCGTCGTCGGCGTCGGATTCCCGTGGGCCGTCACCACGTTCCAGGTCCGGCCGAACCAGAACGCCTACCAGGCGGAGTTCTACCAGCGGAACATCGACGGCACCAAGGAGGCGTACGGGGTCGCCGACCTCGAGACCACCCCGTTCGAAGCCGAGACCGATGCCGAGGCCGGCCAGCTGCGTGAAGACGCCGAGACCACCGCATCGATCCGCATCGTCGACCCCAACGTGATCAGCCCCGCCGTGCGACAGCTCGAGCAGTACCGCGGCTACTACCAGTTCCAGGAGAAGCTCGACGTCGACCGCTACGAGATCGGCGGGGAGATGCAGGACACGGTCGTCTCCGTCCGCGACCTCGACATGAACGGCGTCGACGTCACGAACTGGAACAACCGCGCCGCTGTCTACACGCACGGCTACGGCTTGGTCGTCGCAGCGGGCAACCAGCGCACGCCCGACGGCGAGCCGGTCTTCCTCGAGCGTGGCATCCCGTCCGACGGCTTCCTCACCCAGCAGGAGGAGTTCGAGCCGCGCGTGTACTTCGGCGAGAACTCGCCGGAGTACTCGATCGTCGGCTCTCCCGACGGAACCGATCCTGTCGAGATCGACTATCCGCGAGGCAAGGACGGCGCCAGCGAGACCAAGACGACGTTCGAGGGCGACGGCGGACCGAAGATCGGGAGCAGCTTCACGAAGCTGCTGTACGCGCTGAAGTTCCAGTCGGAGCAGATCCTGTTCTCGAACCTCGTGAACGACGACTCGCAGATCCTGTACGACCGCGATCCCAAGACGCGCGTGCAGAAGGTCGCCCCGTACCTCGAGCTCGACAGCGACCCGTACCCGAGCGTCGTGGACGGCAGGATCGTCTGGATCGTCGACGGATACACCACGAGCTCGACCTACCCCTACTCGACGAACGTGAGCCTGTCGGATGCGATCGCCGACTCGAACCTCCCGTCGCCGACGCTCGCGATCGACGAGATCAACTACATCCGCAACTCGGTCAAGGCCACGGTCGACGCCTACGACGGTTCGGTCACCCTGTACGCATGGGACGACCAGGATCCCGTGCTGCAGACCTGGCAGAACATCTACCCGTCGACGCTCAAGCCCGTGAGCGACATGTCGGCCGATCTGATGAGCCACGTCCGTTACCCGACCGACCTGTTCAAGGTGCAGCGCGACATCCTCGGCACCTACCACATCGACACCGCCGGCTCCTTCGCGCAGCAGGACAACCGCTGGCAGACGCCGAACGACCCGCGCAGCGAGCAGGTCCTGCAGCCGCCGTACTACCTGACGATGCAGATGCCGGGTCAGGATTCCCCGCGCTTCTCGATGTTCTCGACGTTCATTCCTTCGGCGCAGGGCGGCAGCAACCGCGACGTGCTGATGGGCTATCTCGCGGTCGACTCGGATGCCGGATCGGAGGCCGGCGTGAAGGCGGAGGGCTACGGCCAGCTTCGGATGCTCGAGATCGACACCGATACGACCGTGCCGGGCCCCGGCCAGGTGCAGAACACCTACAACTCGGACACGGCTGTGGTGCCGCAGCTCAACCTGCTGCAGCAGGGCGAGTCCGAGGTGCTGTACGGAAACCTCCTCACTCTGCCCGTGGGCGGCGGTCTGCTCTACGTGCAGCCGGTGTACGTGCAGTCCTCGGAGGGCACCAAGCTGCCGCGTCTGCAGAAGGTACTCGTGGCCTTCGGCGACAAGGTCGCGTTCGAAGACACGCTGACCGCCGCGCTCGACACCCTCTTCGGCGGTGATGCCGGTGCGACCGGTGGAGACGATGAGGTCGAGCCGACCGAGCCCGACCCGGACACCGGTGAGGTCCCGACCGAGCCGACGGTGCCGACCGACGCCGAGGCCGAGGCTCTTGCAGCCGCGCAGCAGGCGCTGACCGACCGAGAGGCCGCATTGAAGGCAGGCGACCTGACCAAGTTCGCCGAGGCCGACAAGCGCCTCACGGATGCCGTGAACACGCTGCTCGGACTGGAAGCCGCCTCGGGGGAGTAACACCCCGGCCCCGTCTGCACACGATGCCGTCCCTCGTTCGCGAGGGGCGGCATCGTCCGTTTCTGCCGACGCCCGCGGAGGCAGGCGACGGGCGCGACGAGCAGTCCGCTGACGCCGCCGCGATCCGTCCGCGCCGATCAGTCCGGTCGGTCAGTCCGCGTCGTAGCGGCAGGTCACGGAGCCCGTGCCGCTCTGCTCGACGACCAGCTCGTCGTTCCACAGAATCTGACAGCTCACGGTCGAGTCCGTGTCGTCGTCCGGGGCGGTGACGACGATCTCCGCCGAATCGCCGGTCGTCGTGTACTGCTTCCAGCCGCTGGAGGCCCACTCCTCGTCGTACGCCTGTGTGTCATCGGCGAAGGAGACCGTGAATGTGGGTCCGCCCGTGGCGCGCACCTCGACGTGGTTGAGGCCGTTGCCGGCGAGGACGCCGACTGCCATCACGACGACGAGAATGAGATCGACCATGAGGGCGACCGCTGCGACGACGACGGCCGCCGTTCCCGTGCGAGCGACCGCGGAGCGTCTCGCTCGACCGCCCAGCAGGAGAGCGACGATCGCCAGCAGCGCGGCGGCTGCTGCGACCGGGAGCAGGGCCGGTACGGGCACGAGGAGCACGATCAATGCGACGGAGATCAGCAGAGCCACGGCGCCGATCCAGAGGCTGACGATCGCGCGCCGCGATGAGCCTGATGCGAGCGCGGGACGTTTCCGCGCGGCGCTGTCGGGAGTCTGCGTCATGATGGACCTCCGGGTCATTGTTTCCACCGACCGCGCCGCCGTCGACGGTCGCGCCGTTCGGTGGGACAGTCTAACGAGTGGATCCGCGGGCGATGCGGGTGTCGTCCTGTCGCGAGCGAAGGAGTCCGGGAATCGATTAGTCTCTCGGTGGAGCCGTCCCGACGCGTCGAGAGATGTCCGGGCGGCACTTGACGGAAATCGAGACTGGAGGGGATCGAGATATGCCTGACTATTCGGAGTTGCCGGACATCATCGGCAAGATGAAGCGCGCCGCGATCGACTGTTTCATGGCGGACCAGGGCTTTCACCCGAACTGGGGAAATGACCAGATCTACGCGAAGTGGGGCTTCATGCTCAACTTCTACAACCGGCCGAATGCCGCAGGCGAGGGTGGGGGCGACGGCAACGGCGTGAACCACTCGGTCGCACCGGCTTTCGACGACATCCGGGCCGCGATCGATGCCCGCGTGTCGAAGTGGCTTGATCTGCCGGACGGCGGCGACGCCTGCGAGGCGCCGGCGAGTGCGACCTCGGCGGCAGCCGCGATCCTCGGCACCTCGGGCGCGGGTGCGTCGGTGCAGAACACCGGTGCGATCGGCACAGCCAATGACTCGGTGCACGAGATGATGGCGAACAAGATTGAGGGCAGCTTCAAGCCCGCGTTCATCGACAAGTACTACATCCAGTTCCAGTCCGTCACCCACGGCCTGGGGGACGCATGCGTGATCCTCCAGCTCAACTACAGCGCTCAGGCCGCCATGTGGCCCGCCGCGCGACAGGACGTCGTGTCGATCTGCGACAGCGCTCGCGCCGCCTGGGACCAGAAGGCGGGGAACGCCGCTGCGGCCAACGGGACGCTCGTGCTGACCGTCGTCGGAGCGGTGGCGGGAGTCGTATCCGCGATCGTGACGGCCGGCACGGGCACGGTGGCCGCAGCGGCCGTGCTCTCGGGAATCGCCGGCGCGGCCAGCAGCGCCGTGCAGGGGATCGCCCGCAACGTCGTCATCGAGGGCAACACCTATTCCGACATCCTGTCGTCTCTCGACGAGGCGCTCGGCAATCTCGACAAGGCGCTCGAGAAGCAGGAGAACGAGCTCAACGACGCGATGACCGAAGCCGCGAGCATCATCCGCTCCGACAACGCCACCTACAATCTGGACGCGTTCGCTCTCGGCCCGTACCCGGTCGGTGACGGCACGATGAGCATGGACAGGAGCAATGCGACCGTGGTGTCGAACAGCATGGGCCGGATCGATACGGAGCTCGCCAGTGCCGCAGCGGCGCTCGGGAGCGCGCCGGCGTCGAACCCGACTCCCCGCGGCGCCGGTGTCGGGCGCTCGTCGAACGGCACGCATTACGCGGCGAGCGACCTCTACGCGCTGACGGCGCGCTGCCTGGCCCTCACCGTGGCCGAGTATGCCCGAGGGCATCAGCTGTTCGACGCGACTGTCGAGGACTTCTTCTCGTCGGATTCCGCGGCTTCGCAGGAGGTCTCGCGCCTCCTTGCCGAAGAGATCCTCAGCGCGAATCTGGGGGTGTGAGCTGATGGAGAGCCGTCATCTCGGACAGATCACCCTCGACGGCGGAACCGGAGGAGGCGCGATGAACGGCTCGGTGCCGTTCGACGGAGACGATGTGCAGGTGCGCATCGAGATCGACTATCCGGACCGCTTCGACGAGTCCGTCCTCAACGACGTCGATATGGTTCTCGACAATCTCGCCTTCCTCGACGAGATGGCGCGCACCACCATCTCCGAGGGAGTGCAGCGCGACAGCTCACCCGCGGCGAGTGTCTTCCGCACCTGGGAACAGGGCCGGGTCGGGGGCGCCTCGGCGGGTGACTTCGTGGACGCGCTCTCGGTCGCGCGCGTTCTCATCCTGCCGGACGGCGGAACCGCGAACAGGGACCGCGTCGTGATGAGCTACGTCGCGGCCGGCGCGGCGGCGCTGGGCAGCGTCCGAGTCAAGTTCGTCGAGCCGACCGGTCCTGAGCTCACACTCAGCTACCGCTGATCCTTCGCAGCCGAGCGATCTCGATGTCGCTCGGCTGCGAGGCCGGCGTGAGGTACACAAGCGAAAGGCCCCTGATCGGAATATCTCCCGATCAGGGGCCTTTCGTGTGTCGCATTCTCGTTGCGGGGACAGGATTTGAACCTGCGACCTCCGGGTTATGAGCCCGGCGAGCTACCGAACTGCTCCACCCCGCGGCACGATCAATAGCCTAACACGCGAATCAGGAGTGCGCGAATCGAGCCGCGAGGACGCGTGTGCGAGAGGATGGGAGCATGCCAGAGACCCCCGCCGTGCCCGTTGCTGTGCCCGTCGCCGTCTGTCAGTTCGCCCCCACCGCCTCCCGTGCGGCCAACCGGGATCGGATCGCGGAGCTGACGGCGGAGGCCGCCGCACGCGGTGCCAGGCTGGTCGTGTTCCCCGAGTACTCGAGCTACTTCGTGGATCCGATGGACGCCACTCTCGCCGAGAACGCGGAGCCACTCGATGGTGAGTTCGTGTCGACACTGACTGCGCTGGCCTCCGACTACGCGGTGGTGATCGTGGCGGGGCTGGCCGAGCAGGCCTCGGACGCCGCTCATGTGAGGAACACGGTGGTCGCGGTGCGCGGCGACGGCATCCTCGCGACCTATCGCAAGCAGCACCTGTATGACGCCTTCGGCCAGACCGAGTCCGACTGGGTCGAGGCGGGGGAGGTCGGGGGAGCGGCGACGTTCGAGCTCGCGGGCATCCGATTCGGACTGATGACCTGTTACGACCTGCGATTCCCCGAGGTGTCGCGCACTCTGATGGATGCCGGCGCCGACGCCCTGGTGGTGCCGGCCGAGTGGGTCCGCGGTCCGCTCAAGGAGCACCACTGGACCACGCTGCTGGCGGCACGCGCCATCGAGAACACCGCGTACGTGATCGCCGCCGACCACCCGACCCCGATCGGCGTCGGGCACTCGCAGATCGTCGATCCGCAGGGCGTCGTGCTCGCCGGTGTGGGAACGAACGAGGGCATCGCGGTCGCGACAGTCGAGCGGAGCACGATCGATCGCGTGCGGGCAGTGAACCCGTCCCTGCGCGGGCGCCGCTACGCCGTCGGTCCGCGCTGAACGAGAGCGTTCAGAAGCTCGTCGCGAGCCTCGTCGCCGCGTCCTCCAGGATCTCGACGCGTTTGCACGCCGCGAAGCGGACGAGCCCGGCGTACTCGCGTCGGCGTGACTGCGACACGAAGGCGGTCAGCGGGATCGCGACCACTCCTGCGCGTTCGGGAAGTGCGCGGCAGAACTCCGCGGCATCCGCTCCGCCGAGCGCTGACGCGTCGGCCACCGTGAAATAGCCGCCCTGGGGCGGATGCACGGTGAACCCGGCGGCGCGCAGGCCGGCGCCGAGTATCTCGTGCTTGCGCGCCAGCGTCGACGCGGCACCCGCGAAGAACGCATCTCCGAGGCGCAGACCCACGGCGATCGCCGGCTGGAACGGCGAGCCGTTCACGTATGTCAGATACTGCTTCACGGTCAGCACAGCGGTGATGAGATCGGCGGGGCCGTGCACCCAGCCGATCTTCCAGCCGGTCGCGGAGAACGTCTTGCCCGCCGACGAGATCGTGAGCGTGCGCTCGGCGGCACCCGGCAGGGTGGCGACGGGGGTGTGCGGGATCTCGAACGCGAGATGCTCGTAGACCTCATCGGTGACGATGATCGCATCGTGCAGATCGGCGAGACGGACGACCTCCGAGAGCACCTCGCGACCGAAGACGGCTCCGGTGGGGTTGTGGGGGTCATTGACCAGGATGATGCGCGTGCGGTCGGACACCGCGGCCGCCAGCTGCTCGAGATCGGGCTGGAAGTCCGGTGCTCGCAACGGCACCGTCCGCAGTCGTGCGCCGGCGAGAGCGACCGCCGCCGCGTAGGAGTCGTAGTACGGCTCGAAGACGACGACCTCGTCGTCAGGACCGTCGATGAGGGCGAGCAGCGTCGCGGTCAGCGCCTCGGTGGCACCGGCCGTCACGATCACCTCTGTGGAGGGGGCGACCTCGAGCCCGTAGAAGCGCCGCTGGTGTTCGCTGATCGCGGCGAGCAGGTCGGCGTTCCCTCTTCCGGGCGGGTACTGGTTCACCCCGTGGGAGATCGCGTCCCTGGCAGCGTCGAGCACTTCTGCAGGACCGTCCTCGTCGGGGAAGCCCTGGCCGAGATTGATCGCGCCGGTTCGGGCCGCAGCAGCGGACATCTCTGCGAAGATGGTGGGCGCGACGGTTCCGTCTGGTGCGAGCAGACCGGCTCCCGCTGCCGTGCGCCGCCATGCGCCGGGGATGACACTCATGAAGAACAGGCTAAGGCCATAGGTGAAACTCATCTTCGCCATACGAAACGCACAGATACAGGCGTCACTCTGAGAGGGCGTTGTTGAAGGAGCACACACCATGAACGAAGACAGCACCCAGGACCACACGGCACCTGCGTCGAATGACGCAGCGCCGTCCACCGAGGCAGCAGAGGTCGTCGACCGTTCGACGACGGATGCCGCCGCTCAGACCCCCGGCATCGTCGCCGCCCCGGGGCCATATCAGGGACACCACGTTCCCGCGACGTTCACATCGTCACCCGCGCCGGCATTCGAGGCGCCGGCCGCCCCGGTGGCGCCGGACGCCCAGACCGTCCCGCAGCAGTACCTCGGAGCGCCGGGACACCACCCTGGCCACGCATCGGGCCCGGTCGGCGGACCGGCCGCGGCCTCTCCCGGTGCGGCGTTCGGTCTGCACACCGGAGCGCAGCCCGGGCAGCCGGTCGACGGCTCCGTCAAGGTCAAAGAGCAGAAGCCGCGCGCCGGAGTGAAGTTCGCCGCGATCGTCGTGGCGGCTGCGCTCGTCGGCGGTGTCGCGGGCTTCGGCGGCGGAGCGATCCTCAACGGGATCTCCGACCAGAGTTCGACGGGCGTCGCCCAGGGTCCCGAGACCATCACCGTCAACAACCCCGGCTCCGTCAACGAGACGACGGCCGTCGCGACCGCGGCGCTCCCGTCGGTCGTCACCATCGAGGTGGCCGGCTCCGATCAGGGCGGCAGCGGATCGGGCGTCATCATCAGCGACGACGGCTACGTGCTCACGAACACTCACGTGGTGACGCTCGGCGGCGCAGTCGCCGATCCCACGATCCGCGTCACCACGTCGGACGGCCGCATCTTCTCGGCGACCGTCGTCGGGACCGACCCGATCTACGACCTCGCCGTCATCAAGCTCGAGGACGCGACAGATCTCACCCCGATCGACTTCGCAGACTCCTCCAAGCTCAACGTGGGGGACACCGCGGTGGCTCTGGGCGCGCCGCTCGGCCTGTCGAACTCGGTCACGACCGGAATCGTCAGTGCTCTGAACCGCAGCATCCAGATCGCGTCGTCGGCGCTTCCGGACTCGTCCTCGGAAGATGCTCCGCAGAACGAGCAGCAGACGCCTGAGGAGGGCGAGGGCCCGTTCCAGTTCGATCTGCCCGGCAACACCTCGCAGCAGACGTCGGAGTCGATCTCGATCGCCGTGATCCAGACGGATGCCGCCATCAACCACGGCAACTCCGGCGGCGCGCTCGTGAACAGCAAGGGCGAGCTCATCGGCATCAACGTCGCGATCGCGAGCTCCGGGAGCTCGGAGGAGTCGGGATCCATCGGGATCGGCTTCGCCATCCCCGCGAACATCGCTCAGCGGGTGTCGGAGGAGATCATCGCCGACGGCGCAGCCACCCATGGCCTGCTCGGGGCGTCGGTGCAGGATGCGGCCAGCGTCAAGGATGCCGACGTGTCGGGTGCCTACATCGCGGATGTCACCGGTGGCGGCGCCGCCGCGGCCGGCGGGCTGAAGGCCGATGACATCGTGACCGCGTTCAACGGCGTGCCCATCACGAGCGCCAGCGACCTCACGGCGCAGGTGCGGGCGGCAGCCGGGGGCAGCGACGCGAAGGTCACGTACATCCGTGGCGGCAAGGAATACGAGGCCGATGTGACCCTGGGCGACCTCGCCGGCTGACTCCGGCAACCGTGCTCACCGAGAAGGACGCCACCCCGCGATAGGCTCGCGGGGTGGCGTCCTTCTCTTTCGGCTCCGGCAATGCGGCCAAGCTGCTTCGGATACCGCTCTATCTCGCCGGACGCGCCGGCACCCTCGTGATTCCGCGAGGCGCCCGATGGGTGTTCGGGTGCGGTGCAGGCGTCGGGGATGGGGCTCTCGCCCTGCACCGTGTCGCCGCAGCTGAGGGGCACGACACCGTGTGGCTCACGTCCTCCGATCGGGAAGACCGCGATGCCGCGGCGCTCGGCCTCCGCACGATGCGCAAGGGCAGCCTACGAGGGTGGTGGGCGACGGCGCGTGCCCGCGTCGTCGTCGTCACGCACGGCCTCGGCGACGTCAACCGCTATGCGGTGTCCGGTGCCTTCGTCGTGCAGCTCTGGCACGGCATCCCCCTCAAGCGGATCGGATTGGACTCACCCGCGACCACGCAGGTCCCGGACGTCCCCGGTGCGCCGCTGCTGCGTCGTCTCGTCGGCTTCCTGTACCGCCGAGCCGCTCAGCGGATCCGAGTCTTCCCGGCCGCATCCCACCGGTCGAGGGGTCGGCTCGAGTCGGCCTTCGCGCTCGGCGACGGCCGCGTCGTCGTCACGGGCGAGCCGCGCGTCGACGTGCTGTCCGCAGGCGACCCGACCGAGCGTCGGGCCGCCGCGTCCGATGCGCTGGCGCGCGTCGTCGGCGAATTGTCGACCGCATCTCGGACGATCCTCTACGCCCCGACCTGGCGCGACGGAGCCGATGATCCGGCGGTCCCGTCGGCGACTCAGTGGGTGCGGATCATCCAGATGCTCGAGCAACGGGATGCCGTGCTGCTCGTTCGCTCCCACCCGCTCGGAGAGGGTGGGTATGCGCCTCCGCTGCCCAGCAGAAGGGTGCGGATGCTCGGCTCCGGCCTGCTCACCGACGTCACGCCGGTGCTGCCGGCGATCGATGTGCTCATCACCGACTACTCCTCGATGGCGTACGACGTGGGACTCTTGAGAATGCCGGTGCTGTTCCTCGCTCCTGACGCCGAGGACTACGCGCGGACGAGAGGCTTCTACGGTCGGTTCCAGGACGTCGCCGGCGACGACGCCGCGACCGGCTGGGACTCGCTCTTGCCGCAGCTGTCTGCGCTTCTGGACGACGAGGACCTCTTCTCTGCACGCGCCGAGCGTTCGGATACGCTCAGCGCGGAGATGCACGCCTTCCGCGACGGCGGCAACACCCGGCGCGTCTACGAGACAATCCGTGCGCGGGGGATCCCCGCGCCGAAGGGAGCAGCATGACCACGGCCCGGATCGATGAGGCGGCAGAGACGCTGGTCATCGCAGGCGCCGGCCAGCGCCCTACCACCGCCGAGCTGATCGGGCCGCGCGCCCGGGTCGGCGCGCGGATCACCGGCGGAGGCAAGACCTGGAAGGCGACGTTCCCGCTGCGCGCGGCACGGTGGGGCGGCCCTGAGCTTCCCCTGCCCACCGGGGACTACGAGCTGCACATTGCAGACGTGGAGCTCGGTGATCTCCTCGTCGCAGCGGAGGTGCTGACCGGCGTGCGCGTCGCCGTCGACGGGACGACCGTGCGCATCGCGGCCCCGATCGATCCCGCCTATGAGACGAGCGAGGGGCAGGCGACGCTCGAGGGCCGCTACCTCGCGCATCCCGGGGCGACCGAGAACGCCGTCTTCTTCGAGAGCTTCTACGGACGTGCCGTCGGCTGCAACCCGCAGGCGATCGACCGCGCCTTGTTCGCGCAGGCGCCGGACGTCACGCGCTACTGGAGTGTGGTCGACCTGTCGGTGGCGGTTCCCGACGGGGCGATCGCGGTGGTCGAGGGCAGCCCGGAGTGGTGGCGTGCCCGCGCGGCATCCCGCCTGCTCGTGGTCAACGACTGGCTGCGCCGTCGCTTCGCTCGCAAGCCCGGCCAGAAGGTGCTGCAGACCTGGCACGGCACGCCCCTGAAGCGGCTGGCGCTGCATCGTCCGGGGTTCGCTCCTCGACGGATGGCGGCGGTCATCAAGGAGTCTCGACGCTGGGACGTGCTTCTGGCACAGAACACCTACTCCGAGCGCATTCTCCGCAAGGCGTACGCATTCTTCGGACGGCCCATCTGGGTCGAGGGGTATCCGCGGAACGACGCTCTGGTCACCGGGGATGCCGCAGCGATCCGCGCGGACCTGGGCATCGCCGACGGCGAGCGCGTGCTGCTGTATGCGCCCACCTGGCGCGACGACCGACCCGAGATGGTCGACTTCATCGACGCGGAGGAGCTCGCGAGGCAGACGGACTCCGTCGTGCTCGTGCGCGGCCACTCGCGAACGATCGACACGGGACGGGACCGAGCGGGCGCTCGCGTGATCGACGTCACCGGATACCCCGAGACCTCGCAGCTTCTGCTCGCCGCCGACGTGTTGATCACCGACTATTCCTCGGTGATGTTCGATTTCAGTGTCACGGGCAAGCCGATGTTCTTCCTCGTGCCCGACCTCGACCACTATCGCGGAGAGCTCCGTGGGTTCTACTTCGATCTCGAGACCCGCGCCCCCGGCCCTCTGGTCCGCACGCAGGATGAACTGGTCGCGGCACTCGCCGACGGCGAGCACGGGAACGTCTATGCCGAGCGATATCGTGCCTGGCGGGCGCAGTTCAACCCGCGGGATGACGGTCGCTCCGCCGAGCGGGTCGTCGCGCGGATCCTGGACCAGGGGTACGTCACCCGGTGAGCCGGTCGGCGGTGCGGCGCGTCAGGGGAGTGGCGTGTTGCGGGTGCCGAGTCGGGACGCGTCGACCGTGTCGCGAGCGCCGCGCAGCACGCCCTCGATGAAGCCGAGGCCCCAGGAGAGGTGCATGGTGGGCAGAACCAGCAGTGTCCACAGTCTCTGGCGCAGCCCGCCACCGCCGGGAAGGCAGGCGACGCCCACCACGAGCAGCAGATACGCCACCAGCGGCAGATAGACCACAGCCCCGACGACGAGCGAGAGAGCGCCGGAGAGGATGCCGGTCAGCTGCAGGACGCCGGTGAGGAGAGCGGCCGCGACGAGGACGACGAGTGCCGGGGGAGCGAAGTACCGGATGCCGTTGCGGCGTCCGTATCGTCGCACGAGTTCGCCGCGCCACGCGCCCGTGGCCCGGAACTGACGGGCGAGCCGCAGCCAGCTCTCGCGAGGCCAGTAGGTCACCGAGAGATCGGGATCGAACCAGACGAGATGTCCTGCCTGGCGGATGCGGAGGTTGAGCTCCCAGTCCTCTCCGCGGCGGATCGACTCGTCGAAGAGCCCGACCTCGTCGAGCACCGACCGACGCATGACGCCGAGGTAGGCGGATTCGGCCTCGCCCTCGTGGGTGCCGCCGTGATAGGCCCCGCCGCCGAGGCCGACGGGGGAGTTGTAGAGGCGCGCGACGGAGGTCTGGAACGGCGTGCGCCCGTCAGCGCGCATCACACCGCCGACGTTCGCGGCACCCGTGCGTTCGAGAGTCGCGAGGGCGAGGGCCGCATAGCCCGGAGCGAGTTCGGAATGGGCGTCGACGCGGACGATCGTCGCGAAGCGGCTGGCCCGGATCGCGGCGTTCAATCCGACCGGGATGTGAGCTGCGGGGTTGTCGACGAGCCGGATCCGCGCGTCCCCGGCGGCCAGGCGTTGGGCGAGCTCCGTCGTGCCGTCGGTGGAAGGCCCGAGCGCGAGCACCAGCTCGGCCGGGACAGTGAGCTCCTGCTGGAGCACGGAGGCGACTGCGTGCTCCAGATAGGCGCGCTCGTTGAGCACGGGCATGACGAAAGACACTCCGTTCTCCGGGGCGGCGATGTCGTTGTCAGGCACATGACGATCATGGCATGCGCTTCTCGCGCGTTCGCTGATTCCCGGCACCGGTGATCTCGGAAGGCGTCAGGCGGGGCGAGCCGCCGCACTCGGTATCCTGGAGGGATGGGTGCTGTGTCCGATGCGAAGAAGGCCTACCGTCTGCTGAAGCGGGCGCTCGCCTCGCGCAAGGCTGTGCAGCGAGTGCGGCGGCGCCTCGCCGAGCGCGAACCGCACCCGCCGGAGCACTACCAGGTGGCGGTGTACTTCGCCGACGGCGACGTGAACATGTACCAGATGCGGCAGTGGTATCGCCCTCTCGTGGAGCTGTCGAAGCACTGGCCCGTCGTCGTGCTGTCCCGGTCGGCGACGGGCGCCGACAAGCTGCTCGACGAGGACGGTCCTCCCGTCGCCTTCGTCCCGACGATCCGTGATCTCGAACGCTTCCTCAGCACGCAGGACATCCGTGTCGTCCTCTACGTGAATCAGAACACCCGCAACTTCCAGATGTTCCGCTACGGCAGGCGCTGGCACGTGTTCATCAATCACGGCGAGTCGGACAAGATGTACATGACGACCAATCAGTACAAGGCGTACGACTACGCCCTGGTCGCAGGACAGGCTGCCCGTGACCGCCTGTCACGGACTCTCTGGGACTGGGACATCGATCGACGGACGATCGAGATCGGCCGGCCGCAGGCCGACCACTACTCGGGCACGCTGCCGTACGTTCCGGACGAGCGCACCGTGGTGCTCTACGCCCCGACGTGGGAGGGCGACCGCCCGAGCGCGCACTACGGGTCGATCGCCACCCACGGCGAGACCCTCGTCACGACGCTGCTCGCCTCGGAGAGGCACCGCGTGATCTACCGCCCGCACCCGCGAAGCGGCGTGATCGACGACGCGTACGGTGCCGCGCACCGACGCATCATCGCCGCCATCGCGGCCGCCAACGCCGCGGATCCGTCCGCACAGCACGTCTACGACGACGGCGCGGAGCTCGGATGGCAGCTGGCCGCCGCCGATGTCGCGATCGTCGACATCTCGGCGATGGTCTACGACCGCCTCGCAGTAGGCAAGCCGCTGATGATCACACGGCCGGCCGACGAGAGGGCATCGATCGACACCAACGGCTACCTGTCGGACTGTGAATGGCTCGACGCAGGCGCTGCGGGTGACATCGTCGCCGAGGTGGAACGCGTGCGTGCCGACGAGGTCGCCATCGCGAGGCTGCGCATGTGGGTGCAGCACTACTTCGGAGACACGACCCCCGGAGTGGCCACAGAGAAGTTCCACGCCGCGATCGCGCAGCTCATGCAGAAGTGGGATCGTTGGCAGGCGAACGAGATCGGGGCAGTGCGCACCGATGAGGACGATGACGACGAAGAGGCCGACGAAGAGGAGGTCTGACGTGGACCTTCCACTCACTGCCGCGGTCGCCTCATGTCTCGAGGTGCTGACCGAAGCAGGCTCGACGAACGACATCTTGAGCGAGCGAGCGCGCGATTCGCCGTCGACGCCGCACCTGTCCGTTGTCGTCACCGACAACCAGACGGCGGGGCGCGGCAGACTCGGCCGCTCCTGGACATCCGCGCCTGGCGCATCGCTCGCCGTCTCCGTGCTGCTGCGGAGGCTGCCCTCGGCGGCGGATTCGCGAGGCTGGATCCCGCTCGCGGCCGGAGTGGCGATGGCGGATGCGATCGCCGAACAGCTTCCCGACCACGACGTGGCGGTCAAATGGCCGAACGACATCTTGGTCGACGGTCGCAAGATTTGCGGAATCCTGGCGCAGGCGACTCAGGATGCGGTCGTCGTCGGAACCGGTGTGAACACGGCGATGACACGGTCGGAGCTTCCGGTGCCGACCGCGACGTCCTTCGCGATCCTCGGCGTCGAGGCCGACGCCGACAGGCTTCTCGCCACCTACCTGCGCGCACTCGATCAGCTGGTCTCCGAGCTCGCGGGAGCGGGCGACGCCGTCTCGAGCGGTCTCCACGCCGCCGCGACCGAGCGGTGCGCCACGATCGGTCTCGACGTCAGGGTCTCCCTTCCCGGCGATTCCGTCCTCGTCGGAAGAGCCACCGGACTCGACGTGGACGGTCGGCTCGTCGTGCAGGGGGAGGGTGCCGAGACATCGATCTCTGCCGGAGATGTGGTGCACGTCCGTCCGGCGTGAGTCTGACACGCCCGGCGCGCGAGCGGCGATGTCGGCGGTTGCGGGCACAATGGAGGGGTGACTCAGCCCGTGACTCTCGGCGGAAGGCCGACGATGCCACCGCCGGGTGCGCCCGCGGAAGAGCTGCTCATCGCCCGGTTCCGCACTCACGCCCGGAGGCTCTTCTGGTCGGCGCTCGTGCTCATCGCCGTCTTCGGTGCGACGTCCTTCTTCTACGACAACCTCCCGGCGCCGTTCGAGAACTGGATGCTGCTGAGTGCAGCCGGGGCGATCGTCCTCCTGTTGGTCGTCGTGCCCTGGGTCATCTGGTACTCGCGCTCCGTTACTCTCACCACGCGGAGGGTCATCGTCAATCACGGTATCGGCGCCCGCAACAGGCGGGAGATGTCGCACGCTCGGGGATACACGATCGGCGTCCGCCGCGGCATGATCCAGCGGATGTGGGGCGTCGGAACGATCACCCTCTCGAACGGGGTCGATGCGCCGTTGCGTCTGCCCAATGTCCCGAACGTGACGCTCGTGCACGAGACACTGGCCGATCAGATCGAGGTGAGCCAGATCCTGGCGCACCGCGATGCGCAGTCAGGTCACGACGGCACTGCCGGATTCTGAGCGCGGTACCGCGTCGGGCGGGACGCGTGAACGCCGCCCGCGCTGATGCGCGAGAATGGTCAGGACGAAATGGAGGCGGCCCATGGCGCTGCGCGTTGGTGTGATCGGTGGAGGCCAGCTGGCTCGGATGATGATCGCTCCGGCGGTCGAGCTCGGACTCGAGCTGAGGGTGCTCGCTGAGGACGAGGGGATGTCCGCGCAGCTCGCCGCGACCGCGGTCGGCGACTACCACGACCTCGAGGTCGTCCGCGCGTTCGTCCGCGACGTGGACGTCGTCACCTTCGACCACGAGCATGTGCCGCAGGAGGTGCTGCGGGCACTGGTCGCCGACGGGGTCGCCGTGCACCCGGGGCCGGACGCCCTGCAGTTCGCCCAGGACAAGCTCCTGATGAGGGCGAGGCTCGAAGAGCTCGGGGTTCCTCAGCCGGACTGGGCGCCGGTGCGCGACTCCTCCGAGCTGCAGGCATTCCTCGACGAGCACGACGGGCAGGGTGTCGTGAAGACCCCCCGCGGCGGATACGACGGCAAGGGAGTCCGCGTGGTCCGAGAGGCCGGCGAGGCTCAGGACTGGTTCGACGGGCTCGCCGACGGCGAGGCGCTGCTGGTCGAGGAGCTGGTCGGATTCGTGCGCGAGCTCGCGCAGCAGGTGGCTCGTCGTCCGGGCGGCCAGATCGTCGCCTACCCGGTGGTCGAGACGGTGCAGCGCGGGGGCGTGTGCGCAGAGGTGATCGCGCCGGCGCCTCATGCGGCCGAGCGCCTCGTCCGGGTCGCCGAGGAGATCGGTCGATCGATCGCGGAAGGACTCGGGGTCACCGGGATGCTTGCGGTCGAGCTCTTCGAGACCGACGATGAGCGCATCCTCGTGAACGAACTCGCCATGCGTCCGCACAACAGCGGCCACTGGAGCCAGGACGGCGCAGTGACCGGGCAGTTCGAACAGCACCTGCGCGCTGTCGCGGACCTGCCCCTCGGCGACACCGCGCCTCAGGCGGCGTGGTCCGTGATGGTGAACATCCTCGGAGGGCCGCAGACCGGCACGCTCGGCGACCGTTTCGCCGGAGCCATGTCCGAGCATCCGTCGGCGAAGATCCACACCTACGGAAAGAGCCCGCGACCGGGTCGGAAGGTCGGGCACGTCAATGTGACGGGCGACGACCTCGATGACGCGGTGTACGTCGCGCGCGCCGCGGCGGCGCACTTCGACTGAGCGTGCGGTCAGGGGTGTGCCGTTCGGGGTTTCTCCCAGCACCAGACCGTAGCCTGAGTGGGTGACTGAGCCACTGCACTCCTCCACCGCGCCCCTCGTCGGCGTCGTCATGGGTTCCGACTCCGACTGGCGCGTGATGAGCGACGCCTCTCAGTCGCTGAGCGACTTCGCTATCCCGCACGAGGTGGAGGTCGTCTCGGCGCACCGCACCCCCGACAAGCTCATGCAGTACGCGCGGGAAGCGCGCGGTCGCGGCATCCGTGTGATCATCGCAGGTGCCGGCGGGGCCGCTCATCTTCCCGGGATGCTGGCCTCGATGACCGCGTTGCCGGTCATCGGAGTCCCCGTTCCGCTCGCGTACCTCGACGGGATGGACTCGCTTCTCTCCATCGTGCAGATGCCCGCCGGAATCCCGGTCGCGACGGTGTCGATAGCGGGAGCGCGCAACGCGGGCATCCTCGCGGCGCGGATCCTCGGCACCTCCGACGATGACCTCGCCGATCGTGTCGAGGCCTATGCGCTCGACCTCGAAGCGCAGGTCGAGGAGAAGAACGATCGGCTGAAGGGGTCCCTGTGACCCTTGCGCCGCCGCGAGGTACGGCGCGACCACTGATCGAGAGCCGCCCGATCCGGCATCCGAACACCGCCGATGCGGGGATGATGACCAAACGCGGGTGGTGGCTGGTGCTGCTCAACCTGCTGGTGCCCGGTTCTGCCCAGGTTCTCGCCGGCAATCGCAGGCTCGGACGCTTCGGTCTCGGGGCGACGCTGACCGCATGGCTGCTCGTGATCGTGGGCGCAGGGCTGGCGCTGTTCGCTCGTCCTGTGCTGCTGTGGCTCACGGTGGGCGGAGGCTGGTTCTCCGCGGTCATCCTGACTCTCGTCCAGGTGCTGCTGATCGCCTACCTCGTGCTGTGGGTGGTGCTCACCTTCGATGTGCTGCGGCTCGTCCGACTGGTCAGGGTTCCGGGCCCGTCCAAGTTCGCGATCCCACTCGTCGCCCTGCTTCTGCTCGGTCTCGTCGGAACCGGAACGGCATACGCGGCGTCGTACGTCGGCACAGCCCGGGGAACGATCAGTACGATCTTCGGACAGAGCGGGCCCAGCCTGCCGCCGAGCGAGGGGTATTACAACATCCTGCTGCTCGGAGCGGACAGCGGCGAGGGCCGAGACTCGATGAGGTTCGACAGCATCTCGGTGGTTTCGGTGAACGCGACCACCGGCGCCGTGACGATCACCGGGATCCCGCGCGAGCTGCCCAATGCGCCCTTCAGCGAGGGAAGCCCGATGCAGGCTCTGTATCCCAACGGCTTCGAGGGCCACAGCTCCAGCGCGTGCGGCTGGAACGGCTGGATGAACCACGTGCGCAATGCCGCAGAGATCTGCCGTGACGACAACGGCACGGGCCTGTACCCGGACGCCGCATCGCACGGTTCCGATCCCGGCATCGAGGCGACCAAGGATGCGGCGGAGGGCGTTCTCGGCATCGAGATCCCGTACTAC
The DNA here is from genome assembly GCF_918698045.1 of Microbacterium sp. Bi98. Lineage (NCBI taxonomy): Bacteria > Bacillati > Actinomycetota > Actinomycetes > Micrococcales > Microbacteriaceae > Microbacterium > Microbacterium sp. Bi98. The sequence goes on along the minus strand of NZ_CAKKLK010000002.1, from coordinate 389,827 downwards.
GTCTTCGTCGACATGCACGGCTTCGCTGCGCTCGTCGACGCGCTCGGCGGTGTGGACATCACTGTGACGGAGCGGCTGCCCAAGGGTGGCCCACCCGAGGGCACCGACCCGTATGACGTCGACGCATGGGCGATCGGGTGGATCGAGGTCGGCGAGCAGCACATGGACGGTGACACGGCGCAGTGGTATGCGCGATCGCGGTACACGACGAGCGACTGGGATCGGATGAAGCGCCAGCGCGAACTGCAGGAGGCGATCCTCGCGCAGTTCACCCCGCAGACGGTGCTCACGCGCTTCAACGAGGTGGCCGCCGCGGGTACCGCGCTGATCAGCACCGATCTGCCTCAGGACAAGCTGCCCGAGTTCTTCGACCTGATGACGAAGGCCCGGGAGCAGACCGTCGCCACGATCGAGCTCACTCCTGACAACGGGGTGGACGAGCACACCCCTGACTACGGGTACATCCACGAGCTGGTCCGGCAGACGCTGCACCCGCCGACGGAGACGCCGACGCCGACTCCGTGATCGGCGACGTCGATCGGGATGTTCTCCCTCGAACGGCCGGTGCACATGAGTGAGCCCACGGCCGCCACCTGAGAGTGAAGGTGGCGGCCGTGGGCCTCCGGTTCAGGACCGGATTCACCAGACGACGGTGATCGGAGGGGGAGGGATCACCGTCGTCCAGTCGGTTCCCGCTGAAAGCGGGGACCTGACCTAGGCGCGCTTACGGCGCGTGACGCCTGTGGCGACGAGAACTCCACCAGCCACCAGAGCAGCTGCCCCACCTCCGAGAACCCACGGCGAGACGCTGCCGCCCGTGAGGGCGAGCTCGAGCCCGCCGCCGGTGAGCGGAAGCTCCGTGCCCGCGGCCGCGACACCGGGATCGTGGTCGCAGCTCACCGCCGAATCGTGGCCGTGCGAGACGGTGATCGTCGCCGTGTACGACCGCGACCCGTCGAAGGCGAGTGCGTAGGAGCCCTCGCCGTCGGCCGGCGGGCGGAAGGTGACGACGAGGCTGCCGTCCGCCGCGGCCGTGTTGCCCGAGACAGCGGAGTCGCCCGCGTTGAGGCCAGAGACCGACACTCCGACGTTCTCAGACGGCAGGAAATAGCCTGCGCCGAAGACGACGGTGGACACTTCGCAGATGTCGATGATCGGATCATCGACGCTCACCCGCGGCGTGCCGGCATACGAGTCGGACTCGGTCGGAACGACCGGTGAGGCGGAGGCGACAGCAGGTGCCATGAGCACGAGTACGCCAGCGGTAAGGCTGATGGCAGCCAGTTTCTTCAGCATGATTCTCCCCAGAAATACACGCGGAATCGCCTTCGGATACACCCCTGCATCCGACTGCGTGAGCTCTTCCTGTCCCCACGACAGAATTGCAGAACTCAGATATTCCCCAGTGAGAATGACCCTACATCATCGAATCAAGAAAGTCACGACGCGCAACGCAGTTGTTCGCGGGACACGTCGGGTGCGGTGACCATGGGCGTGTGATCGACCACCGTCAGTCGTTCTCCGGCGCCGGTTCCCTGATATTCGACGGTGATCGTCGACGATTCGCCCGGAGCCAGCAGCACCTCGTGCTGAACGGCGGAGCGGGAGCCGAGCAGAGCCGTTTGCACACTGACCTCTTCTCCGTCGCGATCGATATGAGACGGGGTCGCGCCCTCGGGGCCGTACACGGTGATCAGGGTCCTGGTCGACCCGGCGGGTACTCCGTAGAACCCGTTAGCGGTCACGTATGGCGGCAGCGCCGTCCCGGCGTCCGCGGGCGCGTCGTTCTTCCAGGTCACCGTCACCTGCGTGGTCGGTTCGCCGTCGCACGTGCCGATCGACGTCGTGATGGCCGCGTCCGCGTAGAAGTCCATCTTCCCGCCGGTCGTGTCGTTGAAGAGCACGCCGACGTGGGTCTGGGGGCCGTCCTCGGGCAGCGCCCCGCCGAGCGTCGACGCCGACAGGATCGCCTCCTCATCCTCATGCGCGCTCCAGATGCGGATGCGTCCCTCGTCGGCCGACTCGGCGAGGGCGGCGACGAGATCCTTCGGGGCCGCTTCGGTCAGTGCAGCGGACAGCAGCGCTCCCGCCGCCTGGGAGAAGATCTCATCCTGCGCCGCCGGATCGGGCACGCTGGCGTAGATCTCCGAGATCAGCAGGCCCACGACGGTGTCTTTCGTCGCGCTGAACGGCCCGAAGGTGAGCGGGCCCGTGGCTGCGACGAGGTTCTCCGTCATCACGGCGTCGACCGCGATGACGCCATCGATGGGGTGCCCGAATCGGTTCTGCCACCGCGCCGCGATCGCGGGGCCCGCTTCGGTGAAGTCCGGAATGCTCGTCAGGTTCTGCATATACCGACCGGGGCTGTCCTCGAAGAGGGCGACGGTCGACTCGCTCAACGGCAGCGGCGTGTCGAGGGAGGGGAAGTCCGGAACGGAGGCCTGCTGCACGAGCGTGATCCGGCCGTTCTCGGCGTGCAGCAGGGCGATCGCCCCGATGATGCCGCCGGACGATCGCAGCTCGGCATTGTTCTGCATCGCGAGCACATAGTTGCGGGGACCCTCTCCGCCGAGCATGCTCGGCAGCAGCGCGGACGCTCCATGCAGCGCTCCCACGACGGTGGCAGCCTGCGTGACGGCCGATCGCATCTCTCGCACGGCATCGGCGAGCGGAGGAATCGTCGCGCCCGCGTCGATGTCGAGCGCTCGCGTCTCCGCAGAGGTCAGCGTGGCACTCGCCTCAGCCAACGGGGGCTCGATCTGCGCGAAAGGCGTGAGGTCCACGACGCCACCCGAGAGGCCCAGACTCGCCAGATCGAGTTCCTCAGCGGCGGCCAGCACCGGAACGAGCGCGTCCGACGCGACGTCGTCGGCGATCTCGGCGACGTCGCTCACCGCCGAGAAGTTCGGTCCGAGCCAGGGCAGCAGACCGAAGCCTGACCAGATCGGATCGGATGTCAGGTCGTGCGCGGACCCTGCGTGGTGAGCGATGCGCGCAGAGAGCGTTGCGGCCGTGTCGAGGTCGCCCTGCCCGATCGCCTGCTTGAGCTTCGACGACGCCGCGGAGACCTGCTGCAGATCGTTCACAGCACCGATCCCACGGATGCCGACCCAGCCGATCGCGAGCACGATGAGGGTCACGATCACGCCGATGGTCCACCGCAACCATCGACGACGCACAGGCAGACGTCCGTCACTCACCCCTGCATTCAAGCACGAAGCGAGATATCGGCGGCGGACGGCCCCGCAATCCTCCGCGCACCCGGTGCTGCTCCCAGGTTCGGGGCGGGTGGGCGATTACTGTTGTCGCATGGGTGCTCGGCTGCGTGTTGTTCTGGATCAGCTGACGCATGTCGTGCACGCGGACCACGCCTCAGCGGCGTCGGACCTCACCGCTGCGCTCATCTCGACCGCCCCCTCCGGGTGCGAGGTCGAGGCCATCGTCCCGTCGGGCGTCGACGTGCAGATCCCGGGTCTGGTCGACGTGCGCAGACTGTCACTCGCGCGGCGCGAGCTCGCGGCGTCCTGGCAGTTGGGCATCGTCCCCGGGGTGGGCGGGGGGCTCATCCACTCGCCGACCCTGATGGCTCCGCTGGTGCGTCACGACCGCCTGCACGACCTCGATCAGACGACAGTCACGCTGTGGGATCTGCAGGCGTGGGACGAGCCGGATTCGCTCACCAAGTCCGTGGTCGCCTGGCAGCGGGCGATGCTGAAGCGAGCCGTCAAGCACGCGGATGCCGTCGTGGTGCCCTCCCACTCGGTCGGTGAGCGACTGGCGGAGATCGCGAAGCTGAGCGGACGGATTCGCGTCATCCCTGGGGCCGCCCCAACTGCTCTGGTGATGCCCCTCGACGCGCGAGAACGACGAGCCGCTCTGTCCCTGACGGAAGGATATGTGCTGCTCACCGGATCGGCGCAGTCGCTCGAGCACGGCTTCCGGGCAGCTGTCGCATCCGGCAGGGATGCCGTCGTGCTCGACGCTCCGGAGGGGGCAGAACCGCGACTCGTCGAGGTCGCAGTGGCCGCAGGGCTGCCTGAAGCACGGGCCCACATCCGTGGCGCTCTGTCGACGGAGGATCGGGCGGCCGTCTTCGCCGGGGCGTCGGCGCTGGTCGCGACCAGCCCACGCGCTGCGTGGCCATGGCGTGCGGTCGAGGCCATGACCCTCGGTGTGCCGGTGGTCGCCGTGGACAGCGGAGTCCATCAGGATGTGATCGCTGACGGGGGCGCGATCGTGCCGTCGACCGAGATGGTCGAGGCCGTCGTCGATGCGGTCGGCGACGGCGCACGGCGTCTGAGCGTGCTCGGCGCGGATCGATCGAGGTCGTTCTCCTGGCTCGGCGCGGCCGAGCGTGTGTGGGGACTCCACGCGGATCTCTGAGACGCACATCACCGCTGTCGTCGAGCTCGCCGACAGCGTCAGCGGGCTCTCAGGAGCGCATGACCTCGACGGCTTCCGCGCTCGGTCCGTCGAAGCGCACTTTGCCCTTCTGGAGCAGGATGCCGCGGTCGCACAGGTTCGAGACCATGTTGAGGTCGTGGCTGACCACGACGAGCGTCTTCCCCTCAGCGTGCAGTTCGCGCACGCGAGCGAGGCACTTCTTCTGGAACGGCTCGTCGCCGACCGAGAGGATCTCGTCGATCAGCAGGACGTCCATCTCGGTGTGGATCGCCACGGAGAACGCGAGTCTGAGGAACATGCCGGACGAATAGTGCTTCACCTCGGTGTCGATGAACTGCTCGATCTCGCTGAACGCGACGATCTCGTCGTACCGAGCCTCGGTCTCCTTCTTGCTCATGCCGAGGATCGCGGCGTTGAGGAAGATGTTCTCGCGTCCGGACAGATCGGGGTGGAACCCCGCGCCGACCTCGATCAGGCCGGCGATGCGGCCGCGAGTGAGCACGGTGCCGGCATCGGGCTCGAGAACACCCGAGATCAGCTTGAGCATCGTCGACTTGCCCGATCCGTTGAAACCGAGGAGAGCGACGGATTCGCCCTGCTGGATGTCGAACGACACGCCGTCCAGGGCGTGGAAGTCGGTCGTCAGCGGCTTGCGACGGATCGCGGCGAGAGCCGTCTCCTTGATCGAATGCGTGTGCCGGAGCTTGAAGGTCTTGTGGACGTCGTCGATGATGATCCGCGGAAGTGGCTGCGCATCAGAGATCTTGGGCAAAGCGGCCCTCCAGTCGGCGGAAGACGAGCTGGCCGATGACCAGCGCGATGAGAGACGTCACGAGGGCGATGAGCCCGTACATCCACACGTCGGGGAGCGGGGACGCGTCAGGCCCGAGCGGGAACCAGACGCCGTAGTGGAAGAGCTCCACGGCGGCGGTGATGGGGTTCAGTCGATAGAGGACGAAGAGCCAGTCGGGTACGACATTGGCGACCTGCGTCCACTCGTACATCACGGGGGAGGCCCAGATCGCGACCATCACGATGATCTCGACGAAGCTCTGCGCATCGCGGAACGTCACGTTGATCGACCCGAAGAAGAGCCCGAGGCCACTGGCGAGCACGGCGATGATGACGAGTGCGAGAAGGATGGCGCCGAGCGAGGCGAAGGTGGGCGCCCACCCGAAGAACAGCGAGATGGCGATCACGACGATGATCTGCGGCACCGTGTTCACGGCGGCGATCATCATGCTGGCGATCGGGAACATCTCGCGAGGCAGGTAGATCTTCTTGATGAGCGCCGCGTTGTCCACCAGGGACCGGGTGCCGTTGGAGAAGGCCTCGTTGAAGAAGGTCACCACGGTGATGCCCGAGAGCAGATAGATCGGGAAGTAGTCGACGCGGTCGTTCAGGCCGAGGAAGACGCCGATCGCGACGAAGAACACCACGAACTGCACGAGTGGCTTCACGTACGACCACAGCCAGCCGAAGATGGAACCCCGATACCGGATCTGGACTTCCTTGCGCACGATGAGCGAGAGGAGATGCCGTTGCCGGAAGACCTCGAGGAGCCCTCGATTCGCGCCAGGAGTCGTCATTCTCTGGTCGTCGGCTGTGCGAGCCTGTTGCACCGCGATTCCACCTTCCGAGGCGCCGACGGTCTCGGGCGCACCGAGAGCAATCATACGATCCTCCGCGCGGTGTCCCTGGCAGATCGATGGGGATGCGTCCGAACGCGCGGCACAGGCGCAACCCAGGGTCAGGGGCTGGGCCGCTGGTAGGATCGCGGAGGTCTCGTGCGTCCGTCGATCCGAAAGCAAACTGTATCCGTGACACCTCTTCAAGCTCTCGATCAGCCTGCACTCTTCCGCTTCGAGGACCCGCAGACGGGCGCCGATCTGTCGGAGCGCGAACGCCGCCTTCTCGTCGGCGCGTTGAACTTCCACGCGCTCATGGCACCTCAGCGAAAGCTGCGGATCCATCTCTACGACGGTTCGGTGGAGACGACGCCTCGACTGACCGACGACAGCACGTTCGACGGACTCTCGAGGAACAACCGACACCGCATCGGGAGCTTCGACATCGTCAGCTCCGTCTCCGTCGAAGAGCGTGAGCCCGAGCGTGCGGAAGTGGCCTCGGCCCGTCTCGTGGCGTCGCCCGCCAGGCATCTGCACGTGTCATCCGACGATGTGCTCGACTCGGACCCTTACCGCCCGCAGCGTCCCGGCCTGGTCGGCCGGATCGCACGGAGCGTCAAGTCGCGCGCGCCGCTGCTCTACGACGACGCCCGGGACCTCTCGCTGCTCAGATTCCGCCGCAAGCTCACGACGGCCATCGAGCCTCGCGATTACGAGGCGGAGTTCCGTCCGGGGGGCGCACACGAGGACGACGTGATCGTGCCGGCCGGCCCGGTTCTCGACGGGGCGCCGAAGGCCGTGATCATCGGACTCCACTGGTTCGAGCTCGGTGGCGCCGAACTCTGGGCGTTCGAGACGGTGCGTCTGGTGCGCGAGGCCGGCTTCCTTCCCATCGTGCTGACCAATCGGGACTCTCACCAGCCATGGGTCACACGGCCCGAGCTCGACGGAGCGCTGCTGATCCCGTTCTCCGAGCCCACCGTCACCTCGCAGACCGCCGGCGTCGAACCGCTGCTCCGCTCGCTGCTGCGCACCTTCGACGTGCGCGGTGTCGTCATCCACCACAACCAGTGGCTGTACGACCGGGTCGCCTGGATCGCCGCCTCGCGTCCCGGCATCCCCATCATCGACAGCACTCACATCGTCGAGTACACCGGCGGCGGGTATCCGCTGAGCAGTGCGATCGCGTCCCGATCGATCACGACGCATCACGTCATCTCGCCGAGCCTCGCCCGCTGGATGACCGATGTGCAGCGCATCCCTGCTGACCGTGTGGTCATGGCACCGCTCGGCGGACTCACCGTGAAGCCGAAGGATGCCGTGTTCCGTCCGCGGACCGCGGGTGAGCAGTTCACCGTCGCGTTCATCGGCCGGATGGCCCGGCAGAAGGCGCCCGAGGTGTACATCACCATGGCGAGGCGGTTGAAGCGCCAGGGATACTCGCTGCGTTTCATCCTTCACGGCGGCGGCGAGCTGTCGAGCTGGGTCGATGACATCATCCGTGCCGAGGGGCTGGGGGAGGACATCGTCCGACGCAGCTCGGACACCCCTGTCTCCGAGACGCTCGATGAAGCGCATGTGCTCGTCGTCGCGTCGCACAATGAGGGACTCACGCTCACGACGCTCGAGGCGATCGCACACGGTGTGCCCGTGATCTCGACGGATGTCGGGGCACAGAGCGACATCATCCCCGAATCCGCTCTGGTTCCGCGTCACGCACGTGTCGCCGCCCGTCGACTCGCCGAGGCGGTGGCTCCGCTCGTCGATGACGAGGAGTCGAGGGAAGCGCTGTGGCGGAAGGAGCGCAAGGCGGAGAAGAAGTTGCTGTCCCAGCAGTCCGCGAGTTCATGGTTCAAGGAAGAGGTGGGCTCATGGTGAGTGTCGCTGGAGTGGTCGTCACGTTCAATCGGCTCGAGAAGCTGAAGACGGTGATCGCATCGATCGAGGCGCAGACGCACGCCGTCGAGACGCTGTTCGTCATCGACAACGCCTCGACCGACGGCACGGCGGAGTACCTGGCATCCCTCGAGACGTCCGTCCCCCTCGAAGTCGTGACCATGTCGACCAACTCCGGGGGAGCGGGTGGCTTCTCCGAGGGGATGCTGCGCGGATACGCCTCCGGCGCGGACCACGTGTGGATCATGGACGATGACTGCTATCCGAAGCCGGAAGCGCTCGAGAGCCTCATCGCCGGATTCGACGGGGCCGTCCAGGAACTCGGCGGCGACGTCCCCTTCGCATGTTCCGTCGTCGAGTTCACCGACGGCAGCATCTGCGAGATGAACAACCCCGTGACGACGTGGGACTGGGGTCGTCTGCTCGTCAAGGGCCAGAACAATGTCATGGTCACAGCGTGCTCGTTCGTCTCCGTGCTCATTCCACGCTGGGCGATCGCGGAGTACGGGCTTCCCTACTCCGAGTACTTCATCTGGTTCGACGACCGCGAGTACACCCTTCGCCTCACCGCTCGCTGTCCCGGCGTGCAGGTGCTCGACAGCGTCGTGGTCCACGACATGGGCGACAACCGCGGAGTGAACTTCGCGATGGTCGACCGCAAGAGCCTCTGGAAGTTCTCGTACGGCGTGCGCAACGAGGCCTCCTGGCAGCTGCACCATCGCGGATTCCTGTACTTCATCGAGTTCGGCGCACGGCTCTTCGTGAGCCTGCACCGCGGTCGCGTCCCGCTGGATCTGCGCGCGAAGCTGCTCGGCAAGTGGCTGAAGGGCATCACCTTCAATCCGAAGGTCCGCTACCCGGAGGCTGAGGCGGCGTGAGCTGGGTCTCGATCCTGCCCGCACTGATCGTCACCGGAGCTCTTCTCTTCCTCCCGGGACTCCTGCTCGGCTTCCTCCTCCGCCTGCGCGGAATGAGACTCCTCGCGCTGGCACCGGCGCTGAGCGTCTCCCTCGTCGCGGTCGCCGCCATCGCAGCGCCTTTCGTGGGAATCCGATGGAGCATCCTGCCCGTCCTCGTACTCACCGCGGTGGCGTCGCTCGCCGCCTTCTTCTGGTCGAAGCACGTCGGAGTCCCGGCGCGACCACGCACGCACGTGAGCGCGAGGCAGCTGGTCGCGATCATCGTCTCCATCGCAGTGCCCGCTGCGCTGATCGCGTTCGTGCTCGTGCGGAGCATGCACGACCCAGAGTTCTTCTCACAGCGTTACGACAACTTCTTCCATCTGAACGCTGTGCAGTACGTCCTGGACACCGGGAACGCATCGCCGCTGTGGCTGGGAAGCATGACGTCGCCGGCCGGCGTCCCCTTCTACCCGTCCGGATGGCACGCGCTCGTCTCCATCGTCGTCGCCCTGAGCGGGGCATCCGTGCCCCTCGCCACCAATGCGATGATCATCGTCGTCGCGGCGGTCGTCTGGCCGATCGGCGCGGTGTTCCTCGTGCGCGAGCTTCTGGGACGAAACCAGATCATGACGGTGATCGCGGGCGCTCTGGCTGCCGCCTTCCCGGCGTTCCCCTTCCTGCTCCTGCACTACGGGGTGCTCTATCCGCTGTTCCTCGGCCTGGCCGTGGCTCCGGCCGCGATCGTCGTCGCCTGGTGGCTTCTCAGGCCCGGGCGAGTGTCACGTCGCCAGGACTGGGCCCTGCTGTTGGTGCTCGTCGTGCCGGGCCTGGGTGTCGCGCACCCCGGGGCTCTCATGGCGGTCGTCGCCCTCACGGTGCCCTTCGTCCTCGCCAGGCTTCTGCATCAGATGAGGGCTCCCGGACGCCCGCGGGTGATCGCGATCGGCCTGCTCGTCGCCTACGCCGCCGTCGGCGTGGTCCTCCTGCAGGTCGTGCGTCCCCCCGGAAGCCAGATCTACTGGCCCATCATCAACACCGTGCCCGACTCCATCGGTGAGGTCGTCGCGGCGAGCGTGTACGGCTACCCGAGTTCGCTCGGGATCACCGCTCTGATGATCATCGGCGCGTACAGCGTGATCCGCCGAGGCACCTATGCGCGGTGGTCGGTCCTGGCGATGGCGGTCATCTCCGCCGTGCTCTACATCATCGTGTCGGCGTCACCGTATGAGACGCTCCGGTTCTGGTTCACGGCCCCGTGGTACAACAACCCGCCTCGTATCGCCGCGTTCTGGGCGATCGGAGTCCTCCCGCTCGCTGCGCTCGGCGGCATCGTGCTGGTCACGTGGCTTCTGCGCCAGCGGCTGCTCGCGCCGGTGCGGCGCTTCTCCGAGCGTCTGCCGATCGTCCTGATCGCCGTCGTCGTGATCGCACTCGTCGGAGTCACCCAGAACGCCGCGATCCGGCAGGCCGCAGCAGATATCGAGTTCACCTACGAGCTGCGACCGGGTGGGCCGATCCTGTCTCCGGACGAGCTCGATCTCATGGAGGATCTCGACGAGCTCGTTCCTGAGGATGCCGTCATCGCGGGAGACCCGTGGACCGGAGCGTCCTTCGCCTATGGCGTGAGCGGACGACGCGTCCTCATGCCGCATCTCCTGATGGATCTCACCGACGACGCCGAGGCGATCAACACGAAGCTGAACACAAACGGCGACTCTCCGCAGGTGTGCGACGCCCTCGAGGACACCGGTGTCGCGTACGTCCTCGACTTCAGCGCCGACGGCGACTTCCAGGAGAACGACGGCGACTATTCGGGACTCGACGACCTCGAGAGCTCGCCTTACGTCGAGCTCGTCGAGCAGCGCGGAGATGCGAAGCTCTACAAGATCGTCTCGTGCGGACTCGGGTCATGACGTACGAGATCTTCGTGCCTTTCTGGGGAGACCCCGAACAGCTCTACGAGACCGTCGAATCGGTGCGCGCCCAGACGGATCCGGACTGGCGGCTGACCGTCATCGACGACTGCTATCCCGATGAGTCCGTCGCGGCGCACTTCGACGAGGAGTCGGACGAGCGGATCATCTACACCCGGAACGAGCACAACGTCGGGATCACCGAGAACTTCCGGGAGTCGGTTCGCCGCGCGTCCGGGGACTTCGTCACGATCCTCGGCTGCGACGACCTCCTGCACCCGAACTACGTGGCGGTCGTCCGAGCCGCGGCGCGTGCCGTGCCCGGCGCGGATGTGATCCAGCCGGGAGTCCAGGTCATCGATGAGCGCGGCGCGGTCGTGCTGCCCCTCGTCGATCGGATCAAGCAGCGCCTCCTCGCCCCGAAGGGCCAGGGCATCACCGTGTTCAACGGCCCTGACATGGCCACGACGCTGATCCGGGGCAACTGGCTGTATTGGCCCTCGCTCTCGCTGCGGGTCGAGACGCTGCGCAGGATCGACTTCACGGATGACCTCGCCGTCATCCAGGATCTCGCTCTCCTGATGGACATCGCGTTCGACGGGGGCACGCTGGCGTATACGCCGCCGCTCGCGTTCTCCTATCGGCGTCATCTGGCGAGCGCGTCTCAGAAGACGCTGCTCGACGGCAGCCGTTTCCTCGACGAGCGTCGGTACTACCGCATCGCGCGTCAATCGGCCGCTGCGCGGGGATGGAGCCGCACAGCGCGGACCGCGAGAGTACGTCTCATGTCCCGTCTGCACGGGATCGCCGCGTTGCCCCTCGTCCTGAGGCATGGCACGGCGCGGGGTGTGCGGTCGGCCCTGGCGCACGTCGCGGATCCCCGCTGAGGGTCGGCACGGGAAGCGGCTCAGCCGCTGTCTACGGGGCTGAGCGGCCTCGGCTGAGTCGCCGTGCCGCGGCGACGCGACGTGATGCCTCGCGCCAGGCACGGAGAAGCATCCACCGCGACTGCAGAGCCTTGCGGAGACCCCGTGGCCTCGGTGCCGACGCATTGGCATCGTGCAGCCGACGTCGCAGAACCGGGCTCTGCACGTGCGCGAGCATACGGGCCGTGTTGCCGACCGTCGCGATCCACAGGTCGTGGGACTCGACCAGGAACCCCGGGAAAGGCAGGATCAGCTCCGAGGCCTCACGTCGGATCGCCATCGCGCAGCCGTAGTAGGGGGCATCGCCGGCCAGCAGACGCAGCTCGTTCGCCAGGGATCCGCCCGAGGGCAGCGGAGCGAGGCGCCAGGGTCGTCCGGTGAGCGGCGAGCTCAGTGGCGAGTCGTCAGGGAGCAGCACCAGGTCGCCGGCGGCGATCGAGCGGTCGCGGAGTGCCTCGACCAACAGGTCGCGACGCCCGGGGACCCACTCATCGTCCTGGTCGGAGAGGAAGATGACGTCACGGTCCGCCAGCGACAGCGCACGCTCGAACGTCTTGACGTAACCGAGGTTCTTCGGGTTTCTGTACACGGTCACGCGCGCATCGCGGTATGTCTCGAGAAGGGCGACGGTGCCGTCGGTACTCGCGTCGTCGACGATGACGACCTGATCGTCCGGCCGCAGTCCCGCGAGGATCGAGTCGAGTTGCTCGCGCAGATACCCTGTGCCGTTGTACGTCGCCATGCATACGCACACGGTCTCAGTCATGTGCGACTCCTCCCTCAGACGGTGCCACGAGAGCGAAAGCCGCCCGCCTCTCCCGCAGCAGATGATGTGTTCCGGCCGATCCGACGACGGCGAGGATCACGAGCTCCGAGGCGGCGAGGCCGGCGATGATCCCGCTGAGACCCCACTGGGACGCCCAGATCATGAGCGGCACTCCGACGACAGCGGCGCCGAGGGTGCCGTAGAGCACGTAGCGGTTGAGGCCGGCCGGCACCAGGACGTTGCGGATGAAGGGGGTCGTCAGGCTCGTCAGCGCGAAGGTGGCGCCGAAGCCCAGGAACACGGCGATCTCGGGCGTCGCTGCCCGGCCGAACAGGAGCGTGGACAGCACAGGGCCGAGCAGAGCCAGCGCCGTACCGCCGAAGAGAGCGAGGGCTGTGTGGAGGCCGAATGCCACGAGATGGCGGCGCGCCCGGCCATGCGCATAAGACACTTCGAGCACCCACTTCTGCAGAGTGTTCGACAGCACCGTGACGGCGAAGAGGGCGATGCGGAAGAACTTGTCGGCGGAGGTCGCCTGACCACTGGCCGTCGCGCCGAGGAGGCCCTGGGCGAGCGGGATGGGCGCAGAGGTGTAGGTTCCGCCGATCGTCTCGGCCGCGGCGACCGAGACGTTCGCGCGATATGCGCGCAGGATGCGCCGCCCGGCGAACGGAGGCACGGGTCGTCGGTAGAGGCGGAGGTTCAGAAGCAGCGGGCCGGTGAGGAAGCCGATCAGAGTGAGGACCGGATACCACAGCAGCTGCTCGGTGAGCAGGAGGAGCGGGATCGCGAGAGCGACGCTGAGGCTCACCGGCACGGTCTCGAACAGCAGGACGACCCGCGCATCCCCGACGCCGACTGCGTACCAGACGACGGTCATGGCCGCGGCAGTGGTCGCCAGCGTGACGAGGGCGGCGACAAGGCGGAACTCGGGGGGAACCAGGGCCGAGCTGAGGGCGGCACCGACGAGTCCCGCCGCGACGACGAGCAGTCCGCGGCACCAGAACGAATCACCGAAGAGCTGACGTCGGGCGTCGTCGTCGGCACTGAGCGCGATGCGCGCTCCGCCCGAGATGTTCCAGCCGAATCCCGCGACTATCGCGCAGACGGTTCCCACGGCCTGAGCCGTGCCCACGGAGCCCCACGCCGCCAGACCGAAGACGTTCGGGATGATCGGCAACAGGAACAGCGGCGCGATGAATGAGATCAGAGGAACGGCGCTGAAGCCCGCGAAGCGTGACAGCAGAACCTTCATCGATGGGACTCCTCGGACCATTGCGGCCCGACACCATTCCGGATGGCGCGGACGTGAACGCGTGCGACCCTAGACTACTTGAGTCGGCGTGAACGAGAGGTCAGGGTCCCATGGTTGGTGTCATCGTGCTCGCCGCCTACCGACCTTCCCGGGAACTCTTCACCCGCCAGCTCGCCTCGATTCGCGATCAGACGGTCACCGACTGGGAGTGCATCATCTCCGTCGACGGAGAACTGGAGACCGTCGAGGAGGTCGTCGCCGAGGTCGCGGCCGGGGACGAGCGCTTCCGCATCGTCGCGGACGGCAGACGCCTGGGTTTCTACCTGAACTTCGAGAGGGGTCTCGCAGCGGTGCCCGCCGAGACCGAGTGGGTGGCGCTGAGCGACCAGGACGACTTCTGGTATCCCGACAAGCTCGAGAAGCTGCTCCCGTACCTCTCGGATTCGGCGATCGTCTCCGGGCAGGCGCGTCTGGTGTCCCATCCCGGTGACGAGGTGCTCGGATTCACCGACCGCCGGCAGCTCGACCCGGCATCGACGATGATCGTGAATCAGTTCACCGGTTCGTTGTGCCTCTTCCGCCGAGACCTGCTGACGACGGCGCTGCCGTTTCCCCGCCTCTCCTCACACACGGTCGCGCACGATCACTGGCTCGCTGTCGTCGGGATGGCGCAGGGAGGCGGTCGCATCGTGGATGAGGTCGTGCAGGACTACGTGCAGCACTCCGCGAACGTGTTCGGTGACCCGAGCAGGCTGAGGCTCGGCCCGATCGCGACCCTGCGGAGAGCCTGGGGCAACGCCGTCACGTTCGCCGTGCGGTACGAGGGGGCGGCGTCACCGTCCGCGATGACGCGGATGCTGTTCTGGATCTATGTGGGGTGGCGCCAGCTCATGGCGCAGACGCTCCTGGAGCGTGATCCCCGCGCGGCACGCGCGATCGAGTTGGATCGGCTCTTCGGCTCGGGTCGGCGACTGCCGGTGACCCTGGGGATGTTGCGGAGGGTTCGCCGCGCGCGGGCCGTCCCGACGCCTTTCGTCATCGCCTATGTCGCGAGCTGGGCAGCGGGGTGGCTGATCCGGGGCCGGCGGCGCACCCCGACGGTGGCACGCTGAGCGGTCCGTTCGCAGATCTCGCGCCGGTCACACAGGGCGCGCGCGCCAGGTGACTCGAGCGGCGTCAGCGGCGAGTTCCGGGCTCATCCTGCCCAGGCGCTCAGCGCGTCCGTCACGGAACCCCGCGATGAGCAGCTTGCGCATGGTGGATCGGGGCCTGGACAGCATCCACGCGATGAGGAAGTACGCGTAGTCGGCTCGCGCGTCGCGACGCAGGCGCGCCCGGTGACGCGGATGCCGCCGTCCCACGACGATCCGATTCCTCGCCCTGTAGTAGTACCGGAACGGCGTGCTCAGCGTGAGGGTGGGAAGCACCGCTCCGAGCGGGCCGGGTACCCGGTAGCGTGCACCCAGGCGGTGGGGCAGGCGGAGGCCGGGGGCGACGATGCACGGAAGGTCGGCATCCAGGCAGCGGATCTCGAAGTCCGTATCCACGAGGTCGATGAAGAGGGCTTCGTCCATCAGCCCGACCCGTTCGAGCACCTCTGACGGAAGATACATGCCCGACTGGATCGCGTGGGCGGCGTGGACCACTCCCTGCGGCGTCGATGACCCGGCCTGGGAGACGTCTGCGAAGAACTCCGGAACCACGGGGCCCGCGGGAACGCCGTGCGCGCGCGCATGCTCGTGCGCGGCGCCCAGAGCGGCGACGAAGCCGGGGGCGATGGTCGAGTCCTGGTCGAATGTCACGACCGCGCTCGCGCCGTGTTCGATGGCGCAGCGGATGCCGTGATTCAGTGCCGCACCGATGCCGCGGTTGCTCTCCAACGTGATCACCTGCGCACCCGTCGATGCGATGTCCGCGCGGATCACGTCGAACTCTGCACCGCTGCCGTCATCGACAACGATGATGCCGGTGACTTGCGGAGCGAGATCTCCCAGAAGCGGAGGCACCTGTGCCGGGCGATGCACGGTGACGACGCCCCAGACATCGGCGCTCGGGGCTCCGGACGTCATGCCGGGGGAGCGCTGTCGGCGTCGCGGCCGCGGTGCTGAGCCTCCAGAGCGGCGATGCGGCGATCCAACCGGTCGATCTCCGCGCGCGACAGCGCCGCTTCCTCCGCGACGCGGCGGATCTCGTCCTCTGCCTGGGAGAGCTCCCAGGAGAGGTGCAGCGCGACTCCCAGGAGCAGGGTGATCGCGAGAGCGAACAGCAGGTTCGCCGGCACTTGCACACCGAGCAGCGATGTCGCCCAGAGCAGGAGCTGGGGGAAGATCCCGAGCAGCAGGACGCTCAGCGCGATGACGATCCACATCACCGCGTACTTCTCGCGAAGACGTCGCGTCAGCAGCATCCAGAAGACCAGGGCGAGGATGACGAGAGCGAGAGCGATCCCGACGATGACGATCATCGTGCGACCTCCGGTTCGCCCACGGATGTGGACCGACTCGTCGAACCGGGTCGTCGCAGCATCGCCAGGCCGAGGGTGAACACCGAACGCAGCAGGTAGATCGATGCTCCGATCGGGCCCTGACTCGGGGTGCCGTGCACGCGCGGCCGCATGGCCACCGGCACCTGCGTCACCGTCAATCCGGCGTGGCACGCTGCGACGAGGGAGTCGATGGTGTCGCCGAGGTACTCGGCGGGGTAATAGCGGACGTACTGTTCGATGGCTCTGCTGTTGGCAGCGCGGAAGCCGCTCGTCACGTCTGTCAGACGGGTCTTCGCGACCCGGGACACGGTCTTGGCCAGGAACACCATCGCCCAGTGACGCGGGCCGCGAACCGAATAGTCGCCGACGTCCGCGAAACGTGCGCCGATCGAGATATCCGCCGTGTCGAGGCCGTCGAGGACTCGGGCGATGTCGACGGGGTTGTGCTGGCCGTCGGCGTCGACCTGGATGGCCCGGGTGTAGCCGTGGCGCTTCGCGTAGGTGAAGCCGGTGCGCATCGCTCCGCCGACGCCGAGGTTGAAGGGGAGGGAGATGACCGTGGCGCCGGCCTCTCGCGCGACCGCGCTCGTGTCATCGGTCGATCCGTCGTCGACGACGAGCAGATCGAAGTCGGCGCTCGCTGCCCGGATCTCGTGCACGGTGCGTCCGACGTTGCGGGCCTCGTTCCATGCGGGGACGATCACGAGGACACGGTCCGACGACAAGCTCATAGTTCACCGATCCTATCCGATCGGCCGAACGCGACGATCACGTGATCGGAGCGCCCATGGCGTAGTCGGCCTTGAAGGCGGGGGCGAGCTGGAGCACTGCGGGTGCACGCCCTCCACCGAGCCGGAGGAGAACCCCGATCGACGTCACATGTCGGAGCTTGCCGTTCTCGTAGAAGTAGATCTCCGGCGCGCCGGTGAACTGCACGAAGTCGGTTCCGCTGGTCAGCAGAGGGGATCCCACCTTGTATCGCGACAGCTGATCACCCGGGAGCACGTATTCGCGCGGCGCGGTTCCCCCGTTCAGCTGGAGCAGGGTCTTGATGCTGCGGACGTGACGCAATGTCCCGTTCTCGTATCGGTAGATCTCCTCGCGCCCGGTGAAGCGCACGAACGACTTCTCGGGCAGGTTCGCCGCACCGGTGCCGAACCATTCGACGGTGGCCGGTGACCAGGGCAGCACCTTCAACGGCCTGGACCCGTTGAGGGCCAGCAGGTCGGCAGGGGACGGCACATGACGCAGCGTGCCGCCCGAGACGACGTAGATCTCCGGGGCTCCCTGCGGCTGGATGAACAGAGGTGCGGAGACCGTGGTCTTCGAGCGGGGCATCGCGCCGCATTCCCCGCTGCCCAGCGTGGTCGGCTTGATGCCGCCATACTGCGTGCCCGACACCGGATGGAGCTTGCCGCCCGCGGCGATCAGAGTGCTGCTGCCGCACGAGACGACGGGGGTGAGCGTCGAACCGACTCTCGTGTTGGCTGCGACCGAGCTGCTCGGCACCACGGTGATGCCGGCAGCGCCGAACTCACGGGCGAGGGCGGTGCTCGGTACGCGCAGCAGGCGGTCGCCGAGAAGCGTGAGGAACACATCCTGTGTTCCCGCGGCGCGGATCAGGCTGTTCGCCTTGATGACGAGGAGCCCGTTGCCGATCGATGCGGCCGCGGACGGCTTCATCGACGCGACGTACCCGGATGTTCCTTTGGAGACCTCGAGCCAGGTCTGCTGGTTGGCCACATGCCTGCGCAGACCGCCCTGGTAGAGGTAGACCTCGGGGTCCGCCCCCGAGCGGAAGAACGAACCGACAGGGGCACCCTCGGAGAATCGGTCCGCAGTGGTGCCCGTGAGGTTGACGTACGAGCTGAACGCGTATCCGAACAGGGCGACTTGAGCCGCGTCGACGAAGCGATGGCGGGTGCCGTCCGGTTCCAGGAGGTACAGCGTCCCGGTGCGAGGGTCGTGCACGTACCGCGTGACCGGCTTGCCCTCGGGCATCGGGTCGAGGTACGCCGCGGCCACGGACACGGCACCGCCGAGCCTCGACCGCAGTGCGGCGAGGTCCTCGGCAGCGACGACATGGTGGCGGACACCGGACTGCACGAGGTAGATCTCCGCGCGACCCGGCACCTGCGCGAGGGTGGCCGGAGCGGCGCCCGTCGTCTGAGTGCTGCCGAACCAATCGGTGAAGAGCTGGTAGAAGTTGCGATTGCCGTAGCTGGAGCATCCGTCCCCGGTGCCGTATCCGGCGTTGAGCGCCGCCCGATTCGGCTGGTAGGGCGTGTAGTAGTACAGAGCGGCGGTCGCCTTGTTCTCGACCCTGACCGGGGCGGACCCGCAGGCCCGGTTGGGGTGGTAGAGGATGTTCCAGGTCTTCCCCGGCGCGTAGTACGTGAACCAGCGTCCCTCGGCGTAGATCTGCATCTGCCGGGCGGCGCCGTAGATCTGGTAGAAGAAGCCTGCGTAGGCCGGATCGCACGGCGCAGTGTCCGGGCACCCCTGGCCGAGGGCCATGTCGAAGCGCCAGGTGCTCGGCCACGTGTGCGTGACGAGGCTCTGCTCCTTCTCGAGCATGACGATGAGCACCCGCGGGTTGATGCCGCAGGACTGTGCGACCCGCGCGATGATCGTCGCCGCCGACTCGTTCGGCGCTCCGGAGTATCCGCGGCAGTAGCTGTCCGCAGGACGGTTCGGTGTGTTCTGGCGGTAGTCCTTGAGGCAGACGTACCCGCCTCGGCACGAAGCCACCTTCCCACGGAAGAACGAGTCGATCTGGCCGGCGGACATGGTGTCGCTCTGGAAGAACACGCCATCGGAGATGATGTTCCCCGGCTTGAACTGCGCGAGGTTCGCGGTGTCCCGGATGGATGCGTCCGCGGAACCCGTCACTGCGGTCGAGGATGTCAGCGTGGCCCCTGCAGCCGACAGAGCGCCGGAGGAGGAGGGCGCGACGGCGTTGGCCGGCGTCGCCACGAGCAGGGATGCGGCGAAGACGACAGCCGCTGCACTGGCGATGAGGCCGAGCAGGTGGGGGGATTTTGAGCCGGTCACCTGCTCATTGTGACGGAAATGCACAGACGATGCCAGTGTGAACGATGTGACGCAAGTAAATCGTGCCTGTCTGAGTCCCAGCTGGGATGTGGCACGATATGGGGGTGAAAGGCATAATTCTCGCTGGTGGCTCAGGAACCCGACTGCATCCGATCACGATCGGCATCTCGAAGCAGCTGATTCCCGTGTACGACAAGCCGATGGTCTACTACCCGCTGTCGACGCTGATGCTGGCCGGGATCCGAGACATCCTGATCATCACCACGCCTCACGACGCCGAGCAGTTCGAGCGGCTTCTCGGAGACGGCTCGCAGTTCGGAGTGAACCTCACCTTCGCACAGCAGCCCTCGCCGGACGGCCTGGCACAGGCCTTCGTGATCGGAGCGGACTTCATCGGCGACGACAAGGTCGCGCTCGTGCTCGGTGACAACCTGCTCTACGGCCCGGGGCTCGGAACGCAGCTCAAGCGCTACACCGATGTCGAGGGCGGCGCCGTGTTCGCCTACTGGGTGGCGGAGCCCAACGCCTACGGAGTGGTCGAGTTCGATGCCGACGGTCGTGCCGTCTCGCTCGAGGAGAAGCCGGAGCACCCCAAGAGCAACTACGCCGTACCTGGACTCTATTTCTACGACAACGACGTCGTCGAGATCGCTCGCGCCCTCGAGCCCAGCGCTCGCGGCGAGTACGAGATCACCGACATCAACCGCGCCTATCTCGAACGAGGCGCGCTCCAGGTGGAGGTGCTCCCGCGCGGAACAGCGTGGCTCGACACCGGGACTTTCGACCAGATGTCGGATGCCGGCGACTACGTGCGCACCATGGAGCGCCGCACGGGTCTGCGCATCGGCGTCCCCGAGGAGGTCGCCTGGCGTCAGGGCTTCCTCACCGACGATGACCTGCGCGAGCGGGCCACGAAGCTCGTGAAGTCCGGATACGGCACCTACCTGCTCGAGACCCTGGAAAGAGGTCGTTGATGTCGAACATCCTCGTCACCGGAGGCGCCGGTTTCATCGGCTCGAACTTCGTCCACTACGCGGTGGAGAACACCGATCACACAGTCACGGTGCTCGACGCGCTGACCTATGCCGGAAACCGGGCGTCGCTCGAGGGGCTCCCCGAGGACCGGGTGCGATTCGTGCACGGTGACATCACCGATGCCGAGCTCGTCGACGGGCTCACCGCAGAAGCGGACGCCGTGGTGCACTACGCGGCGGAGTCGCACAACGACAACTCGCTGCACAGTCCTCGTCCCTTCCTGGACACGAACATCATCGGCACGTACACGCTGCTGGAAGCGGCGCGTCGGCACGAGACGCGGTTCCACCACATCTCGACCGACGAGGTGTACGGCGACCTCGAACTCGACGACCCCGAGCGGTTCACCGAGCAGACGCCGTACAACCCGTCGTCGCCGTACTCGTCGACAAAGGCCGGCAGCGACCTGCTCGTGCGCGCGTGGGTCCGCTCGTTCGGCGTCCAGGCGACGATCTCGAACTGCTCCAACAACTACGGCCCCTATCAGCACGTCGAGAAGTTCATCCCTCGGCAGATCACCAATGTCATCCGCGGTATCCGGCCGAAGCTGTACGGTGCCGGGGAGAACGTCCGGGACTGGATCCACGCGAACGATCACTCGTCCGCCGTGCTCACGATCCTGGAGAAGGGTCGGATCGGCGAGACCTATCTGATCGGCGCCGACGGGGAGCGGAACAACAAGGACGTCGTCGAGCTCATCCTCGAGGAGATGGGCCAGCCGCGAGACGCGTACGACCACGTCACGGACCGCGCAGGTCACGATCTGCGGTACGCGATCGACTCCACCAAGCTCCGCACCGAGCTGGGCTGGAAGCCGGAGTTCGCCGACTTCGAGTCCGGACTCGCCGCGACCATCGCCTGGTACCGCGACAACGAATCGTGGTGGGCGCCGTCCAAGGACCAGACCGAGGCGTTCTACGCGTCGAAGGGACAGTGACCCGGTGAGCGAGATCGACTTCGGAAAGCCTCTGAGTCGCACCGAGACGACGATTCCCGGGCTCGAGATCTTCGATCTGCCCGTGCACGGCGACTCGCGCGGATGGTTCAAGGAGAACTGGCAGCGCGAGAAGATGACCGCACTGGGCCTCGCCGATTTCGGTCCGGTGCAGAACAACGTCTCCTTCAACGACGCCGTCGGCACGACTCGCGGGATCCACGCCGAGCCGTGGGACAAGTGGGTGTCGATCGCGACCGGTCGGATCTTCGGGGCCTGGGTCGACCTGCGAGAAGGCCCGACATTCGGAGCGGTCTTCACGGCGGAGCTGGATCCCTCGAAGGCGATCTTCGTGCCTCGCGGCGTCGGCAACTCCTACCAGACCCTCGAGCCTGACACCGCGTACACCTACCTCGTGAACGATCACTGGTCGCCGGACGCCTCGTACTCGTTCCTGAATCTCGCTGACGAGACCGTCGCGATCGAGTGGCCCATCCCGCTCGCCGAGGCCGAGGTGTCTGCGAAGGACCTCGCACACCCGCGTCTCGCGGATGTCGAGCCGGTCGCCCCGAAGAAGACCCTCGTCATCGGCTCGGGCGGGCAGCTGGGAACCGCGCTGCGAGCCGAGTTCGAAGGCGTCGGCAGCGTCGAATGGACGACGCGCGCGGATTTCGATCTCGGATCGACGACTCTGACCGACGCGCGACGGTGGCGCGACTACGACACGATCATCAACGCCGCCGCGTACACGGCCGTGGATCGTGCGGAGACGCCCGAGGGCAGGCGGGATGCGTGGGCGGTCAACGCCGCCGGACCGGCAGCTCTCGCTCGCATCGCTGCGGAGCACGGCATCACCCTCGTGCATGTGTCGAGTGACTACGTCTTCGACGGAACCGCCGAGCGACCGTACACGGAGGACGACGTCGTGTGTCCACTCGGCGTCTACGGCCAGTCGAAGGCGGCGGGCGATCTCGCCGTCTCCACAGCCCCTCGTCACTACATCGTCCGCACCTCGTGGGTGATCGGGAGTGGTGGGAACTTCGTGCGCACCATGGCGTCGCTGGCCGCGAAGGGAGTCGACCCGAAGGTCGTCGACGACCAGCGGGGGAGACTCACGTTCGCGGCCGAGATCGCGCGCCTCATCCGCACCCTCGTCGAGACCCGCCCGCCGTTCGGCGTCTACAACCTGACATCCGAGGGCGAGAGCGTCACCTGGGCCGACGTCGCCCGCCGTGTGTTCGAACTCGTCGGCGAGGATCCGGCGCGGGTCACGGGTGTGTCGACTGACGCGTACTTCGCCGCGGCGACGTCGCCCGTCGCTCCGCGCCCCACGAACAGCGTCCTCGACCTGACCCGGGTGCAGAGCATCGGCTTCACCCCTCGCGTGGGAGACGAACTCCTCAGGGAGTATCTCGCGTCGTGAGCGTGTCGTTGCGGAGCGCAGACGCTCCGACCGCGGCGCCGAAGGCGCGGGTGTTCCGAACCGACATCCAAGCACTTCGCGCCGTGGCCATCGGCCTGGTGGTGCTCAATCACCTCTGGCCGATGCGCCTGCCCGGCGGCTACGTCGGAGTCGATGTGTTCTTCGTGATCTCCGGCTTCCTCATCACGGGGCACCTGGTGGGCGAGATGACACGGACCGGGGGAGTGCGCCTCGGTGCGTTCTACGCCCGACGGATCCGGCGCCTGCTTCCGGCGGCGCTGCTCGTCCTCGCGGTGTCGCTCGTGCTTCTCGTGCTGTTCCTTCCCTACCCTCGCTGGGAGCGGGGCGCCTGGGAGGTCGCAGCGAGCGCGGGGTACGTCGAGAACTGGTTCCTGGCATCGATGTCGGTCAACTACTCGGCGCTCAATGATGCGGCGAGCGTGGTCCAGCACTATTGGTCGCTGTCGGTCGAAGAGCAGTTCTACATCGTCTGGCCCGTGCTGCTGGTGGCCGCGCTGGCCGTGTCGCGGCGCACCGGACGACCGGACACGCGACGCGGAGTGAGAGCGCGGACGGCCACGGCGCTGATCGCGGTCGTCGCGCTGGTGGGGGTCGCCTCCTTCGTCGCCAGCGTCGTCTACACGACCATGGCTCCGCCTCAGGCGTACTTCGCGACGTTCACGCGCGGATGGGAGTTCGCGATCGGCGGGGCGGTCGCGCTGCTCGGCAGTCGAATCCCGCTCGGACGCGCCGCGGCCGACATCGTCAGCCTGCTCGGGTTCGGCCTCATCGTCGTCGCCGCCTTCGCCTATGATCATGCGACTTCTTTCCCCGGGTACGCCGCACTGGTGCCGGTTCTCGGCACCGCAGCGGTGATCCTCGCCGGAAACTCGCACGCCGCTCTCTGGCATGCGAAGGTGACCGCACTGAGACCTGTGCAGTGGATCGGCGGAGTCTCGTACTCGCTCTATCTCTGGCACTGGCCGCTCATCGTCGTCGCCCCGTTCGTCATCGGTGGCGAAGCGAGCACTCTCTCGAAGATCGCGGTTCTGGCCATCTCGCTGGTGTTGGCCGTGCTCACGAAGAGGTTCGTCGAAGACGCCGGACAGACCTGGGGATATTGGCGCGGCTCCTCGCGCCGCGCGTTCGGGCTCATGGTCGCGGGGATGCTCGTCATCGCGGCGCTCGTGGCGGCGGTCCTTGCCGCATATGCGGCGAGGGTCGAGGCGGACAGCCCACCGGACGACCTCGCCGCGTCGACGTGCGAAGGGCCTTCGGCGCTCGCACCGGGGGCCGAGTGCGACGACCCTTTCGGGGCTGCGGACTATTCGGTGATGACCAAGAAGAACGAGTACTTCTACACGCCTGCGGAGTGCGGCGAGTTCCTGCCGATTCTCACGTATGGGGACCTCAAGACCACCCACGAGTGCGATTTCTCGCGAGGCGAAGAGGATCCGACGAGGGTATGGCTCATCGGGGACTCCCATGCGCAGCAGTGGCAGGGAGCTGTGTTCGACATCGCAGAGGAGCACGGCTGGATCGTCGACACGAGTTTCTACGGCGGGTGTCCCGCAGCCGACGTCGAGTTCATCGGGTTCCGCAGCGCGTGGGGTGCCGCCGACGTCGAGAGGTGCCGCGAGTGGTCGAGCGACCTCGCCGACACCGTCGCCGAAGAGGATCCGGACCTCGTCATCACCGCGATGGCGTCGCGGCTCCAGCTGGTGGACGACGGCAGCGACCGGCCGCAGGTCGATCAGATGTCGGACGGACTGCTCGATTACTGGGCGCGGTGGAGCGAGGAGGGGATCAAGGTGCTCGCGCTGGCGGATCCTCCGTTCAACGCTGAGGTCAGAAGCCCCGACTGCGTGCTGCACAATGCCGAGGACCCGAAGTCCTGCGCGCGCCCTCGAGCCGAGGCGCACCCGGTCGACCCGGTGGTCGTGGCGGGCGCTCAGGCAGAGTCACCGTCGATCAGCGTGCTGGATCTGACCGACCGATTCTGCGACGCGACATCGTGCTACGCCGTGGTCGGCGGCATCCCCGTCTACTACGACGCGGATCATCTCAATCTCGAATACGCCAGACTGCTGGGAACCGAGATCGACGCGGCGGCCGAGCGACTGCTCGCAACGGGCGGATAGGCTGGCAGAGGCAGACGGTCGACCCGAGACGACTGCGGCGACACCCCTCGCCGATACGCCGCCCCTCATGAAAACGACGCACCCGACACCGCTTCCTCCGACCGCGCCTGTCGCCGGGGATCCGCTCACCCGCCGCGCGGACATCGACGGTCTGCGCGCGCTCGCCATCCTGCTGGTCGTGGCGTACCACGTGTGGCTGGGGCGCGTCTCGGGCGGCGTCGACGTGTTCCTGATGGTCTCCGCCTTCTTCCTCACCGCGTCGTTCGTGCGACGAGTCGGGTCGGAGCGTCCGCTCGCGCTCGCGTCCTTCTGGTTGCGCCGCTTCCGGCGGCTGCTGCCCGCCGCGGCCGTGACGATCGTCGGCGTCCTCGGCGTCGCGTTCGCGGCGTATCCGCAGACCGAGTGGCCGCGCGTCTGGCGTGAGGCCTGGTCGAGTCTCTTCTACGTCGAGAACTGGACGCTGGCCCTGTCGGAGGTCGACTACTACGCTCGCGACTCCGCGACCCCGAGTCCGTTCCAGCACTTCTGGTCGCTGTCGGTCCAAGGACAGGTCTTCATCCTGTGGCCGCTCATCATCGCCGCGGTCTGGCTGATCCTCCGTCGTCGGCGCCACCTCGTCATCCCCGCACTCGCCGTCGTCTTCGGGACGATCTTCGTCGCCTCGCTTGCATTCTCGGTCGTCGAGACGATGCGCGCCCAGTCCTTCGCCTATTTCGACACCCGCACGCGACTGTGGGAGTTCGCGGCCGGCTCGCTCGTCGCGATCGCTCTCCCGCATGTCCGCGTCCGACCGTCGATCGCCGCACTCCTCGGTTGGGTCGGGATCGTCGGCATCGTCATGTGCGGAATCGTGCTCGACGTGCAGGGCGGATTCCCCGGGTATCTCGCTCTGTGGCCGGTGATCTGCACGGCGCTCGTCATCGTCGCCGGGCGCGACCGCCCGCGTGGCGGCCCCGCGATGATCCTCGAGTCGGCGCCGCTGCGATTCGTCTCCCATGACGCGTACGCGCTCTACCTCGTCCACTGGCCGGTCCTCGTGACCTGGATGATGGTGAGCGGCAGGTCCGAGCCGGGATGGCTGGCCGGCGCCGGTATCGTCCTGGTCTCGTTCGTGCTGGCGCGGATCGTGTCGACGCTCGTGGAGCGCCCGATCCGCGACGCCGCGTTCTTCGATGGCTCCCGTCGTCTCGGCGTCCTCGCACTCGCGGCCTCGGTCCTGCTGGTCGCCGCACCCCTCGCCGCCTGGCAGCTCACGATCCAGCATCGTGCGGCGGCGCTGATGGACAGCGACAGCGGCGGGTATCCGGGTGCCGCCCAGATCGACTCGCCGATCGATCTCGCCGTCACCGACCTCCCGCTGATGCCGCCGGCCACGGCGCTCGATGACGAGTGGGTGGACCTGAACGGCAGCTGCGCGGGAGACCTCGAACCTGTGGAGCCTGCGCTGGCAGGCAGCTGCGCCCAGACCGCGGCAGCGGAGGACTCCGACGCCTGGCGAGTGCTCGTGATGGGGGATTCGCACGCACAGCAGCTCATGTCGCCTCTCGCCGTTCTCGCCGATCAGCAGGGATGGGGCCTCGTCGCTCTGCTGAAGGGAGGGTGCGCCATCGGCATCGGAGCTCCGACCTGGTCGGCGGCGGGTACACCCTGCGACGAATGGCGCGCCGCGGCGATCGAGTATGCGATGAGGGTCCAGCCGGATGCGGTCTACCTGGTCGCGACCCGGGCGACGCCCTCGTCTCCCGAGGTTCTCGTCGAGGGGATCCGCGAGATCGCGGAGGAGCTCACGGCGAACGGCATCCAGGTGATCGCCGTGCGCGACAATCCTCGCTTCGATTTCGACATGTACGAGTGCGTGTCGGAGGATTCGGAGGTCGTTCCGGGTGCCGACGCCGCATCGTGCGACGTGCCCGAACTCGCCTTCGTCGACGGAGAGGATTTCGACGATCTCACGGCGGCTGACGGGGTGATCGCGGTGGACTTCCGACCCTGGCTGTGTCCTGAGGGCGTGTGCAGGGGCTCGATCGGCAACGTCGCCGTCTACATCGACGACAATCACCTCTCCGACTCGTATGGGCGCACGCTCGCCCCGATGCTCCAGCAGATGCTGGACGTGGGAGGGCCTCTCGGCACCGAGGCGGGCTGACAGGCAGCGCCGAGTGCGCTGCAGGTAGAGTTGTCTGCTGTGTGCCGCGCGACGCCGTGCGGATGTCAGCCTTGTGGGCAGAAAGCAGCAACATGGATCTTCTTGTCGTCGGGTCGGGCTTCTTCGGCCTCACCATCGCAGAACGCGCCGCCGATGCAGGCCGCAAGGTGACGGTCATCGACCGTCGCCACCACATCGGCGGGAACGCCTACAGCGAGGCCGAGCCCGAGACGGGCATCGAGGTCCACCGCTACGGCGCGCATCTGTTCCACACCTCCAACGCCACGGTGTGGGAGTATGTCAACCGTTTCACGAGCTTCACGAACTACGTGCACCGCGTGTACACGACGCACAAGGGCACCGTGTTCCCGATGCCGGTCAACCTCGGCACGATCAACCAGTTCTTCCAGTCGGCCTACACGCCCGACCAGGCACGGGCCCTCGTGCGCGAGCAGGCGGGGGAGTTCGACGTCAAGACGGCGTCCAACTTCGAGGAGAAGGGCATCGCGCTCGTCGGCCGCCCCCTGTTCGAGGCGTTCTTCCGCGACTACACCGCGAAGCAGTGGCAGACGGATCCGCAGAAGCTGTCCGGCGACATCATCAGCCGCCTGCCTGTGCGATACACATACGACAACCGCTACTTCAACGACACGTGGGAGGGGCTGCCGACGGACGGCTACACCGCGTGGATCGAGCGGATGGCCGATCACCCCAACATCGAGGTGAAGCTGAACGTCGACTTCTTCGATGAGGCTCAGCCCCTGAACAAGAGGGCGACGGTCGGACAGCTGCCTATCGTCTACACAGGCCCCGTGGACCGCTACTTCGATTACACGGCGGGTGCCCTCAGCTGGCGCACGCTCGACTTCGAGCAGGAGGTGCTGAACATCGGCGACTTCCAGGGCACCAGCGTGATGAACTACCCCGACATGGACGTGCCGTACACGCGCATCCACGAGTTCAAGCATTTCCACCCGGAGCGCAAGGACGTCTACGAGTCGGACAAGACGGTCATCATGCGGGAGTTCTCTCGCTTCGCGAACCGCGAGGACGAGCCGTACTACCCGGTGAACACCCCGATGGACCGTGACGGCCTGCTCGCCTATCGCGAGCTCACGAGGGGCGAGAAGGACGTGCACTTCGGCGGACGCCTCGGCACGTACCAGTACCTCGACATGCACATGGCCATCGGCTCGGCGCTGTCGCTGTGGAACAACTCGCTCTCGTAGACTCGACACCGTGAGTCACGCTGCTGTCGGGGCGCCCGGGACGCCCCGGCGCTATCTGCATTCTCTGTGGTTGCTGTCGGCCAGAGACCTCAAGGTGCGGTACTCGACGAGCCTGCTCGGCTATCTGTGGTCGGTGCTCGATCCGCTCGTCATGAGCGTGATCTACTGGTTCGTCTTCACGCAGATCTTCAACCGCGACGTCGGCGAGGATCCGTACATCGTGTTCCTCATCAGCGCTCTGCTGCCCTGGGTGTGGTTCAACACGTCGGTCACGGACTTCACGCGCGCGTTCAAGAAGGATGCGCGGCTCGTACGATCGACCGCGATCCCGCGCTCGATCTGGGTCAACCGCATCGTGTTGAGCAAGGGAATCGAGTTCCTCTTCTCGCTGCCTGTGCTCGCTGCCTTCGTGATCATCAACCTGCTGGTCGAGCAGGATCCGGCGCACACGGTGCAGGTGGGCTGGGGAGTCCTCTGGGTGCCGGTCGCGGTGTTCCTCCAGACCGTCCTCCTCGTGGGACTCGGCCTGCTGGTCGCTCCGCTCTGCGTCCTCTTCGTCGACCTCGAACGGACGACCGCATTGATCCTCCGAGCCATGTTCTACGCGACGCCGATCATCTACAACGTCACCGACCTCCCCGGCATCTTCCAGACGCTCGGTGCATTCAATCCTCTCGCAGGGATCTTCATGCTCTATCGGATGCCGTTCTTCCCCGACCAGTGGAACCCCTTCACACTGCTGGTCAGCGTGGGCATGACCCTGGTGATCCTGGCCCTCGGCGTGTGGACGTTCCGCTCCCTCGAGCGCTCCGTGCTGAAGGAGCTGGGATGACCGTCGCGATCGAGGCCAAGGATCTCGGTGTCCGCTTCCGTCGGAACCGCCGTGGAAGCCGAAACTTCAAGGACCTGTTCGCGGGTGCGTCGCGTCGCTCGCGTCCGGGCGAGTTCTGGGCGCTGCGCGATGTCTCGTTCACGGTGCAGCAAGGAGAATCGATCGGCGTCGTCGGGCGCAACGGTCAGGGGAAGTCCACGCTTCTCCGTCTCGTCGCCAAGGTGCTGCTCCCCGACGAGGGATCGGTGACCGTGCACGGCGGGGTCGCTCCGCTGATCGAGATCACGGGTGGATTCGTGGGGGACCTGACCGTGCGGGAGAACGTCGCTCTGACGGCGGGCCTGCATGGCATGTCGCGAGACGAGGTGGCGCGACGATACGACGACATCATCGCCTTCGCCGAACTCGCCGGATTCGAGGACACTCCTTACAAGCACCTGTCGAACGGGATGAAGGTGCGGCTGGCGTTCTCCGTCGTCTCGCAGCTCGATGAGCCGATCCTGTTGGTCGACGAGGTGCTGGCGGTCGGAGACAAGGCTTTCCGGGAGAAGTGCTACAAGCGCATCGACGAGCTGCTCGCCGAGGGGCGCACCCTCTTCTTCGTGAGTCACCACGAGCGCGACCTCCGCCGTTTCTGCACCCGCGGTCTTTATCTCGACAAGGGCGGGCTCGTGCTCGACGGGCCGATCGCGGACGTCCTCGATCGCTACAACGCCGACTACAACCGCGGCTGAGCGGGATTCGCCGGCGATCTCCCGGTCATTCCCCGAGCTTCTTCTGTTCGACGTGCGCGTTCAACGCGGCGAGCTCGGGATGCGCGTCGAGCACCGCCACGATCCCGGTCGCGTCCAGCGACGCGGCACCGTGCTCTTCGATCAGCCTGCGGATGACCGCCAGGTCCTCCGGAGTGTCCAGCGTCACCCGATAGCGCGAGGCATCGACGTCCTGCGTGATCGAGTGGATGTTCGCCCGCGGTGACCCGCCCGCGTAGAGATAAGGGGTGACGTGCTCGCGCTCCGCCGGCTCGGCGGCGTTCCTGTCGGCGTCGGCGAGAGCGGCCGCGGAGAACACCTCGAAGTCGAAGCCTCGCGGGTACGTGCGCTGGAGGACGTTGGAGACATGAGCGTGAGGATCGTCCAGCTCGATGAATCGACGGACGCCTTCGAGGACCACGGCGGGATCGATCAGCGGGCAGTCCGACGTCACTCGGACGACGACATCCAACTCGGCGGAGGAAGCCGCCCCCGCGAACCGACTCAGCACATCGGTCTCGCTGCCGCGGAACACGTCGATGCCGCGTGCGTGCCCGAGCGCGGCGAGAGGGTCGTCTGCGGCGTTCGTGGTGGTGGCGAGCACGATCGGCAGATCGGTGGCGGCGAGCCTGTCGAGGTGGTGGTCGAGCATGGAGCGGCCGCTGGCCGGGATCAGCACCTTCCCCGGAAGACGGGTGCTGGTCATCCGCGCCTGCGTGATGATCCCGATCCGCGTCAACGCAGAGCCCTGAGGAGCGACTCGACGACCTGGTCGACCTGGTCGTCGGTGAGCTCGGGGTGGATGGGGAGCGAGAGCTCCTCGGCGTAGAAGGCCTCCGCGTTCGGGCACATTCCGCGGCGATAACCGGCGTCCGCGTACACGGGGTGCCAGTACACGGGCATGTAGTTGACCTGCACCCCGATGCCGTCCGCGCGCATCCGGTCGAAGACCGTCCGACGGCGTCCGTCGAGGATGCGCACCGGATAGAGATGCCGGATCAGCTCGACGTCGTCACGCTGGATCGGAGTACGGACCCCGTCGACGCCTGCGAGAGCCGCGTCGTAGCGCCGCGTGATCTCGGCGCGTCGCCGCCGGAACGAGTCGAGCCGCGCCAGCTGGGCGATCCCGAGTGCACAGGCGATGTCGTCGAGGCGATAGTTGAACCCGAACTCATGGACTTCCTGATGCCACGCGCCTTCCGTCGTCATCGCGAAGCGATCGGCATCCCGCACCAGCCCGATGAAGTGGAACTCATGGGCGCGCTGGGCGATCTTCGGATCCTTGGCGACGAGCGCACCGCCCTCGCCGGTCGTGAGGTTCTTCGTCGGGAAGAACGAGAACGTCGTCAGGTCCGCGAGATCGCCGACCGGCCGACCCCGGTACGTGCTGCCGATCGAATGGGCGGCGTCGTCGAGGACGAGCGCGTCCACACGCGCCGCGATCTCTGTCAGTCTGTCGTAGTCGGCGGGGTGTCCCGCATAGTCCACGGCGGCGATCACCTTGGTGCGTTCATCGACGAGGGCGTCGACCGCGTCCGGGTCGATGAGCGCTGTGTCCTCCTCGACGTCTGCGAAGACGATGTCGGCCCCGAGGACCGACGCCATCGAGGTCGTGGCGATGAAGGTCATCGGAGTCGAGATCACGGTGTCTCCGTGCGTGACCCCCGCAGCCGCGTACGCCATGTGCAGCGCCGCCGTGCCCGAGGTCGCGGTGACCGCCCGGTGCCCGCCGGCGATCTCGCCGAGTCGCGCTTCGAATGCGGCCACTGCCGGGCCGGTCGTGAGCCAGTCGCCACGGAGCACCTCGACGACGGCCTGGATGTCCTCCTCGGAGATCGACTGCCGTCCGTAGGGCAGCATCGTCAGATCCCCGCCTCGATGATCTCGGAGATCTCCTGCTGCGAGTACCACTGATCGTTGCTGTCCGACCGGTACGCGAAGCCCTCCGGCACGGGTACGGCTCCGGCGGGCATCTGATAGCCCCAGGACGCGAGGTCGGGCTGGATGATGAAGTACTTCCCATCGCTGACCGTGACGGCGCGACGGCCCTCTTCCGGGCTGATCATCTCCTCGTGGAGCTTCTCGCCCGGACGCAGGCCTACATCGACGAGTTCCGCTCCCGGCACGACGGCGTGGGCGAGATCGGTGACCTTCATCGACGGGATCCGCGGAACGAGGAGCTCGCCGCCCTGCATGAGCTCGAACGTGTCGATCACCATCTCGACCGCCTGGGGGAGTGTGATGAAGAACCGCGTGCATCGAAGATCAGTGATGGGAAGCGGCTTTCCCTCGGCACCCAGGCGGGAGAAGAAGGGGATGACCGAGCCGCGGGATCCCATGACGTTGCCGTAGCGGACCACCGCGAACCGCGTGTCGTACGCGGCTGCGTAGTGATTGCCGGTGATGAAGAGCTTGTCGGCCGTGAGCTTGGTCGCACCGTAGAGGTTGATCGGACTCGAGGCCTTGTCCGTCGACAGCGCGACGACGCGCTTCACACCGGCGTCGATCGACGCCTCGATCACGTTCTGGCTGCCGAGGATGTTCGTCTTCACGAACTCGAACGGGTTGTACTCGGCCGTGTCCACCTGCTTGAGGGCAGCGGCGTGAACGACGTAGTCGACGCCGTGCAGCGCGCGAGCGAGTCGCCTCTCGTCGCGGATGTCGCCGATGAACCACCGGAGTCGAGGGTCGTCGCCGAACTGCTGCCGCACCTCGTACTGCTTGAGTTCGTCGCGCGAGAAGATCACGAGACGCCGGGGATTGATGTGGGTCAGGGCGTGACGTATGAACGCCTTGCCGAACGACCCGGTGCCGCCAGTGATGAGGATGCTCGCGCCCTCGAGAACCGACACTCTGTCTCCTCAGCGTTGTCGTGATGGCACGGATGCTCGGGTTGTTCCATGCCCGGCCTATCCTATCGGGTGGGCGCAGCCGCGCCCCCGAGGAGAGGGACGTGTGATGAGCGGGCGACGGGTCCTCCTGCACTGCAATGCCGGTGTCGAGGCGGGCATGGGGCACCTCATGCGCACTCTCACCATCGCCCGCGAGGCGCGGGACCGGGGGTGGGCGGCGTCGGTGTTCGGCGATGTGGATGCGGTCGGCGCGGAGGTCCTGCGCCGGATGGATCCGGAACTCGAGCTGCTCACCGTGGACGGCGCCGCGGCGAGCCTCGGCGACTTCGCGGAGCTCGGGCGGGACGCCGACGTGATCCATCTGGACACCTATCGCGAAGTCCCCGATCTCTCGTCCCTCGCAGTGCTGCTCAGCAACATGCAGGATGGTCCGTTCGGTGTGCGCGATGCCGATCTGGCCATCGATGCCAATCTGGCGTCCGAGCGCACCTTCGCGAGTCCCGAACGCAGCCGGAGTCATCTGGCCGGGATCGACGCGGCTGTCGTACGCGCTCAGGTGCTCGCTCAGCGTGACGCCCGGAAAACGGCGGCGGCAGCGCCTCGCGTGCTGATCGTTATGGGCGGCACGGACCCTCACGGCGTGACCGCGCGCGTCGTCGCCGCGTTCGATCGCGTTCCTTCTCCGGTGGAGATCACGGTGATCGACCCCCGGCGGCGTCCCGACGTGCTGTCCGCGGCGGGGTCCTCGCGTCATGCCGTCCAGGTCCTCGGCTTCGTCGAGGACCTCCCCGCGATCGCCGCGTCCCACGACCTCGCCGTGACGGCTGCCGGCACCTCGGTCTGGGACTTCGCGTGCATGGGTCTTCCCATGGCGCTCGTCTGCGTGGCGGACAACCAGCGGGTCGGCTACCGTCAGGTCGTCGAACAGGGGCTCGCGGTGGGCCTCGGGGAGCCGCCCCATCACGGACTCGAGGAGAGGATCGGCGCGCTCGCCGATCTCCTGGCTTCTCCGGCATCGCTCGCCCGGACGGCCGCCGAGCTGAAGCGGACCGTCGACGGACTCGGGAGCTGGCGGATCGTGGCGTCCTGGGAACAGCTGCTGACGACCCGCCCTTCCGTCGAGCCTCCCTCCGGACTCGTCGCCCGTGCGGCGAACGTCGACGACGGGCGGAGACTGTTCGAGTGGCGCAACGACCCGGAGGTCCGCTCCGGCTCGCGCTCACGCGGCGAGATCGACTGGAGATCGCACACCGATTGGCTCGCGCGAAGCCTGCGGAACCCCGACCGGCGACTCCTGATCGTCGAGTCCGACGGAGTGCCGGTCGCCACCTGCCGATGGGACCGACGGTCGGCCGACGAGTGGGAGATCTCGATCACGGTCGCACCCGAGAGCCGTGGCCGCGGGGTGGCGGCATCGGTGCTCCAGGCCGCGGAGCGAGCCCTCGCCGCACAGCCGCCGGTGCGCATGGTGGCCACCGTGCACGGCGACAACGTCGCATCACGACGATTGTTCGAGCGCGCCGGCTATCTGCCGTACCTGCCCGCCGACGATGCCGGCTTCCTCACCCTCGCCCGGTGGCGGCTCTCGTAGGAGCGCGGTCTAGAGCGCATCCCAGGTCAGCGGGGTGCCGCGTTCGACGTCTCGCGTGAACGTGCGTCCGCTCACCAGAGCGAAGTCATCGGGGCGGAGTCCGCCGGCGGGGCGGATCGACCGCACGTTCTCGGGTCCCACGGTGTCGCCGGCTCGGACGTCGGCGACGACGAACAGCGAACGGCGAAGGGCGAGCACCGCTTCTTCCTGAGCGGTCGGTCCGAAGGACACACCGCTCGCGGACGCGACGCGCGCCTGTTCGGAGGCCACGACGAGAGCGCTGAACTCGTCGGGCGTGAGAGAGAAGTCCGCGTCGACGCCGCCGTCTGTTCGGTCGAGCGTGACGTGCTTCTCGATCACGACCGCGCCGAGGGCCGCAGCGGCGACCGCGACCCCGATCCCGAGCGTGTGGTCCGAGAGTCCCACCGGCACGTCGAAGGCGTCTCGGAGCGCCGCGATGTTGCCCAGTCGCGCCTCTTCGGGAACCGCGGGGTAGGCCGCTGTGCAGGCCAGCAGCACGAGCTGGGTGCCTCCGGCACCGCGGATGGCGGTCACCGCCGCATCGATCTCCGAGAGCGTCGCCATGCCGGTCGACACGATCATCGGCTTACCGGTGCGGGCGACCTCCCGGAGGAGCGGGATGTCGACGATCTCAGCGGATGCCGTCTTGTAGATCTCGACCCCCAGCTCTTCGAGGAACGAGACCGAGCTCGGATCGAAGGGCGTCGAGAAGGGGATGAGTCCGTGGCTGCGCGCGCGATCGAAGATCGGCGCATGCCACTCCCACGGCGTGTGAGCCTCCTGGTAGAGGGAATAGAGGTTCCTGCCGCCCCAGAGCCCGTGGTCGCTCGCGACCCGGAAGGCGGGCTTGTCGGAGTCGATCGTGAGCGTGTCGGCGGTGTAAGTCTGGATCTTGAGAGCGTCGGCGCCGGTGGCGGCGACCGCGTCGACGATCGCGAGCGCCCGATCGATGTCGCCGTTGTGGTTTCCCGACATCTCAGCGATCGTGAACACGGGGGAGCCGGTGCCGATGCTCGCCGTGGAGAGCGGGATGGTCTGCGAAGAAGTCACGCCGACAACTCTAGACGCGTCCTCTCCGTGACTCGCCGCCCCGCCGATGGGACAGCCGCCGCGGTGCCCTAAGCTGAGGTCTCATGGGGCGTGTGACGGATCTTGTCGGTGATGACAGGGCGATTGCCGGAGAGGTCGACTTCTACGACCGACTCCGTCCGCTCGTCACGGCATACGGACGAGCGGATACCGCTCGTCGGATCGCCGTCGTCGGAAATCAGCCGCTCGAGCCGTCCGACGAGCGCGCCGCGATGATCGACACGGCTGACATCGTGTTCCGAGTCAACGGCTTCCGTGTCGACGACGTCGACGGCATGCCGTCGGTGGGTCGGCGCGCCGACGTCGTCGTGTTCAATCGTGGTGTGCGTCCGACGCCCTGGTTCTTCGAGGGCTACTCCGAGCGCCTCTACCTGATGATCGAACCCGGGCGCCTGCTCTGGGAGAACCCGAAGCTCCCGGCCTTCTGGCCCGCGGATCTCGGAATCGTGACGATGCCGAACCGCGAGGTGGTGCTGCCACTCGGCGAGGCGATGGGAGCCGATCCGCGCAGCGGTGGCCAGTGGGCGACGACGGGGACGGTGATGCTCTGGATCGCCACCCGCCTGTTCCCGGACGCCACGGTCGATGCGGCCGGATTCTCCTTCGTCGACGCGCCGGATCAGACATCATGGAACCACGCCTACGGAGACCCCTCGGCGGTCGGAGCAGAGCACCGGATCGACCTGGAGTCGGCGCTCGTGCGGCACTGGATCGACTCCGGCCGCGTCACCTATCACCGCTGAATCCCACAGACCATCGACAATCACCCGAATGATTGAGGACTGAATGCTGAACCGACTCCGTCGCAGACTCGACGCCGTCGTCGAACGCCGTGTAGACGCGAGAGTGGACGCCCGCATGGGGCGTGCTCTCGAGCAGGTCGAACACGCGCAGCGCGACTACGAGGCACGCCTCGCGGGAACCCAGGCCGACTTCTCTTACATCAGATCCGAGTTCGATCGCATCGCTCCTCAGGTCGCCGCGCTCGAGCAGCGGTTCGAGTGGCTGCGCGTGCGCCTCGATGTGGCTGATCTGGAAGCCGACGAGGCGCTCAGCCGCGCCCAGTCGGAGCACGAGCGTGCGCGACTGCGCCTCGAACTCGCGGCGCACTACGAGGAGCGCCTGCGCCGCCTCGAGTCCGACGGCGACTGAGCCGAACGGATCGGGCCGCCGCCGCGGGGTCAGAGCCCGACGAGGCCTCGAAGCTGATTCGCAGCCGAGCGTGCGCTGTCGACGCTCGGCTGCATCCCTGCGGCCGCGTCGGAGTGCAGCGAGCTGAGCGCCTGGTCGTACTCGCTCAGCGCGCTGCCCCAGGCGGATTCGATGGATGAGGGCGGAGCGCTCTCGCCGAGCCGCTGCGCGTCGGCCTGGAGGCTCTCGATGACCTCGGTCGCGTCCTGTCCACTGGACTCGCTGACGATCTGCAGTCCTGTCAGCGCATCATCGAGCCAGCCCTGAACCTGTCCGCGGAAGGCGTCGACCGAGGGGTCCGCGACGGGGGGCGGGGTCGTGATCGGTGTCATCGTCGGCGCGGGCTCCGCCGTCGGCTGAGGGGTCTCGGTCTGCGTCGGCGACGCTGACGGGGACGGGGATGTCGATGCCGACGCGGAAGGGGAGGGCGAGCCGCTGGCTCCCGGAGTCGGGGTCTCGCCCCGCGGGAGGAGGAAGAACAGCAGCACGCCCACGATGACGAGCACGGCGACGACGAGCCCGACGATGAGCCAGACACGACCACGATTGCTCGGCTTCGGCTCCAGTGGAGCCCAGCGGAGTTCCGGCTGCGGTTCGTCGGTCATGCGGTCAGTCCTCCAGAGCGGGCATGGGCGTCCAGGAGCGATCGCGGCCGAGCTTGCCGCCCTCCTTGAGTCCCCGGAACAGATTGCTCGTCCCTCGCACCGTGCGCTCGACGAAGAGGAGGCGGATGAGCTCCTTCGCGAACGTCATCGACGTCCCGAGGCCGAACAGCACGGGGTTGTAGTTGCGGTGAACGCGGTAGTACTGCTTGATGTACGCCCGGTTGCGCATGATGTAGAACCGGTAGGCGTTGCTCGAGGCGTTCATGTGGCGGATGCCCATGTCCCACTGCTTGATCTCGCGAGTGCGTCGCAGGACGAATTCATCGACGATCACCGCAGTGGTCTTGCGCGAGGCGAGCCACCCGTACATCTGGTCGTCCCAGTAGATGAAGAAGCGGTGATCTGGCAGACCGATCTGCTTCACGATGGACCGATGGATGAACATGCCTTCGAAGCATCCGCTGTTCATCTCCTTGTAGCCCGACGCATCGAACCCGGACGGCGCGAACGGGATCGGGATGCCCATGCGCTCGGCGATCCGGTACTGCCAGTAGAACTCGCTGCCGTCGTAGTCGTACCGGCGGCCCTGGATGCTCTTGAACCGCGGGGCCCACTTGCCCATCTTCGCCAGGCCGTCGGTCACGACCTCGACGTCGTCGTCCATCATCCAGATCCACTCCGAACCCAGCTCGTACGCCGTGCGCATGCCTTCGCTGAAGCCGCCCGACCCGCCGGTGTTCGTCTCGAGGCGTCGGTAGATGATCTCGGTGCCGAGCCGAGGACGGAAGGAGTCGACGACCTCGGTGGTGTCGTCGGACGAGGCGTTGTCGATGATCACGACGTGGCCCGGCTTCGGGTCCATCGCCTTGATGCTCTCGAGGAGGCCGGTCAGGAGGTGAGACCGGTTGTACGTGACGATGACGATCGTCGCGGAGGCCGGGTCGAAGGGGGCGTGAGTCACGAGGTGAAATCTCCGGAGGCTCGGGGCCCGCAGGGCGCCGCGAGCAGATCCACCCTACCCGGAGCAGTTCGGAATCCGCCGAGGGCGCGGCGCGGAGGTCAGCGTTCGGGACGCAGCGTCGGGATCGCTCCGGTGTGCGCGGCGTCGATGTTCTCCCGCCACGACCTCGTCTGGCCGGCCCGCAGCGCACAGAGCACGAGCATGAACCAGCCCGCGCCGACGATCGTGAAGCTCTCGAACATCGACTCGACGGCGAGTGTGACGAGCATGAGCGGGGTCCAGGCGTAGACCACCGAACGTCGAGCGCTCGCGACGAGCCAGGACCGGACGGTGGCGATGCCGCCGAACAGGAGGAAGAGCACGAGGCCGGCTGCGCCCAGCTGCAGCAGGACGTCGAAGTACGCGTTCAGCGCGCTCTGGTGGTGGTCGTCGAGCAGGAAGTTGATGTACGTGAACGGGAACTCTCCGCGGGCCCACGCGCCGTACCAGCCCCACCCCTCGACCGGCTTGAGAGCGACGAAATCGAGGATCGTGTTCCACAGGGTCGCTCTGATCGAGAAATCCGACCCGGCATCGAGCAGCGCGATGATCACATGGCGCAGTGCGAACGCGGCGGCGAGGGCGAGAGCGACGAGGACACCGAGCACCCACTGCACGATGGTCCGCCGCTCGGGCGGGGTGTGACGGACGATCGCGAGCGCGACGGCGACGACGCCGACTGCGGCCGCGAGCACGAGCACGGTGGGGGAGGAGGAGAAGAAGGCCAGCAGCGCCGCGAGCGCGATCGAGGGGATCGCGATGCGAGCGGTCAGCGACTGCGACCGCCACTCCACCACGAAAGTGATGAGTGCGATCACGGTGACGAAACCGAGCATGTTCCTGCTGCCGAAGATCCCCTGCACGGGTCCGCCGACGGCCAGGTCTCCCTGGATGCCGAGGAAGAGGAAGGGCGTGTCGAGCAGCACGCCGGAGAGGAGCTCCAGGCCCAGCGACACGAGGAGGAGGAACCTCAGCGAGTCGCCCAGGGCGCGGACGGTCTGGAGGGTGTCGCGGATGTGGCCGACGGTGATCGCCAGGAAGGCGAAGCCGAAGAGCTCCATCCAACCGAAAGCGGTGTCGGACTTGTCGGTCGTCCACACGATGCTGACGGCGGCCCACGCCAGGAAGGCCAGCAGCGACGACGGGGCGATCCGCAGCAGCGACAGCTCCTCCCTGCGCACCCACAGGATCCAGGCGCCGACGACGCACAGGACGGCGATGATCGTCGCGAGGGTGACCGATGAGGCGATGTGCTCGATCGCGAACGACGAGAAGACCGCTGTGAGGACCGCGATCGTGTACGCGCGGGCGAACTCGGCCGAGCCGAGCAGATCGCTCAGACGACGTTCGGGCGTCACGGAACCCGCCGGCTTCGCTCGCCGCGCTCGATCACACGCTCGCGTTCACCGACGCCGACCAGGGGCACGACCTTGATCTTGAACGAGAGCAGGACCAGCAGCATCCAGCCCCAGAGCATGATCGGGGTCGATTCCGTCAGACCCTGCACGAGCAGCACGACCGTGAAGAGGCTCGGAAGCAGAGTGATCGCCGAATATTCGCGGTCCGACCTCAGATCCCAGCGAGGGCGGTCGATGGCGAAGAACCACGAACGCCAGAGCAGACTGAGATAGGCGAGAGCCATGAGGACGACCCCCACCACGCCCAGCTGCATCAGCACGTCGAGCCACATGTTGTGCGCGTGGAACACGGTGATGCCGTGATCCTCGATCCATCCGGCGAAGGCAGGATCGAAGGGGACCCAGGGACTCGAGAACCCGTTGCCGAAGATCGGATGCTCCGCGGCACGCGCGAGGACCTTGTCCCAGATCTTGTCGGAGCGCCCGGTGAGGTCTGCGCTGCGACCGATGAGCGCGAACAGGGGTTCACGCAGGAGCCAGACGGCGGATCCGATGACCACGGCGCCGCCGATGAACAGCACATACAGTCGTGTTCGTGCGCCCGGAGACTTCGCGCGGCGCATCAGCAGGGCGACGACCAGGACTGCGGCGGCAGCGGCGGCGCACACGTATGCCGTCGCGGATCCGGCCCGGACGAGGAAGTATCCCGCGAGGAGGGCCCAGAGCGCGAGAGTGGTGCGCCAGCGCGTGCGCGCGGCGAACAGCACGCCGAAGGTGAGTATCGCGAACAGGCAGATGATGGCGAGCACGTTCGAATTGCCCACGATGCCCTGGATCCGGCCGCCGTCCACGAGGTTGCCGCGAACCCAGTACCAGTGGGCGTTGGTCTCGCCGTCCGGCCGCACGAAGAAGTTCGGCAGGATCGGAGCGTGGACGACAAGGGCGACCCACAGCTCGAGCGCGAGGGACAGGCCGAGGATCCACTTGAACGCGGAAGCGAGCGCCCGCACGATCTCGTGCCAGGTCAGCACGTGGACGATGAAGAGCGCGTTCACCGTGACGGTGGCGAGCAGGACCCAGGTGATGACGGTCGCTCCGCGCCACTGAGACCACGCGATCGAGAGCAGGGCCAGCGCGGTGTACGCGACGGCGGCCCAGGGCAGGCGACGCCACGCGAACGCGGCAGGTCGCCGACGGGCGATCATCGGAACGCCGATGGAGAGCGTCGCGATCAGGAAGACGAGGAGGGTGATGAATGCGCCGATCTCGCCCACGAGGTTGTACACCGCCGAGTGCGCGAAGGTCGCGAACAGCACCAGGCCGATGTACCCGCGCAGCAGAAGATGCCCCGTGGACTCGCGCTCGGGAGCGGCGGGCGGGGCGGCGACCGGGTGCTTCGTGTATTGCGCCATCGCGTTCAGGCTACCGCGCGGAAGTCGCGAGTCACCGATGGGACGGTCGTGGCACCGTGGGTTCCCTGCCAATAGCCTGGTGGCATGCTGCTCAGTCTCTCGAATGCACCCCGTGACTACGCGTGGGGATCCCCGACGCTCCTGGCCGACCTGGAAGGCCGCACCCCCACGGGTGCGCCTGAGGCGGAGGTGTGGTTCGGCGACCACCCGGGAGACCCGTCCGACGTGCAGGGCGGCGGGACGCTGGACGCCGTCACGGGCGGTGCTCTGCCGTACCTGCTCAAGCTCCTCGCGGCCGCATCGCCCCTGTCCATCCAGGTGCACCCGACCGTCGAGCAGGCGAGAGCCGGGTGGGCGAGGGAATCGACGCTCGACGCCACGGACCCGACTCGCAACTACCGCGATGACAACCACAAGCCCGAGCTGATCGTCGCCCTGAGCGAACGGTTCGAATCCCTGAGCGGGCTGCGCCCCGTCGGCGACACCCTGGGCCTGCTGGGGGAGTTGGGGCAGAGCGCCGGGGTCGAGGAACTCGCTGATCGTCTCCGCGGTGAGGGCGACGTCCTGCGCGACACGATCGGCTGGCTGCTGTCCGGCGATGCGCGGTCCGTGGTCGACGACGTCGTCGCCTCGGTGAGCGCGGCCGCAGCCTCCGCGTCGGGCGAATGGGCCGAGACGC
This sequence comes from Microbacterium sp. Bi98, assembly GCF_918698045.1. Taxonomy (NCBI): domain Bacteria; kingdom Bacillati; phylum Actinomycetota; class Actinomycetes; order Micrococcales; family Microbacteriaceae; genus Microbacterium; species Microbacterium sp. Bi98. Next base: position 348,308 of record NZ_CAKKLK010000002.1, on the reverse strand, counting down.
TCCGCGGTGTGGCGGCGATCGCGGAGACCTATCCGGGAGACCCCGGTGTGGTCGTCGCGCTGCTCATGAACCACGTGGTGCTTCGCAGGGGCGAGGGCATCTTCCTGCGGGCCGGGCTCCTGCATGCCTACATCGCCGGTCTCGGAGTGGAGATCATGGCGGCGAGCGACAACGTCCTGCGCGGCGGTCTCACGCCCAAGCGCATCGATGTGGCCGAGCTGCTCTCGGTCCTCGACACGACGACCGGCGAGGTGCCGGTGCTGCGCCCGACGACGGATGGTGCGATCACGGAGTACCCGGTGCCCGTCGCGGACTTCTCGCTGAGAAGAGTCGAACTCGACGGCCAGGACGTCGTCATCGACGTGGACGGACCGACGATGGTCCTCGCGACGTCCGGTCGCGTCAGGGTGGGCGGTGCGGACGGTGCAGTGCTCGATGTTCCGGTCGGCACCGTCGCGTTCGCGTCCGCCGACGAGGTTCGATTGACCGTCGGCGGCCAGGGCGAGGCGTTCGTCGCATCGCCCGGCGATCTCACCTCCGGCCGCTGACTCCTCGGGCGGACGTGCGACACGCCGTACGGAGGTCAAGAACCTTCAAGACCGGATTGAGGGTTTACGATCCGCGACTTGACCGATGGGAATGACACGGGTGTAATTAGTTGAGCACGGCCCGCCGAGGGGGCGGAATTTAGGGGTTGGAGAGCGAGATGACGGGTTACCGTTCAGACGTACCGGAGAACTGGTTCGTCGATCCGATCAACCTCGGTGTTCCCGGGGTTCGCAAGGTCGAGACCGACGATGACAATGCTCTCGCATGGCAGAGCGATGCACTGTGCTCGCAGACTGATCCTGAGGCCTTCTTCCCCGAGAAGGGCGGATCGACCCGCGACGCCAAGAGGATCTGCACGTCCTGCGATGTCCGCGGCGAGTGCCTCGAGTACGCGCTCAACAACGACGAGCGCTTCGGAATCTGGGGCGGTCTCTCCGAGCGCGAGCGCCGCAAGCTCAAGCGTCGCGCGAGCTGACCCGGCAGTGATTCGTCCGCGTTCATAGCTTCGCGGCCACGCCGGGTCGGGTCAGCCCCCGATTCCTGTCGCACGCATAGGCTGACCACGTCATGCCAGCCCGAGTTCACGCAATCATCGTCGCGCGCCCCGGTTCCTCCGCCCGCGCGCAGCTGCTCCGCACACTCGATGCGTTGCGCTCCCAGACGACGCCCGCAGCCGCCATCACCCTGGTGATGTGCGGCGACGCGGCGTCGGCTCGCGAGAGCGAGGCGGTGACCAGCACAGTCGAGGGCATCATCCAGGCGCGCGGCAACACCTCATTCGCGGATGCCGTCGAACTCGCCAGACCCCGCATCCTCGAGGGCAGCGCCGTCTGGCTGCTCGCACAGGACACCGCTCCGCACCCGCGAGCGCTCGAGCGCCTGATCGGCACTCTCGAACGATCTCCGTCGGCGGCGATCGTGGCGCCCAAGCTCGTGCAGACCGACAACGACCGCGAGATCGTCTCTCTGGGCGTCAGCATGACGACTCTGGGGCGCTCGGTGGAGCTGGCCGGCGGCGAGCTCGACCAAGGACAGCACGATGCCAGCGACGACGCGCTCGGTGCGGACATCCGCGGCATGCTGATCCGCGGCGAGGTCCGCGATGCGCTGCGTCCGGATCCGGCGCTCGCGGGAGCCGACCTGGGTCTCGACCTCGGAGTCCGTGCCCGCCTCGGTGGCGGACGCGTCGTGCTCGCGCCCTCGGCGCGCGTATCCGTGTCACCGGACGGACCAGGGACACCTCCGACCGCGCGGGGCAGGCGCGCGTTCGCGACCAGACTCGCCCAGCTGCACCGCCGCCTCGCTTATGCCCCGGCGATCTCCGTCCCGCTGCACTGGCTCACTCTGCTTCCTCTCGCGCTCTGGCGATCCATGGCCGACCTGATCGGCAAGCGGCCGGAGGCCGTCGCGCCCGAGTGGGCGGCTGCGGTGACGGCGATGTTCCGCTTCGGCGCGATCGCGCGGTCTCGTTCTCGCATCCGCTCCTTCCGCACCTCGAGCTGGTCGAGCATCGCCCCGCTGCGTGTGAGCAGCTCCGATCTTCGTCGTCGGCTGGATGACGGCCACGGCAGCGAGGGCGGAGCGGTCAGTGAGCTCCGGTTCTTCTCGGGCGGAGGCGCCTGGGCGGTGCTGGGTGCCCTCGTCGTCAGCATCGCGACCTTCACCACGATCCTCGCGTGGCCCGTGCTCGGTGGCGGTGCGCTGCTTCCGCTGCGGTCGACGGTGGGTGCGCTGTGGAATGACGCCGCCTGGGGGCTGCGCGGTCTCGGAGTCGACGTCGTCGGCCCCGCGGACCCCTTCTCCGGAGTGCTCGCTGTGCTCGGCTCTCTCTGGCCGGCCGCCCCGTCGTTCTCCCTCGTGCTCCTCTGGGTGCTGGCGCTGCCCCTCGCCGTGCTCGGCGGCTGGTTCGCGGCCACGCGAGTGACCGATCGTGCGGGTCTGCGCATCTTCGCCGGAATCGTGTGGGCGCTCGCTCCCACCTTCCTCACCGCGCTCGTCGACGGTCGCCCCGCCGCTGTGCTGGTGCACCTCCTCCTGCCCTGGCTCTTCCACGCAGGGGCAGTAGCCCATCGTTCGTGGGGCGCGGCAGGTGCAGCATCGCTCCTCTTCGCCGCGGTCACGGCATGTGCGCCCTCGCTCGCCCCGGCACTCCTCCTGCTGTGGGTCGTGGCGCTCGGCATCACCCTCGCCGGCGCTCGTATCCGCGGAGCCGTCCGCCTGGTCTGGGTGCCGATTCCCGCCGTCGCCCTCTTCGCGCCGCTCGTGGTCTGGCAGCTGAGCCGCGGAGACATCCTCGCGGTGCTCGCGGATCCCGGCTCGATCTGGGCCGGTCCGCAGGCAGCGGCCGATGCCGCAGGCAGACTCGCGTTGGCCAGCGGATTCCCCAGCGGTGACATGGCCGGGTGGGCGACGTGGCTCGGCCTCGAGCTCGCGCCGTGGGTGGGGGTGCTGCTCGCCCCGCTCGCGCTCCTCGCTCTCGCATCAGCGGTCGCCCCGCGCTGGCGAGCCGGAATCACTCTTCTGCTCGTCGCGCTCTGCGGCCTGGCCACCGCGTTCTTGGCCGTGGGAGTCGCCGTGTCCTTCGCCCAAGGGACTCCCGTCGCCATCTGGCCGGGTTCGGGTCTCAGCCTCGCGTGGATCGGCGTCACCGGAGCCGCCCTCGTGACGCTCGACACCGCGGTGACCATGCCACGGGTCCGGGTGCTCAGCGCGGCGGTCGCCGGTCTTGCGATCGCCGTGTGCGCTGTTCCTGCCCTGGCCGCGGTCCACGCGGACGAGTCGGAACTCCGAGACGGTCCCGCATCGACGCTGCCGGCGTATGTCGCAGCGCAGGCGGGTGCCGACCGTCAGATCGGAACCCTCGTGCTCACCCCGCAGAACGACGGCGGCCTGGCGACCGAGGTGGCGTGGGGCGGAAGCGAGACGCTGAGCGCCCAGACGACGATCCTCTCCACAGCGACGGAGCTGCGCGGCTCCGACCTCACGACGCTCGCGGTCGATCTGCTCTCGGCCAGGGACTTCGATGCGGCTGATGAGCTGGCTCGGACGGGGATCTCGTACGTCCTGCTCGCACAGGTCTCGGGTGAGGAGTCGGACCGTGCTCGCTCTCTGCGCACGGCCGCGGTGACATCGCTCGACCAGCGGGCTGGGTTCGTCCAGGCCGGCTCGACCGACCGTGGTGTGCTCTACAGGCTCGAGGCCGACGCCTCGCCACGGGCTCCGCTCTCGACCGCTCAGCAGGCGACAGCGCGCCTCGTGAGCACGGTCCAGCTCGTGCTCGTGCTCGCGGCGCTGCTGCTGTCCGTGCCGACACGTGCGTCGCGGCGAGCAGCCCGCGCCCGCTCGCGCATCGTCGGACGAGCACCGGAAGAGCCGCTCGTGCTGCCTCGGCACCCCGAGGACCGCGACGGCGCCGCAGAACCGCACGGCGATCCGGAGGTCGCTGAGACAGCCGCAACAGCCGACGCCGCGCCCTCGGACGGGCCCGAGCCGGATGCGGCAGTCGAGGCCCATCCGTCGACCGAACAGGGTGAGGAGGAGCGGCGATGACCCGCAACCGCGCATTCCGGGTGGCGGCGACCGGCGCTCGAGTCCTGACAGGCGCCGTCGTCGCAGGAGCGTGCGTCGTCGGTGTCGTCGTCGGCATCACCGCGCCGTGGCCGACTGTCTCGCACGAGCCCGCTCAGGCGCAGGTGGCGCCCCTTCCGGGTGACACCGTTCTCGTCTGCAACGGTGACCTTCGCGCGGTCGGTCGAGATCCCTCCAACCCGCTCGAGATGGTGTCGGCGGCGTCTCCCCAACTGACCTCCGAGGGGTCATCCGGGCGACCGGAGTCGAGTCCCCTGCCTGCGAAGGACCTCGCCGACGGCGGATCCGCGCAACGCCTCGTGGGCCCTGTCGAGGGACGCCAGGCGCCGCTGCTCGGCGCCACGGAGTCGGTCAGCGTGCAGGAGGCGGACCTGTTCGGTCTCGCCGCGGCGCCCTGCCGTCCTGCGGGCATCGAGTCGTGGCTCGTCGGCGGAACGGTCGCCACCGGGACCGAGGACCTGATCGTTCTCACGAACCCCGGGGTCGTGCCCTCCACTGTTTCTCTCGGCGTGTTCGGGTCTGCGCGGGCGTCCAGCACCGTGATCGTCCCCGCGGAGTCTCAGGTCGCGCTCGCGCTGTCCTCGATCGCCGCCGGATCGGACTTCCCGATCGTCAAGGTGACCGCGACAGGGTCGCCCGTGCGGGCTGTACTGCAGTCGTCGCTCACCCGGACCCTCGATCCCTCGGGCATCGACCTGCAGGATGCGGTTCCCGCTGCGCAGCGTCAGCCGGTGCTCCCGGGCATCCAGGTCTTCGAGAACCAGGGCGACAACGCAGACATGGCGGTTCTGCGGCTGATGTCACCCGAGGTCGATTCCCAGGCCGTCGTGACGGTCAGAGAGGTCGGTGCGTCGACGATCGCCGACGAGTTCACCGTTCCGCTCACCGCCGACGCACCCACCGAGCTGTCGCTCTCCGCGCTGTCGCCGGGGGACTACACGATGAGCATCGAATCGGACAACCCTGTGCTCGCCGCGGTGCGGCAGCAGGATGTCGCCGGGCCGCAGGACGATTTCGCCTGGGTCACGCCGGCCCCGGAGCTCGAGGATGACGTGTACGTCGCCGTTCCTGCCGGGCCGACGCCTCGCCTCGTGCTCGCCAACGACGAGGATGTCGATGCGACGGTGCAGGTCGCATCGACATCGGGCGGAGAGCCCGTCGAGGTCACTGTCCCCGCCCACTCGTCGGCGTCGGTCGATGTGACGCCGCGCACGGTGTATGCGCTGTCGACCTCGGCGCCGGTGCATGCCTCCGTCACGATGAGCGCGCCCGGAGCGCTCGCGGTCTGGCCGGTATGGCCGGCTGCGGGAGCGCAGCAGAGCATCACCGTCTACCCGTGACCTGCGGACCGGCGAGGACGGTCTCTGAGTTCAGTGCTCGTGGCCGCCGAGGTCCCAGGGCTCGCGGCCGACGTACTCGGCCGCAGCTCTGAACACGGCGCTCTCGATCGCCATCCTGCGGTGGGCGGAGTCGTCGTGTCCCGGCGGCAGCAGCCGTTCGATGGGAAGCCGGAAGAGCACGATGCGCGCCTTCTCGTGATCGAGGTACCAGCGCGGGACCTCGTCTGCGGCCTCGAACGCGGGCATGGCGCCGATCTCGAACCGCACCTCCTGCAGTTCGGGCCAGGTTCCTCGAAGGAACTCCACCGCAGTGCCGACGGTCAGATCGAACCGGTCGATGCGCCCGTCGAGAGGGGCGAGTGGAGGGCGCACGACCTCGCTGCGTCCGAGCCGACCGTGGCGCCCGTGCCTGGCCCCGCGGCGGGGTGCGTCAGAGGTGCGGGAGCGACGGGGCATAGCGAAAGTCTAGGCTGAGTCCGACGGGCGCGGCGGCGCGGCATCCGCTCATCCGATGAACCTCGACGTAGCCTGGCGTGAATGGACGGAAGACTCTGCTCGAAGGTCGGCTGCGCGCGCGAGGCCGTGGCCACTCTCACCTACGACTACGGCGATCAGATGGCCGCGCTCGGGCCCCTGGGGATGGCGCGCCACCCGAACGCGCATGATCTGTGCGCACAGCATGCGGACCGCCTGTCCGTTCCTGCGGGATGGCTCGTCGTCCGGCACGAGGCGCTTCGCGCCTGATATACCGTCCGCATCGCCGACGGGGACACGCCGCCTCGGGGCGGGTGGGTCATCGACGCATGCCGATACGCTGACCGCGGATGCGCCAGGGCGGCGCCGCCGGAAAGGCAGCCGTGATCGTCTGGCGACGCTGGATCTTCCCTCTTCTTCTCGTTCTCGTCTTCGGTGCGTGCGCCGCGGCTCTCGTGAAGATCGCGTTCTTCCCGGACGCCACAGAGGCGATGGTCAGCCCCGAGTCGTCGATCGTCGATCCCGTCATCCCGGTCGAACGGGGCTCGGTGGTGAACGCTCTCACCCTGAGCGGCAACGTCGCACGCGATGACGCGTTCCCGGTGCGGTCGGAGATCACCGGAACGGTCATCGCGGTGCATGTCCCCGACGGGGCGACCGTCGCGGCGGGGCAGAAGCTCTTCACGATCAGGCAGGACGAGCCCAAGAAGGATGTGGACGTCGTCGCGCCGGAGGCTGGCGACGTCTCGGAGATCGCTCTCGTGAAGGGTCAGGCGACATCCACCGGAACCGAGATCTTCACGCTCACGCCCGCGCGCTACCACCTGCTCGCGACCGTCGAGCCGGTCCAGCTGTACCGCCTGGTGAATGCGCCGGCCGACGCATCGGTGACGATCACCGGGGGGCCCGCGCCGTTCGTGTGCACAGGAGTGCGGGTGCAGGTGAGCGCCGAGGGCACAGCGAGCGTGCGATGCGCGGTGCCCGGTGACCAGGTCGTCTTCGCCGGTCTGCCGGCGACGATGGATCTGGCGCTCGGGCAGGTGGATGACGCCCTGGTGGTGCCGGTCACCGCTGTGCAGGGTGGCGCGGGCACGGGCAACGTCTGGGTCGATGCCGGCGACGGCGCTGAACCGGAAGAGCGAGCGGTCGAGCTCGGCGTGAGTGACGGGGCCATGGTCGAGGTGGTCTCCGGCCTCGAAGAGGGGGAGTCGATCCGCCAGTTCGTCCCCGGCTTCGTCGCCCCGGTCGAGGAGGTCTGCTACGAGGTGGCTCCCGGAGTCGAGCAGTGCGACAGCGGGGTCAGCTGGTGACTCTCGTCGCGCTGAGCGATGTGACGAAGAGCGTGCGGCTCGCTGACGACTCGGAGCTGGAGATCCTGCAAGGGATCACGCTCGAGGTCAGTGCGGGTGATCACGTCTCGATCGTCGGCAGGTCGGGCTCCGGGAAGTCGACGCTGCTCAACATCCTCGGGATGCTCGACGCTCCGACCACCGGCTCCGTGTCGTTCGAGGATCGCGAAGTGCGTCGGATGCGGTCGGGGCGGCTGGACCGGCTGCGCGGCGACAACGTCGGCTTCGTGTTCCAACAGTTCAATCTGCTCCCGGGGCGCACCGCGCTCGACAATGTGATGATGCCACTCGGCCATGCGCGCGGTCGGCTGTTCCGGAACAGGAGGCAGATCGCCGCTGACATGCTCGAGAGAGTCGGCCTCGGTCATCGCATCGAGCAGATCGCCGATCGACTCTCGGGAGGAGAGCAGCAGCGGGTCGCGATCGCGAGGGCCCTCGTGCGCAGGCCCGTGCTGATCCTCGCGGACGAGCCGACCGGCGCACTCGACATCGACACGGGCGCGTCCGTCATGTCGCTGCTCGACGAGGTCGCGACCGAGACCGACGCGGCACTCGTGACCATCACGCACGACCTCCATGTGGCCGCCCGTGCCCGACGGCACTACCGACTCGACGCCGGGGTCCTCGAGCCTGCGGATCTCAGCCGCGCCTTCGAAGCCTCGACCCTCGCGGCGTCCGTTCCCTCCGCATCCGTTCCCTCTTCATCCGTCCCGTCCGCATCCGCACCGGCGGCTGCGTCCACCGGGGCCGAGATGCCGACACCCGACAGCATGCCGGCCATGCCGTACTCGCGTCGCGGAGCCGCGTCATGACCGGCATCCTCGGAGCGCTGTCGGATGCGTGGGCGGAGATCCGCGTCCACAAGCTGCGTGTGCTGCTCAGCCTGATCGGCATCGCGGTCTCGGTGGCAGCCCTCACCGGGGTCGTCGCCGTCTCGGAATATCAGCGTCAGTTCCAGGCGGAGCAGTCGGATCGCTGGGGAGGCAGGGCGGCGACCCTGGTCGTCACGATCAGCAGCGACGACGGGGCGCCGGTCGACTTCGACGCCTTCGATGAGAGGTTCACGCGCGTCACCGAGCGGTTCGAGTTCAGCCACACGGCCCGGATCGCGCAGGGCATGGTCGTTCCGGTGCAGCTGCCGGACGGCATCGTCGATGTCAACTCACGATTGATCGATCCGCTCTACTCCGAGATCCACCGCGAGCAGCTGCTCGTGGGCCGATGGATGCGGGATGCGGATGCCGACGCACTCTCCCCGCCCGTCGTGATCACGGAGGCGCTGTGGGATCGCATCGGTCGCACGCCCGTCGCGGAGCATCCGATTCTCACGCTCGCGGGGCCTGCGGGTGGCACTTATCAGGTCGTGGGTGTCGTGCCTCGCCAGGGGTTCGGAGACGAGGAGCTTCGGGTCGACATCCTCTACGACGCGTATCGTGCCCGCGTCGATGCTCTGCCGGAGGGCGCCTGGCCGCAGTACGAGGTCTGGCTCGGACAGGAGCAGGTCGACGAGATCGCACCCGTGCTCGCCATGGATCTTCGCGCAGGGCTCCCGGACGGGCAGACGGTGTCGGTCAGCCGGTCGGACTGGGCCGCCCAGCCCGGTGCGCTGGATGCGCAGGCGACGTTCGAGATGGTCACCGGCGGCATCGCTGCCGTGATCCTCGCGCTGGGAGCTCTGAGTCTGATCAACATCCAGCTCGTCGCGATGCGGCAGCGAGTGCGTGAGATCGGCGTGCGTCGCGCATTCGGCGCCACCTCGGGCCGAGTCTTCTTCTCGGTCTTCCTCGAGAGCCTCGTCGCGACGACGGTGGCGGGGCTCGTCGGCATCGCGATCGTCGTCGCGGTGCTCCGTTCGGACTGGGTCGTCACCTCGCTGTTCTACGGGATCCAGGACGTGCCGCCGTTCCCGATGCGCGCGGCCTTCGTGGGGCTCGCCGCGTCGATCCTGGTGGGCGCCGTCGCCGGCTTCATCCCTGCACTGGTCGCCCTTCGCGTCAAGGTGATCGACGCGATCCGATTCTGACGGCGCCGGGGTTCGCGAAGAGACCGGTGTGCTCAGGCCCCGACGCGTCGACCGGTGAGCTTCTCCGCTCGGCGGTCGGCGTTCTCCAGCGCTCTGCGCTCCCGCTCGCGCCGCAGCACGGTGATGCCGATGAGCGCAACCTCCGGGGCGGCCTGAGGCAGAGGCGAGACGAACGGCGATGCCTCGGTCAGGAGATCCTGCGCCACTCGGGCGCGAGCTGACGGGACCATCCGCTGAGCGCTCTGCAGGAACTGCGAGATGCGGCGCGCGAGACGGTCGGGGAGGCGCGCGACATCGGCGATCTGCGCCCAGCCGGCGAGCATCGGCGGCAGCACGGGGACGCTCGGGATCAGCTTCGGCGTGCGCACGCGCTGGCTGTAGGTGCCGGCGACCATGTCTCCCAGCCGCTGCGAGCGGGCGCTGAACGCTCCGGCGAGCACCGCGATGCTGCCCAGCGTCATGTAGATCTCGAGGACGCCGAGGAGTGCCCTGATGAACGCATGGCGGAAACCGGTCGCGCCACCGTCGAGTCGCACGATCCGACCCCCGACGGCGAGCTTGCCCAGGCTGCGGCCCTTGAGGGCGACCTCCATGGTGATCGGCAGCACCACGAAGCTGATCACGATCGAGGCGATCAAGGCGATCGTGTCTGTCGCCTGGGTCAGGACGCCGATGGCGAGGAGCCAGATCCGCAGGAAGATCGTCGACAGGAACACAGCGAGCCCGACCAGGAGGTCGATGATCGCGCCCGCGGCTCGCAACACGAAGCCGATCGGCTGCACGTCGATCGCGACGGCCTCGCCCGAGAGGACCTCGTCGGATGCATCGAGCGCGGCGGACATGAGTACAGTAAATCAGGTGGATGCCGATGCGCTGACAGATGCACGCCGCGCCGAGTGGGAACGGCTCGACCAGCTGAGCCGTGCTCGGCTCGACGGCGCGGGCGTCGACGAGCTGATCGTCCGCTACCGCGCGGCGTCCGCGGATCTCGCTGAGCTCAAGACCTCGGTGGGGGAGTCACCTCAAGGTGCGTACCTCTCGACGATCCTCGTGCGCGCGCGGCTGCGACTCACCGGGGCGTCCGACAGCATCCTCACCCAGACCGGCCGATTCTTCTCGCTGCAGCTGCCCGCCGCGCTCTATCGACTGCGCTGGACGACGCTCGTGATCGCGGCGTCATTCATCGCGATCGTCGTCGGGACCGCGACATGGATCTCCGCAGATCCGGCACTCCTCGCGACCCTCGGCCCGCCGGACCTGCTGGAGCAGTACGCCGACGAGAGCTTCACCGGCTATTACACCGAGAACCCGGCCGCGGTGTTCATGGGCATGGTCTGGTGGAACAACGCCTGGATCGCCCTGCAATGCGTGCTGTTCGGCATCACCGGCATCTGGCCGATCAACGTCCTCGTGCAGAACGCGATGGGGCTGGGCGTGTCGGGCGCCGTCATGGCCGCACACGACCAGGTCGATGTGATGATCCTCTACATCCTCCCGCACGGACTCCTGGAGATGACGTCGATCTTCGTCGCGGCTGCGGCGGGTCTGCACCTGTTCTGGTCGTGGGTCGCGCCGGGACACCGTTCGAGAGGCGAGTCACTCGCGTCCGAGGGACGCTCGCTCGCGACAGTGGCGATCGGACTCGTCTTCGCGCTGTTCGTGTCCGGGCTGATCGAGGGATTCGTGACGGGGTGGGCGCTGCCCTGGCCGGTCAAGATCGGCATCGGCGTCGCCGCCCTCGCCGCGTTCCTCATCTATATGCTCGTGATCGGCGGTCGAGCGTATCGCCGCGGCGAGACCGGAGACCTCGTCGAGTACGAGGCAGGTACGCCCAGGCTCCTGGCCGGCTGACTCTCCGCGTTCAGAGGCGCCCGGCGGCCTTCAGCTCCAGGTACCGGTCTGCGATCCTCGGAGGCAGCGACTCGGGGTCAGCGGCGATCGCCTCGCCTCCCGCGCGGCGCACCGCGTCGGCCACGTTCTCCGCGTCGCGCATCGTGCGTTCGGCCGCCGCAGCGAGGTAGATCTCCTCTCGAGATCCGCGCCGCGTCGTGAGATCTGCGATGCCGTCGTCGGTGACCGAACCGACGAGGATCGATGTCGACCTGCTCGCGTCGGGGAACGCACCGAGGAATCCGCGAGCCGACTCAGCCGCATCCTGAGCGGTGAGCACCACGATGAGCGACGGACGGGTCGTGAGCGTGCGCACGGCAGCGAAAGCACCCGGCCAATCGGTGTCGACGAGACGCGCGTGCACCGGAGCCATCGCATCGGTCAGCGCCGGAAGCAGCGCTGTCCCCTCCACACCGGTCACGCGCGCCCGCACGACCCGGTCGTACATGAGCAGATGCACGTGGTCGCCCGCACGTGCGGCGAGGGCCGCGAGCAGAAGAGACGCCTCCAGGGCGGCATCGACCCTCGTGCCGTCGCCGACGCGCGCGGCGGCCGTGCGGCCGGTGTCGATGATGATCACGACGTGGCGGTCGCGCTCCGGTCGCCACGTCCTCAGCATCGTGGTGCCCGCGCGAGCGGTGGCGCGCCAGTCGATCGACCGCACGTCATCCCCTCGGACGTACTCGCGGAGCGAGTCGAACTCGGTGCCCTGACCGCGCACCTGGATGCTCGTGTTCCCGTCGAGCTCCCGCAGACGGGCGAGGCGGGAGGGGAGGTGCTTCCGCGACGAGAAGGCGGGCAGCACCCGGATGGTCCCGCGTACGAGGTGACGGGCCTGCCGGCCGGCGAGGCCGAGCGGACCGAGCGAGCGGATCATCACGAACTCGCTCGCCAGCTCGCCGCGACGTCGTGGCAGCAGGGGGATGGAGACGCGTCGCCGTTCGCCCGGCGGGACGCTGAGTCGCTGACGGGCCTCACCCGCCCCGGCCGTCGGCTGCCAGGCATCGCGGATCAGCGCATGGAGCGTCCGGGGACCCTGATTCTGCAGCGCGACGCTCACGGGGACCTGCTCGCCGATGCGGGTGCGCGTCGGCACGCGCCTGGTCACGACGACGGAGCGGGGGCTTGGAGCCAGCAGCACATCGACGACGATCAGCAGGACGCAGAGCAGCACCCAGATGCCGAGGGCGGCATAGGGCGGGAAGTCCGCCAGCCCGGCGAGGACGAGCGGGACGATGCCGACGGCGACGGCAAGCGCGAGACGGCCGGTGACGAACACCTAGATCGGCACCCTGGTCTGCTGGACGACGGATGTGAGCACGGCATCCGCGGACACGCCCTCCATCTGGGCGTCCGGGCGGAGCTGCAGCCGGTGCCGCCAGACGGGGACGAGCATCGTCTGCACGTGATCCGGCGTGACGGCAGAGGATGCGTTGAGCCACGCCCACGCCTTCGCAGCGGCGAGCAGACCCGTGGAGGCGCGGGGGCTCGCGCCGAGCTCGACCGAGGGCGATTGCCTCGTGGCTCTGGCGAGGTCGACGACATAGCCGAGGACGTCATCGGTGACCTCGACGCGTCCTGCCGCATCCTGAGCCGCACGGATCTCGTCCGCGGAGACGGTCGCCTCCACGCCGGTGAGCTCGCGCGGGGAGAAGCCGGAGGCGTGCTTGCGCAACACGGACACCTCGGCATCCCGCTCCGGCATTCCCACGACCAGCTTCATCAGGAAGCGGTCGAGCTGGGCCTCCGGCAGCGAATACGTGCCCTCGTGCTCGATCGGGTTCTGCGTCGCGGCGACGAGGAACGGGTCGGGCAGAGCTCGGCTGACACCGTCGGCGGACACCTGACGTTCTTCCATCGCCTCGAGCAGGGCGGCCTGGGTCTTCGGAGGCGTGCGGTTGATCTCGTCGGCGAGAAGGATGTTCGTCAACACCGGACCCGCACGGAAGTCGAACTCGCCCGTGCGGGCGTCGTAGACCAGCGAACCGGTGACGTCTCCCGGCATGAGGTCGGGGGTGAACTGCACGCGCTTCGTGTCGAGGCCGAGCGCCCGGGCGAACGAGCGCACGACCAGGGTCTTCGCCACCCCGGGCACGCCCTCGAGCAGCACATGTCCTCGCGCGAGCAGCGACACCAGCAGGCCGGTCACCGTGCCCGCCTGGCCCACGACGGCCTTGTCGACCTCCGTGCGCACGCGGTGCATGGCCTGACGCAGCTCGGCGTCGTTGAAGTTCTCAGCGGTCACGTGGTGTCCTCGGCTTCCGGTCGGATGATGGATGGACGGCGGTTCGGCGGGGGCGGTTCATTCGGATCTCCGCTCCGTGAAGGACGAGGCGTCGACGGCGCTCTCGAGTTCCTGCAGTCGGCGCGCGAGGTCGATCAGTGACGGATCGTCGACGGGTGGCGCGCCCGCGAGCAGCTCGTGCAACGAGCCACGCGGCACGCGCAGCCGGTCGGCTGCGGCATCCGCGACCTCCTCGGCACTCGCGGTGACAGCGAGGCCGAGCCTGCGCGCCAGGCGGCGCCGGCTCCCGTCTCGGAGAGCTTCGCCCGCGTGCGCGGCGTCGCCGGCCTTCGCGGTCAGACGTGCGCGACCGTGCATGGTCTCCGAGGCGCGGACCGTCACCGGCAGCGTCTCGGCGACGAGCGGTCCGAAGCGCTGACCGCGCCACAGTGCTGCCGCGACGCCGGCCAGCATGAGCAGCAGGATGGCCGGTGTCACCCATCCCGGGGTGAGCGACCCGAGGGTGTCCTCGGTCTCGCCCTCGATGTCCGTGTCGCCGAAACTGGGCACGTACCAGACGACGCGCTCGGTCTGTCCGAGCAGCGCGAGCGCGAGTGCGGCGTTGCCGTCATCCGCGAGATAGGCGTTGCTGAAGAGGCGCGCACCCTCGACGACGACATGCGTGGCTCCGTCGCTCTCATCGATGAGCACGGCCGCCGCGTCGTCGTCGCCGAAGCATCCCTCCACGCCGTCGGCGGGCGTGAACAGCCGATCAGGACGGATCGAGCCGACGTCCGCGAACTCGGGTGCGTCGCAGTCCGCCTGCACCGGGGTGAAATCCGGGGTGGCGTTGTCGCCGATCCGCAAGAGGCTCAGCAGGTGCGTACTGCTCGACAGGAAGACCACCCGGTCGGCGGGCTCGATGAGCTCGGTGATCGCCTCGTCGGAGAGCGTGTACGGATTCGCCATCACGAGCGTGGCGTCGTCATCGAGCGCTTGGCGTGCCTCGGTGCGCGAACGGAAGACCGAGACCTCGACACCGTTCTCCTGCAGGATCTGCGCGATGGCCATGGCACCCGAGTCGCTCACGCTCTCGGGATCGAGCGAACCCCGCTGATCGGGCATGCGCACACCGACCTGAATCGCGACGAAGACGCCGCCGAGGACGAGCGCCACGATGATCAGCCATCCGAGCAGAGCTCGCGACCGTCGGCCTCGAGGCGCGCGTTCGGCGGTCGACGCGGGGACGTCCTGCTGCTCGAGAACGCTCACGCGGTCACTGCTTCCGGGCGCAGGGCACTGAGCCGGTCGTCTGTCGCTGCGAGCTCCGCGTAGCGATCAGCGGTCGCGGGATGCCGCAGATAGCGCACGTCGTCGAAGAACACGGCGGCCTGGCGGACGGGCGTCGTCTCCGCAGGGAACACGACAGAGACCTCGCGCGCGATCGCCTGGGCCGTCGCGCCGGGGGACGGCTCGATGAGGTCGCGCTCGAGGAGTCCTCTCGCGAGCGCGCGGAACCGCAGGACCGTCGCCTCGTCCCAGTCCGCCGCCCGCGCGGCACGGTCGGCATCCGCACGCAGCTGCGCCGCCGAGCGGTCGTCCTCGGCGCCGAGAAGCCCGGCACCCGGCCGACGGATCGCCTGGGAGCGGCGAGGGCGACCCCAG
Organism: Microbacterium sp. Bi98; assembly: GCF_918698045.1. Taxonomy (NCBI): domain Bacteria; kingdom Bacillati; phylum Actinomycetota; class Actinomycetes; order Micrococcales; family Microbacteriaceae; genus Microbacterium; species Microbacterium sp. Bi98. Next base: position 333,206 of record NZ_CAKKLK010000002.1, on the reverse strand, counting down.
ATGATGAGGGCCGCCACAAGAGCGCCGAAGACGATGACGCTGACGATGATCAGTGCAGGCGGCCCGACGCTGGCGCCGTTGTCGGAGCTGAACAGATCGGCGAGGAACCGTCCGATGTCACGCGCGACGAGATCGAACCACGTCGGCTTCGCATCGGCATAGCGCGGGTCGGAGAGCTCCTGCTCGGCCCACTGTCTCGCCTCGTCTCCGTCGGGCACCAGCACATCGTCCAGCGGGCGGATCATGCAGATCCTTCGCTGCCCGCTCCGGGGGCCGCCCAGGTGGAGTCGTCCGCGGGCGCTGAGGATGCCGGGGGAGCGGCGGGCGCCGGTGCCGGCCGATACGCCGGTGGCTGAGGCGGGACGGTCGCAGCCGGCGGCGCGTACGGCGGCTGTGCAGGGGGAGGCTGAGTCGGGTACCCGTACTGCTGCCCGGGGTACGGCTGTGCCGGGTATGGCTGTGCCGGGTACGGCTGTGCCGGGTACGGCTGTGCCGGGTACTGCTGCCCGGGGTACTGCTGCCCGGGGTACGGCTGCCCTCCATACGGCTGCGTCTCATAGCCGGCCGGCGTCATCGTCGCCCATTCGGGCACCTGCTTGGGCGGCGGTGCACTCGAGACGGCGCGCGTGGCGTCGACGACGAAGGGGTCGCCGAGCCGTTCCTCCGTCCACCCCAGGTCGCGTCGCTCGACATGACTGATCAGCGCCTGGTCGAGACCCTCGTAGCGCATCCGACTGTCGAGATACACGAGGGTGCCTGCGGTGCTCTGCACCACGAGCGTGATGGCCTGCAGCACGAGGAGCAGGATCTGCGGGGCGAGGAGGGCGAAGACGAACCCCATGATCGCGGCAGTGTCCGCAGAGCCGGTCGGGGCGATGACCGATCCGAGCATCGAGCTCAGCAGCGACACGGGGAGATTCACGAGCTGCATCGCGGCACCCATGATGGCGCCGATCAGGAAGGTGACTCCCCAGGCGATCCAGAAGCGACCGCGGGTGAGTCGCCACGAGCGCACGAGCGCATCGCGGAGCTTCGCGCGCTCGAGGACGAGGATGGACGGCACCAGCAGCAGCTTGGTCGTCAGCCAGACCAGGAGGGGGATCGTCGTGAGCAGGACGAGCAGCACGAGGATGACGACGCCGCCGATGGCCTCAGCGGATCCGCCGAGCCCGCTGGCGACGAAGCCGGCGACGATGACGAAGAGGATGACGATCACACCGAAGATGAAGATGACCGAGAGTGAAGCGAAGGCGGCCAGCCGCCAGAACGACGGGGTCATCTTGCGCCAGAGGGTCTTCAGCGTGGCCTTCACGCCGATCGCGGCGTAGCCGATCTCGGCTGCGACGACGCCCTGCATCAGAGCGGTGAAAGCGACGGACGCGAGACCGACGGAGATGCCCGCGACGATGTTCATCGCGATCGTTCCGGCGAACACGGCCTCGAAGTCCGGGGAGGAGGGAGAGAGCGACTCGAGCCGCGTGAACGTCGTGACGAACACGAAGCCCATCACCGTGGCGCTGAGCACCACGACCGCGAGCTGGATGACGACTCCGAAGCCGAAGAGGACCTTGGGGTTGTGGCGCAGTGCGACGAACGACTTGCTCAACAGCATCCCGAACGTCAGCGGATGCAGGGGGATGATGCCCTTCTTCGGGGCAGGGGTCCATGTCTGGCCGCTCACCGGCGCTCCCTCCGTCGTGCGCTCCCATCGTGTCACATGACCCGTCGGGCGCGTAGACAGGAGGACCGTGGTACTGAGTGCCATAAGGTAACAGTTATGACCTCACGCATTCTTGTGGTCGACGACGACACCGCGCTCGCCGAGATGATCGGCATCGTGCTGCGCACGGAAGGTTTCGAGCCGGTGTTCTGCGCCGACGGTGCGCGGGCGGTCGACGAGTGGCGCGCACAGCGTCCCGATCTCGTGCTGCTCGACCTGATGCTGCCCGGGATGGACGGCATCGAGATCTGCACGCGCATCCGCGCCGAATCCGGAGTCCCCGTCATCATGCTCACCGCCCGCAGCGACACCGCTGATGTGGTCAGAGGACTCGAGGTCGGAGCCGACGACTACATCGTCAAGCCCTTCAACCCGAAGGAGCTCGTCGCTCGTATCAGAACCCGACTGCGGCCCACGTCGCAGAATGTGGGGGAGCAGCTGCGCGTGGGAGACCTCACCGTCGACGTCGACGCCCATGAGGTGCGCCGCGGCACGGCTCCGATCGCTCTCACGCCCCTGGAGTTTCAACTGCTCGTCGCGCTCGCGTCGAAGCCCCAGCAGGTGTTCTCGAGGGAGATGCTGCTCGAGCAGGTGTGGGGTTACCACTACAAGGCCGATACGCGGCTGGTCAACGTGCACGTGCAGCGTCTGCGGGCGAAGGTCGAACTCGACCCGGACAACCCCAAGATCGTCATGACGGTACGGGGCGTCGGCTACCGTGCCGGGAGCGCGGGCTAGGCCCACGATGGCCGCGACCACAGCGACCACCACGGCGGTCGCTGTCATCCGCGACTGGCGTGGCTGGCCGACCGTCGTCCAGGCGTTGTGGCGCAGTTCTCTGCGATTCCGGACGCTCACGATCACGCTTCTGCTGACGTCCACCGCGATCCTGATCACCTGCGTGACGATGGCGCTGGTGATCCAGAACGATCTGTTCGAATCCCGCAAGAACGAGGCGCTCGAAGACGCGGCCCGCTCGGTGAACCAGGCGCAGGCGACCCTGGACGCGACGGCGCTGGGCGATGACCCGGCAGCCCTGCCGGAGCTGTGGGACAGCGTGCAGGAGGACCTCGGACGCAATTCGACGGCCGAAGGTCTTGCCGGATTCCGCATGGAGGTCGACCCCGACGTCCCGCTCAACGGCTTCACCGCCGGGCTGAGCGACAATCTGATCACCTCGGGCCTCAGGAACAGGGTGGTCGAGTTCGACGACTGGCAGTCCTGGCAGTCCGTATCACTCGAGGTCGGCGGCCGAGCTGTGCCCGGGATCATCGTGGGGCAGCAGCTGCGGGTTCCCGAGGCGGGGCCGTTCGAGATCTACTTCGCGTACGACCTCGCGGATGCAGACAACACTCTCACCTTCGTGCAGCGCACCCTGTGGGTCGCCGGCATAGGTCTGGTGGCGATCGTCGCCGCGATCTCCTTCATCGTTCTCCGCACCGTGTCGACGCCTATCGTCGAGGCTGCCGAGACGAGCGCGCGTCTGGCCTCGGGCGACCTCGGCGTCCGCATCGACGTGCACGGGGAAGACGAGATCGCGACCCTGGGACGCTCCTTCAACGCCATGGCCGACAGTATCGAATCCCAGATCAAGGAGCTCGGCGAGCTGTCACTCGTGCAGCAGCGCTTCGTGTCAGATGTGTCGCATGAGCTGCGGACTCCGCTCACCACGATCCGCCTCGCCGCAGACATGCTGAACGATCAGCGGGAGGAGTTCGATCCGACGACCGCTCGCACCACCGAGCTCCTGCACACGCAGGTGCAGCGGTTCGAGACGCTGCTGTCGGATCTGCTCGAGATCAGCCGCTACGACGCAGGCTCCGTGCAGCTCGAGCTCGAGGCGACGAGCCTCGCACATCTGGCAGAGGACATCATCGAGCAGATGCGTCCTCTTGCCGACGATCGCGGCAGCGAGCTGAGGCTCGTCGCCCCCGGCGGTTATTCGCCGGTCGACATGGATCCGCGGCGGGTGCGACGAGTGCTGCGCAACCTGATCGGCAATGCGATCGAGCACGGCGAGGGCCGGCCGATCGTGGTCACCGTCGACAGCAATCAGCATGCGGTCGCCGCCGGAGTCCGCGACTTCGGGCTCGGCATGGACCCGGCGGATGCCGAGCGGGTGTTCGACCGATTCTGGCGCGCTGATCCCTCCCGCCAGCGCACTCTCGGAGGCACGGGGCTCGGACTGTCGATCGCGCTCGGCGATGCGACTCTCCACGGCGGATCGCTCGCGGTGTGGTCCGAACTCGGCGTCGGGACGAACTTCGTTCTGACCCTGCCTCGCCGTGGCGATGCGACGGATGGGCCTTCGCCCATCCCGATCGAGCCGCAGGAGCCGCTCGCCGAACTCGGCGATGCCACGCAGCCGATCCAGCTCGCCGATGTCCCGGCGGAGCTCTTCGATCGAAGGAGCATCGAATGACCGCGCGGACTCGGCGCGCGCTGCGTGGTCTCGTGATCGCGGCGACCGTGCTCATCCTGTCAGCGTGCACAGGTCTTCCGACCAGCGGAGACGCACAGCCGGGAAAGCCTCTCGGGGCGTCCCCCGAGGGGCAGGACTTCCTCCCGCTCGCTTCGGGTCCGGTGGACGGCGCGGGGCCTGCGGCGATCGTCGAAGGCTTCATGGAGGCCGCGATCACCCCGGCCGACAACTGGAACACCGCTCGCAGCTTTCTCACCCCGGAGCTCGCATCGACCTGGCGTCCGAACACCGGCGTGTCGATCGATGTGAGCTCGGCGACTCGCTCGTTCAGCTCGAATGTCGACGAAGACGACGATGCCGATGACGGCGACACGGCCGACGTGAGGGTCGCCTTCGATCAGGTCGCCAGCGTCGACGCAACCGGAGCGTACTCCGAGGCGTTCGGCGCCTCGAACTCGGCCTTCGTGGTCGAACTCACAGACGGCCAGTGGCGGATCGCCGAGGCGCCGGACGGCGTGGTGATCGACGAATCCAGGTTCTCGCGCGTGTACGACGACTACGCGCTGCAGTACTTCGATCAGACGTGGGAACGACTCGTGCCCGATGTGCGCTGGTTCCCTCGACGCGCCACGGTGGCGACGACCATCGCGCAGTCGCTGATCGGCGGCGCGCCCAGCCCCTGGCTCGATCCGGCCGTGCAGAGCGCGTTCCCGCAGGAGGTGCAGCTCGCACGGGACTCCGTGCCGATCGACCCCGACCAGATCGCCGACGTCGCCCTGAACCGGGCGGCGCTGGGCCTCGACCCGACCACCCTCGCGCGCATGCGCACTCAGCTCCAGGCGACCCTGACCGCCGGTGGCGTGCAGATCGACCAGGTGCGCTTCACGGTCGACGGCCGCACACTGGAGGCCGGGGTCGTCGAGGTCGTGACGGACAAGGCCGATCCGGGCAGCCTCGTGCTGAAGGACGGGACTTTCGGCATGCTGGTCGGTGGAGAGATCACGCCGATCCCCGGCGTCTCGGACCAGATCGTGAACGCGGGTCAGCCCGTCACAGCGGTCGACGTGTCGGTCGACAGCTCCCACGCGGCCGTGCAGCTCATCGACGGGCACGTGTGGCTCGCAGGTGAAGGCAGCTTCAACGAGCTGGACGACCGCCCATCGCTGGTGCGGCCGTCCATGGATCCCTACGACTACACGTGGTCGGTCCCTTCGAACGCACCGGCGGCTCTGCAGGCGATCGGCAGCGATGTCGCCCCTCAGAGCATCGCGGGCGCGTGGCCGGAGGCCTCCTCCGTATCCGCCATCCGCGTCTCGGCGGATGGGGCCCGCGTCGCCGCGGCCGTCGTGATCGGGGGCGAGCGCTGGATCGTCGTGTCATCGGTGATCCGCGATGAGGCCGGGCTTCCGACCGAGCTCGGACTCACCGAGCCGCTGGCGCAGCTCGACGGCGGCGCCATCGGCCTCGTCTGGCTGGGCGCGGATCGTCTCGGACTGCTGACGGATCCCGCAGACCGGATGGTCGTCACGCAGGTGGTCGGAGGGCCTGGCACGTCAGAGGTGGCTCCGACCGGCGCGGTGTCCCTGGCGGGTGCGCGCGCAGCCACCGGTCTGCGAGTGCTGGGCGCGGACGGCGCCGTGTTCGCCCGTGCGGGCTCGGCATGGAGCGAGTCGATCAGCGGAGTCTCACTTCTCGCGACGCGTGCGGGGCACTGAGCGCGACTGTCCCTGCACGGCCGTCCGACATCGACTGACAGTCCATGACGGCCGCGTTCCGCGCAGCCTCTGCAGCCCCGGCGCCGGATTGTTGCGAGAGCATCGACGGATGTCACCGCACCCACCGGCCCGCGCCGTAGGACTCGAGATACTCGCCCTTCTGCTCGCGGCGACCTGCGCGGGGTGCGACCGGCCCGAGACGCTGCTCTGCGGCTCGTGCCGACAGAGCATCCGCCCGGAGCCGCTCGTCCGCCGCACGCCCGCCGGACTGGAGGTCCGCGCGGCGATGCCCTTCGAGTCGGTCGCGGCGCGATGCATCCGCAGGATGAAGGACGACGGCGAGACGGTGCTCGCTCGCCCGCTCGGATCGGCGCTGGGGGAGGTGGTCGACGTGCTCGAGGCGCGCCCGGATGCCGATCGGCCGCTCCACCTCGTGCCGATCCCGACATCGGTGGCCGCCTTTCGACGGCGCGGCTACCGGGTGCCCGAGCTGCTGATCCGGCGGGCGGGTCGGCTTCCCGACCGGTTGCTCGTTCTGCGGGGTCGGCGCACGGATCAGCGAGGCCTCGATTCCGTGAGCCGAGCGGAGAACGTCTGCGGGAGCATGCGAGCGCGACGTGTGCTCGAGGGGGAGACCGTCGTGCTCGTCGACGACGTGGTCACGACGGGTGCGACGTTCGATGAGGCGGCTCGGGCGCTGACAGACGCGGGCGCCCATGTCCTGGCAGCGGTCGCGCTCGCCGCCACGCCGCGTCACAGCGAACGGAATGTGAACGCATCGGGGACACGCAGCAACTGACCCGTGACATCCGAGGTCAGGCCGACTACCGTGGGGGGTCACAAGGCGACCACGGTCCGCCCTTGGCCGGGAGGACCGGGACAAGGAGGCAGCAATGGAAACGAGCATCGTTGGCGTCGGGGTGGGTATCACCGATCGATTCCGAGCCGTTGTCGAAGAGAAGATCGCCAAGATCCAGACGTTCGCGTCCCGTGCGCAACGGCTGGATGTCAAGGTCACCCACCGGGTGTACCGCAACGGTCACGTGCCGGACGAGACCGTGGAGCTCACGCTCGTCAGCAAGGGCCCCGTCGTGCGCGCTGAAGCCACGGACGGAGACAAGTTCGTCGCACTCGACATGGCCGTCGACAAGATGGCCGAGCAGCTTCGTCGAGCGAAGGAGAAGCGAGTCGACGGACGCCAGCACCCGCGTGGCGCGCACTTCGAGAAGGAGAGCGGAGCGCTGGAGGGCATCGATGTCCAGCCGGCATCCGTGGATGTCCTGCGGGCCGTCGCGACCGGCAACGTGCCGATCCAGAACGAGGACGACGAGGTCTACTCGCCGGTGGTCATCCGCACCAAGAACTTCGGAGCGGAATGGATGACCGTCGAAGAGGCCGTCGACCGGATGGAGTTGGTCGGGCACGATTTCTTCCTGTTCGTGGACGTGCGCACCGACCACCCGAGCGTCGTCTACCGACGCAAGGGCTGGGATTACGGTGTGATCGCTCTCGAGACGCAGGCTCCGCCCACTGAGGCGCTCGCCTCCTGAGGCTGAGACGACGACGGCCCGGCTCCAGAGGGAGCCGGGCCGTCGTCGCGTTGTGCGACCGCGTCAGTCGAAGATGCCGTCGAGAATGCTGCCGATGACGAGGCCGCCGAGGATGCCCGAGGCGACGTCGCCGCCACCGCCGCGTCGGCCGCCGCCGCTCCAGCCGCCGCCGCCCCAGCCGTTTCCGCCGCCCCAGCCCTGATCCTGCGGCCGTGAGGAATCGATGTCGCGCTGGGCGAGTTGCAGGGCCTCAGAAGCCAGGTGTGCGACGCGTCGTGCACTGGCCAGAGCCTCGTCGCGCGTCTCTTCCGCCGGAAGCAGATCCGACAGATCGACCCGCAGCCTCTCGGCCTCGGCGAGGCGCGTGCGCGCGTCGGCGCCGATCCAGCCGCGGTGCCCGGCGATGAGTCCGCGGGCGACGCCGAGCTGGCGGTCGGCATCATCGATCGCATGCTGCACCTGCTGGATGCTGGGCAGCGGGTGCGCCTCGCGATGCCGAGCGGTGGCGATCGCGTCGTCGAGAGCCGTGTTCGCGTCGCGCAGCTGCGACAGCTCGGCGAAGGGATCCCCGGGGGTGCCCGCGGGCGACAGGGCGCTCAGCGCGTCCTGCAGCGCGGAGACGGCGGCCGCGACGGCCGGCACCTGGGGGGCGGTGCGCGCGGCGATGAGGTCGTTGCGTGAATCCGCGACGACCTCGGCAAGGGTCGACTCCGCACGCAGCGCTTCGATCTCGAAGTCCTCCACGGCGTCGAGCAGCGCGGAAGCGCGCCGCGTGGCCTCGGTGGCGGTCTCCAGTGCGAGGTTCGCCTCCTCGTTCTGCTTCGCCGCGCGGCGACGCTCTGAGACGGCCGCGCCGTGCGTTGCGAACGCGATCAGCTGCTCTGCTTCGGCGGCGCTCGCCGTGATCTGGTGCATCGCCGAGTCCGAGTAACGCGCGGAGAGACGCGCGACGGTCTCGTTCGTGTGCGGGATCCGTGCGCTCAGCGCCTCGGCATCGGCACGCACCTGGGCGATGATCTCGGGTGCGCGACGCACCTTCGAGATCGATGCCGCGAGATCCGACGTCTTCTCGTCGAGCAGATCCTGCGCCCAATCGCACAGCTGGATGATCCGCGCGTTGCGGGTGCGGAGCTCCTCAGGCGTGTCGGGAATCTCATCGTGGTTGAGCTGGTGGAGCTGAAATGCCTCGCGCAGATGCGTGCGCACCGCAGCGAGCGCCTTCTTCAGGTCACGAGTCAGCTGCTCCCCGAGTTCGGCCTCCGCGAACGCCAGCTCGTCGGACGTGCTCCTGATGCGCTCGTCCGCCGAGACGAGTGCCTGCTCAGCGCGGCGAGCCAGGTCGGCGTCCTGTGCGGCCAGCTCTTCCTGCTCGCGCTTGCGTCTGCCCCATATTCCAGCCATAGGACTGATCCTAGTTTCCCGGGCGACGCCGCTGGCTGTGCATACGCTTGAGGCGAAACCCGTCAGACGAGTGCCGCCACGTCTGCCCTCGAAGGCCTGCCACGTTTGGGTCGATCGGTCGTCAACTCGAGAGCGAGGGCGTGGACAGGGTGCTGGGCGAGCCGGGTCTGCACATGGTCGAGCCAGCGGACCTCGGCCTCCGCCGTGAAGATCATCGAATCGACGACGAGCGACCATGCGAGCCCCTCGGGGCTGTCGTCCTCGCGCGTCGCCCTCGTCGCGATGAGATCTGCGAGATGCTCTTCCGACGCCGCGCGCTGGGCCGCGATGACTCGGGCGGCGTCCGCGCCGGGGAGGGTTGCCGCCACAGCCAGCTTGATGGCGAGCTCGTTGCGCGTCGCCTGGCTTCGTGGCGCGGGAGACGCGAGCCAGCGGTCCACCTCGGACGCGCCGGTGGCCGTGATCTCCCAGTAGACGTGGCCGTGCTCGTCCGCTGCACCGCGAGCGACGAGCCCGTCACGCTCGAGGCGCTCGAGCGTGTTGTAGATCTGACCGACGTTGAGCGGCCATACCGAGCCCGTGCGGCGGTCGAACTCGTGCCGCAACTGGTAGCCGTAGCAGGGGCCCTGAGCGAGGATCGCGAGCAGACTCTGTCGAACCGACATATGGACCTCCCGGTGTCGTGGACCAATATATACATACTCGGAAACGCGTTGGAGGCACGCCATGCAGACGACGTGCAGACGACGTGCAGGTCACGGACCGGTAACATGACAAGGTATGCCTGGCACGCGCCCGACACGCGGCGCCGCCGGAACCATCGACAGGGAGATGACATCTGTGGCCAATCCTCTTGAGAAGCTGCTGCGCGCTGGAGAAGGGCGGGTCATCCGACGCCTGAACCAGGTGGTCAAGGCCGTGAACGCGCTGGAAGAGGACATCTCCAAGCTCACGGACGACGAACTTCGCAACGAGACCACCGAGCTGCGTGAGCGGTTCGCGAAGGGCGAGTCGCTCGATCAGCTCATGCCCGAGGCGTTCGCCGCCGTGCGCGAAGCGGCGAAGCGCACCCTCGGTATGCGCGCGTACGACGTGCAGATCATGGGTGGTGCTGCTCTCCACCTCGGCAACATCGCAGAGATGAAGACCGGTGAGGGCAAGACCCTGGTCGCCACCTTCCCGGCGTACCTCAATGCGATCGCGGGCGAGGGCGTCCACGTGATCACGGTCAACGACTTCCTCGCGAGCTATCAGGCAGAGCTCATGGGGCGCGTGTACCGGGCCCTCGGCATGTCGACGGGAATCATCGTCTCGGGCCAGACCCCGGCTGTGCGCCGCGAGCAGTATGCGTCCGACATCACCTACGGCACGAACAACGAGTTCGGCTTCGACTACCTCCGCGACAACATGGCGTGGCGCAAGGAAGACCTCGTCCAGCGCGAGCACTACTTCGCGATCGTCGACGAGGTCGACTCCATCCTGATCGATGAGGCGCGCACGCCGCTGATCATCTCAGGACCGTCTTCCGGTGAGGCGAACCGCTGGTTCGCGGAGTTCGCGAAGATCGCGCGCACCCTCGAGGCGGGCGTCGACTACGAGGTCGACGAGAAGAAGCGCACCGTCGGCGTTCTCGAACCCGGCATCGAGAAGGTCGAGGACTACCTCGGCATCGACAACCTGTACGAGTCCGCGAACACGCCGCTGATCTCGTTCCTCAACAACTCGATCAAGGCCCTCGCCCTGTTCAAGAAGGACACCGACTACGTCGTCATGAACGACGAGGTCATGATCGTCGACGAGCACACCGGTCGCATCCTGGTCGGACGTCGCTACAACGAGGGCATCCACCAGGCCATCGAGGCGAAGGAGGCCGTGCCGGTCAAGGCCGAGAACCAGACTCTCGCCACGGTCACGCTTCAGAACTACTTCCGCCTGTACGACAAGCTCGCCGGCATGACCGGTACAGCCGAGACCGAGGCGGCCGAGTTCATGTCGACCTACAAGCTCGGTGTCATCCCGATCCCGACGAACCGTCCGATGATCCGCAAGGACCAGTCCGACCTCGTCTACAAGAACGAGACCGCCAAGTTCGCGCAGGTGGTCGAGGACATCGCCGAGCGTCACGCGCAGGGGCAGCCGGTGCTCGTGGGCACCGTGAGCGTCGAGAAGAGCGAGTACCTGTCGCGGCTCCTCGCGAAGAAGGGCGTCAAGCACGAGGTCCTCAACGCGAAGAACCACGCGCGCGAGGCCGAGATCGTCGCTCGCGCAGGGCGCCTCGGTGCCGTGACCGTCGCCACGAACATGGCCGGTCGTGGAACCGACATCATGCTCGGCGGCAACGCCGAGTTCCTCGCCGTGCAGGAGCTCAAGGGTAAGGGACTCGACCCCGTCGAGACGCCTGAGGAGTACGAGATCGCGTGGGACGAGACGTACGAGGCGATGAAGTCCATCGTGTCGGAAGAGGCCGAGAAGGTCATCGAGGCCGGTGGACTCTATGTCCTGGGAACGGAGCGCCACGAGTCGCGCCGCATCGACAACCAGCTTCGCGGTCGCTCGGGCCGTCAGGGCGACCCCGGCGAGAGCCGTTTCTATCTGAGCCTCACCGACGATCTCATGCGCCTGTTCCAGTCGGGCGCCGCCGAGGCGATCCTCGCGCGCACCAACTTCCCCGACGACGTCCCGATCGAGTCGGGCCTGGTGTCGCGGGCGATCCGCAGCGCTCAGTCGCAGGTCGAGTCGCGCAACGCCGAGATGCGCAAGAACGTCCTCAAGTACGACGACGTCCTGAACCGTCAGCGCGAGGCGATCTACGCCGACCGCCGCCACATCCTGCAGGGCGATGACATCGCCGACCGCGTCCAGCACTTCATCGAGGACGCGATCAGTGGAGTGGTGCGCGATCACACCGGCGAGGGTCACAACGAGAGCTGGGACTTCGACTCACTCTGGACCGAGCTCAAGACGCTGTACCCGGTGAGCGTGACCATCGACGAGGTCGTGTCCGAGGCCGCCGGCCGCAAGGGTGGCATCACCGCAGAGGGTCTGACCCGCGAGCTGCTGTCGGACGCGAAGATCGCATACGAGACCCGTGAGGAGTCGCTCGGAGAAGCGGCGACCCGTGAGCTCGAACGACGCGTGGTGCTGCAGGTGCTCGATCGCCGCTGGCGCGACCACCTCTACGAGATGGACTACCTCAAGGACGGCATCGGTCTCCGTGCGATGGCGCAGCGCGACCCGCTCATCGAGTACCAGCGCGAGGGCTACGCGATGTTCCAGTCGATGATGGGGCAGATCAAGGAGGAGTCGGTCGGCTACCTCTACAATCTCGAGGTCGAGGTGCGTCGGGCGGGCGATTCGCAGACGGCCGAGGTCGAGGCGAAGGGCCTCGCCGAAGACGGTGGAGACCAGCGGCTCGAGTACTCCGCCGCGAACGACGCCGGCGAGGTCGAGGTCCGCAACGACCGCGGTCAGGTTCAGCAGGCCGCGACCGAGAAGCTTCGTCAGGCAGCGGCCGCGCGTCAGGCTCCCGCCGAGGAGGCCGAGTCGGCTGAGGCTCCGCGCGGCGCGTTCGGGCAGCGCACCGAGGGCTCGGCAGCTCCCGCGGGCAACCGCGAGCAGCGGCGGGCGCAGGGCAAGAAGAAGAAGTAGCAGAGCGCATGACGAGGGGCCGGTCCGTGGGGATCGGCCCCTCGTCGCGTCATTGTAGGCTTGCTCAATGACACCAACGCGCCACTTCGACCAGTCGTCGAAGCTCAAGAACGTCCTGTACGAGATCCGTGGAAACACGCTCGTCGAGGCGGCGCGGCTCGAGGCCGAGGGACATCGGATCCTCAAGCTCAACACGGGCAACCCCGCGATCTTCGGCTTCGAGGCACCCCACCAGATCGTGCACGACATGCTGGCCGCGCTTCCGACCGCCCACGGGTACAGCGACAGCAAGGGGATCATCTCGGCACGGCGAGCAGTCGTCAGCCGGTACGAGGAGATCCCCGGGTTCCCGCGATTCGATCCCGAGGATGTCTTCCTCGGCAACGGCGTCTCCGAGCTCATCACGATGACGATGCAGGCTCTTCTCGACGAGGGCGATGAGGTGCTCATCCCGGCACCCGACTACCCGCTGTGGACCGCCATGACGAGTCTTGCTGACGGCACCCCGGTCCATTACCTGTGCGATGAGGACAACGGATGGCAGCCCGACCTCGAGGACATCCGATCCAAGATCACTCCGCGCACCAAGGCTCTCGTCATCATCAACCCCAACAACCCGACCGGCGTGGTCTACTCACGCGAAGTTCTCGAGGGCATGGTGCAGATCGCCCGTGAGAACCAGCTGCTGCTGCTTTCCGACGAGATCTACGATCGCATCCTGTTCGATGATGCGGTGCACATCCCGACGGCGACCCTGGCGCCGGACCTGCTGTGTCTGACGTTCAACGGGCTCTCGAAGACCTACCGGGTCGCCGGCTTCCGGTCCGGGTGGCTCGTGATCACCGGGCCGCAGGACCACGCGAAGGGGTTCCTCGAGGGGATCAACCTGCTCGCCTCGACGCGTCTCTGCCCGAACGTCCCCGCCCAGTACGCGGTTCAGGCGGCTCTCGGGGGAGTGCAGTCCATCGACTCGCTGATCGCGCCGACCGGGCGCCTGCATGAGCAGCGTGACATCGCCTGGAAGGGACTCGAATCGATCCCCGGTGTCTCGTGCGTCAAGCCCGTTGGCGCGTTGTACGCCTTCCCTCGTCTGGACCCGAACGTCCACGAGATCAGGGACGACGCGAAGCTGGTCTACGACCTGCTGGTCTCCGAACACATCCTCCTCGTGCAGGGAACCGGCTTCAATTGGCCGACCCCCGACCACCTCCGACTGGTCACGCTCCCCGAGCCCCGCGTGCTCGCAGAAGCCGTCGAGCGCCTCGGGAACTTCCTCTCGAGCTACCGCCAGTAGGCGGCTCTGCTGATGTGGAGACGAGAGTCTCCACGACGCGGCGCACGCCGGCGACGAGGGACGAGCGCGGAGTGAGGTCCGCCATCGGTCGCGCGTGCAGGAGTGCGGCGTCGGCGGCCCGCTGATCGAAAGGGAGGAACACGACGTCCGTGATGCCGGCGAACCTCTCGAGCGTGCGCCGGATCTGACCTCGCGCATCCACGCCCAGGGGGCCGGGGCGCACGCGGTTCACCACCACTCTGATGGGCGTCGGGGTCGTGAGCCGTCGTAGCTCGGCATGCTCCCTGATGAACCTGCTCATGCCGAGCGGGTCGGCCGCCGCGATGGCGATGATCAGGTCTGCCTCCTGCAGCGCGGCAACTGTGGCTGCGTGGCGACGCGGGCCGGTGAGGTCGTACGTCGCCTCATCGTCGGCGTCGAAGGCGCTCGCCACGTCGACGACGGTCTCCTCTGCCCAGCTGCGGCATGCGCGCAGCGTCGCCTCCAATCGACGTGCGCCGAGTTCCGGCCAGCGCCCAGGGCGATTGATGCCCCCGAGGACCTCGATCTCTCCTGCGCTCGTGTCGAGGACGGTCGCCAGCCGCGTGAGTTCTGCCGAGTCGAGTGCGCCGAGCTCTGCCCGACGGCACGCGGCGGCGATCCCGGGTGCGTCATCGCTGAGCCCCAGCAGCAGCGCGAGGGAGGGAGCGACGGTGTCGGCATCCACCAGGGCAGTGCGGCGTCCTGCCCTGGACAGCTCGACGGCGAGCTGGATCGCGACGGTCGATCGTCCCGGCGCACCGGATGGGCCCCAGACCACCGTGACACGATGCGGAGACGGCGCGATTCGCTCGACGGAGCCTGCAAGGTCGGCGGTGAGCGCGGCAGCGATCTCCCAGCCGCGCGCTTCTGCCGGGAGTGCGGCCGCGAGGCCGTAGCGCCCGAGCAGTCTGCTGTCGCCGTCGCCGAGCGGCAGGATCCGCACTCCTGCCCTGTCGCACTCGGCGACCAGCGCGGGCGTCAGCACCGCGCGGCTGGTGGGAACGATGACGGCATCGACGTCGTCGGGCAGGGGCAGGATCCTGCTCGGCGCGACGACGGAAACCACGCTGATGCCTTCGAGCTCGAGTTCGTCGGCCAGGGTGCGTGCACGGAAATCGGGTAGGGCGATCACGACCGACGTCACGAGGTCGAGCCGATCGGCACGACGGACAGGACAGAGCCGCCGGTGATCGCGGACAGCACATCGGCGACATCCGCTCGGTCGATCACGATCTCAGCCGTGGTGCCGTCGGCGGCGAGCATTCCTTCGGTCTTCGTCACCGATGTGACGATCGCATCGGCGACGAGGATGCGCGGCGTCCCCGGGAGGGCGCCATCGTCCACCGGAGGAGAATGCCAGAGTTCGATGATGCTCCCGGCGCCCACATCGGCCGGGATGCCGGTGCTGCTCTCGACGACGATCGTGGTGGTTCTGTTCGCATCCGCGTCCTCGGCGGCAGAAGTCGGCATCAGCTCGCCGTCGACGACCGTCCGGGACGCGATCTGACCGGGCCGAAGGTCTTGGGGCGCGAGGTAGCGATCCGAGACGGCGCCGAGTCCCACGTCCACCACCTGGAAGTCACCGGAGACGAGCGCTTCGCCGAGCGGTATCGTTCGCGTCGCCTGGAGTACCGGTGTCGTGGCGCCGGAGGAGGAGACGACGGCCCACACGCCGGCGACAGACAGCGCGACCACGGCGATGCCGATCAGGAAGCGGGCATCACCCCAGACGGCACGCCGTGAACGGGAGAACTTGCTCATGGCGACATGGTCACAGAAATCGCCGCGGCTGCTCGAGACTTATCCACAGCATCGGATCGGCCCTGGCGTATCGGCACGGCAGGGGGAGAATGGGAGCATGCCCCATTCCTCTCCGGCCACGCAGCGCTTCCTGGCGCCGGCGCAGGTGGCGGAACTGCTGAGCATCGGGGTCGACGAGGTCATCGAACTCGTCTACGCGGGACGTCTGCGCGGGTCCAAGCTCGGTGCACCCGCCCGGTGGCGCGTCGAGGAGTCGAGCCTTTCGGAGTATCTCGCCGAGCAGTCCGAAGAGGCCAGACGGATGGCACTGTGGCGTGAGGCGAATGAGGCGAGTTTCCCAGAGGTCTGGGGCACATCCCGCCGTCACGGCATCTGATCTCCCGCGGTCTGAACCGACGTGACGGCTGCGAACGGGATGATCTGGAACGCACGCACCGCCGAGGCGGTCCTCGCCTCGCCCGGGTCGTGCAGGGCGAGATCCAGATGGTCCGCACCCGCTCGGTCGATCGTCCCGTGGAGGTCGGATGCATCGACGCTGACGATTCTGACCGGAACCCGCCGCCGGGCGAGGTCACGGAGGACGAACCCGAGCGACATGCGCTCGCGGAGCACGGGGGCGGGGTCGTCCTCTTCGTCCAGGCTCGACAGCAGCAGACCGTGATCGACGGTGAGCCCGCGGAGCGCGTGGAGGGGGACGATCACGGTCGACCGCGTCGTCCGTGATTCCTCGGCCTGCGCGATCGTCGCAGCGATCCAATCGGAGCCCAGCGCGTTCAGTCGTGCCCGAACGCGAGCTCCACCCGGCAGATCCAGGGTGGCGGGAGCGGCCGATGCGCAGAGCACTCTGAGCCGGCTGCGAAGCTCGAGCCTCGAGATGCGCAGGCGCTCCGACTCGGCGTCGAGCGCCGCGCGCTCGCTCTCCCACTCGGAGGCCAGCTGGCCTTCGAGGTCTTCGAACAGTCGATCCCAGTGCACGCGGACCACCGTAAATGAAGTCCGGGAGCGCATGTACGAGTTATCCACATACATCACGAACGCGACCGGATCGGCCAGTCGACGCATGCTCTACTTGGCGCAGTCTTCCCGATGGAGAGTGCCTCAGATGATGCTTCACGAGTACTTCGCACCACAGCCGACGCCCCGCGCCGAGCTGCCGGATCCGAGTCCGCTGCTGCGGAGCCTGACCCAGGGCGTGCTCGAGGTGCTCGCGGGAGTCAGAGAAGTCGATCAGCTCGCCCGCTGGTTCAATGAAGACGCGTACCGGAGTTTGGTGACGCGGGCGAATCTGTCGGCGAGGGCGCGCAGCGCGAGGGGGGTCTCGCCTGCGCGCCCGACTTTCGAGATCCTGTCGATCCGCGTGACGGAACCGGTGGACGGCAAGGTAGAGGCCGTCGTCGTGGTCGCGGGTCCCGGTCGCACCCGGGCGGTGGCGATTCGCCTCGAAGGTCTCGACCGACGCTGGCGGGCGACGTCGCTGGCCGTTCTCTGAGCGGACGCGCTCTAGGCTGGTGGGGTGTCAACGCTCAGCGACCTCGCCAATGCCCAGGGCCGTCTTGCCGAGAACGATGTCGAGTGGCTGCATCGACTCGCCGGCGACGGTCAGCTTCTCGCGGACCTCGCGTCGGCGGACATCGTCGTCTGGATCGAGACCGACGACGGATCGTTCGTCGCCGTAGCCCACGCCCGTCCGAGCGGAGCGGCCACCCTGTTCTACCGCGACATCGTGGGCGAGCGGGTGCGGCCGCAGTGGCGCACGCAGGTGCAGGGGGCGTTCGATTCGGCGGAGATCGTGGACTCGTCCTCACCGGATTGGTTCGAGGAGACCCCGACGCGCGTGAGGGCGGTGCCGATCGTCAACGAGCGCCGCGGCAGCGAGCACCAGGGGACCGTCATCGGCGTCGTCACCCGGCACACGAACCTCGGCGAGGCCCGGACGCCGTCGCGACAGCAGATCACGTTCGACGAGTGCGCGAACGACATCTTCCGGATGATCGCCGACGGCAGCTTTCCCGATCCGGCGGCTCCGACCTCCCCGCGCCGCGGAGCTCCCCGAGCGTCAGACGGCTTGATCCGGATCGACGTCGACGGCATCACGACGTTCGCCAGTCCGAACGCGCTCTCGGCGTTCAATCGCATGGGGTTCGATGACGAACTGGAGGGCGAGTCTCTCGCCGAGGTCACCACCAGGCTCGTGCCGCCGTCGCGACAGGTCGACGAGTCGCTGCCCGTCGTCGTGACGGGGCGCGCCCCGTGGCGCACCGACATCGAAGCACGCGGCGTCACTGTCTCGCTGCGGGCGATTCCCCTCAAGGATCACGGGACGCGCATCGGTGCCATCGTCCTGTGCCGGGACGTGTCGGAGCTGCGTCATCAGGAGCAGGAGCTCATCACCAAGGACGCGACGATCCGTGAGATCCATCACCGTGTCAAGAACAACCTGCAGACGGTCGCATCGCTGTTGCGCATCCAGGCGCGTCGTACGCACTCGGACGAGGCGCGCGATGCGCTGACCCAGGCGATGAGACGTGTGGACTCCATCGCGGTGGTTCACGACACCCTCGCTCAGGGGCTGACTCAGAAGGTCGACTTCGACGAGGTGTTCCACCGGGTTCTGAAGCTCGTCGCCGAGGTCGCATCCGCGCCGAACACCCGTGCGCGCACTCGGTCGACCGGGCGCTTCGGGGTCCTGCCGAGCGAGTATGCGACGCCGTTGGCTCTCGCGCTCACCGAGGTCGTCACGAACGCGGTAGAGCACGGCCTCGCAGGGCAGGAGGGCATGGTCACGATCGACGCCACGCGCACCGAGGAGAATCTGCGCGTCACGGTGCACGACACCGGCAAGGGGCTGCCGGAGGGGCGCATCGGTCAGGGACTGGGAACGCAGATCATCCGCACCCTGATCCAGGGGGAGCTCAGCGGATCGATCGAGTGGCGGGGGAGCGAGGGAGAGGGCACCGAAGTCGTCATCGACATCCCGCTCCGCTGGCTCACCGCGTGACGAGTCCGCCGCGACGGTGAGCAGATACGCAGAAGCGGCCCGAGACATCGTCTCGGGCCGCTTCTCGATGTTCAGGAGGCGCGGCGGGCGCGGGCGGCGCGGCGCTTGAGTGCGCGGCGCTCGTCCTCGGAGAGGCCGCCCCACACGCCCGAGTCCTGGCTGGACTCGAGGGCGTACTGCAGGCAGATCTCGGTCACCGTGCAGGTGGCGCAGACGGTCTTCGCCTTCTCGATCTGGTCGACGGCCGGACCCGTGTTCCCGACAGGGAAGAACAGTTCGGGGTCGACAGTCAAGCAGGCGGCCTTATCGCGCCAGTCCATGGGGGCTCCTCGGTGTGGTTTTTCAGAAATCGACGCACTGCGACGACTCGGATTTCGGGTGCAGATCGGGTTCAGCTACCCTGTATGAGATACGGACGGATGCCCGCTTTCTGTGATGCGAGCTCGAAGCCCGCCCCACGCCGCTGTGGGAGCACATGACGCTGTCTATTCTGTTACATGAAACCAGCGAAATCAAGGGTTTCCGCCGTTCTCATCCGATTCTCAGGAGACAACTGTGCGCTCACCCGGCCTCGCTCTGGCGGCATCCGCGGTCCTCGCGGCGGAGGGCGCCGCCTTGATCGTCTTCGCTCTCATCGAGCTCGTGGGCCTCGGTGCAGGGGACGCAGCCTCACTGCCGACAGCGCTCGCTCTCATCGTGCTCACTCTCCTCGGCGCCGCCGCGCTCATCGCGTTCGCGATCGGGACGAGGACGGGGCGGTCATGGGCGCGATCGGGTGGCGTCGTCTTCCAGGTGCTCGCCATCGCGCTCGCGCTCGCCTCGCTGACGCTGCAGCCGGTCGCGTGGGCGTTCACCGTCGGAGTGGGTCTGCCAGCACTGCTGTGCTTCGCGCTGCTGATCGCCAGCACGCGAGCCGAGAACGAGCGCCCGGCGGAGTGACCGTCAGGCGTCGACGCCGAGGAGCTTGCGCAGGCGCGCGACGTGTCCGGTGGCCTTGACGTTGTACTGGGCGAGTGCGATCGTGCCCTGCTCATCGAGCACGAAGGTCGATCGGATGACGCCCTCCACGACCTTGCCGTAGTTCATCTTCTCGCCCCATACGCCGTACGCGGAGTGCACCGCGTGGTCGGGGTCGCTGAGAAGGGTGAAGGTGAGGCCGTCGCGCTCGCGGAACTCGGCGAGCTTTGCGGGCTCGTCGCGCGAGACCCCGACCACCCGGTATCCGGCGCCCTCGAGCGACGAGATGCTGTCGCGGAAGTCGCAGGCCTGCGTCGTGCAGCCCGGGGTCATGGCCGCGGGATAGAAGTACAGCACCGTCTTGCGGCCGCGCAGATCGTCGAGGGTGACGGTCTGTCCGTCTTGGTCGAGGAGAGCGAAGTCGGGGGCAGCGGTTCCGGGTTCCAGGCGCACAGTCACCCCTCCAGCCTAGCGGCCGGGCGTCTGCTCCGCCTTGTCGGCGAAGGTCTGCAGGAGCCGCTGGAGGGAGTCCAGACGCGCTCGTCCCGTCTCGCTGAGCTCGCCGCTCTCCGCGGCTTCGATGAGAGCGCAATCCGGGGCATCGGCGAGGTGCGTGCATCCGCGCGGACAGTTCTCGGCGATCTCGGCGAGTTCGGTGAATGCGGCGAGGATGTTCGCGGGGTTGACGTGCCCGAGTCCGAAGGACCGGACCCCCGGGGTGTCGATCACCCAGCCGCGACCTTCGGGGCCGACGTACCGCAGAGAGACGGTGGACGAGGAGGTGTGCCTGCCACGGCCGGTGACCTGGTTGACGTGCCCTGTAGCGCGGAGCGCGCTGGGCACCAGGGCGTTCACGAGCGTCGACTTGCCCACGCCGGAGTGGCCGACGAAGACCGTCGAGTGACCGACCAGTGCCGCGCCGATCTCTTCGACGGGCATCTCGTCCTGCGCACTCGTGAAGACGCGCAGGTCGAGGCCGTCGAAGTGCGACAGGAAGGCGCTGGGATCGGCCAGGTCGGTCTTGGTCACGACGAGGAGCGGGCGGATGCCGGCGTCCAGAGCGGCGACGAGATAGCGGTCGACCAGTCGGGCTCGCGGCTCGGGGTCGGCCGCGGCGACGACGACCAGCATCTGATCGGCGTTCGCGACGATGACGCGCTCGACCTGGTCGGTGTCGTCGGCGCTGCGCCTGAGCAGAGAGGTGCGATCGGCGATGCCGATGATGCGCCCCAGCGTGCCGTCCTCGCCGGAGATGTCACCGACGACCTTCGCCTGGTCGCCCGTCACGATCGGGTTCCTGCGGAGTTCTCGTGCCCGTGCCGCGGTGATCATCCGCTCGTCGGGCGTGTCCTCATCGAGCAGCACGGAGTAGCGGCCGCGGTCGACACCGAGGACGCGTCCGATCTGCGCATCGTCATGGGCGGGCCGCCGCTTCGTGCGGGGGCGATTCGCCTTCGGGTTCGGACGCGCGCGGATGCTGCTCTCATCGAAGTCCTCGAAGTCGTCCTCGAGGTCGTCGGAGTCGTCGAGCCAGCTCACGCGGACGCGCCCCGCAGCATGCGCTCCCACAGGAGGGTGAATTCAGGGAGGGTCTTCGATGTCGTTCCGATGTCGTCGATCTCGACTCCCGGAACGCGCAGGCCGATGAGGGCGCCCGTCGTCGCCATGCGGTGGTCGTGGTGCGCCGCCCAGCCGCCGCCGTGCAGATCCCGCGGGATGATGCGCAGACCGTCGGAGAGCTCCTCCGCCTCGCCTCCCAGCGCGCGGATGTTGCCCACGAGGGCCGCGATGCGATCGGTCTCGTGGAGTCGGATGTGACCGATTCCGCGGATCGTCGTCGGGCCGGACGCGAACGCCGCGAGCCCGACGAGGGTGGGAGTCAGCTCGCTCGCTGCGGACAGGTCCATGTCGAGTCCGCGGATCTCGGAGCCGGCCCTGACCGTCAGCGTCCCGCTGTGCCGGCCGACGTGCGCGCCCATCGCCTGCAGGATCTCGGGAAGCAGTGCGCCGGGCTGGGTGGAGTGCACCGGCCAGCCGGGAACCGACACCGCCCCGCCCGTGACCAGGGCCGCGGCGAGGAACGGCGCGGCGTTCGAGAGATCGGGCTCGATGGCGATCTCCTTGGCGCGGGGCACCCCGGCTTCGACGAGCCACTCTCCGGTGGCGGGCCGCTCGATGCGAATGCCACGACGACTCAGCGCCTCGATCGTCATGTCGATGTGGGGCAGGCTCGGCAGATGCTCGCCGGTGTGCACCAGGTGCAGACCCACGTCGAACCGCGGCGCCGCGAGCAGCAGTCCCGAGACGAACTGGCTGGATGCCGAGGCATCGATCTCGACCCGTCCACCGCGGATGCGGCCGTGCCCGCGGACGGTGAACGGCAGCGCCCACGTCCCCTCGTCGTCGATGTCGACTCCCAGGTCGCGCAGTGCGCTGATGAGGCCGCCCATCGGCCTGTGGAGCGCGGTCTCGTGAGCGGTGAGGTGCACGTCGTGCTGCGCGAGGCCCGCGAGCGGCGCGATGAAGCGCATGACCGTGCCGGCCTGGCCGCAGTCGATCGTGGTGCCGCCGACGAGTTTGGCGGGAGTGATCGCCAGATCGGGGCCGAAGTCTCCGTTGCCGTCGACCTCCTCGATGCCCACACCCAACGCCCGCAGCGCGTCGATCATCCGACGGGAGTCGTCGGAGTGCAGCGGAGCGATGAGCCGGCCCGGTCCGTCAGCGATCGCGGCGATGATGAGCTCGCGATTCGTGAGCGATTTCGAGCCCGGGATCGTCACGGTCGCGTGGACGGCGTTCGCGCTGGTCGGCGCGACGTAGACGCCCTGGACAGGGGAGGGGGAATACCTGTTGGCGCTCATCGGTTCCCACCTTAGTAAACGCGAGTGCTCGCATGACGGAATCCGGGCGCTCGACGACAAGGAGAGAGCATGCTCGCAACGCTGGAACGCGAGTCGGTGGACCTCGCCCGCCTAGACTGGCCGGTGATGGATGACACGGCAACCGCAGAGACGGTCAGCGACCCTCGGCGCGAATTCGAGGAACAGGCGATCCCGTTCATGGATCAGCTCTACGCCGCGGCGATGCGCATGACGCGCAACCCGGCTGATGCTGCTGACCTCGTGCAGGAGACCTTCGTCAAGGCGTACGGATCCTGGGCGACGTTCTCGCAGGGCACGAACCTCAAGGCGTGGCTCTATCGGATCCTCACGAACACCTACATCAACATCTACCGCAAGAAGCAGCGGGAGCCTTTCCAGGGCACGATCGACGAGCTCGAGGACTGGCAGATGGGCGGTGCGGAGTCGACCACGACCACCGCGTCGCACAGCCGTTCGGCCGAGGCGGAAGCCATCGACCACATGCCCGCATCGGTCGTCAAGGACGCGTTGCAGGCCGTACCCGAGGACTTCCGGCTGGCGGTGTACCTCGCGGACGTCGAGGGCTTCGCCTACCAGGAGATCGCGGACATCATGAAGACGCCCATCGGCACCGTGATGAGTCGCCTGCATAGAGGCAGGCGGATGCTGCGGGAGCTGCTGGCTGACTACGCCGTGGAGCGGGGAATCTCCGCGGCCGACCCGAGGAGCAAGAAATGACCGACTGCGGCTGCGACAAGGCCCGCAAGGATCTCGAGGAGTACCTCCGCAACGAGGTCTGCAACACCGAGCACACGGAGATCCGCGAGCATCTCGAGAACTGCCCGTCCTGTCGGGACGAGGCACTCGTGGCGACGACCCTCACCGAGGTCGTGGCGCGCGCTTGCAAGGAGACGGCTCCGGAGGAGCTGCGCGACCAGGTGTTCGCGCGACTGCGCGAGGTGCAGTCCGCTCAGCACTGACCGCGGGCGAGCAGCCGTCGACCCCTGAGATCGTGATGTCGGCATCCGCCCATAGGCTGGAAGCATGACGCTCATCGATTCACGCGACATCCCGGCCGATCCGACCTCCACCGAGCGACTGGCGGCGGAATCGCTGGTCTACCGGGTCGTCGACACCGCTGACGACGCACAGTCCGAGAGCTTCCAGAGGGCGATGACCCGAGGTTTCCTCGGCGCGGAGCCCACACCGGAGGTGCTCGCCTTCGGCCGAGCGGCCTTCGAGTCGCGACGCAACATCGGCGTCTACGACGCAGCGGCGACGGGCGCCCCTCCGGTCGCCACGATCGACTCCTGGGTCACGCCGCTGACGCTGCCCGGTGGGGGCGAGATCCCGATGTGGGCGATCAGCGGAGTCACGGTGTCGGCCACGCACCGACGTCGCGGCATCGCGCGAGCGCTCCTCGAGGGCGAGCTCAGGGCAGCGGCGACGGCAGGAGTGCCGATCGCGGGGCTGACGGTCTCGGAGGCGACCATCTACGGCAGGTACGGCTTCGGGTCGGCTGTGCATATGTCGCGCGTCACGGTCGATACCCGTCGCGCCGGCTGGGCAGGTCCGTCTTCGGACGGCCGCGTCGAATACCTCGACCGCGAGTCGCTCGCCGCGGAACTCGGAGCGGTGCATGATCGGGTCCGCGGTCATCGTGGCGGTCAGATCCCCGGGTGGCACTCCCGCTGGACCGGCATCGCCGGCCTGTCACCGAGTGACACCGACCGCGATCAGGTGCGCGGCATCCGCTTCGTCGATGCGGACGGCGAGGTGCGCGGGGCGATGGCCTTCACCCTCAGCGAGCGCACCGGATCCTTCCGATTCGCCCTCGCCGTGCGCCTGCTGGTCGCGGAGACTCCCGAAGCGACTGCCGCCCTGTGGGGGTTCGCGCTGCAGCACGATCTCGTCGACGAGGTCACCGCCGATCTGCGCCCGCTCGACGATGCCCTTCCGTGGCTGGTTCGCGACCCGCGCGGTGTCACACAGACGGTGCACGACCATGGCTGGCTGCGCCTGCTCGACGTCCCCGCGGCTCTCCCTGCGCGACGGTACTCGGCGCCCATCGATGTGATTCTGCGCGTTCGCGATCCGCTCGGCTTCGCGTCGGGTGACTGGCGTCTGCGCGTCGACGAGACGGGGGAGGCATCCGTCGAGGCCGTGGACGATCCCGCGGCCGTGGATGCGGAGCTCGATGTGTCCGCGCTCTCCATCCTCTATGCCGGGGGTGTGCGGGCCTCGTCTCTGCACGTCGCCGGACGGATCGATGCCGACGCCGCCGTCGTGGAAGAGCTGGACCGCGCGTTCGTGGCATTCCCCGTGCCGGCACTCGACATCTGGTACTGAACTCTCAGACGAAAGGGGCGCCTCGACCGAAGTCGAGGCGCCCCTTTCATGTCTGCCGGGTATCAGCCGAGCGTGAGGGCATCCCGCAGCAGCTTCGCCTGCTCGGCTGCGTGCACCTTCGACGAGCCCGTCGCGGGCGATGCCGAAGCCGGACGCGACACCGGACGGAAGCTGCGGTCACCCGGGACATCGGCGAAGGCGAGTGCCAGGAACGGCCAGGCTCCCTGGTTCTCCGGCTCCTCCTGCACCCACACCAGCTCGGCGTTCGGGTACGAATCGGTGATGGCCTTCAGTCCGTCGATCGGGGTCGGGTAGAGCTGCTCGAGCCTGACCAGCGCGATCTCGGGGTTCGGGTTCTTCTCGAGTTCGGCCTTGAGATCCCAGTGCACCTTGCCGGAGTGCACGAGGACGCGCTTCACGGCATTGCGATCGAGGCCCCGGCTGTCGTCGAGAACCGGCTCGAAACGGCCCTGCGTGAAGGCCTCGACCGGGCTCGTCGCCCCACGCAGACGCAGCATGGCCTTCGGGGTGAAGACGATGAGCGGCTTGCGCGGACGCGCGTAGGCCTGGCGGCGCAGCAGGTGGAAGTACGACGCGGGCGTCGAGGGGCGCGCGACGATCATGTTGTCCTGCGCGCACATCTGCAGGAACCGCTCGATGCGCGAGGAGGAGTGGTCCGGCCCCTGACCCTCGTAGCCGTGGGGGAGGAGCAGCGTGACGCTGGACTGCTGTCCCCACTTCTGCTCCGCCGCCGAGATGTACTCGTCGATGACGGACTGAGCGCCGTTGACGAAGTCGCCGAACTGGGCCTCCCACAGCACGAGCGCCTCGGGAGCCTCGACGGAGTAGCCGTACTCGAAGCCGAGCGCCGCATACTCGCTGAGGAGCGAGTCGTAGACGAAGAAACGGCCCTGCGACTCGGAGAGGTTCGACAGCGGCAGCCATTCCTGGCCGTTCGCGCGGTCGTGCAGAGTCGCGTGACGCTGCACGAACGTGCCGCGGCGCGAGTCCTGCCCGGCGAGCCGCACGGGCGTTCCCTCGACGAGGAGCGAACCGAAGGCGAGAAGCTCGCCGAAGCCCCAGTCGATGTTGCCGTTGCGGCTCATGTCGAGACGCTTCTCGAGCTGCTGCTGCAGCTTGGGGTGCACCGTGAAGCCCTCGGGCTTGTTCACGAACGCGTCGCCGATGAGCTGGATGACCTCGTTCGAGACTCCGGTGATCTCCGGAGCGCCGACCTGCTCGTCGACCGGCGGCAGATCCTGCGCGACCGGGTTGGCGCCGGTCTCGGCGGCGTGCGTCTCGGCGAACGCGATCTCCAGACGGTTCTGGAAGTCGGCCTTGGCCTCGTCGTACTCCTCTTCGGTGATGTCGCCACGACCGACGAGCGACTCCGTGTACAGCTTGCGCACCGATCGCTTCGCCTGGATCAGGTCGGTCATCAGCGGTTGCGTCATCGAGGGGTCGTCTCCCTCGTTGTGACCACGGCGGCGGTAGCAGACGAGGTCGATGACGACGTCGCGGTGGAACCGCTCGCGGTATTCGAACGCGAGCTGCGCGACGTGGATCACAGCCTCGGGGTCGTCGCCGTTCACGTGGAACACGGGTGCCTGGATGGTCTTCGCGACATCGGTCGAGTACACCGAGGAACGCGAGTCGTTCGGGAGGGTCGTGAAGCCGACCTGGTTGTTGACCACCACGTGGATCGTGCCGCCGGTGCGATACCCGCGCAGCTGAGACATCTGCAGCGTCTCGACCACCACGCCCTGACCGGCGAACGCCGCGTCGCCGTGCACGAGGATCGGCAGCCAGGCGAACGTGCCGATCGGCTTGCGGTCCTGCTTGGCGCGCACGATGCCCTCGAGGACTCCGTCGACCGTCTCGAGGTGAGACGGGTTCGCGGCCAGATACACCGGGAGCTCGGAGCCGTCATCGGCGACGAACGTTCCCTCGGTGCCCAGGTGGTACTTCACATCGCCCGAGCCGCGCTGGTTGCCGGGGGTCTGCGTGCCCTCGAACTCCTGGAACACGTGGCCGTAGGTCTTGCCCGCGATGTTCGTCAGCACGTTCAGACGGCCGCGGTGCGCCATGCCGATCGCGGCGCCCTCGAGTCCGGATGTGGCCGCACCCTGGAGGATCTCGTCGAGCAGCGGGACGAGAGACTCGCCGCCCTCGAGCGAGAACCGCTTCTGACCGACGAACTTGGTCTGCAGGAAGGTCTCGAACGC
This sequence comes from Microbacterium sp. Bi98, assembly GCF_918698045.1. Classification (NCBI taxonomy): domain Bacteria; kingdom Bacillati; phylum Actinomycetota; class Actinomycetes; order Micrococcales; family Microbacteriaceae; genus Microbacterium; species Microbacterium sp. Bi98. The sequence goes on along the minus strand of NZ_CAKKLK010000002.1, from coordinate 306,284 downwards.
CTCGGCCTCGTTGAGCTTGCGGAGAACCCGCAGCTGCTCGTCGTGGCCGGGCTTCTGGTACTTGACCTCGACCTTCTCCTGGAACCAGCGGCGCTGCTCCGGGTCCTGGATGTGCATGTACTCGATGCCGAGCGTGCGGCAGTACGAGTCGCGAAGGACGCCGAGGATGTCGCGCAGCTTGGCGACACGGCGGCCACCGAACCCGCCGGTCACGAACTCGCGGTCGAGATCCCAGAAGGTGAGCCCGTGGCTCTCGATCTCGAGGTCGGGGTGCGAGCGCTGGACGTACTCGAGCGGATCGATGTCGGCCATCAGGTGACCGCGCACGCGGAACGAGTTGATGAGCTCCTGCACGCGGGACTGCTTGTCGACGCGCTCGGCGAGATCCACCGCGATGTCGGGGTTCCAGCGGATGGGGGAGTACGGGATGCGCAGAGCGGCGAAGATGTCGTCGTAGAAGCCGCGCTGTCCGATCAGGAGCTCGTGGACCTTCTTCAGGAACTCGCCGGAGCCGGCGCCCTGGATGACTCGGTGGTCATAGGTGCTCGTCAGCGTGATCGTCTTGCCGATCGCCAGCTCGTTGAGCGTCTTCTCGCTCGCTCCCTGGAACTCGGCCGGGTACTCGAGGGCACCGGCGCCGATGATGCAGCCCTGCCCCTTCATCAGACGAGGCACGGAGTGCACGGTGCCGATGCCGCCGGGGTTGGTGAGTGAGACCGTGGTGCCCTGGAAGTCGGCCGCCGTCAGCTTGTTGTTGCGGGCGCGCGTCACGAGGTCTTCGTAGGCGACGAGATACTCGCTGAAGGTCAGCGTGTCGGCGCGCTTGATGCTGGGGACCATCAGAGCGCGCGTGCCGTCGGGCTTGGGCAGATCGATCGCGATGCCGAGGTTCACGTGAGCCGGAGCCACGACCGAGGGCTTGCCGTCGATCTCGGCGTAGAAGACGTTCTGGCTGCGGAACTCGTCGAGCGTGCGGATCAGCGCCCAGCCGATGAGGTGGGTGAAGCTGATCTTGCCGCCGCGCGTGCGCGCCATGTGGTTGTTGATGACGATCCGGTTGTCGATCATCAGCTTCGCGGGCACCGTGCGCACGCTCGTCGCGGTCGGAACCGTCAGCGACTCGTCCATGTTCGCGGCGAGGGTCTTGGGCAGACCGCGGAGGGGCGTGACCTTGTCCTCTTCGACGGGCTCGGCTGACTCGGGCGCCTCGGCCTTGGCTGCGGGCTTCGGAGCCTGCGCGGGGATCGGGGCTGCAGCGGCGGGCTTGGTCGTGGTCCGTGCGACGGGCTGTGCGCCGATGACCGGGATGGGCGCGGTCACGGGGTGAGCCGGCTGCTCCGTGGCGGCTGCGGGGACCGCGCTGCCGGTCGCGGCATCCGACTGGTACTTCTCGAGGATCGGCCACCACTCCTTGTCGACGGAGTCGCGGTTCACCTTGTACTGCTCGTAGAGCTCTTCCACGAGCCAGGAATTGGCTCCGAACCCCCCGTCGCCCCCGACGCCGGTCACCTGGTTCGACACGCTCGATCGCCCTCTTTCATCGCTGAAGTCCATATATGCACACCAGGACGCGTGATGCGTCCGGGCCCGCACACTCTCGACTTCCAAGCCTAACGTGTTTCCTCGGGCATTCGTCGAAGGCATGCGCCCTCGGCGGCGCTATCTGAGTACCGTGGGGGTATGGAGTTCTCCGGTGAGTCACCCGCAGTCGATCTGACCTATTCCGACGTGTTCCTCGTGCCGCGACGATCGGCTGTCACGAGTCGTCTGCAGGTCGATCTGGCGCCGCAGGACGGGACTCCCGCGACGCTCCCGATCGTGGCCTCGAACATGAATTCCGTCACCGGTCCTCGGCTCGCCGCGGTGCTCGCGCGGCGGGGCGGGCTCGGAGTGCTTCCGCAGGACATGCCCCTACAGGGGCTGGACGCCGCGATCCGCGATGTCAAGGCGCAGCCGGTGCTGTGGGACACGCCGATCGTGCTGCCGCCCGAGGCGTCGGTGGCGTACGCCCTTCGTCTGATGCCGGCCACCGCCGGGCACGGCATCGTCGTCGCCACGGGAGAGGCACCGCACGATGCGGAGAGGATCCTCGGCGTCCTGCCCGCGACACGGCTGGCGACCGCGCTGCCCGATGCGCAGCTGGGCGATCTCGTGCACGTCGGCACACCGTCGCTCGACGCCGACGACATCGGATCCGAGCGTCATGCGTTCGACGTGATCACCGACGCGGGCGTCGACATGGTCACGATCACGCACCACGGACATCTCGTGGGCACCCTCAGTGCGCGCAGTGCTCTGCGCTCGACGCTGTATCGGCCGGCCCTGGACCGCGACGGCCGTCTCGCCGTCGCGGCGGCGGTCGGCATCAACGGAGACGTCGCCGCCAAGGCGAAGGCACTGGCGGCCGCAGGCGTCGACGTGCTCGTGGTCGACACGGCGCACGGGCACCAGGAGGGGATGCTGCGTGCGCTGAGCGCCGTGGCCGCTCTGGACCTCGGCATCCCGATCGTGGCGGGGAACATCGTCACCGCCGACGGCGTCAAGGACCTCGTCGAGGCGGGCGCCTCGATCCTCAAGGTCGGCGTGGGGCCCGGCGCCATGTGCACGACGCGGATGATGACCGCGGTCGGCCGACCGCAGTTCTCCGCCGTGCTCGAGACCGCAGAAGCGGCACGCGAGCAGGGCGCGCACGTCTGGGCGGACGGGGGCGTGCGATATCCGCGTGATGTGGCGCTCGCCCTCGCCGCCGGCGCAGCATCCGTCATGGTCGGCTCCTGGTTCGCCGGGACGATCGAAGCGCCCGGAGAGCTGCAGAGCGACGCGGAGGGCCGTCTCTACAAGGAATCCTGGGGGATGGCCTCGACGAAGGCGGTGCAGGCCCGATTCGGACGCCTCGATGCCTATGAGCGCGCACGGAAGGAGCTGTTCGCGGAGGGGATCTCCTCGTCGAAGATCTACCTCGATCCGCTGCGCCCGGGACTCGAGGACCTGCTCGACATGATCACCTCGGGCGTGCGGTCGTCGTTCACCTATGCCGGTGCGTCTTCGGTGCCCGAGTTCCACGACAGGGCGCTCGTCGGGCTGCAGTCCGCGGCCGGATACGAAGAGGGCAAGGCGCTGCCGGTCAGCTGGTAGCGGTCCGTCCTCCGTCGCACCGGCATCCCGTAGAATCGTGGACACCATGGACGACCCTCCCAGTTGTAGTACATCGCCCCACTGCCTGCCTCTCCACATCGGGAGGAACGACTGATGGACTACATCCTCTTGGGCGTGGGGCTTCTGCTCACTGTGGGCACGGGGCTGTTCGTCGCGAGCGAGTTCGCGCTGGTCAATCTCGACCGTGCCGACCTCGAAGCCCGCCAGGCCCGGGGCGAGTCCCGCCTGTCGCTGACGATCAGCGCACTCAAGCACACCTCGACCCACCTGTCGTCCGCCCAGCTCGGCATCACCCTGACGACGCTGCTGACGGGGTACACGATGGAGCCGGCGCTCTCGAACCTCCTCGGTCCGACGCTCGTCGCGTGGAGCATCCCCGACGCGGCCGTCGGCCCGATCGCCACCATCGTCGCCATGCTGGTCGCCACGGTGCTGTCGATGATCCTCGGCGAGCTCGTTCCGAAGAACTTCGCTCTCGCCCTGCCGCTCGCGACCGCGAAGCTCGTCATCCCGTTCCAGGTCGCCTTCACCACCGTCTTCAAGCCCGCCGTCGTCGTGCTCAACGGCAGCGCGAACGGGGTCCTGCGGAGCATCGGCATCGAGCCGAAGGAGGAGCTCTCGGGCGCCCGCAGCGCGGAAGAGCTCTCTTCTCTCGTGCGTCGCTCGGCGAGCGCCGGGCTGCTCGAAGCCGACACCGCCAGCCTGCTGGACCGCACCCTGACGTTCTCGCGATTGACGGCCGCCGATGTGATGACGGCTCGGCCGAGCATGCATGCGCTCGCCGTCGGAGACTCAGCGGACGACGTCATCCAGCTCGCTCGCCGGACGGGGCACAGCCGCTTCCCGGTGTACGACGACGATCTCGACGACATCACGGGTGTCGTTCACCTCAAGGCCGCGATCTCCGTGCCGCGCGAGCGACGCGGCGAGGTCCCTGTCGGCGCGCTCTCGACCGATCCGCTGCGCGTGCCGGAGACCGTGCACGTCGATGCGCTCATCTCTGAGCTCAGAGCCCGCGGATATCAGCTGGCGGTGGTCGTCGACGAGTACGGCGGAACTGCCGGTCTCGTCACGCTGGAGGACCTCGTGGAGGAACTCGTGGGCGAGGTCTCCGACGAGCACGACCGCACGCGCGCCGGTGTCGTCCGCAATCGGGACGGCATCACGTTCCCCGGGGAGCTGCGGCCCGACGAGCTGCGCCGCAGAGCGGGCGTGGAGGTTCCCGAGGGAGATGTGTACGACACCGTGGGCGGGTATGTCATGAGCGTCCTCGAGCGCGTGCCGTCGGTGGGCGACGAGGTCGCCCTCGACACGGGCACGCTCCAGGTCGTCCGGATGGACGGTCGCCGCGTCGATCGGATCCGCTACGTTCCGAGTCCGGATCTGCCGGGAGAGGTGGTCGGACGATGAACGACTGGGGAGGACTGGCCTGGCTGGTCGTGCTGCTGGTGGCGAACGCGTTCTTCGTGGGCGCAGAGTTCGCGGTGATCTCCGCGCGTCGATCGCAGATCGAGCCGAAGGCCGACCGCGGGTCGCGCGCCGCCAAGACCGCGCTCTACGCGATGGAGCACGCGACGCTGATGCTCGCGACCTCGCAGCTGGGCATCACCATCTGCTCGCTGCTGATCCTGAACGTCTCAGAGCCCGCCATCCATCATCTGCTCGCTGTGCCGCTGCACGCGATCGGCTGGTCGGACGGCGTCGTCGACGCGGTGTCGTTCACGATCGCCCTGCTCATCGTGTCGTTCCTTCACGTCGTGTTCGGTGAGATGGTGCCGAAGAACCTCGCGTTCTCGGTGCCGGATCGCGCGGTGCTCATACTCGCGCCGCCGCTCGTGCTGGTGTCCAAGATCTTCATGCCGGTGATCTGGCTGCTGAACGCGGCCGCCAACGGCGTGCTGCGGCTGTTCCGGGTCGAGCCCAAGAACGAGGCGGCGTCGACGTTCACACTCGACGAGGTCGCGACGATCGTCGACCAGTCACGGCGCGAGGGCGTGCTCACCGACACGGCGGGCACGGTCGCGGCCGCCGTGGAGTTCACCGACAAGAAGGCTCGCGACGTGGCTGTTCCGCTCAGCGATCTCGTGACCCTTCCGCAGTCCACGACGCCCGACGACATCGAGAAGGCCGTCGCCCGGTACGGATTCTCGCGCTACGTGATCGTCGACGACGAGGGTGCGCCGGTCGGGTACGTCCACCTGAAGGACATCCTGCGGGCGTCGGACGGGCCGGGCTCTGCCGCGAAGCTGGTCGAGCCGCTGCCCTCGAAGCGCATCAACCACATGGTGCCGATCCAGGAGGACACGGATCTGGAAGACGCACTCGCGGTGATGCGCCGAGCGGGTCGACACCTGGCGAAGGTGCGCGACTCCCAGGGGCGCACGACCGCCGTGCTCTTCCTGGAGGACATCCTCGAGGAGCTCGTGGGCGAGGTGCAGGACGCGACCCGTCGCATCCGCGGCCACTGAGCCGCACACATGACGAAGGCCTCGGTCCGTAGCGGACCGGGGCCTTCGCCGTGGGCGGTGGTCAGCGCCAGTGCGCGCGCTCGTACTGCGGCGGCCAGGTGATGTCCGCGCCGAGTTCGTGCGCGGCGCGGAGCGCGAAGTGCGGGTCGCGCAGCCATTCCCGGCCGGCGAAGATCGCGTCGGCGGCCCCGTCGGCAAGCACCTGCTCGGCCTGTTCGGCAGCGGTGATCAGGCCCACGGCGGACACCGGGATGCGTCCGCCCTGGCGCACAGTCTCGGCCAGCGGCACCTGGTATCCGGGGAACACGCTGATCTGCTGATGCGCGACGAGCCCGCCGCTGGAGACGTCGATGAGATCGGCCCCGTGCTCGGTGACCCAGGTGCTCACCGTCGCCGCCTCCTCGGGCGTGAACCCGCCCTCGGCGTTATCGGTCGCCGAGATGCGGACGAACACCGGCACATCGTCACCGGCGACCTCGCGGATCGCGTCGACCACCCGGAGGAGCAGCCGAGCCCGGTTCTCGAGCGATCCGCCGTACTCGTCGTCCCGCAGGTTCGACAGAGGAGAGAGGAACTGGTGCAGCAGGTATCCGTGTGCGCCGTGGACCTCGAGCACGTCGAAGCCGGCGTCGAGCGCCCGTCGAGTGGCGGCGGCGAATCCCGCCACGACGGCGTCGATGCCGGCCGCATCGAGTGCGACCGGTGCGGCGAAGCCCTCGAAGGCGATCGCGGACGGGGCCGTGGTCGTCCATCCGCCGTCGGTCTCGGGCACGGATCCGCGCTCGTCGGCCCAGGGCCACCAGGTCGACGCCTTGCGGCCGGCGTGCGCCAATTGGATGCCCGCAGCGGCACCGCGCGAGTGGATCGCCTCGACGATCGGCGCCCAGGCGTCGCGCTGCTCGTCGTTCCAGAGCCCGGCGTCTCGCGGTGAGATGCGACCTTCCGGCACGACAGCGGTCGCCTCGGCGACGATCAGGCCCGCGCCGCCGGAGGCGAACTGCGCGAGGTGAGTGTGGTGCCACTCCTGCACGACGCCGTCCACCGCGCTGTACATGCACATGGGGGACACCCACAGCCGGTTGCGGAAAGTGGAGGAACGGATGCTCAGGGGAGAGAAGAGAATGCTCACCCCTCGACGCTACTGTGCGGCTGGGGCGAGGAGGGCCGTCGCACTAACGTGGAGTCATGCCCGACGCACGCGATTGGTCCCGCGACGACACCGCCCGCCTCCTGCGCGTGCCGGGCGCGGATGACGACAAGTACTCCCGCGGGGTCGTGGGCCTGCGCACCGGGTCTTCGGACTACCCCGGCGCAGCCGTGCTCGGCGTGGAAGCGGCGTGGCGTGCCGGAGCAGGATTCGTCCGGTATATCGGTGAGGGACGAGCGGCGGATGCCGTGATCGCTCGCCGCCCCGAGACGGTGGTCAGCCCGCGGGCCGCCGGCGCACGCGTCGGCGCCTGGGTCATCGGATCGGGGACGAATGCCGCGAGCAGGACCTCCGACGAGGAACGCGAGCTCCGCGACCTGCTCGACGGCTCCGTTCCGGTGGTCGTCGACGCGGGGGCACTGGATCTCGCGCCCGGGAGCCGCGCGCCGCTCGTGCTGACGCCGCATCGACGCGAGTTCGAGCGACTGCAGACTCAGCTCGGCTTCGCCGGTGACGATGATCGGGCGACCGCGGTCGCCCGCGTGGCGAGCGAGGTCGACGCGACCGTGCTGCTGAAGGGCGCGCAGACGCTGATCGCAGACCCCGACGGCGGCGTCATCCGAGTGGAGGCAGGCACCGGCTGGCTGGCGACGGCCGGCACCGGTGATGTCCTCGGGGGTGTTCTCGGAGCGCTGCTCGCGGGCGACGTCGACGCATCGACTGCGGAGATCGCGGCCGCCGCCGCCTGGCTGCACGGTCACGCCGGGCGCATCGCTGCGGGCATCGGCGCAATCGGCGGCGCGCAGGGGCATCCGATCGTCGCCCTGGATGTCGCGGAGGCTCTTCCTCGCGCGATCGCGGACGTCATCGCGTGAGTCGCACCACGACGGTTCGTCTCGTCGCGCTGTGGAGCGCGTTCGCGACCGTGCATATCGCGATCGCGGTCATGGGGTGGCTGTACCCGAGCCAGCCGATGGGCGACGTGGTGCTGGTCTACGAACCCTGGTCGACCGCCGCGCTCTCGGGAGGAGCGATCGTCGGGATCACCGAGTCGTGGGTCTATCCCCAGCTCGCGCTCGTTCCCATGCTGCTCGCCAAGGTCCTGTCGGCCCCGCTCATCGCCGTCGTGGGCGCCTCGGAGGCCTATCTGATCGCGTGGGCTGCGCTTGTGACGGTGCTCGATGCGATCGCCTTCGCGGTGCTTCTCGGCCGCGCATCATCTCGGCCGCGGCGTGCGGCGGCGTGGTTCTGGGTCGCCGCCCTGCTTCTGCTAGGCCCGATCGCGATGTACCGCATCGACGCGATCACCGTGCCTCTGGCGGTGATCGGCGGGCTCTGGCTGGTCCGTCGCCCCGCTGCGGCAGCCGCGCTGCTGACGATCGGCGCCTGGATCAAGATCTGGCCGGCCGCCCTCGTGCTCGCCGCCGTGGTCGCGCTCGTGAGCAGGATGCGCGTCCTGCTCACGGCTGCAGCCGTGTCCGCCGTCGTCATCTCGCTGCTGTTCCTGCTCGGAGCCGACACCGAGATCTTCGGATTCCTGACGGAGCAGACCGGGCGGGGCCTCCAGATCGAAGCCGTCGCGGCGACCCCGTTCCTCTGGCTCGCGATCTCGGGTGCCGCTCGCATCGAGTACAGCTTCGACATCCTGACCTTCCAGATCAGTGCTCAGGGTGCGGACGCGGTCAGTGCGGTGCTCACACCGCTGATGGCGGTCCTCGTGGTCGTCGTGATGGTCGTCGGGGGACTCAAGGCTGCGCGGGGCGCATCGTCGGCGCGGCTGTTGCCTCCTCTCGCGCTGAGTCTCGTCACGACCCTGATCGTGATGAACAAGGTGGGCTCGCCGCAGTTCCAGACGTGGCTGATCGCTCCGGTCATCCTGTGGTTCGTCTTCGACCGCGCACGAGCCGTCTGGCCCGCCGTGCTCGTGCTCGCGCTCTGTGCCCTCACGTGCCTGGTCTACCCGCTCAGCTACGACGCGCTGCTGCGCGCGGAGCTGCAGCCCATCGTCATCCTGACCGCGCGGAACGTCCTCCTCATCGTGCTCCTCGCCGTCGGCATCCGCGCCGTCGTCCGTGTGCCCGCCCGCAATCCGTCCACCCGGGAGTGAACCCATGTTGATCGCCTTCTCCGTCGCGCCGAGCGGCACACCCTCCGACGGATCGGAGCGCTCAGACGCGTCGGTCCACGACGCGGTCGCCGCCGCCGTGCGGGTCGTGCGCGAGTCGGGACTGCCGCACCGCACGACCAGCATGTTCACCGAGATCGAAGGACCGGACTGGGACTCGGTGATGGACGTCGTCAAGCGCGCGACCGAGGCCGTGATGCCGTTCGGGTCGCGGGTCTCGCTGGTGCTCAAGGCGGACATCCGACCCGGGTACGCGGGGGAGCTCGATGCGAAGATCGAGCGGCTCGAAGCGGCGATCGACGACTCGGACACCCCGTAGACTCGACGGGTGAATCCCTCGACTGAATCGAGGGGTGCGGCGAAGTGGGCGCTCCTCTCCCTCGCCATCGGCAGCTTCGGCATCGGCATGACCGAGTTCGTCGTCATGGGCCTGCTGCCCAACATCGCTGACGAGCTGCTGCCCACGCTGTGGGCCAGCAGCCCCGAAGACGCGCTGAGCCAGGCCGGCTGGCTGATCTCGCTCTACGCTCTCGGCGTCGTCGTCGGAGCTCCCACGATCGCCGGCTTCGTCGCGCGCTACCCGCGGCATCGCGTGATGATCGGGCTGGCTCTGGCGCTGACCCTGTTCAACGCGCTCACGGTCTTCCTCCCGACCTTCGAACTCGTCGGTGCCTCGCGATTCCTCGCGGGGCTGCCTCACGGCGCTTACTTCGGCATCGGCGCGCTGGTCGCGGCTGACGTGATGGGGCCGGGCAACCGAGCCAAGGGCGTCGCCTTCATCCTCACCGGATTGACGGTGGCGAACGTGGTCGGGGTGCCGTTCGGGACCTTCCTCGGTCAGCTCTGGGGGTGGCGGGCAGCCTTCGCGATTGTGACCCTCGTCTTCGCCCTCGCGACCGTCTGCATCATCTTCTTCGTGCCCGAGCATCCCGGCTCTCCCGGCCGGACCATGCGCGAGGAGCTCGGCGTGTTCCGCATCCCGCAGGTCTGGTTCACGCTCGGCGTCGGTGCGATCGGGTTCGGCGGCTTCTTCGCGGTCTACAGCTACATCGCGCCCCTGGTGACCGAGGTGGCGGGCTCTCCCGAGTGGGCGGTGCCGATCGTGCTGGTGCTGATGGGATTGGGCATGACCGCCGGCAACCTCGTCGGCGGGCATCTCGCCGACATCGACCTGCGACGCACGCTGCTCTTCGGACTCGCAGCGATGGCGCTCGTGTTCGCACTCCTCGCCGTGCTCGCATTCTGGATCGTCAGCCTCGCCCTCCTCGTATTCGTCGTGGGCTTCGTGTCCTCGGTGCTCAGCCCGACGATTCAGACGCGGTTGATGGATGTCGCCGGAGACAATCAGTCGATCGCCGCGGCGATGAACCACTCTGCGCTCAACATCGGCAACAGCCTCGGCGCGTTCCTCGGCGGCATGGTGATCGCGGCCGGATGGGGCTTCGTCGCGCCGTCGTGGACGGGGGCGGCCCTCGCCGTCGCGGGCCTCGTGATCGCGTTGCTGTCGTATCGCACAGAGGCGCGCAAGCCCGTCCTCGTTCAGGCCTGAGCGGCATTGCGCCTCATAGAGTGAGGCTGTGACCGATCTCGACCATCTGCCCGTCGCCGGGACGGCCGTGCTGCTGCGCTCGACACCCGACGGCTTCGCTGTGCTGCTGATGCGACGGCCGGATCGCGGTTCGTTCGCCGGTGCGTGGGTGTTCCCGGGCGGCAAGGTGGAGCCGTCCGACCGCCGCGCGGGGGCGGAGGAGAGCGACGACGCGCGTCGAGCGGCGATCCGTGAGACGCGCGAGGAGGTCGGCCTGACGATCGCCGATCCGGTGCTGCTGTCCCGCTGGCAGCCGCCGGCTGAGGCGCCGATCCGCATCCGGACATGGTTCTTCCTCGCCGGAGCGCCGGAAGCGGACCTGCGGTTCTCGCCCGGCGAGGTCGTCGACGCGGTCTGGCTGAGCCCGGTCGAAGCTCTGTCGAGGCATGCCACGGGGGAGTGGACGCTCTTCCCGCCGACCTGGGTCACCCTGCATCAGCTCAGCCGGTTCGACACGGCCGAGGACGCTCTCGCGTCGGCTGGCGAGGCGCAGCACTTCGCGACCCGAGTGGTCCAGTCGCCACAGGGCACCGACTTCGAGTGGGAGGGCCTACGGCTGCGCACCGGATCCCTGCCGTGGACGATCGATCCGATCTAGCTCGCGAGCAGACGCCGCAGGTTGCTGCCGACCGCCTCGGTCTCGATGAGGAAGCCGTCATGCCCGAAATCGCTGTTCAGCACCACGGCTTCGGTGCCGTCGAGGGTGTTCGGGATGCTGCGGGAGATGCGGTGCTGGCCGTCGACGGGGAAGAGGCGGTCGCTGTCGATGCCGAGGACGAGCGTCGTCGCCGTCACGGCGCGCAGCGCCTCTTCGACCCCGCCGCGGTCGCGGCCGACGTCGTGCGAGTTCATCGCCTCGACGAGGGTGATGTAGCTGTTCGCGTCGAAACGGCGGGTGAACTTGTTGCCGTGGAAGTCCAGGTACGACTCGACCGCGAAACGTCCGCCGTGGCCGAGAGGCGACACCCCTGACTGCCACGAGCGCTGGAACCGCTGGTTGAGCTCTATCGGACTGCGGTAGTTGAGCAGTGCCATGCGACGGGCGAGCGCCAGTCCGCGGTGCGGGCCGTCGCCGTCGGCCAGATCGTAGTACTCGCCGCCCAGGAACCGGGGATCCATCCGGATGGTCTCGAGCTGCACCGTGTTCAGGGCGATCTGGTCGGCTGTCGTGACCGGAGGCGATGACAGCACGGCGAGGCGAGCGACACGCTCGGGGTGCGAGACCGCCCATTCGAGCGCGTGCATCCCGCCCATGGAGCCGCCGATCACCGCGGCCCAGGTGTCGATGCCCAGCGAGTCGGCGAGGCGTACCTGCGCGGCGACCTGGTCGCGGATCGTCAGGTAGGGGAAGCGCGAGGCCCACTCGTATCCGGAGGGGGCGATGCTGGCCGGGCCGGTGGATCCCTGGCAGCCGCCGAGCATGTTGGGTGCGATGACGAACCAGCGGTCGGTGTCGAGCGGTGCTCCGGGGCCGGTGATGTCCTCCCACCAGCCGGCGGTCGGGTGTCCCGCCCCGGCGGCGCCGCGCACGTGACTGTCGCCGGTGAGCGCATGCAGGACGAGGATCGCGTTGTCCCGGTCGTCGTTCAGCTCGCCCCAGGTCTCGAACGCGAGGCGGAAGCCCGGGAGCTCGGCGCCGCTCTCGGTCGGGAAAGCGCCGAACGAGGTGAAACGCCGTCCGCCGGCCGGGTCCCCGTCGCGCCAGGCGCCGGTGGCGGGAGGTCGTGCGCGAAGCAGGCGCACGTCGGCCTCCGTCACGGGCGCCGACGGCACCGTGTCCTCAGAGGTCGTCTGCCAGTCCATGCTTCCATTCTCGCCTGACGCGCGACGCGCCGGCCGCAGGTTACGCGCCCGGTGCGCCGCGGACGGATGCGTCGTCGGATCGCTCAGAACGCGAGGGTGGTGACCGTCGCCAGGTGGTCGCTGCTGCCTGCCCGCATGGTCGTCGAACCGAGCACGGTCAGGCCGCGCGTGAAGACATGATCGATCCTGGCGAGCGGGAGTGCGGCGGGCCACGTGAACCCGAGGGCGCCGTCGGTCGGCCTGACCCAGTCGAGCTGAGATCGGATGGCGCCCAGGGCAGGATCTGCAGAGGCGGCGTTGAAGTCGCCGACGACGACGACCGACCCCGATGAATCGGCGGCGACGGCATCGGCGATGCCGGACAGCATCGCGTCCCGCTCGCTCTGCACGCCCGGGCGGACGGACGCCGCGTGCATGACGTAGACGGCCACGTCGCCGTCCGGCGCATTCACGACCACACGCAGTGCGCGCTTCCAGTCGAGTCCGAGCGACAGCGCCTGCGCATCCGCGATCGGCAGGCGGCTCCACACGGCGACCGTGCCGACGGCATACGAGTGCGGGTAGTCGGCGGCGAGCGTGTCGCGTGCCGCCGCGAGGCTGTCGGCGTCGAGCTCGGTGAGGGCGATGACCTCGGCGCCGGAGCCAGCGAGGTCCGTCGCGGATTCCGCCGCGCCACCGGAGTGGGCGCGCACGTTCTGGCTGACTATCCGCACGCCGGGCGATTCGTCGGCGCTGCCCGATGCGAAGCCCGGAGCAGAGGGAGCGATCGCCAGCATCCACGCGAGGATAGGCACGAGCAGCACCAGGAGGACACGTCGGGCGAGGAGGAGGGCGACCACCGCCAGCACTCCGAGCGCGAGACCGCACCAGGGGAGAAGCGCAGCGGCCGCGGTTCCCACCACGCCCGGGACCCAGACGCACACGATCATGACCAGCACGACCAGTGCGACGACGGCGATGGCTCGCCCTGCGGGTACGTGCGTGCGTCGGCGGGTCGGCGGATGCGTCGTGGCGGCGATCGTGAGCTCCTCGGGTGGGTTCTCATTGTCGTCCGCGCCGCCTGTGCACGGGCCGAACGAGCCGGGGACGAGAAGTGCCCCGAGCCGAAGCCCGGGGCACTTGCTCTGGGTGATGGCGGTCAGGCGCGAGCGGCCTCCGACACGCGGCGAGCCGCGGCGAGTGCCTCGTCGAGGTCTGCCTTGAGGTCGTCGATGTTCTCGATGCCCACCGACAGTCGCACGAGGCCGGGGGTGACGCCGGCCGTGAGCTGCTGCTCGGGCGTGAGCTGCGCGTGGGTGGTCGACGCCGGGTGGATGACGAGAGAGCGCACGTCGCCGATGTTCGCGAGGTGGCTGAACAGCGACAGGCTGTTGACGAACTCGCGACCGGCTTCGACGCCGCCCTTGAGCTCGAACGACAGCACCGCGCCGACGCCCTTGGGCGCGTACTGGTTCGCCTTGGCGTACCAGGGCGACGAGGGCAGGCCAGAGTAGTTGACGGATGCCACGTCGTCCCGGCTGTCGAGCCACTCGGCGATCTCCTGGGCGTTCTGCACGTGACGCTCGATGCGCAGCGACAGCGTCTCGATGCCCTGGATGAGGTTCCAGGCGCTCTGCGGCGCGATGGCCGAGCCGAGGTCGCGGAGCAGCTGCACCCGGGCCTTGATGATGTAGGCGAGCGGGTCACCGACCGCGGCGGTGTAGCTCGCGCCGTGGTACGACGGGTCGGGCTCGGTGAGGCCGGGGAAGCGCTCGACGTTCTTCGACCACTCGAAGGTGCCGCCGTCGATGATCGCGCCGCCGATGGTGGTGCCGTGGCCGCCGAGGAACTTGGTGACCGAGTGCACGACGATGTCGGCCCCGTGCTCGAACGGGCGGATCAGGTACGGAGTCGCGATCGTGTTGTCGACGATCAGCGGGACGCCGCCCTCGTGCGCCACGTCTGCGACGGTGCGGATGTCGAGGATGTTGATCTGCGGATTGCCGATGGTCTCCGCGAAGAAGAGCTTGGTGTTCGGTCGCAGCGCGCGGCGCCACTCCTCGGGGTCGTCCTGGTTCTCGACGAACGTGACCTCGATGCCGAGCTTGGCGAGCGTGTACTTGAACAGGTTGTACGTGCCGCCGTAGATCGAGCTGGACGAGACGATGTGGTCACCGGCCTGCGCGATGTTCAGCACAGCGAACGTCGACGCCGCCTGACCGCTGGCGAGGACGAGGGCTCCGGTGCCCCCCTCGAGCGCCGCGAGGCGCTGCTCCAGGACGTCCTGCGTCGGGTTCTGGATGCGGGTGTAGATGTTGCCGAACTCCGCCAGGGCGAACAGGTTCGCGGCGTGATCCGCGCTGTCGAACACGTAGGACGTGGTCTGGTAGATCGGAGTGGCGCGGGCCTTGGTCACGGGGTCGGGAGCAGCGCCGGAGTGGATCTGCTTGGTCTCGAAACGCCAGGTCTCGGGTGCGGACATGTGTTCCCCCTGGAACTGTTGGAAGGTCGATTCGACTGATGTCGTTGATGCGACAGTACGGAATATCGGAAGTTGTCAACAGTGGGTGGGAAATGTGACGTAATGAACACCGGCCGGATCCCGGCGCCGGTGCGCGTGCGGGTTCAGGGCCGGCCGAGCAGCCTCGCCGCCCACGTGCGAGCGATCGCGAACGGCTCGGCGAACGTCGTCATCCCGACCGTGACGATCGCGCCCTCGTACAGCAGCATCATCGCCTGTGCCATCGCCTGCGGATCGGTGATCCCCGCTTCGCTGCAGAGCTCCTCGAACAGATCGAGGAGCCAGGCCTTCTGGCGAGACACCTCGGGGAACACCGGGTGGTCGTCGTTGCCCTCGCCGATCTCGGCTCGGGCGTTGATCGCGCTGCATCCCTTCGGGCTGTTCTCGTCGGACCAGGAGATCGCGGCGTCGAAGACCGCGAGCACACGGTCGGCGCCGGGATCGGGCACCCGGGCGAGCTGGCCGGCGACGTGGTCGCGCCACCGCGCATCCCGGTGCTGGAGGTAGGAGACGACCAGCGCCTCCTTCGACCCGAAGCGGTCGTAGAGCGTCTTCTTCGTGACTCCGGCCGCCTCGGCGATCGTGTCGACCCCGACCGCGTGGATGCCTCGCTCGTAGAACAGTCGGGATGCGGTGTCGAGAACGCGCCGCCCTCCGGGCGTGAGCGGCCCGAGTTCGGGAACGGACGAGGTCATGCGGACGACTATACCAGTCTGTATAGTCGGCATCATGAGTAAACAGATCGGTGTACTTCCGGTCGTGACGACGGCGACCGCCGCGACCGCATTCGTCGTGACCTGGAGCTCGGGGTTCATCATCCCGGCGTTCGCCACCGTCGAGGTCTCGCCCCTGACGCTCCTCGTGTGGCGGTTCGCGCCCCTGGCCGTCGCGCTGCTCGTGCTCGTCGTCGTCTCAGGAGCGGCGACGGGGATGCACCGACGTGAGCTCCGGATCCAGGCTTCGATAGGGATCTTCGCGCAGTTCGGCTACTGCATCGCGGTCTACGGTGCCGTCGCCGCAGGCATCGCCACCGGCACCGTGGCTCTCATCGACGCGGTGCAGCCCCTGGTGGTGGCTGTGCTCGTCGGGCCCATCCTCGGTCTGCGTGTGCGCGGAGCTCAATGGGTCGGGCTCGGAGTGGGCGCGATCGGAGTGCTGCTCGTCGTCCAGTCGCAGCTCGGCGCCACCGAGGCTCCACCTGCGGCCTATGCGCTGCCGGCCGTCGCCATGGTGTGCCTCATCGTCGGCACCCTGCTGCAGCGGAAGACCGGGGTGCAGACCGGCGTGCTCGTGACGCTGACCGTCCACGTGACGGTGACGGCGGCGCTGCTCGTGGTGATCGCGGCGGTGACGGGGACGCTGGTTCCGCCCGCCTCCGGATCGTTCTGGCTCGCCGTGGTGCTGACCGCGGCCGCTCCGACGCTCGCCGCATACGGTCTGTACTGGTGGCTGCTGAAGCGCATCGGCATCACCGCCCTGCAGGCGCTGCTCTTCCTGATCGCGCCGACGACGTCACTGGCCGGAACCATCCTGCTGGGGGAGCCTCTGACGATCCTCACGATCGCCGGATTCGCCCTGTGCGGAGCCGGGGTCGCACTCGTCCTCGTCTCCGAGGTCCGGTCGGCGCGCGTCGACTCCCGACGCGGCGCGTCGACGCGACCCGACGATGCGCAGCGGCTTTCGCGGCCGGAACATCGTACGGTGGAGGAATGGTGAACAGGCGTGCAGTGGTGACGGGTGCGAGTTCGGGTATCGGACAGGGGACGGTGCGCGCGCTGCGCGCCCGCGGCTGGGGGGTCGTGGGAGTCGCGCGACGGGCGTCCCGACTGGAGGCGCTCTCGGCGGAGACCGGGGCGTCGACGATCGCGTGCGACCTGACGAACCCGGAAGCCGTCGCAGCGCTGGTCTCGGAGCTCGAGGATTCGGGACCCGTGCACGCTCTCGTGCAGGTCGCGGGCGGAGCGCGAGGCACGGATCGCATCGAGAACGCGTCGATCGATGACTGGCAGTGGATGTACGACGCGAACGTGCTCTCGAGCCAGCGTCTGGTGGCGGGGCTCCTGCCTCTGCTTCGTCGGGCAGCCGCCGCGGACGGTCACGCGGACACCGTGTTCGTGACCTCGACGGCCGCCCAGGTGGCCTACCCGGGCGGCGGAGGCTACAACGCCGCCAAGGCCGCGCAGGCCATGCTCGTGCACGCCCTCCGTCTCGAGTTGAACGGCGAGCCGATCCGCGTGTCCGAGATCGCTCCCGGAATGGTGCACACCGAGGAGTTCACGCTCAACCGTCTGGGCGGAGACGCGGTCGCGGCAGAGGCCGTGTATTCGGGCGTCGAGGCGCCGCTGCGCGCCGAGGACGTCGCCGACGTGATCGCCTATGCCCTCGACGCGCCCGCTCATGTGAATCTCGACCTCGTCACGATGCGACCCGTCGCGCAGTCGGCCAACCATCTTCTCGCCCGCGGACCGCTGCGCGTGCGGCCGATCGACTGAGGATGACCGCGCGCACTCTCGCCGAGCTCGCCGGCGACGGTCTCATGGACCCCGAATGGGCGGACGCACTCGCTCCGGTTCAGCAGACGATCACCGCCCTCGGGGAGCGGCTCCGGGAGGAGCAGGCCGCAGGACGCGGTTATCTTCCCGCGGGCGATCACGTGCTGCGCGCCTTCGAACGCCCGATGTCCGACGTCAAGGTGCTCATCACCGGTCAGGACCCGTATCCGACTCCCGGGCACCCGATCGGGCTGTCGTTCGCCGTCGACCATGACGTGCGGCCGCTGCCGCGCAGCCTGGGGAACATCTACCGGGAACTCGAGAGCGATCTCGGCATCCCGCCTGCCCCGCACGGAGATCTGTCCGCGTGGAGCGACCAGGGGGTCCTGCTGCTCAACAGGGTGCTGACCGTGCGGCCCGGCGACGCCGGCTCCCATCGCCGCTGGGGATGGGAGCAGGTGACCGAGCTCGCGATCCGCGCACTCGTCGCGCGGGACCAGCCGCTCGTCGCGATCCTGTGGGGCAAGGACGCGGCGAATCTGCAGCCCCTCCTCGGCGAGACCCCCGTGATCGCCTCGGCGCACCCGTCTCCGCTCTCCGCACGGCGCGGATTCTTCGGCTCTCGGCCGTTCTCGCGAGCGAACGAGCTGCTCGACGGGCTCGGTGCGAGTCCGATCGACTGGCGCGTCGGCGAAGCGCCCCCTCTAAGCTGATCGCATGCAGTTCGAGCCCGGTGATCGCCGCCGTGTGCTGCCGCGCCATCTGCGCCCGCAGCCCGAGCCCGACGTGTTCTCGTACTCGATCCGCCCCGCACGTTCGGGCGACCTCCCGTACGTGCGCGAGATCTACAACCATTTCGTCAGCAATTCGGTGGTCACTCTCGATGAGCGGCGCAGCAGCATCCCCTACTGGCGTGAGAAGTTCGCGCTGCTGAGCAAGCTCGGCCTGCCCTTCCTGGTGGCGGTCTCGCCGGCGGGGGTCGTGATCGGGTACGCGCTGGCGCAGCCGTGGGCGGGCAAGAACGCGTACCGGTACACGGTCGAGGACTCGATCTACCTCGGCCCGGGAGCCGGCGGCAAGGGGCTCGGAGCTGCGCTGCTGCAGGCGCTCATCGACGCCTGCGAACAGCTCGGCATCCGCGAGATGGTGGCCGTGATCAGCGACACGAAGGCCGACGCCTCGATCCGGCTCCACGCGAAGCTCGGCTTCGTCGAGGCCGGACGGATGGGCCGAGTCGGGCACAAGTTCGGCCGCGACCTCGGGACCGTCTACATGCGCCGCGCGCTGCGTCCCAGCCGTCGACGGAAGTTCTTCAGCACGAGCTCGGCGCGCTGACGACCCTGCTCACGACGGGGGAGCGGGGATCACGGGGATCGCGGCGAGGAGAGCCTTCGTGTAGTCCTGCGTCGGGCGCAGCAGCACGTCCGCGGTGGATCCTCGCTCGACGACGGCGCCGTCCTTCATCACGACCACCGTGTCGCACAGGTTCTGCACCACGCCGATGTCGTGCGACACCAGGACGAGCGTCAGGTCGGCGCTGCGTCGCAGCTCGATCAGGAGCTCGAGGATCTGAGCTCGCACGGTCACGTCGAGCGCCGACAGGGGCTCGTCTCCGACGAGGATGCGGGGTCGATGCACGATGGCGCGGGCCAACGCGATCCGCTGCCGCTGCCCTCCCGAGAACTCATGCGGGTAGCGGTCGCCCATCTCGGGTTCGAGGCCGACCTGCTCGAGCACGTCGCGCACGCGCGCGCGGTGGTCTCCCTCGATGCCGAGCGCCCAGAGAGGCTCGCGGATGATCTGGGCGGCGGTCATCCGAGGGTCCAGCGATGCGTACGGGTCCTGGAACACGAGCCCGGTCTGACGGCGCAGCCAGTGCAGCGAGCGGGCGGATGCCGCGGCATCCACGACTCTTCCATCGACGGTGACGGTGCCGGACGTCGGACGGTCGAGTCCGAGCAGCAGTCTGACGAGCGTCGATTTCCCCGACCCGGATTCGCCGATGATCCCGACGGACGACCCCTCGACGATGTCGAGGTCGGTCGGCGCCAAGGCTGTCTGCCTGCGCGTCGGCTCGAAGGCGGAGCGCTTGGGGATCACGAAGTCACGCCGCAGAGACCGCGCCTCGATCAGGCTCATCGCGTGCCTCCCTCGGGCCGCCACAGGGTCGCGGTCGCGTCGCGGAGCAGCCCCTGGGTGATCGGCGACGTCGGGGCGGTGAGGAGCGTGCTCACGGGAGCCGCCTCGACCACGTGGCCGTCTTCGAGAACCACGCCCTGGGTCGCGACCTGAGCGAGGACGGCGAGATCGTGGGTGATGAACACGAGTGACATGCCCTGCTCCTCGACGAGGTTCAACAGCAGAGCGAGGATCTCGGCTTGGATCGTGACGTCGAGAGCGGTCGTCGGCTCATCGGCGATGAGCAGACGCGGTCGGCACGCGAGCGCCATCGCGATCGCCACCCGCTGCCTCTGACCGCCGGACAGCTGGTGCGGATACCGATCGACGATCGACGTCGGGTCGGGCAGGCGCACGCGAGCCGCCTCCTGGATCGCTCGCTCTCGGGCCTCTCGTCGACCGATGCCCTCGTGGATGCGGATCGACTCGGCGATCTGCCTGCCGACCGTGCGGATCGGGTTCAGAGCGGTGCGCGGCTCCTGGAAGACGATCCCGATCTCGTCACCGCGCAGGCGTGCGAGCTCGCGATCCGGCATTCCGATCAGCTCGGTGCCGTTCCAGCGGATGCTGCCGCTCGCGGTCGCGCCGTCGGGAAGGAGCCCGAGAACGGCCAGGGCGGTCAAGGACTTGCCGGATCCGGATTCGCCGATCAGACCCAGGCGCGATCCGTCCGGCACCTCGAACGAGACGCCGTCGACCACCGGCCGTCCGTCGATGCGGACGACGAGGTCGGTCACTTCGAGACTCATGCGATCACCGCCGGGGTGTGGATCTCGGCGGCGCGATGGCGCAGCGTGGGATCGGTGGCCTCGCGCAGGCCGTCGCCCAGGAGGTTGAGAGCGAGCACCGTGATCGTGATCGCGAGGCCCGGCCAGATGACCGAGAGGGGATGCACGCCGATGTAGCGCTGGAGATCGGCGAGCAGCAGCCCCCAGCTCGGCTCCACCACCGACGCGCCGAAGCCCAGGTACGACAGTCCCGCTTCGGCGAGCACGGCGACCGCCATCGACCACGACAGCTGCACGATGAACACGGGCGCGACGTTGGGCAGCAGGTGGCGCGCGAGGCTCTGACCGGTCGTCAGGCCGGAGGCCCGCGCGGCGAGGACGAAGTCGCTCTGCTGCACGCGGCGCAGCTCTGGTCGGGTGACGCGAGCGATGTTGACGCCGAAGCCGATGCCCACCGACCAGATCACCACCCAGAGCGAGCCGCCCCAGACCGACGAGATCATCATCGCGATGAGCAGCACGGGGAAGGCGATCAGGATGTCGACGAGCACGGCCACCGTCTCACGCAGCCACCGTGCCGTGAGCGCGCCGAGCGCGGCCAGGGCGATGCCGACGACCGTGGCGACGAGCCCGGCGCCGATGCTCACGAACACCGTCGTCCGAGAGCCCGCCATGAGCAGACTGAGGATGTCGCGCCCGGTGTCGTCGGTGCCGAGCAGATGGGGCCAGCCGGGGACACCCCAGCGAGCCGCCAGATCGGACTCCTGCGGGTCGAACGGCGTCCAGAACAGCGAGACGAGCGCCGTGAGAGCGACGATGGCGACGACGATCAGACCGAATCGCCCGGTCGCGGTCCGCCACAGCCTCGACAGCCAACCGGACATCAGGCCTCCCTCTGCCGAGGATCGATCGCACGATGGACCAGATCGACGAGGAAGCCCACCACGAGCACGAAACCGGTGAGCACGAGCAGCTCGCTCTGCACCTTGACGAGGTCGCGCGTTCCGACGTCGGCCACGAGCATCCGCCCGATACCCGGGAGGGTGAACAGCTGCTCGATGACGACCGAGCCGACGATGATGCCCGCGACCTGCAGTCCGAGGACCGTGATGATCGAGAGTCCGACTGCTGGTATGCCGTGGGAGATGAGTGCGCGCGTGCGGGTGAGTCCCTTGGCGGCGGCGGTGCGGACGAAGTCCTGTCCCGCAGCCTGCAGGGTCGCACTGCGCACGAATCTCATGAGCATCGCGCCCTCGACGATGCCGATCGTGAGAGCGGGCAGCAGCAGCGATTCGATCGCTCGCCAGGGGGTGCTCCACCCGGTGCGGGGGAAGCCCTGCGGGGGAAGCCAGCCGAGCCAGACCGAGAAGACGACGATGAGCATCATGCCCGCCCAGACGACGGGCACCGCGGCGAGAGCCTGCGCGCCGACGCTCAGCGCCGTGCCTCCGCGACCGCCACGACGCAGCGCGGCCAGGATGCCGAACGGCACGGCGATGAGGACGGCGATGAGCAGGGAGAGGATGCCGAGCGGGACCGTGACCTGCGCCTTCTCGAGCAGCTCCTCGCCGACCGAGGCGCCCGAGAGGAGCGACGTGCCGAGATCGCCGCGGAAGATCCCGCCGATCCATTCCGCGTACTGCGCGGGGAGAGGACGGTTCAGACCGAGGGATTCGCGAAGGGCCTCCACCTCGTCGGGGGAGGCCTGTGTGCCCGCGATCAGCTGTGCGACATCGCCGGGGAAGACCCTGAGTGTCAGGAAGATCACCGCACTCGAGACGAGGAGCCCTGCGATGAGCAGGGCTCCTCGAACGAGCGCGTAGCGGATCACGACGTGCGCGTCATCACTTCTCGGTGGCCACGGTCACCCCGGCCAGGTTGATGCGGGAGTTGATCGAGTCCTCGGGGAAGCCGGTCACGAGCGGGCTCACGGCCGTGATGGTCGCACCGTTGTACAACCAGTCCGCCGCGTGGTCCTCGGACACGATGCGCGCGGCTTCGGCGAGCAGGTCCGCGGACTTGTCGGGATCGACCTCGGCCAGCGCCTCGGTGTACAGGCCCTGCACCTCGGCGTTGTCGTAGCCGAAGTAGTAGTCGGGGTTCGCGAAGTTGCCGAAGTCACGCGGCTCGACGTGCAGCACGAAGCTGAGGTCGTAGTCGTGGTTGGTGTAGACGTCCTCCAACCAGGCCGGGAACTCGACGGAGTCGACATCGAGGGTGACGCCGACCTTCTGGAAGTCCGAGATGAGCACCTTGGGGACCGTCGTTCCGTAGAAGCTGGGGATCGTCAGGGTGAGCTCGAGATCCTCCTGGCCGGCTTCTGCAAGCAACTCCTTCGCCTTCTCCGGATCGTAGGAGACGACATCGGAGAGGTCCTCGTAACCGGGGTCCAGCTCGGGGATCGGTCCGTACAGGGTGGATCCCGCACCGACGGCCTCGACGAGAGCCTCGTGATCGATCGCGAGGCGGAGTGCCTCGCGTACCCGCACGTCGTCGAGAGGCGCCTTGGCGTTGTTGAACGCGAGCGTGGCCTTGTCTGTGGTGCGGCCGGTCGTGAGGGTGAAGTCGCCGGAATCCTCGAGCTGCGGGGCGAGATTCGGGTCGACGGCTGTGAGAACCTGAACCCCGCCGTCGAGAGCGGTGTTCACTCCGGCGGTGAAGTCGGGGATGTACTGGAACTCGACCTCGGCGACTCCCGCCGGTTCGCCCCAATAGGCGTCGTTGCGGGCGAAGGTGATGGCGCTGCCCTTGTTCCACCGAGTCAGGGTGAAGGGGCCGGTTCCGTTCTCGGCGGTCTTGAGGTCGGTCGTGTCGCCCGTCTGGAAGACGAGACCCGCAGGCCCGGTGAGCGAGAACAGGAAGTTCTGGTTCGGCTCCGTGAGCACGATCTGCACCGTCGCGGGGTCCGGGGCGGTGATAGAGGCCACCGAGGCGAACTCGGCGTTGCCCTGCAGCGTCGCGTCCGTGCGGACGGCCTCGTACGAGGCGACCACGTCGGCCGAGGTGAGTGCGGTTCCGCTGTGGAACGTGATGCCCTCGTTGAGGGTGAACGTGTAAGTGAGTCCGTCGTCGGAGACCTCGTAGTCCGAGGCGAGGCGGGGCACGATCTCGTTCTCCTGCGTCCGGCTGATCAGACCCTCGTAGATGTTGTCGATGAGGATCTGCTCGAGGGCTGCGCCGCTGGTGTGACGGATGTCGAGATTGGTGGGTTCGAGGACGAGCCCCACCTGGAGCGTCGCGTCCGGATCGGGCTCTCCGACGGGCTCAGTGGTCTCGGGCTCTACGGCACCCGCGCAGGCGGTGAGGACGATGGCGCTCGCCGCGATGGCGGAGATCAGCGCGAGTCGTCGCGTACGTCGGAACATGGGTTGTTTCCTCTCGGTGCGGCAGTTGCTGTGTGCCGATGGATCGAGCCTAGGGATGTGTCGGGTGGGTGAGGGCGGAATGTGGAACGGAACGTCACATTCCGTGCGGCGGGAGCGAGGACGAGATCACCGCGGCGAGCTGCCCGGGCGCGGTCTCCTGGACGTTGTGGGTGGCCTGGACAGCGACCACGCGGGCCTGAGGCAGACGATCGGCGAACTCCTGCGCATCCGCTGCGGTCACGAAGCCGTCGATCGCGCGGAGGAGCGTGAGGGGTGCCGACGTCTGCGAGAGATCCTGCCAGCCGGTGGTGTGAAGTGCGGACGGCGCCGAGACGTCGCCGCGGTCGTGCGCAGCGAGCGTCTGGGCCGCGAGGTGCGCGAAGTGGTGCTTCCACTCGACGCGGCCGTCGGCGCGCACGCGGGTGTTCAGGAACACGCCCCGCTCGGTCTCAGACCTGGCGCCCCCGAACCCGAACGTGATCGCGCGGTCGACGAGCTCGTCGCGCGTCTCGAAATCCGTGGGGCCGGCGTAGAACTCGCGTAGGGCGGCGGGCCCGGCGGACGTGTCGATGCCCGGGGTGATGTCGACCACGATCAGCCCCGACACGAGGTCGGGACGGGCAGCGGCAAGAGCTGCGCCGGTGAGGCCGCCGAGCGAGTGACCCACGACCAGCTGCGGGGCGTCCGTCCAGGCGTCGAGCGCCGCGGCGACGTCGAGGGCGAGAGTGCGAGGGGTGTAATCGAGGTCGTCGCGCCACGACGAGTCGCCGTGACCGGCGAGGTCGATCGCCAGCACCGGCTGCTGGAGCGCGAGCACCGTCGTGTCCCACGTGTGCGCATTGAGACCGGCGCCGTGCAGCAGTGTCACTCGAGGTGCCTCGTCGCCGAATCGCAGCGCGCTCACCTGGCGGCCGTCCGGCAGGGGCAGCGTCACGCGTCGAACGGACGGTTCGGAGACCCCCATCGTCTGCGCCTGTGCGGGAAGATAGCTGAACTCGCTGGTGTCGATCGCCACCTGCATATTCTGCTCTGCTTCGAGGGTGGTGGGGAAATGCGGGAGCATTATGTTTGCCGTAACCCGGCTCACCCTTGGCGAAAAGGTATTAAATCGGCGCTGTCATTTCGCGCTCTGCATTCTCGCTTCCTGTGAGCGGCTCGCCAGCTTGAGTGCACAACGGAATATCATTGAGCCATGAGCGAGACGCGAGTGCACCTCTCAAAGACCGAGCCGGCGGCCTACCAGGCGCTCGACGCCTTCGCCCGCACCGTGGGAGACATCTGCGCAGCCAACGGGATCGACGATCGGCTCAAGGAGATCGTGATGATCCACTCGTCGCAGCTCAACGGGTGCAGCTACTGCACGCGTCTGCATGTGGATCGCGCGCTCAAGGCGGGCATCGACACCGACACGCTCATGCAGATCGCGACGTGGCGCGAGAGCAATGTCTTCAGTGACCGCGAGGAAGCCGCGCTCGAGCTCGCCGAGGCTTTCACCTTCATTTCCGAGGAGGGCATCTCCGACGACGTGTACGACCGGGTCGGTGGAGTGTTCACCGAGAAGGAGTACGCGGCACTGAGCTGGGCCTGCATCTCGATCAACGCCTTCAACCGAGTCGTGATCGCCGGAAGATACCCGGTTCCGCCGCGCTCGCCGCAGGCGCAGGCGCAGGCATGAGCGTTCTCGAGGTCGACGGGGTCAACAACTTCCGCGACGTCGGAGGGATGCTCGCAGACGGTGGTCGGATCCGTTCGGGCGTGCTGTTGCGATCCGGCCAGCTCTCGGCGGCGACCACTGCCGGGGTGAACGAGGTCCGTCGCCGCGTCGCTCACATCGTCGATCTCCGCGACGGCGAAGAGGTCGCTGCAGAGCCGACCGAGATCGAGGGTCCCGACACCACTCACCTTCCGCTGTTCCTCGGATCCGTGCGGTCGTTCTTCGAGACGGACACGAGCCTGGAGGATCTCTACCTGCACCTGCTCGAGGAGAGCGGAGATCGGCTCGTCGCCGCGATCCGCATCATCGCCGAGGGGGAGCCGACTCTCGTCCACTGCACGGTCGGCAAGGACCGCACCGGGGTGACCGTCGCGCTCGCGCTCGCCGCAGCGGGCGCCGACCGTGAGGCGATCGTCGCGGACTACGCGCTCACGGAGTCGCTGCTGCCCGCCGAGCGGTCGCAGCGCATCGCCGCGTACCTGAGGTCGCAGCATCCGCAGGCGGTGCACGCCGTCGCTCTGGCGACGCAGTCGCCGGCACCGGTGATGCGGGCGCTGCTCGAGCAGGTCGACGAACGTTGGGGTTCGGCCGCCGGCTACCTGCGCGCGAACGGGATGACGGACCAGGAACTCGAGGCTCTGCGACGCGCACTTGTGGAAGAAGTCCCCGAGCAAGGTTAGGCAACCCTTCATATGCTGTATGATGGATGCATCATGGAGACCTTCCTCGAGACCCGCAGCACGCGTGCCGAGCGCCGCGCCGCACGTCGCCGTGCTCACCACCTGGTGACGGCCGACGAGCACTCGCTCGCCGAGCTCGAGGTCTTCCTCGCCACTCTGCCGCTGTGCGCGTCGGGTCGGATCTTCATCGAGGTCGCCGACGCGTCCGACATCGGCGTGATCGAAGCCCCTGGACGCATGACGGTCACGTGGCTCGCTCGATCCCAGCGATCGGGCGCACCGGGAAGCGGGCGAGCGTGCGCACCCGGCGAGGCTCTCGCCCGAGCGACCTGCGCGTGGGCAGACGAGATGCTCTGCGACGACGAGCTCGACACCCACGTCACCCTTCTCGGAGGCTTCCTCGGCACGGCTGACATCGTCGAGCACCTGACGGGCGCCCTCGAGATCCAGCCTGCTCAGATCCACGCTCCGGAGCGTTTCGGGCTGCTGCCCGTCGACCGCTGAGCGCTTCCGCGCTCTACGGCCGCGACCTGCTGCGGCGGACGTAGTTGCCGTCTTCCAGGCCTGCCTCGATCTCGAAGCGGTTGCGCAGCGGATCCCTGCCCGCGAACAGGTAGAGCACCGGAAGCAGGATGCCGTAGCGCAGCCACTGCGCCTTGTGCACCGCCTCGTGGCGCAGCACGGCGTCGCTCGGACGGGCGTCACCCGTCAGGAAGCAGCCGCCGACGCACACTCCGCCGCGGTTGAACGTCCAGTTCGGCATCCCCTGGAACACCCACAGGCCCGATCGGCGTTCGACGGGACCCGTGCTCCACAGGGACCCCCAGATCCAGCCCACGGACGTGCCCCACCAGTAGCCGATCCGGCTGATCGGCGAACGCAGGAGGAACGCGGGGATCCGGCGGTCGAGTCTCCGACCGCGAGCCACAGCGCGCTCGGCGGCCGGCCGCCAGTCGGACGTCATGCGACGGCTCCGACGAGACGGAGCAGCGCGCCGAGGTCGTCGACCGCGTCAGCGGGTGAGCGAGGGGCGAACCCCGCGATGGTGGCGCCCGCCAGCGGCACACGGGACCGCAGTGCGCGGATCGCGGTGCTCAGACTCGCGGGCGAGAGTCCGAACGGTGCGGGGGAGGAGACGCCGGCGATCTCCGCAGGGTCGAGCACATCGACGTCGATGTGCACCCATACGCGGCGCGCGCCGGTCGCTTCGACCGCGTCGGCGAGAGCGTCGGGCGATTCCAGATCGTCGACGGAGAGCTGGGCGAGGCCGTCGAGGGCGGTGACCTCGTCGTCGTCGAGATTGCGCATGCCCACCGTGACCACCCGATCGCGGGGGATCCCGGGCGAGAGCGCGAGTTGAGGCTCTCCGTCGCCGAGTACCGCGCGGAGCGCCATGCCGGAGAACGCTCCGGAGGGTGAGGTGTCCGGCGTGTGCAGGTCGGCGTGGGCATCGCACCACACGACGGCCAGGTCGTCGGTTCCGCCGGGAAGAGCCGCCAGGGCGGCGACGGTCACGCTGCAGTCGCCGCCGATGATCACGGTGTCGGCGGTCATGCCGGTTTCGACGAGCTCTCGGGTGCGAAGGAGAGCGCTGAGTCGGCGGACGCCGGTGCCGAGGGATTCACCGGCTTCGACCGGCACATCGAGCACCGTGGTCGCGGCACGCGGAAGGTCGCCGGCGATCGCCGAGGCGCCGTCGACGAGCAGCATCGCGCGAGCGGCGGGGGAGCCCTGCCACTGCGGGACGACGAGGAAACGCACCATGGGTGCCTCCAGCTGAGAAAGAGGAGCGGGTGCCTCGGACGCGAGGATCCGAGGCACCCGCAGGTGTGTCAGGAGCCTTCGATGGCCTGGCGAGGGGCGGAGCCGCCCGCCTTCAGCTCGGCGAGACGAGCCTCGACCTCGGTGAGCTCACCGAGGTCTTCGAGGCTCTCGAACTGAGCGTCGAGGCTGGATGCCGCGAGCTCGATCTTGCCCTGGGCGAGGGCCTCCTGACGGCGGACCTTGTCTTCGAAACGTCCCAGCTCGCTGGTGGGGTCGAGGACGTTGATCGAGGAGACCGCATCCTGCACCTTCGTCTGAGCCTCGGCGACCTTGGCGCGGGCGAGCAGCTCGCTGCGCTTGTTCTTCAGCTCGCCGAGCTTGTCCTTCATGCCGTTGAGGCCGGACTTCAGCTTGTCGACGATCTCGGTCTGAGCGGCGATCTGCGGCTCGGCCCCGGTCGCCTCGCGCTCGGCGCTGATCTGGCGCTGCAGAGCGATCTTCGCGAGGTTGTCGAACTTGTCGGCATCGGCGGCGTCGCCGGTGGAGCGCATCTCGTCGGCCTTGCGGCTGGCGGCGAGAGCCTTGTTGCCCCACTCGGTGGCGGCCTGGACGTCTTCCTCGTGGTCGCGCTCCAGCAGACGCAGGTTGCCGATGGTCTCGGCGATGGCCGACTCGGCGTCGGCGATGCTGTTCGTGTAGTCGCGAACGAGCTGGTCGATCATCTTCTGCGGGTCTTCCGCAGAGTCCAGGAGCGAGTTGATGTTCGCGCGGACGAGGGTCGAGATACGTCCGAAGATGGACTGCTTGGTCATGCGTGGTTCCTTTCAGAGGGTCGGACTCGATGTCTGGGGTCGATAGGTGTGCGGTTCAGAAGCGTCGCCCTCCCGAACGGCCGCTGCGGCCGCTGGAGCGGCTGCCGCCGCCTCCACCGAAACCGGAGCTGCGGAACCCGCCGCCACCGCTGGAACGCCAGCTGCTGCTGCGCGAGGAGCCGCCACCTCCGCCGCCGCCCGAGAGCAGACCGCCGATGATGCCGCCCAGGATGTCGCCACCCAGGCCGGAACCGCCGGAGCCTGATCCGCCGCCGCCGAAGATGCTGCCGCCGGCGCCGCCCCATCCGCTCTCATAGCGGCTCGGGCTCATAGCCGCGACATCCGCCTGGGCGGATGAGGTGGCCTGCCGGGCGAGTTCGAGCGCGCGTCCTGCTTCTGCGAGCGCGGTCTCGGGATCCGACGACCGCAGACTCACGGCCTGAGTAAGGGTCGCGTCGGCCTGGGAGAGGCGGGTGCGAGCCGTGGAGCCGACCGTTCCCCGCCGCGTCTCGATGTACTCGCGCGCTGCTCGGATCTCGGAGCCCGCCTGCGTCAGGGTCTGCTCGAGAAGCTGCTGCACGCGTCGCGCCCGTTCCACGGCCTGGGTGCCCTCCGCGATCGCGGCGTCGATCTGCGTGTTCGCCGCGCTGAGCGCTTCGAGCACGCGCTGCGGACTGCGCGATGCTCCGGAGAGGTCGGCCTGCGCACGCTGCAGCTGCTGCGAGGTTGCGGCCGCGACCGCGGCGAGCGTGCCTCCGGCGTCAGGCAGCTGCTGTGCCGCGGCGATGTCGGCCTGCAGCTCGGCGACGAGAGCCTGCGCCTGCGATTCGATACGGGAGAGTTCGGTGCCCAGCGCGTTGATGGCCTCGACCAGCTGTGTCGCCTGCGCCACCGACTGCTCGGCCGTGCGGATGGCGAACGCCGCCTCGCCGGAGCGACCGGCCGCTATCGCCTGCTGCGCGGCCTCGATCGAGCGGTCGGCGAGGGCTGCCCGCTCCTGAGCCTGTGCCGGGTTGTCGGACACCGTGCTCAGTGCCGATGCGTCGTAGGTGGCGGACAGCGCGGCCAGAGCGGGAGCCGCGGAAGTCAGAAGCGGGACGAGAGCGGCTCGCTCGCCGCGGACTCTGTCGAGTTCCTGTGGTGCGTTCTGCTCGAGCTTGCGGAGCGCGTCGAACGCGTCGGTGTTCTCGTCGAGGACGTCGTCGATCTCGTCGCACAGCCGGATGATGCGGATGTGCCAGGCGCGGCGATCGTGGACGGTGTCCTCGATCTCGTCGTCGAGCTTCTGCTTCAGATCGAAGGCCTCGGACATCTTCGACTTCGCGGTCTCGACTGCTCCGCTGAACTCGGCGGTCGCCGCGTCGCCGAACTGGGCGACGGCGAAGCCGAGCTCCTCGCGGCTCGAGGTGATCGCATCGTCCGCCTGCACGAGTGCGGCCCCCGCCTGCGTCTCCACCTGCTCGTCGGTCAGCGTGGAGAACGGATCGTTCGGATCGGGCGTCTCGGGCATGGCGCCACGCCTGCGGATCGCGGCATTGCGACGCGCGCGGCGAATGAGGGCGATGATCAGCCAGATGATCAGGCCGACCGCGATGACGGCGACCACGATCAGTGTGGCCCGTAGAGCGCCCGCACCGCCGTCGCCCTCGATCTCGTCGGCGGCGAGGACGATCATGCCCTCCCAGTCCTCTTGTGCGGCCAGACCCTGGATCTTGTCTTCCACGTCGTCGAGCTTGCTGTCGCTGAGCGGGCCGTCGGGTGCTGCCGAGATGTAGTAGCTGCGTCCCTCTACCGCGATCGCGAGCAGGTACTGCTCGGAGCCGAGGTTGTTGTTCTCTGCGACGGTATCGGCCCAGGCGATGTTGTCGGTCGGCGAGGTGAAGTCATCGACGAGGACGACGAAGAGATCGGACGAGGAATTGTCGCTGAGCGTCTGGAGTCGAGCCTCGACGGCGTCCTCTTGGCTCGGGCTGAGGACGTCGGCGTCGTCCGTCACGTATCCCGAGTCGAGCGTCACGGGGTCGGTCGCGGAGGCAGCAGATGCGGAGAACGCGGCTGCTGCAGCCGCCGCCGTCAGTGCGGCCAGCGCCAGCCACCGTGTCTTCATCGTGTTCCCTCCGACCGGCAGCCGAGCCCCATGGCACGAGTCTATGCACAGAGGCCGACACGCGACACCTTCCGAGGGGGGATAGCCGTTCGCCCTCAGCGGAGACACATACGCTGGATGGCATGGACGACAGGTACGGATCCGATGTGCTCGCTGCCGGCTGGAGGGAACGAGCAGCCAAGCCGGTGCCGCAGGTTCCCGCCGAGCTCGATCTCGTCGTCGAGGTGGCGCAGGACGGATTCTGCGGAGCGGTCACACGGGTGCAGGGCGGCAACGTCGAACTCGAGGACCGGGTGGGGCGCAAGCGCCTCTTCCCGCTCGGAGGCGGGTTCCTGATCGACGGATCACCGGTGCGGCTCACGGTCCCGGCCGCGAAGGAGCAGGGCCTCCGACGCACGGCATCCGGCTCGTTCGTCGCCGCCGATCAACGAGCCAGGGTCGCGCTTCCCAGCCGGATCCTGGTCGAGGGCAAGCACGACGCCGAGCTGGTCGAGAAGGTATGGGGAGCGGACCTGCGGGTCGAGGGCGTCGTCGTCGAGTTCCTGCAGGGAGTCGACTTGCTCGACGAGCTGCTCGCCGCAGAGCCTCCCAGCGCATCGCGCCGCTACGGGGTCCTCGTGGATCACCTCGTGCCCGGGTCGAAGGAATCGCGCATCGCCGACGCCGTCGCCCGGGGTCCGCACGGCAGGCATGTGAAGATCGTCGGCCACCCGTTCGTGGATGTCTGGCAGTGCGTCACCCCTCGGGCTCTCGGTATCGCGAGATGGCCGGAGATCCCCCGGGGCACGGACTGGAAGACCGGGATCTGCCGCGCATTCGGGTGGCCGTACGAGACGCAGGCGGACACCGGTCGCGCCTGGCAGCACATCCTGTCGAAGGTGCACACCTACCGCGACCTCGAGCCCGCGCTCCTCGGTCGGGTGGAGGAGCTGATCGACTTCGTGACGGCACCGGCCTCCTGACCCGCGGTCGGTGGCGTTCAGCGCCGCCGACTACCCTGGAAGCATGCCCGAACCCCGCACCTTCCGCGACGAACCGGTCTCCTTCGTGCGCCGCAGCGGCCGGATGTCCGATGCTCAGGAGCGCGCGTTCGAAGAGCTCGGACCGCACTACCTCCTCGACGTGCCCCGCGATGTCGCCTGGACCTCGGTGCACCCGGAGGCGCGTCTCGATCCCGCCTCCGAGTACGGGCGGGATGCGGACCTGTACGTCGAGATCGGCTCCGGTCAGGGGCACGCCATCGTCGCCGCCGCATCGTCCCGCCCCGACGACGACTTCCTCGCGGTCGAGGTCTTCCGCGCGGGTCTCGCCAGGACCATGCTCGACGCCGACCGCGAAGGCGCTCGCAACGTCCGCGTGGTCGAGGCGAATGCGCCGGAGGTGCTCTCGTCGTACCTCCCCGAAGCGGCAGCGGCAGAGGTCTGGATCTTCTTCCCTGATCCGTGGCACAAGAAGAAGCACACCAAGCGCCGTCTCGTCCGCCAGGGGTTCGCCGACACCGCCGCTCGCGCACTCCGTGACGGCGGTCTGCTCCGCCTCGCGACCGACTGGGAGGACTACGCGCTGCAGATGCGCGAGGTGCTCGACGCGGAGCCTCTGTTCGAGCGCGCCTTCGACGGCGACTGGGCCGAGCGATTCGATGGACGCGTCATGACCGCATTCGAACGCAAGGGGATCGCCAAGGGGCGAGACATCCGCGATCTCGTGTATCGGCGGAAGTCGCGCGCGTGATCACCGCGCAGCGCATCTCGGCGACGTGGCCGGCGGTCGTCTCCGCGCTCTTCGTGTGCGCTGCGGCGCCGGCGTTCTTCGTGGTGCAGATCCCGTGGCTCGGCTGGGCGCTGCTCGCACTCGGCGTCGGGAGCGCGTGGCTCGTCGAGCGCCGTCTGCCGGTGACGGCGGATCAGACGGTGCGCGTGGGCACGCGTCGCGAGAGCGCCCGAGTCGTGGGGACCAGCCGTCAGCCCTCACTCACCAGGGACCTGTCCCTGATCGCCCTCGGCATGCTCATCGTCAGCGTGATCCCGCTCGCGGCAGAGCTCGACAACCTCGCGATGCTGCGGTTCACGCTCGCCCTCGGCGGCGCGGTGGCGGTTCCGTACGTCGTCTCCCGCTTCGTGTTCCGCGACCGGGCGATCGGCTTCCCCTGGCGGGCGCACCGCCGGTGGGGGCGCCTGCAGTGGGGCTGGCTCGTCGCCGTCCTGGTGCTCGGCTGGCTGATCCTGCCGTTCTACTTCATCACCAGCGGCGTCTATCAGAACTGGCCGGTCGTGGACTCGCCCGACCTCATCGCCCGGCTGTTCGTCGGCGTCGGAGCGGTCGGCATCTGGGACGAGCTGTTCTTCATCTGCACCGTCTTCGCCCTGCTGCGCAGGCATTTCCCCGACGCCCTCGCCAACGTGCTGCAGATGATCGTGTTCGTCTCATTCCTGTGGGAGCTGGGCTATCGCGAGTGGGGACCGCTGCTGACCATCCCGTTCGCGCTGCTGCAGGGGTTCATCTTCATGCGGACGCACTCGCTGGCCTATGTCGTCACGGTGCACCTGCTGTTCGATGCGGTGGTGTTCGGGGTGCTCGTACACGCCCACAACCCCGGGCTTCTGCCGATCTTCCTGATCTAGCGCGAGCGGACATCGATACGATCGAGTCATGCTCATCGTCGGACTCGTCCTCGCCGCGGCCGCTGCCGCCTTCCACGTCTTCATCTTCGCGCTCGAGTCGCTGAGATGGACAGAGCCCGAGACGAGGAAGATCTTCGGCGTCGCGAGCGAGGCGGACGCCCTCACGACGAAGGCGCTCGCCTTCAACCAGGGCTTCTACAACCTGTTCCTCGCGCTGACCGCGCTGCTCGGCGTTGGCTTCGTGATCATCGGCTTCACAACGGTGGGACTGACTCTCGTGTTCGCCGGAACGGGGATGATGCTCGCCGCCGCACTGGTGCTGATCCTCTCCGATCGCACGAAGGCGCGTGCCGCGGTGATGCAGGGCACGCTGCCGCTCCTCGCCCTGATCGCGACCGCGATCGCCGTCTCGATCGGCTGATCTCGGTGATGCGCTGATCGTCTCCGAGGGGTGACAACTCGCTCGGCACGGGCCACACTCGGTGCATGACCGACTGGGTGCTGCACGTCGACATGGATCAGTTCATCGCTGCGGTCGAGGTGCTGCGCCGACCGGAGCTCGCAGGGCTCCCCGTGATCGTCGGCGGCCGGGGCGACCCGACGGAGCGCGCCGTCGTGTCGACGGCGTCGTACGAGGCGCGGAAGTTCGGCATCGGATCCGGCATGCCGCTGAAGATCGCGGCACGTAAGGCGCCTGAGAACGCGGTCTTCCTGCCGGTGGACCACGACGCGTATGAGTCGGCCTCGACCGAGGTGATGTCGACACTGCGTGCGCTGCCCGGGGTGGTGCTCGAGGTCATCGGCTGGGACGAGTGCTTTCTCGGCGTGACCACGGACGACCCCGAGCAGACGGCGCGCAGCGCGCAGAACGCGGTGCTCGAGTCGACGGCACTGCACTGCTCGGTCGGCATCGGCGACAACAAGGTGCGGGCCAAGATCGCCACGGAGTTCGGCAAGCCCCGGGGTGTCTTCCGGCTCACCGCCGAGAACTGGTTCGACGTGATGGGAGACCGGCCTACTCGGGGCCTGTGGGGAGTCGGCCCGAAGGTTCAGAAGCGGCTCGCCACCCGCGGCATCACGACGGTCCGGGAACTCGCTGACGCGGACGAGGCAGAGCTCATCGCGGAGTTCGGACCGCGGATGGGCGTCTGGTACCACGGGCTGGGCTCGGGTCTCGGTCCGACCGTGGTCGACAGCACCCCATGGGTGGCCCGTAGCCACAGTCGCGAGATGACGTACCAGCAGAACCTCACGACGACTGCAGAGGTTCAGGCGGCGCTGACCGAACTGGCGGGGCAGGCCTTCGACGACTGCGCAGCCGAGGGGCGCCCGGTCGTCCGCGTGCATCTGAAGGTGCGCTATGCGCCGTTCGAGACCAAGACCTTCGGCCGCAAGTTGCCGGAGCCGACCACCCGGCGCGCGACGGTCATCGAGGCGGCACTTGCGCTCGGTGCCACGCTCGATCACGACCGGGAGGTCAGACTGCTCGGCGTCCGCGCGGAGATGGCCATGCCCGAGGGCGGTGACTCGGCCGAGCGGACCCCGGTGCGCGGAAGGATCTGAGTCGGCGCGCCGCGGTCATTCACGGATGACGGCGGCGATCGCGCTCACCTCGATCACTGCGCCCGGGACGCCGAGCCCGGCCACGAGGGCTGCGGTCACCAGCGGAGGGGCGCCATCACGGGCGAGCGTCGCTGCGACGGCACCGTAGGCGGCACGAAGATCGGCATCCTGGTGGATGTAGATCGTCCAGCTGATGACATCGTCGAGGCCTGCGCCCGCCGACTCGAGCGCGATCCGAGCGTTCTCGACCGCGCGGAGCGACTGCTCGGCGGCATCCGTCGAGACGAGCGCGCCCGTCTCATCGACGCCGTTCTGGCCGCCGACGTGGATCGTCGTGGCCCCGGGCGGGACGACGGCGACATGACTGAAGGCGGGGCTCACGACGAGTCCCGCCGGCTGTGCGAGTGTGATCTCCATCTGCAGAGTGTGCATCCGGGGGCGGACATCCGCGAGAGGGTTCGTCGGCGGTGCATCGGGGCGGGCACGGGGCCCGCCCCGACGGGGGTCAGCCGACCTTCTTGACCGTGTATCGGAACACGTCCGTGCGGAGCACGTCTCCTGACGTCTTCACGACCTTGATCGTGTGCTCGCCGTCCTTCAGCCCGGTCGCCTCGAACAGGGTCTGATTCGAGACGCGCGACTCGGCGTGGGTGTCGACGCTCTTCACCTTCTTGCCGTCGATGTACACATCGACGGCTCCCTGGTCGGGTGCCTTCGGGCCGAGCCACGCGACGCCCGTCCCGCGGAACGTGAACGACACGGAGTCGCCGTCGGCCGTGGTGGCGTGGACATCGTCGAGATGGTCTCCGGTGAACGCGAAGTCCAGCGTCGCGTCTCCCACCGGGAGTGCGGCGAGGTACGACGACTTCAGTGTGACCGTCGATCCGGACAGCGTGTAGTCGGCGTCGCGCTCGAGCGGCTCACCGCCGAGGCTGATCGAGGAGAGCTCGGTCGGGTCGCGCAGCACATCGACCGTCACGTCGGCGGGAGCGGCCTTGTTGAACGCACCCGAGGTCGTGCTCAGCTGGCTGTCGAGAGTGACGACGAGCTTGTCGAGCAGCATGAAGGATCCGGACTTCTTGACCACCCGCAGGGTGTGACTTCCGCTCGCGAGATCGGCGACGGCGTAGACCACCTGCTGGGAGAGGCGCCCGTCGGCCGCGGGCAGCGAGGTATCGACGGTCTCGACCAGCTGTCCGTCGAGGTAGACCTCGACCTCGCCCTGCGATTCGTGCTTCTCGGTGACGTACTGGATCCCGGTTCCCTGGAACGTGTACTCGAAGGCCGCTCCGTTCGTCTCGACGTAGTGGACGTCGTCGCCGTGGTCGCCCAGCCCGCGGTTGTTGCTGTCGCCCCAGGACCCGCTGTAGCCGATGCGTGAATCGTCGTCGTTCAGGGTCACTGTCAGCCCGGTGGCGGGCGGTTCGGGCGTGCCTCCACCCGGGGTGTCGGACACCGCGACGGTGAAGGGCTGCGATGTCGCAGGGACCTCGTTGCCGTCGTTGCGCACCCACGCCCCGTCGTAGCCGACCCGCAGCGAGTCGTCGTTGACGGTGAGTGCCGCCTGCTTCGCGGGCGTCACCTTCAGAAGGCGCACGCCGTGGATCGGCACGCTCTCGGCGGTGAAGCCCTCCGCTTCCGATCCCAGGTTCTTGCCGGCCCAGAGATCGCGGACCTTCGCGGAGCCGTCGAGTCCGATGTCGGACCAGTCGACCGTGATGTCGGCGTCTGCACGGCCCAGGTTGTACAGCGCCACGGTGTAGGTGCCATCCGGGTTCAGTGCGTACCAGACCTGCTGCTTCGTCGCCGTCGAGACGGGGCGAGCGGGCACGCCTGCCTGGTTCACGGCGATGACCTCGCGGTTGGTGATCAGCTCGAGCCCGTACTCGTCGAGGTTCGTCAGATCGTTGCCCAGGTACATCGGCGCCGCGGAGGTGGCCCAGAGCGTCGTCGCGGTGCGGCGTTCGTCGCGCGTGAGGCCGTCCATCTTCCCGTTGCCCACGTTGAGGGAGTCGAGGTCGTTCCAGCCTGCGGGCCCAGCGTGGCGCCACCAGTCCGAGAGCCTCGGGAACAGGCGAGCGACGTTCTCCCAGGTGGTCAGGGCCTCATCGCCGCAGTAGCATTCGACGTCCCAGTCGATGCGCCAGCCGTCTGCATACTGCTTCCAGTAGTCCGCGTAGTCGATGTCGACGGCCCAAGAGAGCTCGAACCAGATGTCGTTGCGGTCGAGCGCCCGCGACCAGGCGGCGACCTCCTCGCGGGCGTCCATCGACAGGTCGCTGATTCCGGAGCCGGGGGTGACGCTGTCGAACTTGATGAAGTCGACTCCCCATTCGCCGAGCAGATCGGCGATCGAGTCGATGTACTTCTCGGTGCAGGGGTTGTCGAAGTCGAGTCGGTACCCGAAGCCCCAGTAGTCGCCCTGCTGGAGAGGCTGCTTGAGCAGATTCTCGGTCGTGCAGCCGGGAGCGCCGTAGATCGGGAGCGCCTTCTGCGCCGTCTCGAGGCTCATCCCGGGAATCAGATACAGACCCACCTTCTGGCCGTTGTCGTGCACGTGGTCGATCACCGCGTCGAGCCCGTCGGGGAACAGCGTCGTGCTGGGAATGGGGCGTCCGTACTCGTCCTGGCCTCCGTTCCAGCCGGCGTCGATGTTGATGTAGTCGTAGCCGAAATCCTGGAGCTTGTCATGCATGGCATCCGACTGAGCCATGATCTGATCGGCGGTGATCCACTGGCCTCCTTCGTACACCTGCATGCTGTAGCTGCTCCAGCCCATGTAGGGGGCGGTCGATCGGTTCGAGATGCCGTCTTCGGTCTCGTCCGCAGGCGTGCGCGTCGCATCCGCCGGTGGCTCCTGCTCCGGGGTGCTCGAGGGAGCAGGTTCCGGTGCCGGCTCTTCAGTCGGTGCCGGCTCTTCGGTCGGTGCCGGGTCGTCCGTCGGCGCGGGAGCCGTCGTCGGCGTCGTCTCAGGCGCCGGAGTCGGTTCCGGTGTCGCCTCGGTGGCCCAGCTCGCGCCAGGTGCCAGAGCGAGGACGATCGCTGTCGCGGCGAGTGCCGCGGTCAACGAGGCCGCTCTCCTTTTCTGTCGGTGTGCGTTCATTGCTTTCCTCTCGTTCGACTGCTCTGTCGGGGGATGGGAAGGAGGTGTGACCGTCAGCCGTCTGCGCGCCTGATCTCGATGAGCATCGCCTGCTGCGGATTGAGCGTCGGCAGGGGGACGCCGGCGGTGACGAGGACGGACCCCGGCATCTCGACCGGGACGGCGACGGCGGCCGTCACCCACTCGGGGTCTCCACCGTGTCTGCTCGACGCGCCGAGATCTTCGCGGATCCGGACGGTGTACGGCGCAGCGGCATCCAGTCCGGGAAAACGCACCCGACCGGACTGGCCCGATGCCGATGTCGTGAACCGGCTCCAGGTGAACAGCGCTTCGGATGCGTCTCGGGCCACGATTCCCGAGAGTGATGTCGCGGGATCCGCGAGGTCCGCGTTGACGACGCGACCGCTGTGCAGCAGGTCGCGGAATTCGCGGTACATCGCGGTCCAGCGGGCGATCGCCGCCAGTTCGCCGTCGTCGACGACGGTGAGGTCCTGCTCGATGCCGGCGTGCGCGGTCAGCGACGTCGCCAGACGGAACGACAGATCGGTGGTGCGGGCGGTGGTGTGCGATCGCGCGGAGCCGAGGTGGGAGCCGATGAGTTCGGGAGGCACGAGGCTGCGCGTCCACCGCTCGATCTGGACGCGTTCGACCGGATCGTTGCAGTCCGAGGCCCAGACACGATCGGTGCGGTCGAGGATCCCGAGGTCGATGCGTCCGCCGCCGCCCGAGCATGTCTCGATCTCGAGCCCCGGGTGCCGCGACCGCAGCTCGTCGAGCAGGCGGTAGAGCGCGGCCGTCTGCCGGTGCACGCTGGGCCTGTCCCCATCGCCGCCGCGACTGACCGCTTCGAGAAGATCGCGGTTGTGATCCCATTTCAGGTAATCGATCGAGTGCTCGCGCACGAGAGCGTCGAGACGCGCGAGAAGGTAGTCGTACGCCTCGGGGCGCGCGATGTCGAGAACGTGCTGCGACCGGGATTCCGGGCCGAGGCCCTCGGCCGGACCCAGTACCCAGTCCGGATGGGCGCGCGCGAGATCGGAGTCGAGATTGATCATCTCGGGCTCGAACCAGAGACCGAACTGCATCCCCTGAGCACGCACGACATCGACGAGGGGCCCGAGTCCGTCCGGCCACACCTCATCGTCGACGAACCAGTCGCCCAGGCCGGCATCCGCTTCGCGGCGTCCGCGGAACCAGCCGTCGTCGAGCACGATGCGCTCGACCCCCACCTCCGCCGCACGCTCGATCAGCGCGGTGAGGCGCTCGAGGTCGTGCTCGAAGTAGACCGCCTCCCAGGTGTTGAGCACCAGGGGTCGCGGCGAGCGCGGATGCGTCGGACGCGCGCGCAGGCGCCCGTGGAGTCGGTCGCTGATGGCGTCGAGTCCGCTGTCGGACCAGAGGAACAGCGCGGTCGGTGCGTCGTAGCGGTCGCCGTCTTCGAGGATGATCTCGCCCGGGTGGAGCTCCTCGCCGGCTCCGATGACCGAACTGAACACGCCAGCGCCCTCGGGAAGGCGCTCGGCGAGGTACTGCTGTTCACCGCTCCACGCGAGGTGCACGGCCCAGATCTCTCCGTGCCGGAAGCCGAATCCGGCGGTTCCGGCCGCGAGCAGGAAGGGCGAGTCGTGTCCCGGCTTGCCGCGGTGCGCGGCGCGACGGTGGGTGCCGAAGCCGAAGGGCGAACGCTGCGGGGAGCGCTCACGGCACCACTTCCCGGTGAAGTCGAGGATCTCGGTCGCGCGCTCGGGGAGCGGAAGCAGCGACAGCACGGCGCCCACCGTGTAGGGGGTCCGACCGATGCGCGGACTGAGGGCGGCGTCGCGTGCGAGGGACGTGTCGACCGCGAGAACTCCGTGCGGGTCGAGGTGATATGCGAGTTCGGTGCGGATGCCGCTGATCGTGTCGTCGAACCGGAGGACGATGCGCCCGCCGACGCCGTCGGACGGGATCTCGACATCGTGTCCCACGAGTCGAGGTCGGGGGGTCGTGGCGCGTCCGCTCGCGTGACCGGAGAGAGCTGCGGTTCCCGACCAGCCCTCGTGCTCGGTGGGCAGTGCGGAGAAGGCACGCGGGATGTCGGGGGAGTTGTTCAGCTGGGCGGGCCCGGCCGTGAGGGCGAGCGCCGAGACGGCTGCGGGATCGAGGTCTCCGAGGTCCGCGCCCCAGTGCAGCACACGGGGGATCGGGTCGGAGATCTGGACGATGAAGGCGGCACCAGCGGCGCGGAGTGCGACGACGGTGTCTGCACGGGAAGTCATGGGATGAGACCCTCCGGTAGTTACTTGACAACGTCAATAAATCACGTTTGAGATGGACGTGCAAGCGATCCCTCGAAATCGCCGACCGGAAATCGAGCGTTTACTTTTTCGGCTCGGCGTGATTTTATTACGACGTAAAGTAATCCTGCCCTGGGAGGGCGATCATGAAGCTCAGTGCTGAGCACGCACCACCGGTCGAGATCTCGCCGCCGAGTCCTCGACGCACCGACGCACGTTCGCGATTCGTCCGCAGCCTGCGCCGCTACTGGCAGCTGTACCTGCTGCTGCTCCTGCCCGTCATCTGGTTCATCGTGTTCCGATACGTGCCGATGGCCAACGCGGTCATCGCGTTCAAGAACTACAACCCCATCGACGGCGTGTGGGGGAGTCCCTGGGTGGGAGTCGACAACTTCACCGCACTCTTCCGCAACCCGGTGTTCCCCAAGCTCATCGGCAACACGTTCATCCTCGCGGTGTACACCCTCATCGCGAGCTTCCCGCTGCCGATCATCCTCGCGATCCTGCTCAACGAGGTCCGACTGCGGTTCTTCACCCGCACGGTCCAGCTCGTCACGTACGCGCCGTACTTCATCTCCACCGTCGTGATCGTGTCGATGACGATCCTGCTGCTGTCTCCACGCGTGGGCATCCTGGGCCGGACGCTGAGCTTCTTCGGCGCAGGTCAGGTCGATCTGCTGGCGAGCGCCGACTTCTTCCGGCACATCTATGTGGCGACAGACATCTGGACGACCACCGGGTACTCCGCGGTCATCTACCTCGCCGCCCTCGCGTCCGTGGACACCTCCCTCTACGAGGCCGCCAAGATCGACGGCGCATCACGGCTGCAGAAGATCTGGTACGTCGACCTGCCGTCCCTGCTGCCGACAGCGACGATCATCCTGATCCTCGGGGTCGGCAACATCATGGCGATCGGGTTCGAGAAGGCGTTCCTCCTGCAGAACGCACTGAACCTCTCGACGTCGGAGATCATCCCGACGTACGTCTACAAGACCGGCATCCTGAACGCCAACTTCAGCCTCGGAGCCACCATCGGACTCTTCAACGCCGTCATCAGCCTCGTGCTCCTGCTCGTCGTCAACGGCATATCCAAGCGAGTGACAGGAAGTGGGCTGTGGTGAGCACCGTGATCAGAGAGCAGCCCCTGCTCACCGAGGAGATCGTCGTCGGATCGGGCTCAGGGCGCGGCCGCCGCCGACGGGACCCCGTGGCCTCCGGGGTGAAGGTGAAGGAGACCAGAGCGGATCGCGTCTTCGTGATCGCCGCCTACCTGCTGTTGACGGTCTTCCTGCTCGTCGTGCTCCTGCCGCTGCTGAACATCGTCGCCAGCTCGTTCTCCAGCCCTCAGGCGGTGTCATCCGGCCGGGTGCTGTTCTGGCCCGTCGACTTCACCCTCCGTGGGTACACCGAAGCTCTCAACAACCCCGCGATCCTCCGCGGATTCGGCAACTCGGTGTTCTACACCGTGGTCGGTACGATCATCAGCGTCGCCGGGACGGTCGCCATCGCGTATCCGCTGTCCCGGGCGAACCTGTTCGGGCGCAAGACCCTCACCGGCGGCGTCGTCTTCACGATGCTGTTCTCCGGCGGAGTGATCCCGATGTACATCGTCGTCCAGTCGCTCGGCCTGCTCGACACCCGATGGTCGATGCTCCTCCCGAACGCGATCGGCGTCTGGCAGGTGATCATCGCGATGGTCTACTTCCGCTCGTCGATCCCCGACGAGGTCTACGAGGCGGCACAGCTCGACGGTGCGAGCGAACTCCGCATCCTCTGGACCATCGTGCTGCCGCTCGCCAAGCCGCTGCTCGCGGTCATCGCGCTGATGTACGCGATCATGCAGTGGAACTCGTACTTCGACGCGCTGCTCTATCTGCGCGACGCCGACCTGCAGCCGCTGCAGCTCGTGCTGCGAGGCATCCTCATCCTCAACGACGGCGGAGGCGGTGGCGACCTGGCCGCCCAGCTCGAACGTCGAGAGCTCGCCGACCTGCTCAAGTACTCGACCGTCATCATCGCCACCGTGCCGATGCTGATCGTGTACCCGTTCGTCGCGAAGCACTTCAGCAAGGGGATCATGGTCGGCGCCGTCAAGGGCTGACCACTCCTCTCACAGACCCACCACACACACCCGCACACCTGAACCGGTCAAAGGAGATTCCGGCAATGACACACCGCATCACACGAGGCGCGATCGCGGCGGTCACCGTCGTCGCGACGGGACTGGCGCTCGCCGCCTGCACCCCGGCGAGCGACGACAACGGCCAGCTCGTCGCATTCGGCCCGCAGGGCGAGAACGGCTCGCTCAAGGACAATCTGTTCACCCAAGAGGTCGAGAAGAAGTTCGACATCGACTTCGACTGGCAGACCACGACCTACGACGGCAGCGTCGCGGGGGAGAAGCGACAGATCTCGCTCGCCAGCGGCGACTACCCCGACGCGTACTTCCTCGTGCCGTGGGTCGACGGATTCTCGCGCAATGAGATCCTCAAGTACGGGCAGCAGGGGGTGCTCGTGCCCCTCGAAGACCTCATCG
This sequence comes from Microbacterium sp. Bi98, assembly GCF_918698045.1. Taxonomy (NCBI): domain Bacteria; kingdom Bacillati; phylum Actinomycetota; class Actinomycetes; order Micrococcales; family Microbacteriaceae; genus Microbacterium; species Microbacterium sp. Bi98. The sequence continues at coordinate 263,558 of NZ_CAKKLK010000002.1, read as the reverse complement.
ACGAATACGCCCCCAACCTCGCCGAGCGATTCGAAGAGAAGCCCGATTGGAAGCAGTCGGTCACCGCGCCTGACGGCCACATCTACGCGATCACCCAGTGGAGCGAGTGCTTCCACTGCAGCTACCCGTCGAAGCTCTGGATGAACACGACCTGGCTCGACGCCCTGGGACTCGAGCAGCCGACCACCACCGAGGAGCTGCGCACGGTGCTGCGCGCCTTCAAGGACGGCGACCCGAACGGCAACGGCGCCGCCGACGAGGTGCCGCTGAGCGGCTCGGCGTCGGAGCCGATCATCAACTATCTGATGAACGCCTTCACCTATGCGCCGGTCGGCGGACCCTCGAGCCCGCCGCCTCTCGTGCTCGACGGCGATGAGGTCGCGCTGAACGCCACCTCGGACAGCTGGCGGGCGGGGCTGGAGTACATCACGTCGCTGGCGCAGGAAGGGCTGCTCGACACCGGGGCGTTCACGCAGAACGGCGACGCCCTCAAGGCGCTCGGAGACAGCGGGGACGCGCAGATCCTCGGCTCCGCCGTCACGCTGCACCCGTACGTGTTCGTCTCGGCGGACTCTCCTGACGGACGTGACAAGAACTACGACGCGGTCGCGCCGATCGCGGGTCCGGACGGCACTCAGCTCGCCACGTGGCGGTCGCCGGTGAATCCGGTGGGCACGTTCGCGCTGACCAACAAGTCGACCGAGGACGAGCGCATCGAGGCCATCAAGCTGCTCGACTACCTCGCGACGGACGAGGGCCAGATCCGCGCGTCGATGGGACCGGAGGGGGAGGCGTGGGTGCCCGCGGTCGACGGCGACCTCGCGCTCGACCCCGAGCTCGAGCCGACATTCCGTCCCATCACGTATGACGAGACCTCCAATGCCGCGTGGCGTTCGATGTCGCAGTACTGGGACTCGCTGGAGTTCCGCAACGCCCAGGTCGTGCCGGAGGACATCTACACGCCCGACGGATACGAGCGACGTCTGCTCTACGCGACGCAGGAGTACGAGCCCTTCCAGCCCGACGAGAGCGTGATCTTCCCGATCGAGAAGTTGTGGCCCGACCTCGAGACCTCGGCCGAGCTCGCGGAGCTGCAGACGAACATCGCCACCTACATCACGCAGGCCCAGGCGGAGTTCGTCACGGGGCAGCGCGACATCACGGACGACGGCGCGTGGGACGCGTACGTCGCCGACATCGAGGGCCTCGGGCTCGCACGCTACCTGGAGCTGCTGCAGACCGCGTACGACGCACTCTGATCGACACGGGATGCGCGGGACGGATCATCCGTCCCGCGCATCTCTGCATTGCGGACCGTGGCGGGCTGGGCGCGAGAAGGGGACGGATGCCGATGGCATCCGTCCCCTCTCTTCCGCTCGTCCCGAACGGTCAGCGCACGAGCGACTGGATGGCGGCGGCGGATGCGCCTCGCGCCCAGTCCTCGAAGGTGTGCGGACGGGTCAGGATGCGGCAGCGCGCCGCAGCGCCGAACGCGTGCGCCTCGAACGCGTCGTGCAGGGTCTTCTCGAACAGGTCGAAGTCCGAGACGCCCTCGCCGCCGATGATGACGACTTCGGGACCGGTGAGGTTAACGAGTGTGGCGATGGCCGTGCCGATGAGGCGGGCCGCTTCGCGGAATGCGGCGTCGGCGTCGGCGTCTCCGGCGTGGGCGAGAGCAACGGCTTCGTCGATCGCGACCGGCCGGCCGAGGGCACCGGAGACCGCCGCCTCGATCGCTCCGGTCGAGGCGGCGGCCTCGACGCAGCCGCGACGCCCGCACGGGCAGACGAGTGCCGGATCGGCGAGCGGCAGGTGCCCGATCTCGCCCGCGACACCGAACGCCCCGCTCACGACCTCTCCATTGAGGTGCAGTCCGCTGCCGATCCCGCGTCCGATGGTGACGATAGCGAACGAGGCGGTGCCGAGCCCGACACCGAACCAGTGCTCTCCGATCGTCAGCGCGTGCACGTCGTTCTCGAGCGTGACGGGCCAGGGGAGGCGCTCCTGGAGCAGGTCGCCGAGCGGCACGTCCGCCCACCCCATGATGTTCGACTCGCGCACGATCCCGGTGATGCTGTCGACGTCACCCGACACCGACACTCCGACTCCCGCGATGGCCGACGCGCTCTCGCCGAGCTCGGCCGCGAGCGCGGCGACGACGTCGGAGATGGCGTCGATGACGGTGTGGGGATCGTCGGCGGGAAGCGCACGACGGGTGCTGGCGAGCACGGTCGTGGCGAGATCGGTCGCGACGGCGATGATCTCGTCGACGTTGACCTTGACGCCGATCATGACCATCGACTCGAGGACGATGGAGACAGGGCTCACCGGGCGTCCGGGGGTGCCGTCGCGATGCGAGGCGGGCGGCGCGTCGACGAGGCCGGCCGCGACGAGCGGGGCCACCGCCTTCGTGACGGCGGCTTGGGAGAGCCCCGTCTGGCGGGCGATGTCGATCCGGCTGATGGGACTGCGCGTCAGGATCGTCTCGAAGACCCGTGATCCCGCGTCGGACGCCGAGCGGATCAGGGTGGTTCGCGCTGCGGTGTCGTGGTCCATCAGGTCCTTCGTGTCGTGTCGGCTATCGTAGCGAATCCGCCGTGATGCGGTCGGCTGTGCAGGCCCAGGTGCTCGGCCGCGAACTCCAGGGCGTTCTCCTCGTCGAGGTCTCCGCCGGCCTCGTGCCCGTTGTACGGCCACAGGACCACGGTCTTATGGCCGCCGTACGCGGCGAATGCGGGCAGCACGGTCTCGGGCGGCGCGATGCCGTCGAGGAGCCCCGTGCTCAGCAGAGCCGGGGCCGTCGCACGCTTCGCGTGGTTGATCCCGTCGAAATATCGGAGCGTCTCGAGAGCCGCGGCGGCGTCGCCGCGCCGATCCGCGAAGTACTGCGTGAGCAAGGTGTACGGGTGATCGGTGCTCAGCGTGGCGGCCCGGTCGAGTTCACAGAGGAAGGGTGCCTGCACGATCGCGACGGCGAGGTCGGGGACCAGGCCGGCGATCGCCAGCGCGATCCCGCCTCCCTGGCTCGCGCCGACCGCGCCGACGCGATCCGCGTCGACGACGTCGACGGCACGGAGCGCGTCGACGGCTCGCACGGCATCCGCATACACCCTGCGGTAGTAGTACTCCTGAGGCGAGCGGATGCCGCGGGTGAGGAATCCGCCGGCGGACGGACCGCCGTCGGCATGATCGTCATCGGTGTCGCCGTGTCCCTGCCCCCGCGCGTCCACCACCAAGTGCGCGTAGCCCGCGGCAGCCCACCGCAGATCGCGCAGGGCATGACCTCGGCCGTTGCCGTAGCCGAAGAACTGCACGAGCCCGGGGAGGGGCTCCGCGGCACCGTGCGGCACGCGCAGCCAAGCATGGATCGGTGTTCCGCCGTACCCGCGGAACGACACGTCGTACACGTCTATCTGAGTCAGACGCGTGGGCATCGGGGTCACGGAGAGGTCGAGCGGAAAGCTCCGAGTGCGAGCGATCGTGTCCGCCCAGAAGGCGTCGAAGTCATCAGGCTCGGTCTGCGTGGTGGGGGCGACGACATCACGCACCTCACCGCGCACGGGACTCCTCCTGGTCGGCAGACGCGGAGAAGAGAAGATCATGATCGGCGAGGTCGATCCGAGCGCCCGGCGGCACAGCGATGATCGCCTCCCGCTCGCCGTTCGAGACGGAGACCTCCCTGTCGCGCTCGCCGGGGTTGCAGAGAGCACCCGAGATCACCCGCCCGTCCGCCCAGGCGAGGTCGAGCACGAGGCCCGGTCGCACGGCGATGCCCTGGACGTCTCCGTGGGTCCAGGATGCGGGGAGCGCGGGAAGCAGACGCACTGTGCGGCCGTGGCTCTGCACGAGCATCTCGGTGATCGCGGCGGGGAATCCCAGGTTGCCGTCGATCTGGAAGGGCGGATGCGTGCTGAGGAGGTTGGGGAGCAGGCCTCCCCACTCCGAGCCGTCGACGGGCCCGTGCCGCGTGGCGTCGCCGTCGAACGGCGTCAGCGCCTCCTCGAGCAGCGATGCGGCGATGTCGCCCTGCCGTGCCCTGGCGCGCAGTGCCACCTTCCACGCCCACGACCAGCCCATGGCTCCCGGCCCGCGTGCGTCGATGAGCGCCACAGACGCGTCGAACAGCTCCGGAGTCCGCTCGGGCGTCACCTGGTCGAGCGGGAAGAGTCCGACCACGGGGGAGAGGTGCCGGTGCAGCGGTTCATGCTCGTCGACCTCTTCGGACCATTCGAGCAGTCGGCCGTCGGAGCCGACACGCAACGGAGCGAGGGCTGCCAGCGCCTCGCGCACCTCGGCTTCCAGTGCGTCGTCGATGCCGAGTCGGCGGATCGCGACGAGCGCGCGCTCGAAGAGCGAGCCGATGAGGCTGAGATCCGACGTCGCGGTCAGGCCGAGCGGCGTCGGCAGACCGTCGGCGGCCACATAGGAGTTCTCGGGGGCCGTCGACGGCGAGGTGTGCAGGTGCCCGTCGGGGCCCGGAGTCAGCCAGTCGAGGCAGAACTCCACCGCGCCCCGCATCAGCGGCCAGATGCGAGCGCGGAGCAGCTCATCGTCGCCACCGAACTCGTACGCGTCCCAGAGGTTGTGGGTGAGCCAGACTCCGCCCATCATCCAGATCGCCCAGCTCGCCGCCCCGTGCCCGTCGCCGACCGGCAGGCTCCACCCCCAGACGTCGCTGTTGTGATGGGCGACCCATCCGCGCGTTCCGTACAGCTCCCTGGCGGTGTCGGAGCCGGTGCGGGCGAGGCGCTCGACGAGGGAGATCAACGGCTCGAGGACATCAGGATCGAGCAGCATCGGCGCCGCCCAGTAGTTCATCTCGGTGTTGATGTTGATCGTGTAGTTCGACGACCAGGCCGGTTGCAGCTGGTCGTTCCAGATGCCCTGGAGGTTGGCCGCAGGGCTGCCGGCACGAGAGCTCGACGCGAGGAGGTACATCCCGAATTCAGCGGCGACCGTCGCGCGGAGCAGGGGGTCGGAGCCGCGGAGAACGTCGCGATCGACTCTCCACTCGCCCTCACGCCGACTGCCGATCGCGAATCGCGCCCGAGTCATGCGGCGCCGGTCGGCGACATGCTCGGCGAGGAGAGACGAGGCGTCGCGCTGAGCCGCGGCCTCCGCCCTCTCTCGTGCGCGATCCCGGATCGCCTCGCGTGAGGCGATCCGCCAGTCCCCGTCGGCGTCGGCCCACCACGACCCGGCGCGCGACGAAGTGGACAGGGCGATCAGCAGGCGGCGGGCATGGCGGACGACGATGCGATCGTCGTGGCGACCCACCTCGCCATCCGAGTCGAGGGAGACGGCGACGGCCGCGTAGGCGTCGAACTCGGCATCGTCGTCGGCATAGCGCAGGGGGTCGACGGAGTCCTCGTGCAGCGGGGCGCCGTCGATCGGAACCTGCACATCCAGCACGAGCGCGTCGGACGCGTCGACGACGCGACCGCGGAGCGGGGTGGACAGCTCGACGGTGGTCTCGAACTCGTCGTCCGAGGTGAGCTCGATGATCAGGGCGTGAGCCGGAGCCGAGACCCAGGACCGTCGCGTCACTCGGCCGGCGGGGGTGCGCAGTGACTCGACGAGGGTCGCCCTGTCGAGATCGAGGATGCGAGCGGGGACGGTCTCATCCGATCGAGCGTCCGCCACGCGCACGAGCAGATCGGCGAGAGGGAGGAACTCCTGCGAGTAGGGGCCCTCGAACGCCATCAGCAGCTCCTCCGCCCGGCGCACGTCGGCGGCAGCGAGGGCCTCACGGACGGCCGCGAGCCGTTCGGGACCGGCACCCCCGTCACGCACCTTCTGCAATGCGCGCGCGGGGCCGTCGGGCGTTCCCGACCAGATCGTCGAGTCGTTCAGCTGATAGTGGCCGTCGGAGCCGCCGAACGCCATCGCGCCGATGCGGCCGTTGCCGAGGGGCGTCGCCTCCTCCCAGCGGGTGGCGGGGGCGTCCCAGGTGAGGCGCAGGGTGTCGGTCATCGCACTCCGGTGTGTTCGATCGATCTCGATGTCACCGTCAGCGTAGGCGGCATTAATTGCCGCTGTCAAGTAATCCGACCGCCCTGCGCCTGACCAGGTCAGAACTGCAGGAGGACCTTGCCCACCCGGCCCGCGGTGTTGCTCGCGCGGACGGCCTCGGCGGCATCCGCCGCATCGAAGACGCCGGCGACGGGCAGGGTCAGCGTGCCGTCGCTGACGCGCTGGATCAGTTCGCCGAACAGGGCGCCGCGCGTGCCGGCATCCATGGTCTGGATCACCTTGCTGCCCCAGAAGCCCTTGACGGTCGCCTGCTTGAAGATGACATCGCCCGAGGCGATCTCCATCGTGGGGGAGTTCATGGCACCGAACGCGACGAGAGTGCCGCCCTCGCCGAGGAGTGACAGCACGTCGCCGGCCGACGAGCCGCCCACCGAGTCGATGCCGAAGGCGACGTGCGCGCCACCGGTGATCGCGGCGACCTGCTCGCGCCAGTCGTCCGCATCCGTGGAGACCACGTTCTCGATGCCCTGCTCGCGCAGTTCATCGACCCCGGCCGAGCGCCGGACGAGCCCGATGACGTTGATGCCACGAGCGGCGCCGAGCTGTGCCAGCATGCGACCGACCGCGCCGTTCGCCGCGTTCTGGACGATCCAGTCGCCCTTCTCGGCGCCCAGGAAGTGCAGCAGGCTGATGGTGCTGAACGGCATCGACACGAGCTGCGCGGCGCTCTCGTCGCTGAGCGACTCCGGCACGGGGATGAGGCCGGCGGCGTTCGCGACGACGTACTCCGCCCAGGCGCCGAAGGTGCCGCCCGTCGCGACGCGCTGACCGACGGAGAGATCGTCGACGCCCTCGCCGAGAGCATCCACGATTCCCAGAGCCTCGGTGCCCGATGCTGCCGGGAGCTCCGGCTTGAAGCCGTAGGTGCCGCGGATCGTCCACAGGTCGTGGTTGTGGATGGGCGAGAGGACGATCTTCAGTCGGACCTGGCCGGGGCCGGGCTCCGGCGTCGGACGCTCGGTGACGGTGAGGACCTCTTCGGGTTCTCCGAAGGTCTCGTGGGTGAGGGCGCGCATGATGTTCTCCTTGTGGGATCGGTCGTGGTGGAGGTCGAGCGGGATCAGTCGTCGGAGACGGTGATCGCGACGTCGATGTTGCCGCGCGTCGCGTTGGAGTACGGGCAGACCTGGTGGGCGGCGTCTGCGAGCGACTGAGCCTGCTCGTGCGGAAGGTCGGGGATGACGACCTCGAGCTGCACGGCGAGGCCGAATCCGCCCTCGCCGTTCGACCCGATCTGCACGCGGGCCCCGACCGACGAATCGGTGATCTTCACCTTCTGCGCACGCGCGACGGTCTGCAGTGCGGAGTGGAAGCAGGCGGCGTACCCGGCCGCGAACAGCTGCTCGGGGTTGGCGCCGTCGCCGCTGCCGCCCATCTCCTTCGGGATGGCGAGGTCGAGGTCGAGTCGGCCCTCGCCTGTGGTGACGCGGCCGTTTCGTCCGGCTCCGGTGGCGAGTGCTTCGGCGGTGTAGAGAGCGTCCATCGTGTGGACTCCTTCCGGGTTGCGGGTTGGGGTCAGTCGGCGAGCTGCAGGCGTGCGGTGAGCTCCTGCAGCTCGGTGATCAGGCGGTGACGCTGGTCGTCGTCCTGCATTCCGGCGAGGGCGGCGATCTTGGTATGAACCGGAGCGACTTCAGTGCGCAGAGCCATGCCGGTGTCGGTCAGGCGCACGGTGACGACGCGCTCATCGGCCGAGCTGCGGGCCCGCGCGACGTAGCCCGCCTGCTCGAGGCGGCGGACCAGGGGGGAGAGGGTGCCGGAGTCGAGCTGCATGGCGTCGCCCAGCGAGCCGATCGTCTGCTCGCCCTCCATCCAAAGGATCGCGAGCACGAGGTACTGCGGGTAGGTCAGACCCCACGGGGCCAGGAGGGCACGGTACGCCTGCGTCGTCGCGCGGGCGGCGGAGTACAGCGAGAAGCACACCATCTCATCGGTCACGGCCATACCTCGAGTATTGCACGCGATTAAATTGTGCACAACCTATCTGAGCTGGTCGACGAGACGACGTCGTTCGCTCAGAGGAGCCCTGAGATGCCCTTCTGCAGCTGGAGGGCGCCGATCACGAGCAGCAGAGCGGCGTTCATCACGTGGGTGTTTCCGGCGACCCATCGTCGGGCGGAGTCGAGCAGCGGCTGCGAGCGCTCGCCTCGGATCGCGACGTAGAACACCGGCACCGCGATGGGCAACGTCCCGACGACCACGAACGCCAGTGCGACCCAGACCGCGTCGTCGCCGACCTGCGCGAGCGAGATGTCGAGCGCTGCGATGATGGCGCAGGACGCGTCGACGGGGTTCAGCACGAAGAGCGCCAGCCCGAGGAATCCGGTGCGCACGGGGCGGAACGTCTCGACGGCATGCAGCCACCCCGGCAGCTGCGGAGCGGCCGCGACCACCTGCTGCGGCGAGGATGCGGCGGCCATCTGACGGATGCGCGCAGAGCCCTTGCGGTAGACCCAGACGGCGGCGCCCGCGAGGAACAGTCCGATCACCAGACGGAGGATCGGTACCCAGAGCGGCGGTTCGCGAAGCCCGTGCACCTCGAAGACGCCGAAGAGCCAGAGAGCCAGCGCCAGAAGGCCGGCGAGCCCCACGACCCACCCGATCAGGCTCAAGTAAAGAGACGCGTGTGCGTCGAGGAGAGGAAGCACCATGGATCTGCAGCTGCACGGGAAGACGGCGTTCATCAGCGGCTCGACGCAGGGCATCGGGTTCGCGATCGCCTCCGCGCTCGCCCGCGAAGGCGTGGACGTGACGGTGAACGGACGTGATGAGCAGCGTGTGGATGCGGCGGTCCGGCGACTGCGTGCGGAGCACCCCGGCTCGACGGTCTCAGGGCTGGCGGCGGACTTCGCGAGGCGAGAAGAGGTGGAGCGACTGACGGAAGCCTTGGGCGACGTCGACATTCTCGTCAACAATGTGGGAATCTTCGGCCTTGCCGAGTTCGAGACGATCACGGACGACGACTGGAGTCGATACTTCGAGGTGAACGTCATGAGCGGAGTCCGGCTGTCCCGCCACCTTCTCGCAGGCATGCTCGCGCGGGGGTGGGGCCGTGTCGTCTTCATCAGCAGCGAGTCCGGGGTGAACATTCCCGCCGACATGGTGCACTACGGCACGACGAAGGCCGCGATGGCCGCTCTCGGCAGCGGGCTGGCCAAGCGCACCAGAGGCACCGCGGTGACCGTGAACACGATCCTCGGAGGGCCGACGTATTCGGACGGGGTGGCGGCGAGCGTTGCAGCCGTGGCAGAGGCGCAGTCCCTTCCGCCCGAGGTGATGAAAGGCTCCATCATCGGTCAGAACCGTACGACGCTGCTCGAGCGGTTCATCGAGTCCGATGAGATCGCGAGTCTGGTGACCTACATCGCCAGTCCTCGCTCATCGGCTACCAACGGCGCGGCGCTGCGGGCGGAGGGGGGAGTGCTCACCGCGATGCTGTAGCCGGGTGCACCTCGAGATCGAAAAAACCGCACGCCGCGCTTATTGCTAGCTAAGCTAGTAGTCATGGAACGCTACATTCGCCTGCGCTGGGTGGGCCTGGTCTTCATCAGCATCGCCGTCTCGCTGATCATCGTCGACTCGACGATCGTGAATGTGGCGATTCCGAGATCGTCGACGATCTCGGCATCACCTCCACCGAGGTGCAGTGGGTGCAGGAGGCGTACACGCTGGTGTTCGCCGCGCTGCTGCTCGTGTTCGGCAGCCTCGCGGATCGGCTCGGGCGTCGGCGCGTGATGATCATCGGAGTCGTGGTCTTCGCAGCATCCTCGGTGCTCGCGGCCTTCGCTCCGGACGGCGGGATGCTGATCGTCGCCCGTCTTGCGCAGGGAGTGGGCGGATCGATGATCCTGCCGACCACGCTGTCGATCATCAATGCCACCTTCCGCGGGCGCGAGCGGGGGATCGCCTTCGCGGTGTGGGGGTCGACGATCGGCGGAATGGCCGCTGTGGGACCGCTGCTCGGCGGATGGCTGACGACTGCCTTCTCCTGGCGGTGGGCGTTCGGGATCAACATCCCGCTGGGCATCATCATCGTCATCGGCGTGCTGCTCACGGTGGCGGAGTCGCGCAGCGACCGGACGTCGAAGATCGATGTGGTCGGGGCGATCCTCTCGGTCATCACCATGGCCAGCCTCGTGTTCGGCCTCATCGAGGGGCGCACGTACGGCTGGTGGCTCGTCGACCAACGTCCGCAGATCGGCGACTGGGCCTGGCCGCTCGATGTCTCTCCGATCCCCTTCGCCTTCGCGCTGGCGATCGTGGCACTCGTCGCGTTCATCGCATGGGGTGTGCATCGTGAGCGGCAGGGCAGGTCCACGCTGCTTGCTCTGCGTCTGTTCTCCATCCCCTCGTTCCGCAACGGCAACATCGCGGCGACAGTCGTGTCGCTGGGAGAGTTCGGCATCATCCTCGCTCTGCCCCTGTGGCTGCAGTTCGTCCTCGGCTTCGATGCGCTGCAGACCGGACTCCTGCTGCTCGCGCTCGCCCTCGGATCCTTCGTCGCGAGCGGTGCCGCGGGGGCGGCCAGTGGAAAGATCGCGCCGGTGTGGGTCGTCCGTGCGGGCCTCATCGCCGAGATCGTCGGTGTCGCCGGAGTCGGCTTCGTCATCGCCCCCGATGCGTCGTGGGTGCCGCTGATCCCGTTCCTCTTCGTCTACGGCCTCGGTGTCGGCCTCGCCACCGCTCAGCTGACCGGCGTCGTGCTCGCCGATGTGCCGGTCGACGACAGCGGCGCGGCTTCGGGCACGCAGTCGACGTCACGACAGCTCGGTGCAGCGCTCGGGGTCGCAGTGCTCGGCACCGTGCTGTTCACGAGCACAGCCGGGATCCTCGCGTCATCACTCGACGCTCGGGGACTCCCGGCCGAGCAGCGCGATCAGATCGTGTCGGCCGTCGTCGACAGTGCGGGCGGAGCGATCAGCGGACTGGAGGCGCAGCCCGAGACGGCTGTCATCGCCGACGACGCCAAGGCCGCGTTCTCCGACGGCACGCGTTTCGCGGCGTGGACGGCGGCAGGGTTCCTGTCCCTCGGCCTCCTGTCGACGATCTCCCTCGGAGCGACCGCCAAGACCCGACGTGAGGACCAGCCCGACGCGACGTCGGCCGCCTGATTCCTTCATGTACCCCGTGGCTACTCGATGTCTCACATCGTGTAGCCGACGACGCCGGCCGGGATGAACTCCATCGGCTTCGTCAGCTCGTTCTCGATGCCTGTGATCCGGCCGGTGTCCTCGGAGATGAGGAGGGTGTTCTCGTAGGACGTCCCCTCATCGCTGACCCGGAGCCCGACCATGTCTCGGCCGAGCCGGTCCTGCGACTCACCCAGCACCGTGACCCCGCCCGCATCGACGAGCATGTCGATCAGAGTGGCCTGCTGCTCGTCCGTCAGAGTCCAGTAGCTCGATAGCTGGCCGATGGCGACCAGGAGGTCTCCCGACGAACTTCTGTTCCGGCGTCGAGAGCCTCTGCTCCGAAGTCGGTCTCGCTAGCCCTCATCGACGGTCACCGCATTGCCCCACACCCAGCACCGGAACGTCCGGTCGCCTGCCCGGAACTCGATGCCTGCGGCCAACGGCGTCGACCGCGCGAGCTTCGCATCGACCCGCACCGCTTCGGGCCCGAAGCGCACCCACGCGCGGACCGCACGATACGGCTGCGGATATATCGTGACGGGCTGTTCCCGGAGCGCGAGCTCGCGCTCCGTCAGGGATTGAAGAGCGCCGGCGCGCGCTGCGGTGAGGATGGTCTGATGCTGAGAGCGCATGTCGTAGTGGGCTGCCAGGCGCTTGCTCGTGCCCATGCCGGCTCCCTTCTCCGGCCCAGTGACAACGGTAGCAAGATTCGAAGATTTGTTCTATTCTCGACTCATGCGACCAGCTCCTGCTCATCTGCCTGCGACTATATGGATGGTCGACGACATCCCGTCGCGAATGGTCTTCGCCGGGCGTCGGTGGAAGGTCTCCGACACGCCCACGCGACTCCGGGACTCGATCTGGTCAGCGGCGCCGGAGTCGGAGCGAGGGTTGTACGGATGGCGGTTCCAGGGCACGGATGACGAGGGTCACTCCCTGGTGTTCGACGTCTTCCGGGGTGAGGACGGCTGGCATGTGCACCACAGCTACGACTAGGGGTCAGGCGGACGGAATCCTTGTCCCGGCTCGGCCGGTGCGCGCTATCGTGTGGGCATGACGGACTCCGGCGCGACACTCCTTGCCGCGATCATCGCGGCCGGCGTGGCAGGAGTCGGACTGATCTGGTCTGTCGTCAGCTTCATGCTGACGAGGCGGACCCAGCGAGCCACGGATGCTCGTCAGGAGTGGTCGCGCCGATTCGAGCACGCACACGCGCTCGCGTTCAGCTCCGATCTCAAGGAGGCAGCGAGCGGCCTCACGCTCATCGAGGCGCTCGCGCGTGAGCGGTGGGTCACGGACGAAGATCGGGCGACCGCGGTGAGCATCCTCTCGTCTCTCACGGGGGTGGCTGAGGCGCCGGCGGCGCAGCTGCGCGCGACGATCCTCGCGGAGGTCAGGAACCCGGCGGTCGCCGCTGCGCTCGGCAGAGTGGAGCCAGGGCCGAAGGGCCGGTTCGAGGTCTACCGCGACGCGTCCGGAGACTACCGATGGCGCCTCAAGAGCGCGGGAGGCCACTACCTGGCCGTCAGTGAGGGGCATTCCAGCGAGGCTGCCGCGATGAGCTCGCTCGAACTGGCCCGTCGTGAACTCGGCAGCGAGCCACCGGAGTAAGTGGGCCGCGAGCGCAACGAGAAAGGCCGCCTGGAACCAGGCGGCCTTTCTCGATATCTCGGCTCCGCGTGCGAATTCTCATTCATGCAGCGCGTGACCCGGTGTGTGCCCCCGACAGGAGTCGAACCTGCGACCTACGGTACCGGAAACCGGCGCTCTATCCACTGAGCTACGGAGGCGTACCGATCGACAATATCACTGCTCGGGAGTGGTCTCCGACCCACCGGCCTCGGTCACCGGCGCGTCGCCCAGTTCGCCGAGCGCTGCGGCCAGCTTCTCGGCGAGGTAGCGGTGACCGTCGGTCGACGGATGCTTGCGGCCGATCTCGACGTCGATGACCGACAGGTAGTTCTGGTCGGTGATCCAGTTCTGTGCGACGGGGGAGATGTACCACCATCCGCGAGCGGCGGCGAGTTCACCGAGATCGGCGTCGATGCGCGCGGTCTCAGCGCCCACGGGAAGTTCGTGCGGCGCCGGCCCCAGAATGACGATCGACGCGTCCGGATACTTCGCCGCCATGGCATCCCACGCGGCGGTGACGGCTTCGCGGTATCCGGCCTCGCCCTGCGCCCGGTCGTTGATCGACCCCTGGAGGATGATCAGGTCGGGGGTGAGTGTCGGGTCCAGAGCGGCGATGCGCACACCGAAGGCCGGGCCATCGAGTCCGGGCTTGAGGTAACCGCTGCCGCGGACTCCGTCGACGATGGTCCGTCCGCCGATCAGGTCGGCGAGCTGATAGGCGTATCCGAGGGTCGGCTCGGTCGCGGCCGAGCCGTAGGTCCAGGAGTCGCCGAACACGAGAACGGTCGGATGCTCCGGAAGAAGAAGGGGAACCGGCGCGATCGCGACCGATTCGTCCGCTGCCGCCGCAGCACCGACGGGTGCCGAAGACGGCATCGGAACCCAGGGCCGCCACACGCCGAGGACGACTGCCGCGACCGCCAGGATCACTGCGACGGCGAGGCCCGCGACGGGCAGACGATAGCGGGCGGATGCGGCCTTCATGGCATGACTGTAGATCACGAATCCGCCCTCGCAAATTCGGGCGCGTGACGCGCCGTAAACTGGGAGGCCTATGAACCCTGAATCGCTCGCCACAGCCCTCCTCGCCGTCCTCGCACCGATCGCCGAGGAACGACGTCCTGGCGAGCCGTTCTCGCTGTCCGCGTCGGACATCGTGTTCGAACGTCCGCGTAACCGCGACCACGGCGACTGGGCCTCGAACATCGCGATGCGCCTGGCGAAGCCGTTCGGCACGAACCCGCGCGAGCTGGCGCAGCAGATCGCCGACGGCCTCGCGCAGGTGGATGGCGTGCAGACCGCCGAGGTCGCAGGGCCGGGCTTCATCAACATCCGCCTCGACGCGGCTGCCGCCGGCGCGCTGGCGAAGCTCATCGTCGAAGCCGGCGCAGAGTACGGGCACAACGACACGCAGGCCGGTCACAGCATCAACATCGAGTTCGTGAGCGCGAACCCGACCGGGCCGCTGCACATCGGCCACACTCGCTGGGCGGCGCTCGGCGATGCGATCGCCCGGGTGCTCGCGGCCTCCGGCGCGAAGGTCGCGAGGGAGTACTACATCAACGATGCCGGAGTGCAGATGGAGCGCTTCGCGAATTCGGTGCTGGCCGCAGTCAAGGGCGAACCAACTCCCGAGGGCGGGTACGCCGGCAGTTACATCGGCGATCTGGCCGCTCGTGTTCTCGCGGCGCGTCCGGACCTGCTCGAGCTCTCCGGTGACGAGCAGGTGGTCGTCACGCGGGAGCTCGCCTACGGTTTCCAGCTGGAGGAGCAGAAGCAGTCGCTCTCGAAGTTCAACGTCGACTTCGACGTGTGGTTCTCGGAGCGCACGCTGCACGCCAAGGACGCGGACGGCGTCAGCTTCGTCGATCGCGCCGTCGACCGCCTGCGCGAGCAGGGACACGTGTTCGACGACGAGGGTGCAGTGTGGGTGCGCACCACCGACTTCGGTGACGACAAGGATCGCGTGATCCGTCGCTCCAACGGCGAGTACACGTACTTCGCCGCCGACGCCGCGTACTACCTGAACAAGGGTGACCGAGGCTTCGAGTACAAGCTGTACCTTCTCGGAGCCGACCACCACGGCTACGTCCACCGCCTCAAGGCGATCGCCGGCGCCGCCGGGGAAGACCCCGAGAAGAACGTCGAGGTGCTGATCGGTCAGCTGGTCTCGGTCGGGGGAGCGCGGCTGAGCAAGCGTGCGGGCAACATCATCGAGATGGACGATCTGCGCGAATGGCTCGGCACCGATGCGCTGCGCTACTCGCTCGAGCGCTCGCCTGCTGACTCCCCGCTCGCTCTCGATCCTGAGCTGCTGCAGAAGCGCACGAACGACAACCCGGTGTTCTACGTGCAGTACGCGCATGCCCGCACGCACAACGTGGCCCGTAATGCCGCCGATTCGGGTGTGGATCGCTCGGAGTTCGCGCCCGAGACGCTCACGCACGAGACCGAGAGCGCTCTGCTCGGCGCTCTGCAGGAGTTCCCGCGCATCGTGGCGTTCGCGGCCGAAGTGCGCGAGCCGCACCGCGTCGCGCGCTACCTCGAGGAGCTCGCCGGCCTGTACCACCGCTGGTACGACAACTGCCGCGTGATCCCGCAGGGCGACGACCCCATCGAGACCGTGCACCGCACGCGTCTGTGGCTCAATGACGCCGCAGGGCAGGTCTTCCGCAACGGCCTCGACCTGCTCGGCGTGTCCGCTCCCGAGCGCATGTGACCTCTGCTGTCGTCCGTGCCGTAGGGCAGGATGGCAGCATGAGCGACGAGAACCACACCCTTCCTTACCCGTCGGCGGATTCCGAGCATCCGACGCTCGTGATCCCGGGTGGGAAGGACGGCGGGGATGCCGGTGCCACACCGCCGAAGCGCGCGCGCAAGCGCTGGGCCTGGGTGCTGCTGATCGTCGTGGTCGTTCTCGCTGTTCTCGCCGTCGCTGCGGAGCTCATCGCGCGCGCTGTCCTGCCCGGCATCGTGCGGGGCATGGTGATCGAGCAGCTCGACCTGCCGGCCGACCAGAAGCTCGCCGTCGAAGCCGACGGCATTCTGATCCCGCAGCTGATCGGCGGAACGCTGGACACCCTGCATCTCTCGACCGACTCGGTCACGCTGGAGGGGATCACGGGCGCCGTCGACGTCACCGCCATGGGCGTGCCGCTGCGCGGCGGTGACCTCGCATCCGCATCCGGCACGATCCGCATCGACGAGTCCCAGTTCACGTCCCTGCTCTCGAACACCGAGCTGCCGATCGACACGGTCACGCTCGAATCGCCGAACGCGACGGTCGCGGGTTCGGTGAGCGTTCTCGGCCTCGCCATCCCGGTATCGCTCACGGTGACCCCGGGGGTGGCCGAGGGAGATCTCGAGCTCACCCCTGTCGGCCTCACCGTCGGCGGACTCGAGGTCGACGCGGATCAGGTCGGCTCGAGTCTCGGTGCTCTGGGGGAGCAGCTCACCCAGACGCAGCGCATCTGCATCGCGGACCAGCTTCCCGCCGGCATCACCCTCACGGGCCTCCAGGTCGACGGATCAGAGGCTGTGATCGACGTCGACGTCGACGGTGCGATCGCGACCGATCAGACCCTGCTCGAGAAGGGCACCTGCCCCTGAGACGGGCTCAGTCCTCGTCGGTTCCGAGACGGGCCTCGCGCTCGGCCTTCTGCGCCTCCCGAAGCTCGGACGTCGCCAGCGCGACCTCCGCTTCGGCGCGCTGCACACGTCGCTGGGGGAAGGTCGTCGCGCCGAACCGCGCGTGCACCCGGTCCTTGCGTTCCTCCTCCGACGTGACGATGTAGGCGCACGCGATCAGGATGACCTGGGTCGACAGGTTGAGCCAGATGAGCAGCGCCAGCAGAGTGGCGAAGGAGGCGAGGAGGGGGTTGCTCGTCGCGCCGCCGATGAACAGGCCGGACAGCTCCTGCAGCACGAGCAGCCCGACTCCGCCGATGAGGGACCCGATCCAGAGTGAACGGCCTGCGGGGCGCAGCCCGGAGAGCAGGCGGAACACCCCGGCGATGAGCACCGTGTCGAGTGCCAGCACGACGACCAGGGAGACGATCCGGATGCTCCAGGATGCCGCGGGCGAATCCTCGGGAATGCCGAGCAGACCGCTGATCCAGGTGATCCCGAGCCGACCGGCGAATGTGACGGCCGCTGCGGCGACGAACAGCACGGCGACGCCGGCCGCGAGCAGCAGGTTGCGGAGCATGACCCAGATGAACAGCACGTCGCCATGCGCGGTTCCGGCGAGGACGCGCACCGCGGTGCGCAGCGATCCGACGGCGCCGAGCGCCGAGCCGATCAGCGCGACCGTCGAGATGGCGCCCGCGACGGAGAGCGATATCGGCTCCTTGAGATCGTCGGGATTGACGACGCCGTCTTCGCCGATGAGACCGGGCACCACGGACTGCACGGCGGAGACGATCGCGTTCCAGACGTCGGGATTGCCTGCGAGCCAGAGGGCGGCGATCGAGAACCCCAGGAGCACGGCGGCGAAGACGCTGAACAGAGCGCGGTATGTCACGCTGTCGGCGAGCATCGGGCCCCGCCGCTCGGAGTAGAGCAGGAACGCGCGGACCGGGCGCCGTGTCAGAGCCCAGCGGATCGCCGACGCGCTGACGCGCGCGATCAGGCCGGGGCGTCGGGCATCGGGTGCTGCGGATTCGGTGCTCATCTCCACCACCTTAGGAGTCGGTGGGATGTGTCCGCAGGGGGTTGACGCCGGGCGTCACCATGACTGATGCGGCATGCACGGTGCCCTAGAATCGGGGGCAACCTCGCAGTGCGCGCATCCGCCCGAGACCCGTCCCACGATTGGTGTTCCTTGCTTTCCCCTGCCGACTCGCTCGCCCCGGAATGGCTCGTCGTGCCCGACGACGCGAATGATCTTCCCACCGCCGTGTGGCCGGCGTCCGCCGTCCGCGGTGACGACGGAGCGCTGCGGCTCGCGGGGATCTCCGCCACCGATCTCGCGGAGTCGTACGGCACGCCGCTGCTCGTGATCGACGAGGACGAGGTGCGATCTCGGGCCCGCGCCTTCCGCTCGTCCTTCGACGCGGCCGCCGCCGCCCACGGCACGACCGCGCGGGTGTATTACGCCGGCAAGGCGCTGCTGACCACGACGATCGCGCGCTGGGTGACCGAAGAGGGACTCAACGTCGACGTGTGCACCGGTGGTGAACTCGAGGTCGCACTCGCGGCCGGCGTCTCTCCGTCGTCGCTGGGGTTCCACGGGAACAACAAGTCGGTCGCCGAGCTCGAGCGCGCGGTCGAGGTGGGCATCGGCACGATCATCGTCGACAGCGCGATCGAGATCGAGCGTCTCGCGGCCATCACCGCCAGGACCGGCGCTGTGCAGCGGGTGCTGGTGCGGGTCATCAGCGGCGTGCACGCCGAGACGCACGACTTCCTCGCGACGGCCCACGAAGACCAGAAGTTCGGCTTCCCGCTGCCCGAGGCCGAGCAGGCCGTCGCCCGCATCAGGGAGATCCCGGGAATCGAGTTCGCCGGCCTTCACTGCCACATCGGATCGCAGATCTTCGGCGTCGCGGGCTTCCGCGAGTCGGCGTCGCGCGTGCTCGAGCTCCATGCGACTCTCCTCGAGGGCGGACCGGTTCCGCAGCTCAACCTCGGCGGAGGGTTCGGAATCGCCTACACGAGCGTCGACGACCCGACGCCGATCGAGACCCTCGCAGGCGAGATCGTCGCCGCCGTCGCCGAAGGCTGCGCCGCGCGAGGCATCGCCGTGCCCGCGTTGTCGTTCGAGCCAGGCAGGGCCATCGTCGGCACTGCCGGAGTGACGCTCTACGAGGTCGGGACGACCAAGGACGTCGCGCTCGATTCGGGCGCGACCCGGCGCTACATCAGCGTCGACGGCGGAATGAGCGACAACGCCAGGACGGCGCTGTACGACGCGCAGTTCTCGGCTCGACTCGCCTCCCGGGTCGGCATCGGCTCGCCGCAGCTCAGCAGGGTCGTGGGCAAGCACTGCGAGTCCGGCGACATCGTCGTCGACCATGAGTACCTTCCGGCCGACGTCTCTCCCGGCGATCTGCTCGCGGTCCCCTCGACCGGTGCGTACTGTGCGCCGCTCGCGAGCAACTACAACCATGTCCCTCGCCCTCCGATCGTCGCTGTGAGCGACGGCCGATCGGCGGTCATCGTCCGCGGTGAGACGATCGCCGACGTGCTGTCTCGCGACGTCGGTGTCGCGGCCCCCGAGAGCCACGGGTGATCCGCGCGACGAACGACGCGGTCCCCGACGAAGCACGACTGAACCACCCTCCTAAGGAGAGATGTAATGACGACTGAGTATCGACGACTTCGGGTGGCGCTGCTCGGCGCCGGAGCGGTCGGCTCCCAGGTGGCCGCCCTGCTGCTGCGCCACGGCGATGAGCTCGCCGACCGGGCGGGTGCCACGCTGGAGCTGGCCGGCATCGCGGTGCGCAACCTCGATGCGCCGCGCGAGACCGATCTGCCGAAAGAGCTGTTCACGACCGATGCCGAAGCGCTGATCCTCGGCTCCGACATCGTGATCGAGCTGATCGGCGGCATCGAGCCCGCCCGCACGAGCATCCTGCAGGCGATCGGCTCCGGTGCCGACGTCGTGACCGCCAACAAGGCGCTGCTGGCCACTCACGGCCCCGAGCTCTTCGAAGCGGCCGACCGCGTGGGCGCATCCGTCTACTATGAGGCCGCCGCCGCCGGTGCCATCCCGATCATCCGCCCGCTGCGCGACTCTCTCGCCGGTGACCGCGTGGTGCGCATCATGGGAATCGTGAACGGCACGACCAACTACATCCTCGACCGCATGGACACCGAGGGCGCCGACTTCGCCGATGTGCTCGCCGACGCGCAGCGTCTCGGATACGCCGAGGCCGACCCGACCGCCGACGTCGAGGGATACGACGCCGCGCAGAAGGCCGCGATCCTCGCGAGCCTCGCCTTCCACACGGCTGTTCCGCTCGACGCCGTGTACCGCGAGGGCATCACGACCATCACCGCGTCGATGATCGATGAGGCGCGCGCAGCCGGCTTCGTCATCAAGCTGCTCGCCGTGTGCGAGCGCATCGAGGCCAACGGCACCGAGTCGATCTCGGTGCGCGTCTACCCGGCCCTCGTGCCGACGTCGCACCCTCTCGCGTCGGTGCACGGCGCCAACAACGCCGTGTTCGTCGAGGCCGAGGCTGCGGGCTCGCTCATGTTCTACGGCGCAGGCGCCGGTGGCGTGCAGACCGCATCCGCCGTGCTCGGAGACGTCGTGTCGGCGGCTCGACGCCATATCGCCGGCGGCGTCGGCGTGGGGGAGTCCACCAGGGCCAACCTCCCGGTGGTGCCGATCGGTCATGTCACCACCCGCTACCAGATCACCCTCGAGGTCTCGGACGCTCCCGGTGTGCTCGCGACCGTCGCCGGCATCCTCAGCGACGGATCGGTCTCCGTCGCGACCGTGGTGCAGACGGTCGAAGGAGAGGACGAGCCCACCGCTCGTCTCGTCATCGGCACGCACCGGGCCACGGACGCCGCGCTCAGCGCCACGGTCGACGCACTCGCCGCCAGCTCTGTCGTCGAGCGGGTCGTCTCGGTGCTCCGCGTGGAAGGCGAGTGACGATGGCGGCAGGGCGCACGGTCGAGGTGACCGTGCCGGCGACCAGCGCCAACCTCGGTCCCGGATTCGACACGCTCGGACTCGCGCTCAGCGTCTACGACACGCTTCTCGTGACCGAGCTCGCCGCCGGCGAGCTCGAGATCGAGGTCTCGGGTTCCGGCGCGAGCGAGATCCCTCGTGACGACTCGAACCTGATCGTCCGCACGATCGCTCACGTGTACGCCGACGTCGATCGCGCCGTCCCGGGCCTGCGCATCGTCGCGGAGAACGGGGTGCCCCACGGGCGCGGACTCGGGTCCTCCGGCGCGGCGGTCGCGGCGGGGATCCTCGCGGCGAAGGGCCTGCTCGAGGGCGACGTCGACATCGACGACGCCGACATGCTGCGCCTCGCCACCGAGATCGAAGGGCACCCCGACAACGTGGCTCCCGCGCTGTTCGGCGGTCTGACGATCGCCTGGGTCGGCGAACGAGGTCCCCAGCACAAGAAGCTCCTCGTGCACCGCGGCGTCTCGCCGCTCGTGCTCGTTCCGTCGTACACGATGTCGACGTCGAAGGCGCGATCGCTGCAGCCGCCGCAGGTGTCGACGGCCGATGCGGTCTTCAACGTCTCGCGCTCGGCGCTGCTCATCGCCGCGCTGATGCAGAGCCCGGAGCTGCTGCTCGACGCGACCGCCGACCGACTGCATCAGGACTACCGCGCCGAGGCGATGCCCGAGACGCAGCGGCTCGTCCAGACGCTCCGTGCGGCAGGTTTCGCCGCCGTGGTGTCCGGCGCCGGACCCAGCGTGCTGGTTCTCGCAGACGGCCCCGGAAGTCGTCAGGACGCCGTGGAACTGGCGGAATCGACGACCGACACCCCGTGGGATGCGCTGCTGCTCGCGGTCGACGTGCGTGGTGGTACAGTGGGGAATCGAGCGGAGGGCTCCACGTAACTGCGTGAATCTGGCCCCATTGCAACTCTGCAAGACCCGCACGCAAAACCCCTGTCGCACTGCTCTCACCGAGAACCTCGTTCTTTCCGAGAACCCAGTGCAGAGGCTGGCTGACGCCGAGCGTCAGCCCGTGCGATCGCGCGCAGCACCCGTTGTGCGCGTGCCGCTCATGTCCCCGAGACCAAAGAGGGAGTACTCGTGGAGAATTTCTCCGAGACCCAGAACGACCAGGCGGCACCCGCCGCCGAGGCTGCGGCGAAGGCCGCGAGCTCCGACGCCGCGACCACCGCCGCGACCGAGGTCGCACCGGCCCGCAAGCGCGCTCCGCGCCGTGCGAGCACCGCGACCGCCGCCGCGAAGGCTGAGAAGGCCGAGAAGGCCGCAGCATCCACCGACAGCGCACCGGCCACCGAGGCTCCCGCATCCGAGGCACCCGCCGCCGACGCGGCACCCAAGGCGAAGGCCCCTCGCCGCAGCCGTGCGAAGAAGGCTGACGCAGAGAACGCTGAGTCTCCTGCGGCGACCGCCGAGGCTCCTGCAGCCTCCGCGCCGGCACCCGCCGAATCCACCGAGACTCCCGCAGCGAAGACCGCAGAGTCCAACGGCTCCGCGGACGCCGGTTCCGCAGAGGCGGGTTCTGCCGACGAGCCGAAGAAGACCACCGGTCGCGGACGCCGCACGGCGAAGAAGCCTGCTGCCGAGGCCGAGACTCCCGCAGCCGAGAAGCCCGCTGACGCCGCACCGGCCGAGGCAGCACCCGCGGCGGACTCCTCCTCTGATTCCGGCGACGGCGAAGAGCAGGGCGGTCGCAACCGCAACCGCAACCGCAGCCGTAACCGCGGACGCGGCCAGAACGGCAACGGCCAGGGCGGCGAGCAGCAGCCCCAGCAGCAGCAGCCGCAGACGGCACCCGCCGAAGACGAGGGCGGCAACGGCCGCAACCGTCAGCGCAACAAGCGCCGCGGCGGCGCGCCGACGGACGAGTTCGACACCGAGATCGGCGAGGACGACGTCCTCGTCCCGATCGCCGGAATCCTCGACGTGCTCGACAACTACGCCTTCGTCCGCACGACCGGATACCTCGCCGGCCCCAGCGACGTCTACGTGTCGCTCGGACAGGTCAAGAAGTACAACCTCCGCAAGGGTGACGCGATCGTCGGCTCGATCAAGCAGCCCCGCGAGGGTGAGCAGCAGGGCCGCCAGAAGTACAACGCGCTGGTGAAGGTCGACTCGATCAACGGCCTGTCGATCGACGACGCCGCGACCCGTGTGGAGTTCGGCAAGCTCACGCCGCTCTACCCGCAGGAGCGTCTGCGTCTCGAGACGGCGCCCGAGAAGCTCACGCAGCGCATCATCGATCTCGTGGCCCCGATCGGCAAGGGACAGCGCGGCCTCATCGTCGCGCCGCCCAAGGCCGGCAAGACGATCGTCCTGCAGCAGATCGCCAACGCGATCGCGCAGAACAACCCCGAGGTCCACCTCATGGTTGTGCTCGTCGACGAGCGCCCCGAAGAGGTCACCGACATGGAGCGCACGGTGAAGGGCGAGGTCATCGCCTCGACCTTCGACCGTCCGGCAGAAGACCACACCACGGTCGCCGAGCTCGCCATCGAGCGCGCCAAGCGTCTCGTCGAGCTGGGCCGCGACGTCGTCGTGCTGCTCGACTCGATCACCCGCCTCGGCCGTGCGTACAACCTCGCTGCTCCGGCATCCGGACGGGTGCTCTCGGGTGGCGTCGACGCCTCGGCGCTGTACCCGCCCAAGCGCTTCTTCGGTGCTGCGCGCAACATCGAGAACGGCGGATCCCTGACGATCCTCGCCACGGCGCTGGTCGAGACCGGCTCCAAGATGGACGAGGTGATCTTCGAGGAGTTCAAGGGCACCGGCAACAGCGAACTGCGCCTGTCGCGCCAGCTCGCCGACAAGCGCATCTTCCCGGCCGTCGACGTCAACGCGTCGAGCACCCGCCGCGAAGAGATGCTGCTGTCGACCGACGAGGTCAAGATCACCTGGAAGCTGCGTCGCGCCCTTGCAGGCCTCGACCAGCAGCAGGCGCTCGAGGTCGTCCTGGGCAAGCTCAGGGAGACCCACTCGAACGTCGAGTTCCTCGTGCAGATGCAGAAGTCGATTCCGACGCTCCCCTCGGGTGCGCACGGACACGACAACAACATCCGCTGAGCGGAGCCGGGGTGTTCGAGTCCGTCCAGACTCTGATCGACGAGCATCGCCGGGTGCAGGAGGAGCTCTCCGACCCGGCGGTGCACGCCGATGCTGCTCGGGCGAAGCGCGTCAACCGTCGCTACGCCGAGCTGTCGCGGATCGTCGCCGCCTATGAGGCGTGGGCGGCGGCATCCGATGACCTCGACGCCGCGAGGGAGCTCGCCCGCGAGGACGAGGCGTTCGCCGCTGAGATCCCGACCCTCGAAGAGGGGGTGCAGTCATCGCAGGAGAAGCTGCGCCGACTGCTCATCCCACGCGATCCCGATGACGCGCGCGACGTCATCATGGAGATCAAGGCGGGGGAGGGCGGCGCCGAGTCGGCGCTGTTCGCCGCGGATCTGCTGCGCATGTACATCCAGTACGCAGCCTCCAAGGGCTGGAAGACCGAGCTCCTCGAGCGCAACGAATCCGATCTCGGCGGCTACAAGGACGTCCAGGTCGCGATCAAGGGATCGTCCTCGGACCCCGCCCAGGGCGTCTGGGCGCACCTGAAGTACGAAGGCGGCGTGCACCGCGTGCAGCGCGTGCCCGCGACCGAGTCGCAGGGGCGCATCCACACCTCGACCACCGGAGTGCTGGTGTTCCCCGAGGTCGACGAGCCCGACGAGATCGCGATCAATCAGAACGACCTGAAGATCGATGTCTTCCGGTCCTCGGGCCCGGGCGGTCAGTCCGTCAACACGACCGACTCGGCCGTGCGCATCACCCACGTGCCCAGTGGAATCGTCGTGTCGATGCAGAACGAGAAGTCGCAGCTGCAGAACCGTGAGGCCGCGATGCGCGTGCTCCGGGCGCGACTACTGGCGAAGCAGCAGGAGGAGCTGGATGCCGCGGCATCCGATGCACGCAAGTCACAGATCCGCGGCATGGATCGGTCCGAGCGCATCCGCACCTACAACTTCCCCGAGAATCGCATCGCCGACCATCGCACGGGATTCAAGGCCTACAACCTCGATCAGGTGATGGACGGCGCTCTCGAGCCGATCATCGAGAGTGCGATCCAGGCCGACGAAGAGGCTCGACTCGCCGCGGTGGGCTCCGACTCCTGAGGTGACGCCGCTGAGCTGCGGCGCGGGTCAGGAGCGGGCCGCGTACCGGTGCTCCGGCCGTCCGGTCGCCCCGTAACGCAGGCGGACCTCCACGACCGTCCGAGCAGCGAGAGCCGCGAGGTGGCGCTGCGCGGTGGCGCGCGAGATCCCGACGCGCTCTCCGACTTCTGCGGCCGACGCCTCGCCGTCGCCGAGAGCGGCGAGCACCAGCTGCTCGGTCGCGGATCGCGAGACAGACACCGGTTCTCCGGATCCGTGGAGGATCGCCAGGGCGCGATCGGTGTCCTCCTGGCGAAGGGGACGATCTCCGGCGAGCAGGTTGCGATACCGCGCGTAGCGCTCGAGCAGGCCGACCAGCGCCCGACGATCGAACGGCTTCAGCAGGTACCCGACGGCGCCTGATCTGAGCGCGCGTCGAATCGTCGGCGCGTCGTCGGCGGCCGAGATGAGGATCGCGTCCACGCCGCTCTCGCGCACGAGGGCGATGCCGTCTCCGTCCGGGAGGAAGACGTCCGCCAGGAGGAGGTCAGGGCGTGATGAGCGGATGCCGTCCCGTGCCTCGGCGAGGGTGCGGACGGGCTCCAGTGCCGAGAATCCGGGCTGGTCGTCGATGATGCTCCGGTGCAGTCGTCCGACGCGGAAGTCGTCGTCGAGGATCAGCACCCGCAGGGGATCGTTCATCGGTTCTCCTCAGTCGTCGATGTGTCGGTGACGGCGCCACCGAGTCGAGCGGCGAACACGGCACCGTGCTCCTCGCCTCCTGCGTCGATGATCCAGAGATCGCCGCCGCGGCGTCGCGCGATGTCTCGAGCCAACGGGATGCCGAGCCCGCGGCCGTGCACGCGGTCTGTGTCGTCGTCGCGCGGCTGACTCGGAGCCATCGGGTCGATCCCCGCGAGTCCCGGTCCCGAGTCTGCGACCGTGACGACGAGCGCGTCGCCGTCTCCGAGCACCGCGACCTCGACCCAGCGGGGAGTCCGCGCTCCGGCGACGGCGGCGGTCACCGCGTTGTCGACGAGGTTGCCCACGACGGCGGCGACGTCCTCCGGTTCTGCCACGCTGCCGATCAGCTGGCTCTCGTCCGCGACGCGCAGGGAGACGCCGCGTTCACCGGCCTCGATCCCCTTGGCGCCCAGGAAAGAGTGCAGGAACGGGTCGCTGAGCAGGTCGAGCCCGGCGACGGGGAATGCGACCGAGCCGCGCTCGACGAGCTCATCGAGGAATCCCCGGGCATCGTCGATCCTGGCTGCGTCGATGAGCCCCGCGACCACGTGCATCCGGTTCGCGAACTCGTGACGCTGCACGCGCAGGGCGGCGGTCACGGCTTGCACGGTCTCCAGTCGCTCCGTCAGAGCGATGAGGTCGGTGCGGTCACGGATGATCAGCACATGTCCGAGCGGCCTGCCGTCGCGGATCACCGGACGGGAATCGAGGTAGAGCACGCGGTGGTCCACGACGGTGCTCGACGTCGTGGGCGCTCCCGTCGCGGTCTCGACGACAGCGGTCGGCAGCGAGAGCTCCGCCAGCCGTCGTCCCACAGCGGCGTCGAGACCGAGCATCCGATCGGCCGCATCATTGCTCACCCGCACGATCCCTGCCGTGTCGACGGCCAGGACGCCGTCATCCACGCCATTCAGCACTGCTGTCTGGTTCTGCACGAGCGCCACAAGCTCCTCGGGCTGCACGCCGAGCGTCAGGCGCTCCCAGCGACGGCGCAGCAGCAGGAACGCGAGGAAAGCCAGCGCCAGGGCACCGGCGGCGGTGATGCCGATCACCGCGAGCAGCGGAGGCAGGTCATCGAAGACGCCTGTGCGCTCGAATCCGACGCTGACCTCGCCGACGGGGATCCCCGCATCGTCGAGCACGGGGACCTTGGCGCGAGCCGACTCGCCGAGGGTTCCGGTCTGCCAGTCGACCACCTCGTTCCCGGCGAGCACCTCCTCGAAGGGTGTGCTCACCATCTGGCCGATGCGTGAACTGGTCGGATGGGCGAGGCGGATGCCGTCCTCATCGGCGATGACGACGAACAGTGCACCGGTGCGGTCAGAGACGTCCGCTGCAAGGCGCGCGAGCTCGCCCTTCCTGAGCTCGTCCGGGTCCGGCGCCTCTTCGGCGGCCGAGATTCGTGCGACCTCGTCGCGGACCTGCGGGTCCTCGGCGAGGGTCCGGGCGATGCCGAGGGCGGTGGACTCGGCTTCGGTGCGAAGCTGCTGCACGGCGAGAAGGAGGTACACGCCGGTGCACATCACGACGACAAGGGCGACCGTGGCGAGATGCAGCAGCAGCGTGCGGGTCGCGAACCGAGGTCGCGTCGTCGTCGTCGACACCGTGGTCCTTCCTTCTCTGCTCCCGCGCAATATGCGCAGAACCCACGCTACGCGCACAACATCCGAGAATGCGGCATACCGCGCTCTGCGGGGAGGGATTGCCTAGTCTCGTCAGGATCCGTCGCAGTCGACGGAGCTTCGACGAAGGAGTCACAGCATGCTCGATGCACTCACCGGCCTGTCCACGGCCGCAGAAGAGGCGCCGACCTACGACCTCGCGTTCGTGCCGCCCGAATGGGTTCTGGTCCTCCTGGGCTTCACCATGGTGCTGGCCTTCATGACGCTGATCATGACGAAGCGACTGACGCCCATGGTGGCGCTGATCCTCGTGCCGACCGTGTTCGGGCTGTTCGCCGGTGCGGGGCTCGGCATGGGCGACATGATCCTCGATTCGATCGCCACGATGGCCCCGACCGCAGCGCTGCTGATGTTCGCGATCATGTTCTTCGGCATCATGATCGACGTCGGCCTGTTCGATCCGCTGATCCGGGTGATCACGCGTGTTCTCGGCGATGACCCGGCGAAGGTCGTGCTGGGAACCGCGATCCTCGCGGGAGCCGTCTCGCTCGACGGCGACGGCTCGACGACGTTCATCATCACGACGTCGGCGATGCTGCCGATCTACCTCCGTCTCGGCATGAGTCCGGTCGTCCTCACGTGCGTCGCCGGCTTGATGAACGGCACTCTGAACATCGTTCCCTGGGGCGGGCCGACGGTGCGCGCGGCGACCGCTCTGGGACTGCAGCCGACGGACATCTTCGTCCCCATGCTGCCGGCTCTCGGCGTCGGCATCGTCGTGACGCTGGGCTTCGCCTGGATGCTCGGGCTGGGGGAGCGCCGCCGACTCGGGCGCCTCGACTCCGAAGGGCTCCTCACGGGTTCCGACGGCGGTGCTCTTTCTACAGTGCCGAAGATCTTCCGCGGTGCCGGACCGAAGCCCGGCGCCCGTGCAGCGCTCCGCACCGGCAACATCGTCGTCGTCGCCGGTGGGCGAGGCCCCGTCGCCGCGGCCAGCGTCGACCCGGCCGACACCGCCATGGCGGACACCATGCTCGACCCCGCGCGCCCGACGCTGAGGCCGCGACTGATCTGGTTCAACCTCGCGCTCACCGTCGCCGTCATGGTGCTGCTCGTTCTCGACATCATGCCGCTCCCGTACGTGTTCATGGTCGGTGCCGCCGTCGCGCTGCTGGTCAACTTCCGAGGGATCAAGGAACAGGCGTCCGAGATCGTGGCCCATGCGCCCAGCATCGTCGGTGTCGTCTCGATGGTGATCGCGGCCGGAGTCCTGGTCGGCGTCCTGACCGGCACCGGGATGGTCGATGCGATGGCGACCTGGATCACCGACGTGCTTCCGCCTGCGCTCGGCCCCTTCCTCGCACCCATCACCGGTGTTCTGTCGATCCCGTTCACATTCTTCATGTCGAACGACGCCTTCTACTTCGGCATCCTGCCGGTGCTGTCGCAGAGCGCGGCGACGTTCGGCATCGACCCCGTCGAGATGGCGAGGGCATCGATCATCGGTCAGCCGGTCCACCTGCAGAGCCCGCTCGTGCCGGCGATCCTGCTGCTCGTCTCGCTCGCCAGCGTCAACCTGGGCGATCACCACAGGAAGGTGCTGTGGCGCGCGGTGATCGTGTCGCTCGTGATGCTCGCCGTCGGCATCCTGTCGGGCGCGATCCCCTTCTTCGTCGCCCAGTGAGAGCGATATGCTCGGCGCGTGATCACCTTCCTCTTCCGCGCGCTGATGTACGTCATCTCGGCCGGTCTCGGTCTCATCGTGGCCGACCTCGCGCTCGAGGGATTCCAGATCCAGTGGGACCAGTGGTGGGGGTTCGTGCTCTGCATCCTGATCTTCGCCGTGCTGCAGAGCGTGCTCTCACCGTGGGTCAGCAAGATCGCGGATCGCTATGCACCGGTTCTGATGGGCGGCATCGGCATCTTCTCGACGCTCATCGCCCTCGTGGTCGTCGTCCTGCTGCCGATCGGCGGGCTGCGCATCGTCGATCTCGTGGGCTGGCTGCTCGGATCGGTGATCGTCTGGCTGATCACGGCGCTCGGCAGTGTGCTGCTGCCACTGATCTTCCTTCGCAAGAAGGTCGACAAGGTGAGGTCTCGCCGCGGGGCGGCCTGAGAGCGCGGGCGCGTCAGATCGAGTAGTCGGGTGCGGTGAGCACCGCTCGGGTGTCCTCGCCCATGACCCGTGCACGGGGCTTGGCGGGCACACCGACGAGGATGCTGTCCGCCGGGGCGTCGCGCGTGACCACGGCATTCGCTCCGACCACGGAGCCCTCACCGATCGTGATCGGTCCGAGGATCTTCGCGCCTGCTCCCACGGCCACGCCGTCGCCGAGCGTCGGATGCCGCTTGCCTGAGTCACGCGTGCGGCCGCCGAGAGTGACCCCGTGATACAGCATCACATCGTCGCCGACCTCTGCCGTCTCGCCGATGACCACGCCCATGCCATGGTCGATGAAGAAGCGTCGACCGATCCGCGCGCCGGGGTGGATCTCGATCCCGGTGAGCCATCGCGACACCTGTGATGTCGCACGGGCGAGCAGCCGCAGCCGGCGGCGCCACAGCGCGTGCGAGACCCGATGGGCCCAGATCGCGTGCATCCCCGGATACAGCAGTGCCACCTCGGCGCCGCTGCGCGCGGCGGGGTCGCGAAGTCGGGCTGCCGCGATGTCCTCGCGCATTCGGCCGATCATGTCCATCGGGAGTTCAGGCCTCGCGCAGATCCTCGTAGAGCGCGGTCGAGAGGTAACGCTCGCCGAACGAGGGGATGATGACGACGATCGTCTTCCCCGCAGCCTCCGGGCGCTGGGCGACCTGCAGAGCGGCCCAGATCGCGGCTCCGCTCGACATGCCCACGAGGATGCCCTCGCGGCTCGCGGTCTCGCGCGCGACACGGATGGCATCGTCGAACGTGACGTCGATGACCTCGTCGAGAACATCACGATCGAGGATCGGAGGCACGAAGTTCGGTCCGATGCCCTGGATCTTGTGCGGCCCGGGGTGTCCCTCGGTGAGGATGGGCGAATCCTTGGGTTCGACGGCGACGATCTTCACCCCGGGGACGCGCTCCTTCAGGACCTGACCGACGCCCGTGATGGTTCCGCCCGTGCCGATGCCGGCGACGAGGTAGTCGACGGAGCCCTCCGTGTCGCGGAGGATCTCCTCGGCCGTCGTGCGGCGGTGGATCGCGGGGTTCGCCTCGTTGGCGAACTGCTTCGCGAGAATGGCACCCGGAGTGCGGGCGGCGATCGCCTCCGCCTCGGCGATCGCGTTCGTCATGCCCTTCGTGGGGTCGGTGAGGATGAGTTCGGCGCCGAACGCCTTGAGAAGGAGGCGCCGCTCCTTGGACATCGACGCGGGCATCGTGAGGATCACCTTGTACCCGCGTGCGGCGCCGACCATCGCCAGCGCGATACCGGTGTTGCCGCTGGTCGCCTCCACGATCGTGCCTCCGGGCTTCAGCTCGCCCGAGGCCTCCGCAGCGTCGACGATGGCGATGCCGAGCCGGTCTTTGACGCTCGAGGCCGGGTTGTAGAACTCGAGCTTGGCGAGAACTGTCGCGCCGAGGCCCTCGGTGACCCGGTTCAGACGAACCAGGGGAGTGTTGCCGAAAGCGGAGGTGATGTCGGAGTGGATACCGGGCATGGGGAGAGCCTTCCTGTGCGGGGGACTGCGCGCTCCAGCCTAGGCGAGGGCCCTAGGGGGGTGGGCAATATGACACCTGCTGCGCTCTACGCTTGATCCATGTCCGATCTCTCCCTCGCCTCCGCCGTGCATGCGGCGGCCCGACAGCTCGCAGACGCCGGCGTCACGGATCCTCTCGTCGACGCGGAGCTGCTCGCCGGTCACGTCCTCGGCGCGCGGCGTGGTGAGGTGCAGGCATCGATCATCCGCGGTGATGCGGTGGAGGAGGCGGACGCCGAGGCGTTGCGGGCTCTGGTCGCCCGTCGTGCGAGCAGGGAGCCGTTGCAGCACATCACCGGAACGGCGCCGTTCCGCCACCTCGAGCTCGCGGTCGGGCCCGGAGTCTTCGTCCCGCGACCTGAGACCGAGACGGTCGTGCAGTACGCGATCGACGCGCTCCTCGGGTCCGCGCTTCCCGACCCGATCGGCATCGATCTCGGCACCGGCAGCGGGGCGATAGCACTCGCCATGGCCACCGAGGTGCCCCATGCGCGCATCTTCGCCGCCGAGCTCTCGCCCGACGCGTATCCGTGGGCGGCTCGGAACACGGCGGGGGTGGCCAACCTCACCCTCGTGAACGACGACCTGGCGCACGCGTTCGCGGAGCTCGACGGCACTGCCTCCGTCGTGATCTCGAACCCGCCGTACGTTCCGGACGCCGCGGTGCCTCGTGACCCTGAGGTTCGGCTCTTCGATCCGTCGATGGCGCTGTACGGGGGAGAAGACGGGCTCGACATCGTGCGTGTGCTCAGCGTGCGCGCGCTCGAGCTGCTGCATCCGGGCGGGCTGCTGGTGATCGAGCACGGCGAGCTCCAGGGCGAGGAGATCCGCAGCATCCTCACGCGCGACGGCTGGCGTGCCGCCGCGACGCACCGCGACCTCACCTTGCGAGACCGCGCGACGACCGCTCTGCGTCCCTGACGCGCAGACACGAACCGCACAGACATCGCCAACTAGAATCGGATCGTCATGTCCTCCATCTTCGATTGCGGCGACGAGGCCCAGCTCCTCGCCGGCATGCGCCACGCCCGCCAGGCCATCGCCCGCGGCGAACTCATCGTCATGCCCACCGACACGGTCTACGGCGTCGCCGCCGACGCGTTCTCTCCCGCTGCCGTACAGCGCCTCCTCGACGCCAAAGGGCGAGGGCGCAATCAGCCGCCTCCCGTGCTCATCGGCACGAAGGAGACGCTGCACGCGCTGGCGGAGTCCGTTCCCGAGCCCGTCCAGCGACTCGTCGACGCCTTCTGGCCCGGCGGCCTGACCATCGTTCTCCCCGCTCAGCCCTCTCTCGTCTGGGACCTGGGCGACACGGAGGGGACCGTCGCCGTCAGAATGCCCGAGGGGCGCGTCGCGCTGGAGCTCCTGGCGGAGACCGGACCGCTGGCCGTCTCCAGCGCGAACCTCACCGGCCGTGAGTCGGCGATCTCCGCGTTCGATGCCGAGCGGATGCTCGGAGACAGCGTGTCGGTGTATCTCGCAGACGGCGTCAGTCGCGACGGGGTCGCGTCGACGATCGTCGACGCGACCTCCCTGGTTCCCCGCGGCGCAGAGCCCGCCGCCGGTGGTGTTCGCATCCTCAGAGCCGGCGCCGTCAGCCGCGAACGGCTGGAGGAGGTGCTCGGCGACCTGCTCGAACCCGAGGCGCCGTCGCCGGAATCGGACGGGGATTCGTGAAGCAGTACCTCCTCACGATCATCCTGACCGCCGCGATCACCTTCGCGTTGACCTGGGCGGTCTGGAAGCTGAGCCTGCGTTTCAAGCTGTACCCCGGCATCCGAGAGCGGGATGTGCACACGACTCCCACTCCCCGTCTCGGTGGCGTCGCGATCTTCCTCGGCATCGCAGCGGCGATCGGTGTCTCGGCTCTGAATCCGTTCTTCACCACCATGTGGATGCCGCCGCAGACGATGTGGTCGATCCTCGCCGCATCCCTCTTGATCGCCGTCATCGGCGTCGTCGACGATCTGTGGGATCTCGACTGGATGATCAAGCTCGGCGCACAGTTCCTCGCTGCCGGGATCATCACCGTCGGTGGCGGGCTGCAGATCCTCTCCCTGCCGTTCGGCGATCTGATCGTCTTCTCGAGCTGGCTGAGCATCACCATCACGATGTTCGCGATCGTCATCGTGATGAACGCCGTCAACTTCATCGACGGCCTCGACGGCCTCGTCGCCGGCGTCTGCCTGATCGCGAACGGCGTGTTCTTCGCCTACTCCTACATCCTGACGCGTGACACCGGAGCATCGAGCTACTTCAACCTCGCATCCTTCCTCGCCGCAGTGCTGATCGGCGCGTGCCTCGGCTTCCTCCCGTTCAACTGGAGTCCTGCGAAGCTCTTCATGGGCGATTCGGGAGCGCTCGTGATCGGTCTGCTGATGGCGACATCCGCGATCGCCGTGACCGGGCAGCTCGAGCCGTCGGCCCTCGATCCCGAGCGTCTCGGACGATCGCAGCTCCTCGGCGCGTTCATCCCGATCCTCCTCCCTCTTCTGGTCGTGCTGCTGCCGCTCCTCGATTTCGGGCTCGCAGTGCTGCGACGGATGAACGCGGGGAAGTCGCCGTTCTCACCCGACCGCAAGCACCTGCATCACCGCATGCTCGACCTCGGCCACCGCGACCGCGACGCCGTGCTCATCTTCTACGCCTGGACCGCGGTCATCTCCCTGGCCGTCCTCCTCATGTACGTGGGCGCGCGTGAGGACTGGCCCGGCCAGTACCTCCCCGGAGTCGTGTTCGGCCTGGTGGGAATCGCCGCGTGCCTCGTCATCACCCTGAATCCTCTGCGCCGACGGAAGCCCGCGGCGTCTGCTGAGTCCGACCCGACACCCGTGGAGTCCCCGTGAGCCCGAGCCCTGTTTCCAGCAATCCGATCCTGCGGAGGACGCTGATCTGGTCCGCGGTCTCGATGGCGGTCCTCGCGATCGTCGCCGGAGCGATCGGCCTCCTCGTCGGCGGGACGGAAGGTCTCGTCAGCGGCCTGCTGGGCGTCGTGCTCGCCATGCTGTTCCTCGGCATCACGGCCCTCAGCATCCTCATCGCCAACCGCTGGTTCGGCGATCCGCTCTACGTGCAGCTGTTCTTCGCGATCGTGCTCGGCGGATGGCTTCTGAAGCTCGGTCTCTTCGTCGTGATCATGATCGTCCTGAGCGGGCAGCCGTGGATCGAGCCGATGGTGTTCTTCCTGTCGATCGTCACGGGCGTGGTGGCGACCCTCGTCATCGACGTGATCGTCATCACGCGGATGCGCCTTCCGCACGTGAGCGACGCGTCCCTTCCCTCCGAGGCTCCGATCGACCGCGCGCCGGGGGTGGAGCTGCCGACCGTCGTGCCGGAGGATCGTGCGCCCGGGCGCCACCACATCGTGCCCGAACCCCCTGCGCAGGACGGCTCCGGCGAACAGCCCCCGCGGTCTTAGGACACCCTCTTATTCTGATAGTGTTGAGACGTGCCCGCCGCTCGCCCGCGAGCGCTTGCGCTTGAAGCACACCGACCATCGTCGCCCCGGTTCTGACCGGTGCCCCGAAGCTGGAGCCCGCGCTGTTCAATCTTGCTGCGACCCTGATGCCCAAACTCGCCTCTGACGGCGAGTTCCACGGACCTTCGATCGACGAGTTCTTCCCGGAGATCCTCTTCGAAGTCGCGGGTATCCCCGTGCACCGAATCCACCTCGTGCAGTTCCTCGCCGTGGTCGCCGTCGTGCTGATCCTCGTCCTCGGAACCCGCCGTATGAAGATCGTCCCCGGACGCTTCCAGAGCGTCGTCGAGATGGGGCTGGACTTCGTCCGCACCAATATCGCGCACGATCTGCTCGGACGCAAGGACGGCAACCGATTCCTGCCGATCCTCACCACCATCTTCTTCATGGTGCTGTTCATGAACATCACGGGAATCATCCCGTTCCTGAACATCGCAGGCACGAGCATCGCGGCCGTGCCGCTGACGCTCGCGCTGGTGAGCTACATCACCTTCATCTACGCGGGTATCAAGAAGAGCCCGCTGGGCTTCTTCAAGAACGCGCTGTTCCCGGCCGGCGTTCCGTGGCCGGTCTACATCATCGTGACGCCGATCGAGTTCCTCTCGACGTTCATCATCCGGCCCGTCACGCTGATGCTCCGACTCCTGATGAACATGGTGGTCGGCCACATGCTCCTGGTGCTGTGCTTCGCAGCCACCCAGTTCTTCTTCTTCACCGCAGGTGGCGGCTGGGCCGCTCTCGGTGTCGGAACCCTCGCCTTCGGCGGCGCCTTCACTCTCTTCGAGATCCTGGTCGCCGTTCTCCAGGCATACGTCTTCACCGTCCTCACCGCGGTCTACATCCAGCTCGCGGTCGCAGAAGAGCACTGAGCGGGTCGGCAACTGCCGTCCCACCCAACGAAAGGAAAAACCCGTGGACGCTACTACGGTTCTCGCAGACATCAACGGTCACCTCGCATCGGTCGGCTACGGCCTCGCAGCGATCGGTCCGGCCATCGGCGTGGGTATCGTCGTCGGCAAGACCATCGAGGGTGTCGCTCGTCAGCCCGAGCTGGCCGGCCGCCTGCAGGTCCTCATGTGGATCGGTATCGCCTTCACCGAGGCGCTTGCATTCGTCGGCATCGCCGTCGGATTCATCCCCTTCCCGTAATCCGAACCGACTTCTGAAGGAGACAGGATGCTGAACGCTCTTGTCACGAACCTCGCAGCAGAGGGTGAAACACCCAACCCTCTGATCCCTGCGTGGTACGACATCATCTGGTCGGGTCTGTGGTTCCTCGTCATCCTCATCGTCGTGTGGAAGGTCGCCCTTCCGAAGTTCACGGCAATGCTCGACAAGCGGTCCGCCGCCATCGAGGGCAACATCGCCAAGGCGGACGAAGCACAGAAGCAGGCTGAGGCCGCGCTCGAGGAGTACACCCGTCAGCTCGCCGAGGCACGCACCGAGGCCGGTGAGATCCGCGAAGCCGCCCGTGAGGACGGCAAGAAGATCGTCGCCGAGGCCAAGGAGGCCGCGTCGAGCGAAGCAGCTCGCATCACCGCGACCGCGCACACGCAGATCGAGGCCGAGCGGCAGACCGCTCTCGTCTCGCTGCGCAGCGAGGTCGGCTCGCTCGCGATCGACCTCGCCGGTGGCGTGGTCGGCGAGACGCTCTCCGACGATGCACGTGCGACCGCGGTCGTCGACCGCTTCCTCGCCGACCTCGAAGCATCCGAGAAGGCGGCTCAGTAATGGGCAGCGCGACCACTCAGGCACTCGCGGCATCCACTCAGACGCTTGCCGCAGCGACGGACGTCACTCTCGACACGGCGCGGGAGCTGTTCGCAGCCGCACGCGCCGTGGCGGAGTCGTCTCATTTGAGCGGCGCGCTCGCTGACCCGTCGGCTCCGGTCGTGGCGCGACAGAACGTCGTCGCCGCGGTGTTCGGCGGGTTCTCGCAGAACGCGCAGACCGTCCTGAAGACGGTCGTCGCCGAGCGCTGGTCATCGGCTTCCCAGCTCGTGGACGGCGTCGAGGAACTCGCGATCAGGGCTGCCGCGATCGCCGAACCGCAGGCTGACATCGGGGGAGAGCTCTTCGGCTTCACCCGGGTGATCGCCGCGAACGCGGAGCTCGAGCTCGCGCTCGGAAGCCGCCTCGGGGGCGAGGACGCCAAGGGCGCGCTCGTCGACAGGCTTCTCGCCGGGGGCGTCAGCGACGCGACCGCCGTGATCGTCTCGTCGCTGGTGCGCCAGCCTCGTGACCGTCGCGTTCGGCAGATGCTCACCCGTGCGACGCGGGTCGTCGCCGACCAGGGCGACCGTGTGGTCGCGACGGTGCACAGCGCCACACCGCTCACCGACGCACAGCGCACCCGTCTCAGCGACGCTCTCTCGCGTCGTTACGACGGCAAGATCTCGCTCAACGAGGTCAACGACCCCTCTGTCGTCGGAGGCCTGCGCGTGCAGATCGCCGATGACGTCATCGACGGCAGTATCTCCGCCCGTCTCGCCGATCTTCGCCAGAAGCTCGCCGGCTAACACGACTTCGCGCGGGGAACCGCGCACCCAGATACAAAGGGAAGACAATGGCAGAACTATCGATCAGCCCCGACGTCATCCGTGACGCGCTGAAGGACTTCGCCGCAGCATACGAGCCCACTGGGGCCGCGGCGACCGAGGTCGGCACCGTCATCGACGCAGCCGACGGCATCGCGCATGTCGAGGGACTGCCCGGGGTGATGGCGAACGAACTCGTCACCTTCGCGGACGGCACCAAGGGTCTCGCGCTCAACCTCGACGAGCACCAGATCGGTGTCGTCGTGCTCGGCGACTTCACCGGCGTCGAGGCCGGCCAGGAAGTCACCCGCACGGGTGAGGTCCTCTCGGTTCCCGTCGGCGACGGCTACCTCGGTCGCGTCGTCGACCCGCTGGGTAACCCGATCGACGGCCTCGGCTCCATCGCCACCGAAGGCGTTCGCGAGCTCGAGCTGCAGGCACCGGGTGTCATGCAGCGCAAGTCGGTGCACGAGCCGATGCAGACCGGCATCAAGGCCATCGACGCCATGATCCCCGTCGGCCGCGGTCAGCGTCAGCTGATCATCGGTGACCGCCAGACCGGCAAGACGGCCATCGCGATCGACACGATCATCAACCAGAAGGCCAACTGGGAGTCGGGCGACGTCAACAAGCAGGTGCGCTGCATCTACGTCGCCATCGGTCAGAAGGGCTCGACCATCGCTTCGGTGAAGGGAGCGCTCGAAGAGGCCGGCGCTCTGGAGTACACCACCATCGTGGCGGCTCCGGCATCCGACCCCGCCGGTTTCAAGTACCTCGCTCCCTACACCGGTTCGGCCATCGGCCAGCACTGGATGTACGGCGGCAAGCACGTCCTCATCATCTTCGACGACCTGTCGAAGCAGGCTGAGGCCTACCGTGCGGTGTCGCTTCTCCTCCGTCGTCCGCCGGGCCGCGAGGCTTACCCGGGTGACGTCTTCTACCTGCACTCGCGTCTGCTCGAGCGTTGCGCGAAGCTGTCAGACGAGCTCGGCGCAGGTTCGATGACCGGTCTCCCGATCATCGAGACCAAGGCGAACGACGTCTCGGCATACATTCCGACCAACGTGATCTCGATCACCGACGGCCAGATCTTCCTCCAGTCCGACCTCTTCAACGCCAACCAGCGTCCGGCGGTCGACGTGGGTATCTCGGTGTCGCGAGTCGGTGGTGACGCTCAGGTCAAGTCGATCAAGAAGGTCTCCGGAACGTTGAAGCTGGAGCTCGCGCAGTACCGCTCCCTCGAGGCGTTCGCGATGTTCGCATCCGACCTCGACGCGGCTTCGCGTCGTCAGCTCTCCCGTGGAGCGCGCCTGACGGAGCTGCTCAAGCAGCCTCAGTACTCGCCGTACCCCGTCGAGGAGCAGGTCGTCTCGATCTGGGCCGGAACGAAGGGCAAGCTCGACACCCTCGAGGTCTCGGACGTGCTTCGCTTCGAGCGCGAACTGCTCGACTACCTGCGTCGCAACACGAAGGTGCTCGAGACCCTGCGCGAGACCAACGTCCTCGATGACGACACCGTCGCCGAGCTCGACAAGCACACCGACGCTTTCCTTCTGGAGTTCCAGGGTGGTAAGGGGCAGGCCATCGGCGCCCCGGGTCACGAGGAGCACGCTGCAGCCGAGGCTGAGGACGTCAACCAGGAGAAGATCGTCAAGGGTCGTCGCGCGTAATCGCGTGAGGAACTGATTTCATGGGCGCTCAACTCAGGGTCTACAAGCAGAAGATCTCTTCTGCTCAGACGACCAAGAAGATCACGAAGGCGATGGAACTCATCGCGGCTTCGCGCATCCAGAAGGCGATGGCACGCGTCAAAGCGTCCAGCCCCTTCGCGCGGGCCGTGACGAGGGCCGTGTCCGCCGTCGCGACGCACTCGAACGTCGACCACCCGCTCACCCGCGAGCCCGAGACGATCCGCCGTTCTGCGGTCGTGATCTTCTCGTCGGACCGCGGTCTCGCCGGAGCCTTCAACTCGCAGATCCTCCGTGAGGGTCTCGAGGTGGCGGAGCTCCTGCGGGGGCAGGGCAAGGAGCCGGTGTTCTACCTCGTCGGACGCAAGGCCGTCGGCTACTTCCAGTTCCGCCGCATCGCGGCTGCTGCGGAGTGGACGGGCGACACCGACACCCCGTCGTTCCACACGGCGGAGGAGATCTCGGCCACGCTGCTCGAGGACTTCTCGCGCGGTGCGGACGAGGGTGGCGTCGACGAGATCCACCTCGTGTACAACCGCTTCGTCAGCATGATGACGCAGTCGCCGGAATCCGTGCGACTGCTCCCGCTGGAGATCGCGGAAGCCGATGACTCGGAAGCGGGCAGCGCCGTCTACCCGCTGTACGAGTTCGAGCCGGATGCCGAGACAGTCCTCGACGCGATCCTGCCGGTGTACATCCAGAGCCGCGTCTTCAACGCTCTCCTGCAGTCGTCTGCCGCCAAGCAGGCCGCCACGCAGAAGGCGATGAAGTCGGCCAGCGACAACGCCGACAAGCTCATCACCGACTACACCCGTCTGCGCAACAACGCGCGTCAGGCGGAGATCACGCAGCAGATCGCGGAGATCGTCGGCGGCGCCGACGCCCTCTCGTCGAGCAAATAGACCATCAGGAAAGAGACGAAGAAATGACCCCCACCGCTACGGCTGACCAGCCGGCGACCGCGGTCGTCGGGCGCGTCGCGCGCGTCAACGGTCCGGTTGTCGACATCGAGTTCCCGCACGACTCGATCCCCGACATCTACAACGCTCTGAAGACCACCATCGTCATCGGCGAGGAGTCCACGGAGATCACCCTCGAGGTCGCTCAGCACCTCGGCGACGACCTCGTTCGCGCCATCGCGCTGAAGCCCACCGACGGCATCGTCCGCGGCCAGGAAGTCCGCGACACGGGCGAGGCCATCTCGGTCCCGGTCGGCGACGTCACCAAGGGCAAGGTCTTCAACGTGATCGGCGAGGTCCTGAACCTCGAGCCCGGCGAGACCATCGAGGTCACCGAGCGCTGGCCGATCCACCGCAAGGCTCCCAACTTCGACCAGCTCGAGTCGAAGACCACGATGTTCGAGACCGGCATCAAGTCGATCGACCTCCTCACGCCGTACGTGCTGGGTGGAAAGATCGGTCTGTTCGGTGGAGCCGGTGTCGGCAAGACCGTCCTCATCCAGGAGATGATCCAGCGCGTCGCGCAGGACCACGGTGGAGTCTCGGTGTTCGCCGGTGTCGGTGAGCGCACCCGTGAGGGCAACGACCTCATCCACGAGATGGAAGAGGCGGGTGTCTTCGACAAGACGGCCCTCGTCTTCGGCCAGATGGACGAGCCGCCGGGAACGCGTCTGCGCGTCGCCCTCTCGGCTCTGACGATGGCGGAGTACTTCCGTGACGTGCAGAAGCAGGACGTGCTGCTCTTCATCGACAACATCTTCCGCTTCACGCAGGCCGGTTCCGAGGTCTCCACGCTGCTGGGCCGCATGCCCTCCGCCGTGGGTTACCAGCCGAACCTCGCCGACGAGATGGGCCTCCTGCAGGAGCGCATCACGTCGACCCGTGGCCACTCGATCACCTCGCTGCAGGCGATCTACGTGCCCGCCGATGACTACACCGACCCGGCACCGGCGACCACGTTCGCCCACCTCGACGCCACCACGGAGCTCTCGCGTGAGATCGCGTCGAAGGGTCTGTACCCGGCCATCGACCCGCTGACCTCGACGTCGCGCATCATGGACCCCCGCTACTTGGGCGAGGACCACTACCGCGTCGCCACCACGGTCAAGCAGATCCTCCAGAAGAACAAGGAACTGCAGGAGATCATCGCCATCCTCGGTGTCGACGAGCTCTCCGAAGAGGACAAGATCGTCGTGTCTCGTGCACGTCGTATCCAGCAGTTCCTCTCGCAGAACACCTACATGGCCAAGAAGTTCACGGGTGTCGAGGGTTCGACCGTCCCGCTCAAGGAGACCATCGAGTCGTTCGATGCGATCGCCCGCGGTGACTTCGACCACGTCGCCGAGCAGGCCTTCTTCAACGTCGGTGGCATCTCCGATGTCGAAGAGCAGTGGGCGAAGATCCAGAAGGAGAACGGCTGATCATGGCATTGCATGTCAGCCTCGTCTCCGCGGATGCGGAGGTCTGGACGGGAGAGGCGAGCCTCGTGGTCGCCAAGACCGTCGAGGGTGAGATCGGATTCATGGCCGGCCACGAGCCGGTCCTGGCGATCCTCGCCCAGGGCGAGGTCCGGATCACGCAGACGGATGGCACCAAGGTGCTCGCCAACGCGCAGGACGGATTCCTCTCGATGGAGAGCGACGTCCTGACGATCGTGGCAGGCAACGCGGCTCTCATCGCCTGATCAGTCTCAGTTCCTCGCGTCCGCCTCGACCCTCAGTGGGTCGGGGCGGACGCGTCTGTATCCCGAGGTCTCATGAAGATTCTGCTGCCCCCGTCGGAGACCAAGCGACCCGGAGGACGCGATGCGCCTCTCGACGAGAGCTCGCTGGCGCTCCCCGGTCTGGTCGCTGAGCGCCGAGCGGTGATCGATGCGCTCATCGATCTGGCGCACGACGAGGAAGCAGCGCGCAGAGTGCTGAAGCTGAGCCCCAAGCAGGCAGGCGATGTCGAGCACAATCGGATGCTGCGCTCGGCCGCGACGATGCCGGCGGTCGACCGTTACACGGGCGTTCTGTACGACGCTCTCGACGCGGGCAGTCTCGACCCCACGTCTCGTCGCTGGCTCGGTTCGCACGTCTGGATCCACTCGGCGCCGCTGGGGCCGATCGGGGCGCTCGATCTCATTCCGCCGTATCGGCTCGCTGCCGGGACCTCAGTGCCGGGCCTGGCTGCGCTGCGCAGGCACTGGGCAGACGCGACCACGGCGGCCATAGTGGGGGAGGACCCCGACTTCATTCTCGATCTGCGCAGTGAGGCCTACGTCGCGCTCGGCCCCGTGCCGGACTCCGTGCCCTCCGCTTATGTGCGGGTCGTCACCGAGCACGGACGGGCTCTCAATCACTTCAACAAGAAGTCCAAGGGTCTTCTCGTGCGCGCCCTGGCGGAGGACCGCCCGAGAGTTCGGTCGCTTCGCACGCTTCGGACATGGGCGGCGAGCAGGGGTCTCGTCCTTCGACCGACCGACGACCGCGGTGTCGAGGAGCTCGTCGTCGCGGAATGACGGTGCATGACGGGCAGTGCGCTGTCTCCGCGTGTGTCGTTGCCCCGAATATCAGCACACCGATATGGTGGGTCTCGCGGCGCGCACAGCGTCCGCTCCATCGGATCCGGAGGGGATCATGTACAACGACTATTACGACAACGGGGCGGCTATCGCCGGTCTGTTCGTCGTCTTCTTGATCAGTCTGCTCTTCGCGCTGGCGTTCTATGTGATCTCGTCGATCTTCCTCATGAAGATCTTCGAAAAGGCTGGCGTCCAGGGCAAGTGGCGCGCGTGGGTGCCGGTGTACAACACGATGATCTTCGCGAAGCTGGGTGACATCTCGCCGTGGGTCGTCCTCATCGGCATCGGTCTCTCGTTCATTCCGTACCTCAACTTCCTGACCGGCATCGCTCTCGCTGTGGTGCTCGCTCTGGCCGCATGGCGGGTCGGACTGAAGCTGCAGAAGGATGCCGTCTGGGTGGTCCTGTTCGTTCTGCTCTCGATCGTCTGGTACGGCATCAACGCGTTCGACAAGTCGCGCTGGAACCCGAACATCGTTCCCGCACCGTGGGCAGGAAACAGCTTCCTCGCCGATTCCACCGTCTGGGATGGCGTTCCTGTGCAGCCGCGTCCGGCGGCCGGTCCCGGCTACGGCGCTCCGCAGGGCTACGGCGCTCCTCAGCAGGGCTATGCGCCGCCCGCGCCGCAGGGATACGCACCGCCCGCGCAGCCCGGCTACGCTCCGCCCGCCCAGCCCGGTTACGCTCCGCCCGCGGCCCCGTCGACCACCGGTGCTCCGCCGGCTGCTCCGTCGACGCCGCCCACGGCACCGCCCACGGCACCGCCGGCTCCGCCCGCAGCGCCTCCGGCCGCTCCGCAGGTTCCGCCCACGGATCCCACGCAGCCTCCGGCCTGATCGCGGACCGCACAGAGCCCTCGACTTCGGTCGGGGGCTCTGTGCTGTATGGGGCGCTCGCGGTGTGGTGAAGAGCAACGGTGGAAGACGATAACGTGGAGACATGCTCATGTCGCAGCCCAGAGTCGGCGCCGCAGGACTCCGCGTGATGGCCGGGGGTGCGCGTGCGGCCGTCGCGGCGTCCACTACGATATGTGAGTGTCCTGGGGTAGCCCGAACCGCAGGAAATCCGGAGGCGACGAGTGGCTGAGACGACGACGAAGACGCGCCGCGTCACGGTTGCGCAGCGTCAGCTGCTCCTTTCCTGGGCAGGCGTCACCGACGTGGGCCGGCGACGTGAGACGAACCAGGACGCGTTCTTCGCGGACTATCCGCTCTTCATCGTCGCGGATGGCATGGGTGGCCATGCGGGCGGTGAGATCGCGAGCCGCAGCACGGTGAAGCGGCTCGACGCCGTGGTCGCTGCCGGCGCGGTCGATCGCGGCGCCATCGAGGGTGCGTTGGAGATGGCGGTGGCTGACATCGCCGACCATCCGGAGACCACGGACGAGGGTACAGGGACGACGCTCACCGGAGTCTTCCTCGAGTTCGAGGGCGACGAGCCGCATTGGACGTCGCTCAACATCGGCGACTCGCGCGTGTACCTCCTCAGGGACGACCGCCTGGTGCAGATCACCACCGACCACTCGGTCGTGCAGGAGCTCATCGCGGCAGGCAAGATCAGCCCCGAAGAGGCCGAAGGTCATCCGTACAGCAACGTGATCACACGAGCGGTCGGGGCGAGCGAGCTCACCGCTCCCGACTACGTCACGCTCGATGTGCGCCCGGGAGATCGTTTCGTGATCTGCTCTGATGGACTCACGAAGGAGCTGACCGACTACGGCATCCAGCATTTCCTCCGCGAGAACGCCGATCCGGCTGCCGCCGTCGATGCGATGCTCGCTGCGGCACTCGAGAACGGCGGTCGCGACAACGTGACGCTCGTCATCGTGCAGATCGCGGACGAGTCGTCCTCGGCGCCGGACGAGTCCTCCTCCACAACGGACGAGTCCTCCGTCTGACGTCCTTTCACTGTGGAGGGCTGCTTCTGAGCCCCGCATGTGCGGTCCACTGGAGGCATGGACTCTCTGCCGATCGCGATCCCTGCCGCCCCCGCACCGGCTCGTAGGCCTCCGACACCGTTCGTCGCGGCACTCGTCCCCGTGGTCGCTGGAGTGGTGCTCTGGCTCGTCACCGGTTCGCTGTTCTCTCTGTGCTTCGCGGTTCTGGGTCCCCTGATGATCATCGCTTCGCTGATCGACGGGTCGCGATCCCGACGCAAGGCGTCGCGGGTGGCTGCGACCGACAGCGAGGCTGCGTGGTCGCTCGTCGAAGCACAGTTGACGCAGCTTCACGATGATGAGCGTCAGTTGCGGTGGCATCGATATCCCGACGCTGCGGCAGGCCTGGCGCAGCCGCCTCTGCGCGGCCTCGATCCACCCGACGCCGCCACTCAGGTCGTCGTCGGCAGCGGTACCGGCGACAGCGGCGTGCGCGCTTCGGGCGGGGATGGGGAGCGCGAACGGGACTTCCGGATGCGATGCGCGAGGGTCGAGCGGGTGCCGGTGACGGTGCCCCTCAGCGGTGGCATCGGACTGCGCGGCTCGTATCCTCTCGTCGCCGCCGCGACGCGGGCGCTCGCGGTGCAGCTGTGTCTCAGATTCGGCACCGCCCAGATGTCCATCGTCGGCTCCCGTCTTGAAGAGCTGGGGCTCGCGGGGTTCCCGCAGGCCCACGCCGCGCGGCGCGGCTCGTTCCGGGTGGCCGTGGTGCAGGGCGCTGATCCTCGGCCGACGGCCGACGCCGTGATCTGGCTGCTGGATCGGGATGACGATGTTCCGGAAGGGATCACGACCGTCATCGACATCACCGAGCCGCACCGGGCGCGCGTCCGCACGGCGCAGGGGATCGTCGAGGTCGACGCCGAGTGCATGTCCCGGGATCAGACGATCGCGATCGGGGTCAGTCGCACAGGAGAGGGAGAGGAACTCGATTCTGTCCCCGCGTCGGTGGCGCTCAGCGACCTGCTGCAGCCGGAATCGCTCGTCGGTCTCCCGGCCGCAGTCGGCCGTGGTGAGCGGGAGGACATACTC
The DNA here is from genome assembly GCF_918698045.1 of Microbacterium sp. Bi98. NCBI lineage: Bacteria > Bacillati > Actinomycetota > Actinomycetes > Micrococcales > Microbacteriaceae > Microbacterium > Microbacterium sp. Bi98. Next base: position 218,730 of record NZ_CAKKLK010000002.1, on the reverse strand, counting down.
CTCGACATCGTCGATGACGGGCCGCATGCCATCGTGACCGGCACGACCGGAACGGGCAAGAGCGAGCTGCTGGTCTCGTGGGTGACGGCCATGGCGAGCCGCCATGGACCTGATCGAGTCACATTCGTCCTCGCCGATTTCAAGGGCGGCACAGCCTTCGAGCCGCTTCGGATGCTCCCGCAGGTGGCTGCAGTGATCACGGACCTCGATGAGGAGGGGGCGCGGAGGGGCGTCTCCAGCCTGACCGCCGAGCTGCGGCGCCGCGAGTCGGTCCTCGCCGAGGCCGGCGCACGAGACGTCCGTGAGGTCGGCATGGCGAGGCTGGTCATCGTGGTCGACGAGTTCGCCGCGCTGCTCCAGGATCACTCCTACCCCTGATAGGACACCCTAGCGCCGCGCCCAGAGAATCCCCTTGATCCCGCATCGCACGGTGCGGACTTCTCGACTCGGCAGAGGTTTTTCCACCGATCCTTTGATGATCGGCTGTCTCGTGCGTATCACTTAATAGGAGAGGCAAACGCCCACTCCGATAAGGAGAAGTAGAAGATGAACGAGATAGACCCAGCACCTGAGATCGACCGCCTGATGGAGAGCTTCGAGAAGCTGCGGACAGACCAGTTGGTGTCTGAAGCCCTGATGGCGTCATGGAAACTGAACGCGCTGCAACGCATTCTGCTGAAGCGCGGTCTGAGTGAGGACGCGCTTGAGGTGGTCGGTTACCACGCCGTTGCGAGCGCCCGCGCGCTGACCGCCTTGCGTCCGACGCTCTAGCGACATACAGAATGACCCACCTTCTGAGTCTGGATGGTGGGTCTTCTCTTGTCCGGGCTAGAACTCGTCGTCGTCTTCCCAGTCCGCTGGGTCTGTCGGGTTCTGGCCCTCGTCTAGGACCTGTCCCCACTGATCGTGGTTCTCACCGATCGTGCACCGGCAGTTCTCGAAGCCACCGTCAATACCGGTGAGCTTGTCATGTGCTACCCCGGTAGGCATCAGTCAGGCTTCTTTTCGTAGTCGAAGCCGTGGTCAGGACACTGAGGCGTAACGTTCGCTCCCTTGCCCTGAGCGTTGCCGCCTCCGTAGTTGACCTCGATCAACTTCTTGCCACACCAGCAAGTGCCCATCAGGCAGGGTTCCTTAGATCTGCTTTGCATCTCATGCGAGCAGCATACTAAGCCTCGAACGGCATACATAGCGCACGAGCGCGGGAACCTCGGGGCATGCATTGGTAGCGCAGAGCCGCCCATGTAGACATCCGCGAATCGAGTGACCTTAGAGGATGGAGCGCCTAGAAAACCGTCCCCGCGCTCGCGAGGATGAACGCCGTACTGGCTCAGCCGGGGGACGCCCGGGGGACTTCAGCGCGAGCCGGTGACGCTCCGAAGTTCGAACGGCGGCGTCCACTCTTGCTCACGGAACAACTGTTCGAGTGGGACCTTGAGAGCGCGCGTGAGTTCTTCAGAGATCCCATTGATACGCATGGCGATCATGTGCATACCGTCCAGCTTCGTGTCCGGCGAAGCGATGTCGCGGCGGATCTCCAACAAGAGGTCTGACATCAGTCGGATGGTCACCATCGGCGGAGGGTTTGCCGAGGAGCTGACACGGTAGCGATAGAACGCCTCAACAACGTCATCCGAACCCCACGCCGTCACCATGGTTTGAAAATCTGCCATCGCGGATTCGAGCTTAGGCTCGGCCTCAGCCTTGCGAGACGGCGTGAGCAAGTCGCCCAAGGTCTGGAGGAACGGCAGGTACAGATCGTACTTTTTCTGCGCAACACGATCCTCAAGTGCTCGCAGGCGCTGTGCTTCGTGCTCTGCCGTCTGCGCACGACGGGCCGATCTTGTCGCCCACACCGCCGAAATGACGCTCACAAGCGCCGGGATGCCTACAGCCAGGATCTGGCCCCATGGGATGTCGTCCATGTCTCATCTATACCGGCTGACTCCGTCATTCCCGTCTTGTGCGGGAAGAGACACGCCACGAGCGGCATACATAGCCCTACGTACGCGCAAAATCATGTTCCCGCTGGGGCATACCTCGATAGCGCAGAGTCAGCCCATTTAGCGACTTGCGAATCGCGCGACTGTAGAGAGTATGCACACACTCGACGCACTCTCCGCGATCCGTTCCCTCGACGCGCTCCCAGTTCCCCGCCGACGCCACTTGGCCGCGCTAGCCTTAGATGCTCCCACCGACCCCGACCGCGCTCGTATCGTGCGTCATGCCCGAGAAGAAGAACGCCGGGTGCGCGAGAACCTGGAGGCCGATCTTAAGGCCGATCATGCGGCACGGGCGGCATGGACCCAGCGCACGGCTGAAAGGCCCTCAGAGGCCCCTCAGCGCTCCTCTCAGCGCGTGGATCGCACCGAGAGCACCACACCCGCACATCGACCGGTAACGGTGACGTGGGGCGAGCCAACGCGCACCGCCACGGCCCAGCAGGTACGAGAGCGCAGGCCGCTGAATGGCCCCGTGCGTCATCACGGGTCCGAATCCTCTACACCGGCTAAGCCAAAGCCCGAGCCTAAGCCGAGAGCGCTACCCGATCACGGCACCCTTGGCCGCTATCAGAACCCCCACGCGTGCAGGTGCTCTCTATGCCGCGCCGCAAAATCTGCCGCGAATCGGCGCGAGAGGGAGAAGCGAGCGGCGAAACGTGCAAATGCACAATCGACTTATTAACGCGTATACATGAGAAGCGCCCCGAATCTTTGCGGGACTGGGGCGCTTCAGGAAGGTGCTACATTGACAATTGTATCAAAGCATGGTTCACCTGTGACCCCTAAGGGTGCTCAGATAACCTATAGAGAAGAAAATAAAACCCCTGGTCAGAATGCATTTGACCCTGCTCATATAAGCTCCCCTTTGGGGGAAGTAGAAGGGGGAGAGAGTAAGTATCGTAAGCCTAAGCACATCCCCGCCTCAAGGCGACTCGTGCTGGGTGATGATCGTAGATTCAAGAATTCCAAGAATAGGATTACGAATGCCGACAGGATCAATCGGTATGCGATCAAGAGCGCTCTCGACTACTTGAACCGTAGCTATCACTACGAAAACGAGAAAATGCCATCTGTGGATGATGTCACGTCTCACCTGTTCTCTCTCCTGTGCGACCGCCTCAAGCCGGTGAGCGACTACGAAGCCGCGACGAGCGGCGGCAAGGGGTACATGACCTACCCGATGGTGGAGCGCTACGCCGAGCGCGCCGCCGTGTTCGCAGTGGACACCTGGCAACCTGACTACTTCGAGATTCAAGCCCGCAAGGGTGCCAAGGGTGGCCGCAGAAGCAAGCGCACGCCTGAGTACACCTATCAAGACTTCCTCAGCGTGGATGGCCTCTCCCATGCCGAAGCCGCCGCCATGCTCAACCGCTCGGTGTCGAGTGTTCGGCGCATGAGAGACAAGTTCAAGAAACCCGAACCCGTGACCGGTGACTATCTGCCCGATATGCCAAAACGCATTATGGAGGATTACCCCAGCGTGGAAGAGCTTCTGAATTACCCCTGAGAAGCCGCAGGCGGCGATCTGAGCGCCTTTCGCACCTTCCCTGGTATCTGTAGGCGTTGAAGTAATCCTAGGCCCGCAAATGGCCCTAGAAAGAAATTCTCGAATTCCTTGAGAAATATTCCACTTAATGGGAAATTTCGTAACACTTTGCTACTCAGCGCGCGATAGTAGTACATAGAAGAAGTACAGGGCGGTGATCGCATCCTCCTTCAATCTCATCAAGGGATGCGCTGTACGAAAAACGTTAGTTCCCCGTACTTCTTCTCTAGATTTCAAGGATATTCATGGGACGAACTAATTCTGTAGCGACTCACCCGCAGGTCGCGCGCATTAACAGCATGCTCGACGATGGTGTCACCTATGCCGAAATCGCTCGCACGGTAGGTGGCACGAGCACGGCGTCGGTCGGGCGTTATGCAATTTCTCGAAAAGGGGAGCTAGCCAAGCTGATTGACGGGGAGCCGACCACAGCCAATGTGATTGCACGGCTCTTGGAAGCCGCCGACCACGCGCGGGATGCTCGCCGTCACGCCAAGCTCACGGGATCACCCGTGCATCAAGCAAGGATGATCAAATCCGAGTCTGACGTGCTGTCCAAGCTCATCGATGAGCTAGGCGTTACAGACATGTCGATCGCGGAGTACCTAGCCGACATCGAGATTTTCACTCAGGCCGTGCACGTCATGATTCGAGACGACGCTCACGCCGCCCGCGCCCTCCTCACTGCCGTAGAGCAGTTCCCAGAACTCGACCAGTTCGCACGCACGCTCGCCACACACCTAGAGGTACTCCGATGACCAACACACGCACTTTCCACGCCCGTGCGACCGGGCTGACCATCAGCAAGTTCTCCCCGACCGGGGATGCCCTGCCAGGCGTTGTCCTCTTTGCGGGGCAGACGTTCACCGTCACACCCGAGGAATATGAGCTCTCGAAGGATCGCACAGGCCATAGTTGGCTCGACCTTGACGCGCAAGCCCAAACGGCTCGATGGGGAATGGTCAAGTTCCAAGAGGGTCCAGCCCCCGACGGTATGGGCATCGGTGAGGATTCCGAGTTTGTGATGTTCGAACGCGGCATGCAGGCGTTGAAGTACGCGAGAGGTATCTCTGATCCACGAGAGCGCGCACTCGCGGTCAAGGCCGTCTGGGACGAGTACGGCACGTACATGCGCGACGTTGCGCCGGATCTCCGATGAGCATCACCGATGAAGCGCTCATGTCCCTTCTCGGGGTAGTTGGAGACATCCACGCGGGGCGCATCGCCGCCTCTGAGAACGATATTGAACTACTCGTGTGGACTCTCGAAGTCCTCGCCACCCTTGGAGATGAAAACAGATGACTGACGACCTCACGCCCCTTGTGCGTTCCATGAAGCCGGTAGCGCAAGCCGCCGCCGAAGAGCAAGCCGATTTCTACTCGTGGACGGAGAGCGCGGCTCGAAGGGCACTCGACCCCGATAACGCGGAGGTCACTAGACTGACCTCCGCTCCCGTGGCCGACCCCGAGATCGAACGTCTCTCGCGCATCGCCGCCGAAGAGGCACCCAAAACTTGATATAGCTTCTGCGCGGTTTAGTCGGGCGCGCAGATCCCGTCACCCTCCTCGCAGGGAGAGGGTGACACCCTCCACAGCCCGCCATCGTTTCGTCTAGGTCCCGGTGGCGGGCTGTTCTCTGCCCTCGCAAAAACGATGCTCACTTAAGAATCGTGACCGTCCGCCCCTGACCCGAAAATCCGGGCGATCAGGTTGTGCAGAAGTCACCTCAAAACTCATAGCGTTTTGCGTTGCATAAACGTACGGGTATCTGCGACACTGGGAGCATGGACACGACGACCGGCACCAAGCTTGGCTACCTCCGGGTTTCGACCGGCAAGCAGGATGAAACCCTTCAGCATGACGCGCTCGACAAGGCTGGAGTTCTGAAGAGGAACCGCTATGTCGATCACGGAGTCAGTGGATCGAAGGTGAAGCGTGAAGGCCTCGATGCTCTGCTCGCAGATGCACAGCCCGGAGACACAATCACGGTCTACAAGCTCGACAGGCTTGGACGTTCTACGGCCCATGTCGCCTCTCTCATTGCAGACCTCACCGAGAGGGGAATCTTCATCGAGTCCGTGAGCGATGGCCTGAACTCCAGCACCCCGACTGGACGGGCCATGCTGAACATGCTCGCGATCTTCGCGGAGATGGAACGTAGCTTCATCCAGGAGCGCACTGTCGCCGGTCTGCGAGCCGCAAAGGCTCAGGGGCGTACCGGCGGACGCCCGAGAAGCATGGACACCGTACAGGCCCGTCAGGCTCAGAAGCTCCGGGATGGTGGGGAGAGCGTGCCCGACATCGCCAAGGCTCTCGGCGTCAGCATCGCCACTGTGTACAGGATCACGAAAAGCAAATAGAACAAACTTTCGAACTTCGATGCCCTAGAGTCGTAGCTGTGGATTGGCTTACTGACTTCGTGTCGCAGTTCGATGGTCCCGCGATTGCGACCGCGTTCTTCTCTTTGTGCGCTTTGGTTGTGTCCATCTTCGCCATCATCCGGACGCGGACTCCAAGCCCGTCGTGGGAGTTCCTGCGCGTAAGCGAGAGTAAAGTCCCTGAGGACCGCCCGGCATACACCGATCAGTTCGGGGATGCGGTCTTCCATTATGTTGACGCATGGTCCGCCGACTTTCGACAGAACGGCCCCGGCGTTGCGGAGTCGGTGAGAAGCCGGGTACAGCTCCCCGACGGTAAGTGGACCTCCGAGGGGTCTGCGCCGATGTACGCGACAGAGCGTGGTGCGGAGATGGCCGTGCTCTTGTGCGCGGGGAAGAAGGTGCCCGGTAAGTATCGTGTACGTCTGAGTTACCGTCAGCTTCCGAACACCCGAAAGGTTCGTCACTGGGAAGCTATAGTCACCCTAGAGTGAATCTAGCCCAACCGGGCACCCCGCTGGCCTGGCGTGTGGCTCTGATCCGCGTTAAGGGCCGAAATCGGTAGTACGTACGCCGAATCTGACTTAGACTCGTGTATGTACACCTTCCGGGGTGTAAAGAGGCCGTCCGCAGTTGTTAGCTACGAACGGCCCCTGGCCCCGCCCCTTGAGGACGAAGGTCGCCAGTCACCGTAAAGGCGGTGACACCTTACTGACGAGAGACCCCCTGACCCTGCGAAGAGATGGGGGTTTCTCGCTGTAGAGCTATCGCCACACCTTCTTAGGTGGAGGCGATATCTCGTGGTCATGATTCTATCGCGGGGTGCCCTTATTTGGGTTTTAGCACTCCCTCCAAGCGGGGCGTTCAAGGCCCCTTTCGCCCATCCCCACGGATCAGTGATAGTCCCAGATGGGTCGGGATGGGTAGTAAGCCTGTCATTTTGTAAAGAATCAAGGGCACAACCGTTCCCAGGAAACTCCCAGTATTCGTTCTGTGGAAACCTGTGGAAAAGACCAAGACATGGCGGGGCGGCAAGTACCTTCGCGGACATGACCGCCGACAACCGTCTACCCGCCCCGCCCCCGATCTGTAAGCGATGCCTGACCCCGATGAGGGCGATCCCGACAGGACAGACGGGCAGGCCGGTATGGCAGTGCGAGGAGTGCGGTGCGCTCGTGTTGCCGTGGAGATCGTGAAGAGACGCAGTCAGCAGCGCACGCGCGCAGCGTGGCTAGATGGGCATCCCAGGGTATGCCTCTAGTCGGTAGTAGCACCGAGAAGCTGGATCGTAGGTGTAGCCGCATGCAGTCATCAGGCGCGTTGCGTCGGTGGGCGAAAGCGCGAACCTTCTATTCAAGTCTTCGACGCGCCAAGCATCTGACCGCGCAACCGCCTCCCGCAGCAAGCCCCAAACTTCCTCGCTGCCGGACCTCAGCCATGACTCTGCCTCACGACGTAATTCGCGGTTCTTCCGGGCTTCGATCGCGCGCCCGGTCACCTTGATGAACTCGACGGCCCCGTAGGCCTCCAGGATGGTGCTTCCGAATGGCAACAGGTCACTGAGCACCCAGTCGTACATCTCGGGAAGGCCCATGCCTCCCCACCCGCCGGTGCGCAGGAACACCGCGTCGTCGTCCGGGCCAATGAGGAACCGAAGGTCACGCGCTGTCTCGTGACCTTCGAGAAGTAGAAACTGCGAGTCCTGAATGCCTCTGTCGTGGTCGAATGCGTCCGACGGTGACAGTAGGAAGCCGGTCGTTCCATCTTCGCGTCGCCCCAACCTGGCGAAGGCAGCGGCGATGAGTGGGACCACTGGTTCGTCCGCATCACCCTCGAATCTCAGGCGAATACGCTCACCGGGGGGACCTGGCGGGTACGTGAGATCGAATGCAAAGCGTTGCTCCATGCTCGCGAATATATCGAAGATGTGTTCGCGGGCGTGGCGTCAGGCTGTTTCGGTGTCGTGCGCCATGATGTGAGCAGCGAGCCTGGCCCACCGGAGGGATAAGACGTGCGGGTTTCTGAGTACTACGACCTTGGCGTGACACAGCCGTCTCTAGAATTCGTGGATGTAGACATCGTGCGCGATGCTCAGGTCTTCGTCGACCCCCACGCTTTCAACGCGATCGCCAGCGACTGGGCGCGCGAGTGCGTGAGTTTGCTTCAGGACTTCTATGGGGAAGTCCTGGCAGCGGTGCGGGCAGGCGACCGTGCGCGGGGTATGTATCTCCTTGAGCGACTTGGTGAGTCAAACGAAGCCCACTTGGGCCTCTCAAGCGCTCAGTCTCGCGGCAGCGGTGTGGCCACGGGATTGGCCGCCGATATCTACGACGCGCTAGGAATGAGCACCGCCGTCGTGTCGGGGATCTTGAGTGAGGTCCATGAGACTGTTCTCTTCGTAGCTGGCGTCGGGCACGACCGAGTGTCAGACATGACAATAAATATCATTCGCCGGCAGCTCATCAAGTTCACTCAAGAGGTGTGCAGGCTATACGACATCGAAATGGTGCCGGGGCTGGACTCCGGATGGATGTGGGATCGACAGTCTCAGTCCTGGGTAGCGGACCGTGTGGAGCTTCCAATGCCGAATGGAAAGTTGCTCCTGGTGCCCATCGCCGTCGTACGGAAGTCGCCTACCTTCGATCCGGGGGACTACCTGTCGCACTACGTACTTCCGCACCTTCAGGAGGTTCACCTGAGCAGCGCTCACTCGCGCCTCGTTCGAACTCGAACTTCACGGAGGCTCCGCGGCGAGCGTTTCGTAACCAAGAAGTCGATCCTCGAAGATGACCCGAAGTCCCGGAAGGAATGGAACAACGAGGTCACTGATCAGAAGCCCGAACTGCTAGAGAGGTACCGCCAGGCCAAAGCTGGAGAGAGTGAACCGCCCGGTCATGACGAAGTCGCGACGAACATGGGAACTCCACCGCCTGACTGGGAAGCGCTCTTGGCCGCCGTCCTGGACGTGCCTTCGGGACGTGACCACGCTGATGACTACCACCGAGCAGTACAGCGATTGCTGAACGCTCTCTTCTACCCGTGGCTAGACATGCCGAAGCGCGAGTCTCAGATCCACGGAGGACGCAAGAGGATCGACATCGTTTACGTGAACTTGGCGCAACACGGCTTCTTCCAATGGTTGGGGGCTGCAGGCGGAGTGTCAGCGGGTCAAGTCGTCATCGAATGCAAGAACTACACCAACGCGCTCAAGAACGAGGAGTTCGACCAGCTGACTGGCCGGTTCTCTCCGTTCAGAGGGCAGTTCGGCTTCCTTTGTTACAGGGGAAGCGCAGATGACAAGAGCACTGTGATCCAGCGCTGCCGAGATGCCGCGCTGGATCAGAGAGGCTTCGTCATCGCCCTAGATGACGGGGACCTCGCGACGCTGGTAGCGGCCCGCAGGGAAGAAGGACCGCAGATCTTCGACTACCTTCTCGGAAGGTTCAGGGAACTTATATGAGCGATTCGACAGATTGGCAGAGGCTGTCAGTCAGGGACGGTCGCCGTCGTGCGCCGGTGCTGACGGAAGGATTTAGCCCTGCCGCCACGCATAGTCTGGTCTACTGGCTTGAGGGTGAGTTTGGCTATAGGACCGCTGGCGTCAACTACGATTTCGACGCCCTGATTATGTCCATCGCGCTTGCGTGTGACATCGAACTGAACCCAGGAAGAGTCTGGGACGAGAGTCTGATGCGCCAACTGCTGAACACCGCGAGCCGCGACGACGACTTGATGTTGGACGTACTCGACGCGACCTTGGCGCGTGGAGTAATGCGTGGGGCAAAGAATCTCAGGGCGCTACTTCGGGACGCGTCGTCGGTTTGGACGGTTCGCGAGGACGACCGCGGGCTGGTGCGCCGCGTCGACCCTACTGCGGAAGCTGCTTTCCGCGACGCGATGAGTGTAGAAGACCCGGCCAGCGCCGAGCTTCGAGAAGCCTGGCATGCGCTGTATGGAGTGAACGCGAACTATTCGGACGCCTGGGACCATGCGATTAAGGCTATGGAGACGGCACTCGTTCCGGTCGTAGCCCCCAACAACGCCCGTGCAACTCTTGGGACCGTCACGGCGGAACTTGAGAAGAGCGTGAGTTTCGTCGAGTTTGCTCTCGGGTCAGTCTCAACCCTTGGAGCCATGACACGCCTCGCTTGGCCAAACCCAGATCGCCACGGCGGTGGGCAGAGTCGTGCGCCGGAGGAAGGTGAGACTAGCGCCGTGGTGCATCTGGCGGTGACGGTCGTGCAATGGGTGCGCGCTGGAGTCATTGCGCGCGTGAACGCCTCTTGAGCCGGTCCTCAAAAGCAAGGAAAGCGCGGATGAGTGCTGTCCCGTCGAGTCTTCCCTTCGCTGACAACCTGCCTTTCGAGCCAGATGCGGTGGTGACCGCCCATGAGGCAACCCTCAAGCTCGTGAGTCGTCTCAACCTTGCCCAGCTTGAGCTTGGATGGATGTACCCGTACCCGCGCGGGTGGTGTTCAGTGATGTCTTACACACTGCTGCATGTCTTCGACCAGCGAGGGTTCGGTCCGTGGCGAATCGTGAACGGACAGGACACTCTTGGCAATCGACATGACTGGTTGGAGTTCATGCGTGACGGTGACGTTCTTTTCTCAGTGGACGCCACCCAACATCAGTTCTCGAAACTTGGGTCAGGCCCGTTCATCGGTCACGGGTGCTGTCCTGCGAAGGCCCGATTCCACATCGATGTGCGAACAGCGACGCTGGAACGAATGCCCACCGGTTGGGCGAAGCGTGCCGAGATCGTAGTGGCGGACGAAGTCACGACTGCGTTGGCTCAGGACTCGTAGGTGTCCCGATCTCCTCGAATGAGTCGTCGGATTCGTTGAGTGTGGTTACGACCTTGTGATGGACGAGAACCTTTTTGGCTCCCCGTCCAGGCCCGATGGTGACTTCGAGAAGATCATCGAGCAAGGTTCTTTTCGTGTCGAGAGTCAGGGCGTCGTATCGCTCGCTCAGAGCGGTGTGCATCTCTTCTGCCTTGTCCCAGTCCACGCGATGAGTAGCGGAGTCCAGATAGCCCATAGAGCGCCTAACCTCCTCCAGCATGCGTGCGTGTGCCCTCTCGGCTGTTACGGCCTGCACCTGTCCTTCTGCGGCCTCCACCGCCACCTTGATAGTTCGAAGGTCAGGTGTGATGTCGGCCATATTGAGAACGGCGTCCTCTCCCCGAATTGAGGCCAGGAGGTCTTGCTTCTGACGGTTCAGTTTTTCGATCTTGGTATACAGGCCAGAGAGTTCCTTGCCCTCGCTGGTGGACGCGGAAAGCACGTTGTGCCCGATGAAGAAGGCCCTCACAATCTCCTTCTTCACGACTTCCTCCACGAAATGAACCCGGATGGAACAGTGACGCTTGCCATCCTTGTAATCCGGGTGAGACTCCACAGCCTTGGACTTGCACCGGTAGATGGCGATGCCGTGCCCGTCGCTTGCTGACCTCATTCGCTCGCCACAGACGCCGCACCTGATGATCATGTTTCCGATGTGCCTGGGCTTGCGTCCGGGTGTGCTCTTGCTCCTAGCCTTCAGCGTGGCAACCACAGCCTCATGCGTGGCGCGGTCGATGAGTGGTTTCCAGGTGCCGGGGACATCCATTGCTTCGCCGTTGACGATGTAGATGCCCGCGTTGCGTGGACGGGTGAGGAGTTCCTTCACCGTGTTCGTGCTCCAGTTGTTCCCGCGTGGCGTCTTCAGCTTCAGGTCATCATTCAGGTAGCGGACACATGAGTAAAGAGTTGCGTCCTTCTCCAGCACTCTGCGGATGCACTCACGGATAGCGTCGGCCTCAACCTCATTGATGGTCAGCCGGTCCGCCTGATACCCGAACGGTCTGCCTCCCCACAGTGGCTTCCCCTGAGCACGCTCTTCGGCGTACCGGTCTTTCTGCCTTCGGGTCTTCTTCTTAACCTCCAGGTTGTCCAAAAGGCCACGAAGGCTTGCCATGAACTCTCCCGAGTCTGTGGCGGGGTCCAAGAATCCTTCTCTTGTCGTGTGCCAGCACGCTCCACCGGCCACACACGCGAGCATGAGACGGTCCTTCTCTCCGATGCCCTGACGGGTGAACCGGGACTCCTCCACGGCCAAGATCACATCGAAGTTGCCAGCACGGATGTCCTCAAGCATGGACTCGTACGCGGCGCGGTCAGTGCCATTGAAGGCAGAGATCCCGTCATCCTCGTAGATACTGACGACTTCGTACCCGTTTTCGGCGGCGAGCTTCCTGCACTGTTCGATCTGCTGTGCGGTCTTCGGCACCTTCTCGTCCTTCGCGCTGATGCGCGCGTAGACGGCGGCTGTCTTCTTTACCGTCATGGTTCCTGCCCTTCCTCTTATCTATACGGGCGAGGAGCGAAAAATTCTAAGAGTGTCATCTCTGACGTTGGATCATCCGGACCTCGGGGCTGTGTTCACGGACATCGCCGCTCGGGGAAGGGCGCTGGGCATGCACCTCGTCCTCGGGACGCAGCGCGCGTCAGGCGTGATCCGCGATGCGTTGGCGGCGAACTGTCCGCTGAGAGTGAGCCTGCGTGTTGCGGACGCCGCCGACAGTCGGGCCGTCATCGGTGCCGACGACGCGGCTGAGCTCCCGGGCGGCGTCGAGTCGAGGGGCTTGGCTCTGGTTCGGCGCCCGCAGGACGCTGCGCCGATCGCGATGCGAGTAGCGCTGACCGGCGTCGCCGATCTCAGGGCGATCGCGCTGAGATGGGCTGACGCCGACATTCCGGGCAGCCCGTGGCTGCCGGTGCTGCCGCGGATGCTTCCTCTCGCGGAGCTTCAGGCTGAGACACGCAAGGAGGGCGAAGTCATCCTGGGCCGCGCGGACGATCCGCAACGTCAGGAGCAGCCACTCGAGCGGCTGTCGATCGGATCCGATCGAGGAATCGCCTTCCTCGGAGGACCCGAGTCGGGGCGCAGCTCGGCCTTGCGTGCACTGGCCAAGCAGCATGGGCATCCACTGTGGATACCGAGCGATCCAGAACATTCGTGGGACGCCGTCGTGGCTCTGGCGGAAGGGGGAGTTCCGCGCGGAGGGCTCGTGCTGTGCGACGACATCGACGTCCGGATCGGCGAGCTGCCCGTCGAGTACGGCCAGCATCTGGCGCAGCTCTGGGAGCAGATCCTCCGCAACGGGGCCGGAGGCACGATCGCGATCACGGCGACGAGAGCATCGGGGCCTGTCGGGCGGCTTCTCGACGCGCTGCCGCGTCGGGGGCTGCTCAGGATGCCGAGTCGGGTCGATCATCTTGCTGCGGGTGGGGACTCCGCAGGTTTCGATCCGCAGCGCGGTTCGGGACGGATGCGGATGGGGGATCGTGAGATCCAACTGGTCTGGGTCCCCGAGGAGCGACTGCGGTCGTCGGGTTCATCCAGTGGCACCTCTCGATATAGGGAACGGGAAAGTGACGGCTGGGCTCCGCGGCGTGCCCTCACGGCGCTCATCACGCCGGGGGTGGCTGCGGTGGCGGAGTCAGTGGCGGCTGCGTATCCCGACTGCGACGTCGTCACTCTGAGCGGCGAACCGTGGGATGCTCAGGCACCCACGCGTCCCACCGTCGTGCTCGGCGATGCAGACGCGTGGCAGCGCAGTTGGACGCTGTGGCAGCGGGTGCGTCGAGAGGGCGAAGTGCTCATCCGAGCCGAGAATGCCGCGGAGCTGCGGCAGCTCGCCGGTGTGCGAGAGCTCCCGCCGTATTCGCGACCGCATGCGGGCCGGGCGTGGTCGCTGGTCGGCGACTCCGGGCCCCGACGAATCGTGATCCCGGCACTCGCACCCCGGCGATGAGAAGCGTGTCGTCTCCTGGTCAGATGGCACTGCCGGGGCGAACGGCTCCGACCGTCGCCCCACCGCCGAGCACCTCGAGAGGCAGCGCGGCGGCGAGTGTCGCCACGTCCGAATCGGTGAGCCCGCCTGCGCGCGCCAGCAGAGTCGCCGCCACGATGGTCGACGCGCGCGCCCCGCCGTCGAGCATCTTCAGCGCGACGGTCGTGCCGTTCGGGGCGACCATGACCATGATCCCTTCGGCACCGCCCTTCGCGAACACGCCGAGTGTCTCGATCGCGATGGTGTCCGGGCGCCCCGGGCCGTCGATCGTCCACGGGTGCTCACGCACCGCGCGCACCAGCGAGCCGGCCACCCGGTGCAGGGCGAAGGGCGAGCGGTCCGAGGCGGTGCCGATCCGGTGGATCGATCGGGCGAGGCCCGTCAGCGTGATCGCGTATACCGGGGCGCCGCAGCCGTCGATGGCCGTGTGAGCGACCTTCTCGCCGGTGAGACGCTCGATCACGTCGCGGATGTGCAGCTGAAGGGGATGCGCCGGGTCCAGGTAGCTGTCGGTCGGCCAGCCCGTCGCGACGCAGGCACGGAGCATGGCCGCGTGCTTGCCCGAGCAGTTCATGCGGATACGTGTCTGTGCGCCGTGTTCGCGCACGAGCTCGTCGCGAGCGGCGGTGTCGCCCGGCCACGCCGGCGGGCAGCCCAGGTGGTCCTCGGTGAGACCGCCCTCGGTGAGCACGTTGCGAACCACGGAGGCATGACGATCCGTGCCGCTGTGGCTCGCGGTCGACATGGCGAGCTGCTCGTCCTCGAGAGCGGCACCCGCGGTGATGCACGCCACGGCCTGCAGCGGCTTGAGGCTCGAGCGCGGAAGTATCAGGGCGTCGGCGTTGCCGTATCGAGCGACGACGTCGCCGTCGGGTGAGAGGACCACCGCCGCCCCCGCGTGGCGGGACTCGATGAACCCGCTGCGTTCGACGACGGCGAGTTCCACGGCATCTTGAACGGTGAGAGTCTCCAGCACCTCCCCAGGATATCGTCGGATGGGTGTCGACCGTGCCACCGGCACATCGTCCGGCACATCGTCCGGCAGAGTCGAGTGGCAGACTGTCGATATGGCAGATCGACTCGCGCCGCTCGGCGAGCACCGTTACTCACTCACCTCGACCTGGACCGGAAACTCTGGCACCGGCACCAGCGGCTACCGCGAGTATCGACGCGATGTCACGCTCGAGGTCGACGGCAAGCCCGACATCCTGGCCTCAGCCGATAAGCCGTTCCGTGGCGATCCGTCCCGGTGGAACCCTGAGGATCTGCTCCTCGCCTCCCTGTCGCAGTGCCATCTGCTCTCGTATCTGCACGCGTGCGTGACGGCTGGCGTCGTCGTCGTCTCCTACCGCGATACGGCCTCCGGCATGATGCGAGAGGACGGGCGCGGCGGCGGCGCGTTCGTCGAGGTGATGCTGCGGCCCGAGGTCGTCGTCGCGGACGCCTCGATGAGAGAGGCGGCCGAACGTGCCCATGCCCAGGCGAACGCATGGTGCTTCATCGCGAATTCGATGAACTTCCCCGTGCGGCACGAAGCCTCGGTCCGCGCCGAGCAGAGCTGAGCGGCGGCGGCGTCAGCGGCGCTCGTGGGGCAGCGCCTGCTTGATCTTCTCGATGGTGCCCTGCGCGGGAGCCTCGTTGTAGGCGTCCGCCAGTTCCTGCCCGGACAGGGCATGGATCGCGGCCATGATCTCGTCCGTCGCGAGTCTGCGGGCGCGCCCGCTCGTGGCGGGTCCGTGGGGCGAGAGGTCGAGAGGTTCGCCGAAGCGCACGGTGATGCGCTCCTTCAGGGTCGGCATCTTGGCGCCGACGGGCATCACCTTGTCCGTGCCGACGAGGCCGACCGGCACGACCGGCGCACCGGTCTGCAGGGCGAGGAACGCCACGCCGGTGCGTCCCTTGTAGAGGCGTCCGTCCGTCGAGCGCGTGCCCTCCGGGTAGAGGGCGACAGCGAGGCCCTCATCGAGAAGCTGACGCTGCACGTCGAGTGCGTCGAGGGCGGCCTTCCCCGCTCCACGGCGGACCGAGATCGCCCCGATGGACTCGAAGAACGTCTTGCTGAGCCAGCCCTTGAATCCAGGGCCCTCGAAATACGTGGACTTCGCGAGGAAGTGCACGGGCCTCGGTGCGGCGACCGGGATCGCGATCGAGTCGATGAACGACAGGTGGTTGCTCGCGAAGATGACCGGGCCGTCCTTCGGGACGTTCTCCCTGCCTTCGATGCGGGGCCGGTAGATCGTGCGCGCGAGGGGCGTGATGAGGCTGCGACCGAGCGCATAGGCGAAGCCGGCGTGTCGAGGCTTCTCAGTCTCTGCGGGCGAAGTTTCGGGCTCCACGGACTGCTCTGACGTCATCAGAGCAGATTACCCCGGCGATCATGCCCCAGTGGGAATGAAGCGCCGGAGCGAGTCTCCCAGCATCGGCAAAGGGGTATGGGGGATGATGGGGTGTCCCGCCCGCGATCCTGAGGTTCCACTGTGCGCAAGCGTCCGCTTATCGTCCTGTCCACCGTCGCCGCGGCGACCCTTCTGCTGGCCGGGTGCGCCGGAGGCTCGGACCCCGAGTCCACGAGCACTCCTGACCCTGCCGCCGAGACCTCCTGCCTGGCGGACATCGCGTCGGGCGCCGGCTCCGATGCCGTGACCGTCGAGGGATCCGGGGCAGACGCCAAGGTCACGGTGCCGGCGGGCACCGACCTCGCGGAGGCCGAGCGCTCGGTCGTCGTCGAGGGTGACGGCGATGACGTCATGCCCGGCGATCTCGTGTCTCTGCGCTACCAGCTCATCGACGCCACCACCAACGAGGTGCTCAGCACCTCGGAGCGGGGCCCCGACGGGGTACTGTCAGCCCTGCTCGCGGTGCAGCAGCCTCAGCAGATCGTCGACCCGACGCAGTCCACGGTGTTCACGGTGGCGGCCGAGTGCCTCCCGATCGGTTCGAGTGTCGTGCTGACGCTCCCCGCCGCGCAGGAGGGCATGAACCCGAGCGTCCTCTACGTCGAGACGATCGAACAGCTTCCTACGACCGCATCCGGCTCTGATGTCGACGCGACCGAAGGCATGCCGACCGTGAAGCTCGACGACGAGGGCTCGCCGACGATCACGCTCCCGGACTCCGATGCTCCCGCCGAGACGGAGGTGGCCGTCCTCAAGCAGGGCGACGGCGCCGTCGTCGGCGCAGGCGACCTGGTCACTGTGCAGTACCGCGGTGTGAAGTGGTCGGACGGCTCGGAGTTCGACTCCAGCTGGAGCCGGGATGCAGCTCCCTCGCAGTTCCAGACCAGCGGTGTCGTGACGGGCTTCAAGATGGCACTCGAGGGCCAGAAGGTCGGTTCGCAGGTCATCGTCACCATGCCTCCGAAGGATGGCTATGGCGAGGGCGAGATCAACGACACCGATCTGACCGGCGAGACCCTGGTCTTCGTCGTCGACATCCTCGCGACCACGCCGATCGAACAGGCCCAGTAAGACGGAGGGGTCGAGGGCTTGCCATAGGCTGGCGGCATGCGTCGCATCATCGTCCTCGGCTCCACCGGCTCCATCGGCACACAGGCGCTCGACGTCATCCGGGCGAATCCACGTCGCTTCGAACTCGTCGGGCTCGCGGCCGGAACGAATGCCGAGATGCTCGGAGAGCAGGCTGCCGCTTTCGGGGTCGAGAACATCGCGCTCGGCGCGACCGAGGCCGAGCAGCTCGTGCGTGACGTCGAGGCTGACGTCGTTCTCAACGCGATCACCGGATCGATCGGACTCGGCGCCACTCTCGCGGCGCTGAAGGCTGGAAGAACGCTCGCTCTCGCGAATAAGGAGTCCCTCGTCGTCGGAGGCGAGTTGGTGCGCGCAGCAGCTGCCCCTGATCAGATCGTCCCGGTCGACTCCGAGCACTCGGCGCTCGCCCAGGCGCTGCGAAGCGGCACGCACGCCGAGGTGCGCCGCCTGGTCGTGACGGCATCCGGTGGTCCGTTCCGCGGCCGTTCGCGTGATCAGATGCTCGATGTCGCGCCGCAGGAAGCGCTCGCGCACCCCACCTGGGACATGGGCCGGATGGTTACGACGAACTCCGCGACGCTCGTGAACAAGGGACTCGAGGTGATCGAGGCGCACCTGCTGTTCGATGTCGCCTACGACGACATCGAGGTCGTGGTGCACCCGCAGTCCATCGTGCATTCGATGGTCGAATTCATCGACGGCTCGACGATCGCTCAGGCGTCCCCGCCCGACATGCGTCTGCCGATCTCGCTGGGTCTCGACTGGCCGAGCCGTGTGGGCGGCGTCGGTCGCCCGCTCGACTGGACTCAGGCGACCTCCTGGACCTTCGAGCCGCTCGACAACGTCGCGTTCCCGGCGGTTGATCTCGCGAAGTCCGTCGGCCGTGCGGCTGCCACTTTCCCTGCGGTCTACAACGCGGCCAACGAGCAGGCCGTCGATGCCTTCCACGAGGGTCGCCTGCCGTTCCTCGGGATCGTCGACACGATCTCTCGGGTCGTCGACTCCCACGAGCCCCCGCAGACGCTGACGGTCGAGTCGCTGGCGGATGCCGAGGAGTGGGCGCGCCGCAAAGCCGACCAGCTCATTGCTCGAGCCTGATCGGGCGGTTCTGGGCGGTATTCCGCCCATGCCGCGCGGTCGACCCGGGCGCGGATGCGGTCGTCGACGGCATCCGCGCCCGGGTCAGTCCTCGTCCGGGTAGGGGACCGGCCAGTGCGAATCGGGCACGGGCCATCCGGCTGCTCGGAGGGCACGACGCGCCAGCTCGCGGGCCGAGTACGGCGTGCGAACGCCCCGGATGTCGCGATAGTCCTGGTGGCCGGGTCCCGCCCACAGGATCGAGTCGCCTTCGCCGACCAGGCCCACGGCCGCCACGATGGCCGTCTCGGGAGGCGAGTACTCATGGATCTGCGCGTCCGGGCGCGCGGCGCGTGCGCCGGCCACGAGAGTGGCTCTGATCGAGTCGGGGTCTTCGAAACGGGGGTGGTGGTCCGTGACGACGAGGATGTCGCTGCCCTCGACGGCCGTGCGCGCCATGTCGTAGCGCTTGCTGGCATCGCGGTCGCCATCGGCGCCGAAGAGCATCAGCACCTTGCCCGGTGTGACACGGCGGACCGCGGCGAGCGTCTTCTCGAACGCGTCGGGGGAGTGCCCGAAGTCGACGAAGACGACCGGGCCGGAGTCGCCGGAGACGAGCTGGGTGCGACCGGGAAGGTGCGCCAGAATGCCACCGTCGCGGTCGAGTGCCGTGGCGATTCGATCCCAGGCGTAGCCGCCCTCGAGCAGCATCACGATGGCGAGTGCTGCGTTCGCGGCCATGTGCGGACCGATCACGGGAACCGTCGTCGTGAGCCTGCCGGCCGGGCCGGTGAGAGTGAACGTGGTGCCGGACGCGCGTTCGTCGTCGATCGCGACGACCCAGTCGGCACGGGCCGCGGCATCGGGGTCGGCGGCGATGGAGGGCGTGCCGACGGTGACCACGGGGATCTCCGAGCGCTGAACGACCGTGGCGCCCGACGGGGAATCGAGGCATACCACTGCGCGGGTCGCTCGATCCGGACGGAAGAGCGGCAGCTTCGCCTCGAAGTACTCCTCCATGTCGGCGTAGTCGTCGAGGTGGTCATGGCTGAGGTTGGTGAAGCCGGCGACGTCGAAGCGGATGCCGTCGACGCGATGACGTGAGAGCGCCTGCGCGCTGACCTCGACGGCCACGGCTTCGACATCGCGCTCGCGCATCAAGGCGAGGAGCGCGTGCATCTCGGATGCCTCAGGAGTGGTGAGTCTCGACACGATCACCTCGCCGGCGATGTGTCGTTCGGCGGTTGATGAGAGTCCGGTGACGACGCCGAGCTGGTCGAGGATGCCCTCGAGGAGGTGCGAGACACTCGTCTTGCCGTTCGTCCCGGTCGTCGCGAACAGCAGCGGGAGCGGCTCGCCTGCGCCGGTGCCGTAGACCCAGGCGCTGAGGGCGCCGAGGACTGCGCGCGGGTCGTCCACCACGAGCACGGGCAGGCCCGCGGGTTCGGCGATCTCGGCGCCGTCCTCATCCGTGATGATCGCGACAGCGCCCTTCTCCGCGGCGGTGACCGCGAAATCGGCGCCGTGGCGGTTCACGCCTCGGATCGCGACGAACGCCTCGCCGGGGCGGAGATCGGCGGTGGCCAGGGTGATGCCGGACAGGGTGACACCGGTCACCTCGCCACGGACGTCTCGTGCGAATCGAGAGGCGAGTTCGGACAGCTCACGCCGGGGCGGGTTCGCGGGGCGGAGCACGGGAGGCAGGCTCGGTTGTTGTTCAATCGACATGTCCCTTTCATGATCTCACGCCCGCGGCGCGATGACCGGGTGCGGCACGTCTCCCCGGCCGCATGCGATCGGGGAGACGTGCCGGCGCGTCACGCCGCGCGGCGGTACGCCAGTACCGAGACCACGAGCGCGGCGATGCCGGCGACGAGGCCGCCTGCGCCCAGCGCCGTGCCGACCGCACTCGCGGATCCCGCATCGTCGGCCGCGTCCGCAACGGCAGAGTCTGCATCTCCCGCATCTTCGGCAGAGTCATGCTCGCCGTGCCCGCCGGCAGCGGCCGCGGTCACCTCGACCACGGGAGCGGGCGCGTCGAGGCTGTGCGGGTCCTCGCCGTCCTCCGCGAGCTGTGTCCATTCGGTGCTGCCTTCGACGCAGGTCTGGATCACGGGGAAAGCGAGGGAAGCGGGTGTGTTCTCGTCGAGGCCGACCGCCATGCTGACCGCTCCGCGCAGCTCGTTGGGCACCGGTGCGACGGCGGTGTACGTCACGGCGCTGACGAGCCCGTCGTCGCCCTTCTCTACGTCGATCGTCCAGTCGCTGTCCATGGTGGGCGCGACCGACGCGAGCCCCTCCGGCATCGTGACCTTCAGCGAGGTGGTCGGAGAGTTCTCGCAGCCGTGCGCGAACGAGAAGGTCAGAACACCGTGGTCTCCTGCAGTCAGCTCGTCGGGGCTGACACTGACGTGTGCGCTGGCCATGGTGGGGATGGCGAGTGCGAGGATCGCACCCCCGATGAGGCCTGCGGTGACGTTGCGACGGGTGGTGCGGGTGTTGGTGGAACGCATGGTGGTACTCCTGTGTGCTGATCTGCGGGCGCGTTGGTGCGCGCGTCGTCCGCGGGAAGGGGAAACGCCTCGGGGAGGCGATGCGAGATCAGACGAGTGCAGGAGGTCCGCGGCGGGAGACCGACGCAGCGAGAAGGTCCTGATCCGGCAGTCGGATCGAGAACACGGGGAGCGCGGGGTGCTCGGACATGGGCCGGAACACGGCGACCGCGTGACGAAGGCGAGCCTGCACCCATCCGGCGATGGCCCGCACCGACGCTTCGCCGTGACACAGCAGCGCAGTGGTGAGGATAGCCGCGACGACGTGGCCGATGAGCATGAGGGAGTCCGGGGCGGTCGTCGCGACCACCGGGCCCAGAGCTGCGAGATCGAGGTGGTGCTGATGTCCCCCCGGTGCCGCCGTTCCGGTCGGCGTGCCGAGCAGCTGGAACACCAGGTGGAAGAGCCCCTGGCTGATCAGCACCGTCAGAGCGATCCGCGCGCGAGACATCCCTACGCCGATGAGCAGTGCGGCGAGCGGGACCAGGAGGATCGCCACGGCGACCACGAGGAGCGGATGCGGCGCGGCCCCGCCAGCGGTGGTGTGCGATGCGGCGGCGACGAGAGTCGCAGCACCGGATGCCGTCGCTGCGCGCAGAAGTCGCAGCTGGCGGGAGGTCACGGGACAAGCCTAACCGTGCGACGCGGTCGCCCCGTGCAGCTCTCGGGGCGTATTCCTAGGCGTCGAGCACTAGCTTGGGGGAGTGGAAGCACTGCTCTATCTGGCCGGCATCGTGTTCATGCTGATCGGCCTCGGTCTGTCGATCGGTCTGCACGAGGTCGGACATCTCCTGCCGGCCAAGCTGTTCGGCGTGCGCGTCGGCCAGTACATGATCGGCTTCGGTCCGAGGATCTGGTCCAAGCGAATCGGCGAGACCGAGTACGGGTTCAAGCTGCTGCCGCTCGGTGGGTTCATCTCGATGTCGGGGATGTACCCGGCTTCCGCCGCATCGGGCCCCGCGAAAGGGGTGTTCAGCGCTCTCGTCCAGGACGCACGGACGGCGAACGACGAGACGATCGCCGAGGGCGCGGAGGACCGCGTCTTCTACCGGCTTCCCGTGTGGAAGCGGGTCATCGTGATGCTCGGCGGTCCGCTGATGAATCTGATCCTCGCGGTCGTGATCTTCACCGTCCTCGTCTCCGGGATCGGCGTCCAGCAGGGAACCACGACGATCGCTTCGGTGAACGAGTGCGTGCTCCCCGCCGGCTCATCGGCGACCGAATGCACGCCGGACGATCCGGCCACGCCCGCGGCGGAAGCCGGGATCCTGCCGGGCGACGTCCTCGTGTCCGTGGACGGGCAGCCGGTGTCGACGTTCGCTCAGGCGACCGCCATCGTGCAGGCGGCGCCGGGCGAGACCCTGGAAATGGTGGTGCTGCGGGACGGTGCCGAGGAGACGCTGAGCATCACGCCTATCGAAGCTGAGCGCACCATCACGGATGCGAGTGGGCAGCCCGTCCTCGACGACGACGGGCAACCCGTCGTGCGAGAGGTCGGCTACGTGGGTATGGCCGCTCAGATGGGCTTCGTGCCGCAGCCGCTCTCCGCCGGCCCCCAGATGGCCGCGGACACCGTCGCCCGCGTGGGGTCGATGATCGTCACCCTTCCCGTTCGGATCTGGGACGTGGGCGTCTCACTGGTCACCGGTTCGGAGCGGGACCCGAATGGACCCTTGAGCGTCGTCGGGGTCGGACGCATCGCCGGTGAGGTCGCAGCGACCGATGCGCCGGTCCTCAATCGGTTCTCCGTGCTTCTCGGACTTCTCGGCTCCCTGAACGTGGCCCTGTTCGTGTTCAACCTGATTCCGCTCCTGCCGCTCGACGGCGGTCATGTCGTGGTCGCCCTGTGGGACGGCATCAGGCGCGCCTGGGCGAAGCTGTTCCGTCGTCCGCCGCCCGCGCCCGTCGACGCGACCAGGCTCGTGCCGCTCACGGTCGTCGTCGCCACGCTTCTCATCGCGATGGGGGCCGTGCTGCTCCTCGCCGACGTGTTCAACCCCGTGAAGCTCTTCGGAGGTTGAGCGGCCGGTGCGGCCGATCCACCGGACTGCGCCCGGTCGAGGATCAGCTGAGCGCGTGCGTGACCAGGCGCTCGAGAGTGCGGATGCCGTCGCGGGACAGGATCGATTCCAGGTGCCCCTGCACCGACGCGAAGCGGTCGCCCCGAAGCGCATAGACGTCGCCCGATTCCGGGTCTGCCGACACCTCGACCGAGCCGATCGACGTCGTGCCCGGAGCAACCCTGGCGGTGAAGGTGTTGTAGAAGCCGATCGAGGCGTTCTCGCCGAACACGGGCACCGCCTTCTGCAGCCCCTGGTGCGGCGCCGTGAGGGGTGTCAGTTCGATGCCGAAGCGATCACTGAGGATCTGGTGGCTCAGGCATACCGCGAGCAGTGGCGCCTCGGCGTCGACGCGTCGGGACACGACCTCACGCAGTCGGGTGATGCGGTCGCTCTCGACGTCACGGGGGTCGCCGGGGCCCGGACCCGCGACAACGAGATCGGCTGCATCGAGCTCCGCGTCGTCGGCCTCGCTCCAGGCGCGGATCGCGACGTCGAGTCCCAGGTGGCGCAGCTGATGCGCCAGCATCGTGGTGAAACGATCCTCTGCATCGACGACGATCGCCGATCGCCCGGCGAAAGGACCGCTCAGGTCATCGCCCTGCGGATTCAACCAGAAGTCCGCGAGCCGCGCATTGCGGGACGAGAGGAGCTCCGAGACCGCGGGGTCGTCGGCAAGCGTCTGCGGCCGACCCGGGGCGTCCGCGTCGTCGCGGGCTTCGGCGACGCGGTCTCGGTCGATCGCTCCGATCGCGCCGAGCACCCCAGCGGCCTTGCCATGCGTCTCCGACACCTCGCCGTGGGGATCCGAGTGCCGAACCAGGGTCGCACCCACCGGGACGCTGAGCGACCCGTTCTGCAGGTACACGGTTCGGATGAGGATCGGGGCGTCGAGGTCGTGACCGCCGTCGACGTTCGGAGTGAACAGTGCGGCGACGCCCGAGTAGTATCCGCGGGGCTTCTTCTCGTGCCGGCGGATCACCGCGCATGCGTTCTGCATCGGCGAGCCCGTCACCGTCGGCGCGAACATCGTCTCGCGCAGGATGTCCCGCGGGTCGAGCGTGCTGCGCCCGCGGAGCATGTACTCCGTGTGCGTGAGGCGGGACATCTCCTTCAGATGCGGGCCGGTGATGCGCCCACCGTCGGAGCAGACGGCGCTCATCATCTTGAGCTCCTCGTCCACGACCATGAAGAGCTCCTCGGTCTCCTTGGTCGACGAGAGGAAGTCCACCAGGGTGTCCCGAGTCGCTCCGCCGGCCGGGTGGCGGAAGGTGCCCGAGATCGGGTTCATGGTGACGACGCCGCCTCGCGCGACGACATGCGCCTCGGGGCTCGCGCCGACGGCGATGTGTCCGGGCGTGACGACCGCGAAGGTCCAGTAGGCGCCGCGTTCGTGCGTGAGCAGGGCGCGGAACCAGGTGAGGGCCGCGGCTCGGTCGTCGACGTCGATCTCGGCGGTGAAGTCGCGGCGGATCACGAAGTTCGCGCCCTCGCCCCGTCCGATCTCGTCGGCGATCACGGTCTCGACGATCCGGGCGTAGTCGTCGTCGGCGATGTCGAAGCCGCCGTCACGAAGGGGGACAGGGGCGGAAGGGAGTTCGGCGACCAGTTCGGAAGCCGGGAGATGCAGATGCTCGTCGACCACGATGCATCGCAGCGGCGCGCCGTCGTCTTGGGCGACGAACCCGCGCTCGCGCACCTGGCGGTACGGCACCATGGCGAAGATCTCGCGAAGGGTGCCCTCGATCGTGAGCGGGATGTCGGCGAGCAGGTCGACGTCGACGACCTCGCCTGTGAGCAGCTCGACGGTGTCGGCGCCGTCGCGGGCGATCAGCACGAACGAGGCCGTGGGATCTGCGGTGAGCTCGGCAAGACGTGAGAGGGTCATCGGTGTCTCCTGTGCGTGGCTCCGGCTCGGCTCAACGAAAAGACCGCCCCGGAGGCGGTCTGGATTCGTGGGAACGCGAACACACCGCCTAAGAGGCGGGCCACCAGGTGAAGTTCGCGAGCATGGGCTGAAAACTATCACACCGAACGCCGCGTTCCCGGTCGTATGACGCGCATCCGAGCCGGGCGACATCCAGCCTGTGTGCATTCAGGCGGCGTAGGCTGGGGGTTGTGCCAGCAGTGAATCTTGGGATGCCGAAGATCCCCGAAGTCCTCGCCCCGCGCCGCAAGTCTCGCCAGATCAAGGTGGGCAAGGTGCTCGTGGGTGGTGACGCTCCCGTCACCGTGCAGTCCATGACGACGACGAAGACGACGGACATCAACGCGACGCTCCAGCAGATCGCCGAGCTGACCGCGTCCGGATGCGAGATCGTCCGTGTCGCCGTCCCTCATCAGGACGACGCCGACGCGTTGAAGATCATCGCCATGAAGAGCCAGATCCCGGTGATCGCCGACATCCACTTCCAGCCGCGCTACATCTACACCGCCATCGATGCGGGATGCGGCGCCGTGCGTGTGAACCCCGGGAACATCCGGGAGTTCGACGGCAACGTCGGCAAGATCGCGGAGGCGGCCAAGGCCGCGGGTGTCTCTCTGCGGATCGGTGTCAATGCCGGGTCGCTCGACCGGCGCATCCTCACCAAGTACGGCAAGGCGACGGCTGAGGCCCTCGTCGAGAGTGCCGTCTGGGAGGCGTCGCTGTTCGAGGAGCACGACTTCCACGATTTCAAGATCTCGGTCAAGCACAACGACCCGATCGTCATGGTGAAGGCCTACCGCCTGCTCGCCGAGCGGGGCGACTGGCCGCTGCACCTCGGTGTGACTGAGGCCGGTCCGGCGTTCCAGGGTACGATCAAGAGCGCCACGGCGTTCGGCATCCTGCTCGGTGAGGGCATCGGAGACACCATCCGCGTCTCACTGTCCGCACCGCCGGCCGAGGAGGTCAAGGTCGGTCACCAGATCCTGCAGTCGCTGAACCTGCGAGAGCGCAAGCTCGAGATCGTCTCGTGCCCCTCGTGCGGGCGCGCGCAGGTCGACGTGTACACGCTCGCCGAGAACGTGACCGAGGGTCTCAAAGACATGACGGTGCCGCTGCGCGTCGCCGTCATGGGATGCGTCGTGAACGGTCCCGGCGAGGCGCGGGAGGCTGACCTCGGGGTCGCCTCGGGCAACGGCAAGGGACAGATCTTCGTCAAGGGCGAGGTCATCAAGACCGTGCCGGAGGCCGACATCGTCGCGACGCTCATCGAAGAGGCGAACCGCATCGCGGCCGACATGGGGCCGGAAGCGCCTCTCGGCACCGCGCAGGTCGTCACGGTCTGACCGCGGAGCGTTCCCTCGCTCGGACTCGAAAGCGGGTCCTGTCGGCGGGGGACGGCGACCATCCAGCACACCTCAAGGAGCTCCATGCCCTCGTCAACTGTCGTGTCCTTCGCCGGTGGCGACGTCTCGGGTTCGAGCACCGTCGCACGGGTCGAGTCGACTCCCGCAGGTGTCGTCGTCGTCGTCGACGCGACGCCCTTCCACCCCGTCGACCACACCTGGCCCGATCAGCCGGGAGACAGCGGCGAGATCGCGCAGGACGGTTCGAGTGTCCGCGTCTCCGAGGCTGTGATGGCAGCGGTCTCCGACGAGGGCGAGTTCGCCGTGGCATCCGACATCCCGGTGAAGCGCGGCGCCGAGGGATGGACATGGCTCGTCGGTCATCCGCTGGAGGGGGCGGCCCCGTCCTGGCTGGTCGAGGGCGCACGTGTCGAGCTGGCGGTCGATTCGTCCCGGCGGGCTGGTCTCAGCCGCGGACATACGGCCTGCCACCTCGCGTCGTTGGCGCTCGACCTGGCTCTCGCCGACCTCTGGCGGAAGGACCCGGGCGAGGATGCTCTGGGCAACCCGAACTTCGAGGGGAAGGCCAATCAGTCCAGCCGCATCCACGTCGACGGTGCTGTGGACGAATACCGACTGGGAAAGAGCCTGCGCCGGGCAGGCTTCGACACGGAGACCTTCGCGACGACGCTCGCTGAGCGCGAGGCGGCGATCAACGCTCAGCTGGCCGAATGGGTGGCCTCCGGCGCATCGAGCAGGGTGGTGACCGAAGGCCCGACGATCGTGGACCGCCGTACTTGGCACTGCGACCTGCCGGAGGGCACGGCCGAGATCCTCTGCGGCGGCACGCACGTGGCGTCCCTCGCCGAGTTCGTCTCGATCTCAGTGACACTCGACCTGACCGATCCGCAGCTGCTGGTCATGACGACGCGGGCCGTGCCCGCATCCTGAGCCCCGCTCAGCGCACGAAGCCGCTCTGCACCCGGCCGCCCGCGCGGATGAGCTCGTCCTCGACCCGGGCGGCGAAGGCGGCGTAGTCCCGCGCGAGCAGAGGGGTGCTCAGGAGGTCGGCACGCTCGCGACTGAGGCTCCGAAGCCGTCGCGGAAGCCACTTGCCCGTCGCCGTCCAGCGTCCTTCGCTCAACAGCATGAGCTCCGCCATCCTCTCGAACAGGATGGCGGCCTCGACCTGCTGCTCCAGCGCATCCGTCGCATCCCTGAGATCGTCGAGCACATCGGTGATGACGTATCGGCGAAAGGCGGACTCCTTCGCGCTCAGGGAGGGGCCGTCGTCGAGCACGCTCCGCCATCGAGCGCGCAGCGCGGAGAGGCGACCGTCGTCTCGGATCGCGATGCCTTCGACGAGCATGTGCACCGTCACCGGTCGATGCTGTGCGACGCCGCGGTCGGCCCACTCGTCGAATCCCGCTGGGGTGTATGCGAAGACCTCGAAGATCTCGCCCTCGAACTCGTGCGTCGAGGCCTCGCTCGTCTGCTCCTCGACCGCGAAGAGGCGGTCGCCGAGAAGCAGCAGATCGATGTCGCTCGATGGCGTCCGCTCTCCGCGCGCGGTGCTCCCCGCCACTACCGCGACGTCTGCCCCGGGATAGTGAGCGTCGACGAATCGTTCAGCGATGGCGAGGTGGTCCACGCCGCCAGCGTAGCGTCCCTCCGCGTGTGTTCCGAGAGAGTCAGACGGCGAACTCGATCTCACCTCGGGTGACGTCCACCCGCTCGACACGGAGGCACACGATCGCGCCGGGGACGGTGTCGGGCGGCACAGGGGCGGAGGCCGTCACGGCGGGATCGGCGATCTGGACGGTCGCGCGCTCACCGCGCATCTCGATGACGGTCGCGTCGACGGATGCGCCGACCAGCGGTGTCATCAGCGCAGCCTCGACGCAGTTGATCGTCGCGGAATCGAGTCGGGAGGCACGCTGGCCGGACTCCTGCATCAGTGCAGGAAGCTCGGCGAGGGACTCGCGCACCCAGCCCGGAACCTCGCGACCCTCGGATGCGGCGAGGCAGACAGTGAGCGACCAGCGGTCGACGAGACGCCGCAATGGTGCGGTGGCATGAGCGTAGGGGGCGGCGATCGCCGCCTGTTCCGTGTCGGGCGGTACCGGGCCGTCGAAGGTCACATACCCCGCTCCGCGGAACAGGGACGCCGCAGCTTCGAGGATCGGGAGGGTCATGGGGTCTTCGCGGTCCAGCTCGCGGAGGTAGTCACCATACCTGCCGGTCGTCCACGGCCGGCCGAGGGCCTCGGTCTGGTGGCGGAACGCCTCGAACGACTTCTCATCGGGCTGGGGCATCGTCCGCAGGATCCCGATGCCTGCGTCGATCATGAGCGACGCGGCTGCCATGCCCGTCATGAGCGACAGCTGAGCATTCCATTCCTCGACAGGAAGCGGATGCCGGCGTTCGATGGCGAAGGTTCCGTCGACGCCCCGCACGACCTCTTCGTCCGGCAGGTTCAGGCTCGCACCGCCCCGCAGCTTCTCCTGCGCGATGCGGAGCGCGCCGATCTCCGGCAGAAGCTCGGCGGGACCCGCCTCGCCCTGATCGAGTGCCGCCTGCGTGCTGGCGTAGTCGAGCTGGGCGCGCGAGCGGATCAGCGCTCGCTCGAGCCGGAACTCCTCGACGACTCCCGCGGAATCCAACGCGAAGGTCCAGACGAGCGCGGGGCGATCCACATCGGCCAGCAGCGACGCACGATCCTCGCTCAACACCTTCGGATGCAACGGGATCGTGCCGTCCGCTGCATACAGGGTCTGACCTCGCCGGCGGGCTTCCGCGTCGACAGCGCCGCCCGGTCGCACGAAAGCGGGTACATCGGCGATCGCGTAGCGGACGGTGTAGCCGGATTCCCGGCGCTCGAGGTGGAAGGCCTGGTCGAGGTCGCGCGACCCGAGCGGATCCAGGGTGGCGAACGGGATGTCGCGCAGATCGAGCTCTGGGGTGGCAGCATCCGAGGCTGCAGCCTCCGCCAGGACCGCCGCAGGGAAGTCCGTGGGGGCGCCCAGAGATTCCCGCAGGGTGGCGAGCGCGACGGCGAGCTCGGTCTGCGCGGCTGACGGAGCAACGTGGGATCGGCGCTGAGGCATGACCCCACACTAGATCCTTCGCTTTCGCGAGCCGGTGCCGTCGGGGCAGCACCGCGGGAGCCGAGGGGTCGAGCCGTCAGCCGTAGCGATGCGCACCACCCGGAACCTGAGATTCGCGTGTCCGTCCGGCCCCGACCGGAATACTGGGCGTTAGCGTGGGGGCATGACCACTGCTGCGAAAGCCCAGACCCTGATCGGACTCTACGAAGCTCCGGAGATCCTCCGCGTCGTGAACGTGTGGGACGTCGTGTCCGCCCGCGCCGTCGCCAAGCTTCCCGAGACGAAGGCGATCGCGACGGCCGGACACGGCATCGCCGCCTCGTTCGGCTTCGAGGACGGCACCATCACCCGCGACATCATGATCGACATGGTCGGCCGCATCGCCGCATCCGTCTCCGTTCCGGTGACCGCCGACCTCGACGACGGATACGGCGACGCAGGAGAGACCACGCGACTCGCGATCGGCGCCGGCGTGGTGGGTGCCAACGTCGAAGACCGTCTGAAGCCGTTCGACGAGTCGGTCGCGGCCGTCGAGGCCATCGTCAAGGCCGCCGAGGCCGAGGGTGTTCCGTTCGCTCTGAACGCTCGTACCGACGCTTTCGTGCGCGCCGGCCACCGTCCTGTCGCCGAGAGCATCGCCGATGCGATCCAGCGCGGCCGGGCGTTCCTCGACGCCGGCGCCACGGCTGTCTTCGTTCCGGGCATGCTCGACGCCAACATCACGCGTCAGCTCGTGGAGGGGCTCGGCGAGGGCAAGCTCAGCGTCATCGGGCTCCCCGGCACCCTCGCCGCCTCGGAGTACGAGAAGCTCGGTGTGGCCCGCATCTCCTACGGCCCGCTCCCTCAGCGGGTCGCCTTGACCGCGGTCCAGGATCTTGCGGCAAGCCTCTACGCGGGCGGCGTGATCCCGAACGGCCTGCCCGCGCTCAACTGACGCATCGCGAAAACGAGCGACCACCGGTCAGTAGACTTGCCCGGTGGTCACTCGTCTTTCGAAATTCTTCCTCCGCACGCTCCGTGAAGACCCTGCAGGCGCAGAGGTCGCGAGCCACAAGCTGCTGATCCGCGCCGGGTACATCCGGCCGCAGGCTGCCGGTATCTTCGCGTGGCTCCCGCTGGGTCTCCGCGTGAAGGCCAAGATCGAGGCCGTCGTCCGCGAGGAGATGGCCGCGGCAGGCGCACAGGAGGTGCACTTCCCGGCTCTCATGCCCCGCGAGTCGTATGAGGCGACCGGACGCTGGGACGAGTACGGCGACCTGCTGTTCCGTCTCCAGGACCGCAAGGGCGGCGACTACCTGCTCGCGCCGACGCACGAAGAGGCCTTCACGCTGCTCGTGAAGGACCTGTACTCGTCGTACAAGGATCTTCCCCTCACGCTCTACCAGATCCAGGACAAGTACCGCGATGAGGCGCGTCCGCGGGCAGGACTGCTTCGCGGACGCGAGTTCACGATGAAGGACGCCTATTCGTTCGATTCCTCCGATGAGGGTCTCGATCTCAGCTACCAGGCTCAGCGCGATGCCTACGAGCGCATCTTCCAGCGCCTGGGTCTCGAGTACGTCATCGTCCAGGCGGATGCCGGAGCGATGGGCGGTTCGCGGAGCGAGGAATTCCTGCACCCGACTCCCGTCGGCGAGGACACGTTCGTCCGCAGCGCCGGCGGATACGCCGCCAATGTGGAGGCATTCACGACCGCCGTTCCCGACGCCATCGCGTTCGACGCGGATGCGGCACCGGTGATCTTCGACTCGCCGAACACGCCCACGATCGAGACTCTCGTCGCGCACTCGAACGTGCACCTCGACGGCGACTACACGGCTGCGGACACGCTCAAGAACGTCGTGCTCGCGCTCACGCACCTCGACGGCACCCGTGAACTCGTCGTCGTCGGCATCCCCGGCGACCGCGAGGTCGACGAGAAGCGGGCCGAGGTCGCGTTCGCGCCCGCCGAGGTCGAGACCGCCACGGCAGACGACTTCGAGAAGAATCCGCTGCTCGTTAAGGGCTACATCGGCCCCTGGTCGCCCACGGGAGCTGTGCTCGGCGAGGAATCGGCTACCGGCATCCGCTACCTGGTCGACCCCCGTGTGAGCGAGGGCACGAGCTGGATCACCGGTGCGAACCTCGACGAGAAGCACGCGCATTCGGTTGTCGCCGGACGTGACTTCTTCGCCGACGGCATCGTCGAGATCGCCGACGTCCGCGCGGGCGATCCGGCTCCTGACGGCTCCGGTCCGGTCGAGCTCGCGCGCGGAATGGAGATCGGTCACGTGTTCCAGCTGGGTCGCAAGTACGCGGACGCGCTCGGACTCAAGGTGCTCAACGAGAACGGCAAGCTCGTCACGGTCACGATGGGGTCGTACGGCATCGGCGTGACGCGCATCCTGGCGATCATCGCCGAGTTGAACAACGACGAGAAGGGTCTCATCTGGCCGGCATCGGTCGCGCCCTTCGATGTGCAGGTCGTGGCTGCCGGTCGTGACCAGGTGGCCTTCGACGTGGCAGCTGAGCTCTCCGCTCAGCTCGAGTCCGCCGGTCTCGACGTGCTCTACGACGACCGCCCGAAGGTCTCGCCCGGAGTCAAGTTCGGAGACGCCGAGCTCGTTGGCGTTCCGCAGATCGTCATCGTCGGCCGAGGGGCCGCGGACGGTCAGGTCGAGCTGTGGGACCGGCGCACGGGGGATCGCAGCGCGGTGTCCGTCGCCGACGCCGTCGATCAGCTGACCCAGCGCTGACCTCGACGACAGAGAAATGCCGCGCACCTCACCGGGTGCGCGGCATTCTGTCGTTCGGAGCGGACGTCAGCAGACGATCCGGCCGTGGTTCATGATGTCGTCATCGGGCGTGTCCTTGGTCACGAGGGCCTTGAGCGCGCCGGCCGCCATCGCGATCTTGCCCTTGGAGGGCTCCCAGAACTCGGTCACCGTCGGCGTCACCTTGAGAAGTGCGATGCCGGGAGTGTCCAGCCCGTCCTCGAACCAGATGTCGAGCGAGGGCGAATAGAGCTCTTCCATCTTCGCGCGGTCGTGCACCACGGACGCGTTGCCGGCCACCGACACGTATCGCATGCCCTTCGCGTCGCAGTACGAGAGGCCGACCTGTCGATGGGCGCGCGCCTCCTCGACCTTCTCGGTGTCTTCGGCGGTGAAGAACCAGATGTCGCCGGCGTCGTCCATCTGCCGGGTCGACATCGGCCTGCTCACGAGGTTGCCGTCGTCGTCGGTGGTCGTCAGCATCGTGAAGTCGATGTCCTCGACGAGTTCGGTGACGCGTGCCAGTGCTTCCGGTCCAGTGATCTCTGTCATGCAGCCACTGTGCCGCAGGAGACCTGACTTGGCACGGGCGTTGACACGGGGACGTGAGCGTGGTGAGGGCGGCGTTGCGGCGGCCCGCCCGACGCGCTCCCATGACAGGCTGAGGGCATGACCGACGAACCGCTGACGGCGTCGCTGAGCGCCGAGATCAACAACGTCCTCGACGAAGCAGGCGTCAAGACCGATCGCAGGCTCGTGATGCGCATGATGCGCACAGCGGTCCTGCTGGGGGAGGACGGCACGAACCGCCTCGATCTCAAGATCGCCTCCGCCGCCCTCGCCGAGATGCGGGACGCCTTCCGCTTGTTCGCACCGTTCGAAGGGGTGCCGAAGGTCACGGTGTTCGGCTCGGCGCGTACCCTCCACGACGATCCGCTCTACGTCCAGGCGCGTGATGTCGCGGCTGCTCTCGCAGCGGACGGATGGATGGTGGTGACCGGAGCAGGACCGGGAATCATGCAGGCTGCCGCTGAAGGTGCCGGCCCCGCGCTCTCGCTCGGCGTGTCGATCAGGCTGCCGTTCGAGGAGAAGGCCAACAGCCTGATCGCGGCGAGCGAGCATGTGGTGGCGATGAAGTACTTCTTCACCCGCAAACTCATGCTCATCAAGGAGTCCAGCGGCTTCATCTGTCTCCCTGGCGGATTCGGCACCCTCGACGAGATGTTCGAGCTGCTGACCCTCCAACAGACCGGAAAGGCCGAGCCGACGCCGATCGTGCTGCTCGACGAGCCGGGAGGCACGTTCTGGAACGGCCTCAAGCGATTCATCGACGAGGACCTGGCGCCGACAGGGGTGATCTCGGAGGGCGACTTCGATCGCGTGGTCATCACCGACTCCGTCGAGTCGGCAGCCGCCGTGATCGCCGGGTTCTGGCGCAACTACGACTCGCTGCGCTGGGTGGGGGACTCGCTCGTGCTGAGACTGCGTGGAGAGCCGACGGACGAAGAGCTCGAGGATCTCAACGACCGGTTCGCCGGGATGCTGGCGAGCGGACGGATCGAACGGACAGCTCCGCGGTCGCCGGAGGTCGCAGACGACGATCTGCTGCACCTTCCTCGTCTCTCCCTGCATCTCGACCAGCGACAGGTCGGCAACCTGTTCCGTCTGATCGGCGCGATCAACTCGCTGGAGTCCGCTCCCGCGCTGTGATGCCTGCCGCGAATTCCGCCAGGTCGATCGACCGACCGAGAATGCGCTCAGCGGCGCGGTGCCCCGAGTAGTACGCGGCCCCCACGGTCGCCGGCTCGTCGCCCCATGTCGCCTCACCGGCGAAGTGCAGCACTGCGTCGACCGGCCCCGCGAGCTCGTCGTGGTCGTGGTGTGACGAGCCGACCGCGAGATGCGAGTACGACCCGTTCGAGAACTCGTCCTGTCCCCATCGCGTGATCCAGTGCGCGGTGGGGTCGCCGACGGCATCCGGGTAGAGGAACCGCAGGGCGCTCACGACGTCCGCGACGACCTCCTCATCCGACAGATCCTGCATCCGGCGGCCGAACGGGCCGGCGGCGAAGGTCAGCAACGTCGGGATCCCGCTGACCGCCGAGACGTCGTACCAGGAGTGCCAGTGCTCACCGGCCTCGCCGAGCGCCCGGAGAACGTAGCTGTCCTCGCGCCAGAAGCGTTCCGGGAACTGGATGAACACCTTGTTGAACACTCCCATGCCCAGTCGCGCGATCGGTCCGCCGACAGCGTCGGGCAGCGGAGGGGCGAACTCGATCGACTCCGCCTTGAGCACGCCGAGCGGCACGGTCACCAGCGCGTTGCGGGCCGAGAACTCTCCGTTCCGGGTCGACACGGTGATGCCCCGGTCGGTCCGCTCGATGCGGGTGACGACGTGACCGAGTCGGATGTCGAGACCGGCGGCGATCCGACGCGGGAGCTCATCGTAGCCGCGCGGGAAGATGACCTCGTCGCCGTCGATCGCATCCTCGTCGAGCCCGTGCGCGTCGAGGTCCCCGACCCATGCACCGCACTGCTCCTCGACGCGGTGACGGAAGAACTCGCGGACCTCATCGATGCGCTCCGGCTCGAAGCCCGAGCGGTCGAGCGCGCGCTCCGTGACATCCAGATAGGTGTCGCCGGGGGAGGACCGGGTGATCTCCTCAGCCAACAGTCGATCTGCTTGCTCGACATCGGCGACCCACTGAGAAGTGCTCGCAGGATCCATCGCCCTGCCCTCCCCGTCGAAGTTCTCGATCGGCCTGCCTCCGGCCTGGAAGCTGCCGACGGTGTACTCGAGGGTGGGGATGCCGAGCGCCTGCACGAGATCCCACAGCGGGGAGTCGTCGATGCCGTGGACCCATGACGCACCGCGATCGACGGGAAAACCCGCAGCGCGGTCGGTGTGCATCCTGCCCCCGACGCGATCCCTCGCCTCGAGGAGGATGACGTCGGCTCCGGCGTCGTCGAGCATGCGGGCCGCCGTCACACCCGACATCCCTGCCCCGATCACGATGGTGTCGTACGTCGTCACTGAGTCCTCCTGCGCGCTCGGCACCGCGTCGGTGCGGCCGCCTCCGTGGCATCGGGCGGTGGGCACAGGGTATCGTGGTACGGATGTCGCGCGTGAACACCCGCGCGACGAGAGCTGAATAGGGAGTCGTCATGGATATCGAACTGAGTCTGCTGCGTGGGATCGAGAAGGAGAAGGCGATCCCCTTCGATGAGCTGGTCTCGATCATCGAACAGGCCATCCTGACCGCCTACTCCAAGCACGTCTCGGACGACGGCGCCACCCCCGAGGGGGTCCGCGTCGAACTCGATCGTCGCACCGGGCACGTCGCCGTGCTGCAGGTCGTCAAGGACGAAGAGGGCGCGATCATCGGCGAAGAGGACGCGACGCCGAATGACTTCGGACGTATCGCGGCCTTCGCCGCCAAGCAGGTCATCAGCCAGCGCCTGCGGGACATCGCGGATGATGTCGTGCTGGGAGACTTCAAGGACAAGGAAGGCGACATCGTCGCCGGCGTGATCCAGCAGGGACCGAATCCCCGCATGATCTACGTCGATCTCGGAGCCGTCGAGGCGATCCTTCCTCCGGAGGAGCAGGTGCCGGGCGAGGAGTACACCCACGGGTCGCGCCTCCGCGTCTACGTGACCAGCGTCGCGAAGGGTCTCAAGGGACCGCAGATCACCGTCTCGCGCACGCACCCCGGTCTCGTCCGCAAGCTGTTCGCGCTCGAGGTGCCCGAGATCGCCGCAGGTCTCGTGGAGATCGTCTCGCTGGCTCGTGAGGCCGGCCACCGCACCAAGATCGCCGTCCGTGCGAACGACCCGGCGATCAACGCGAAGGGCGCCTGCATCGGCGAGATGGGCCGACGCGTTCGTGCCGTCACCGAGGAGCTGGCCGGCGAGAAGATCGACATCGTCGATCACGACCCGGAGCTGGCCGCGTTCGTCGCGAACGCCCTCTCGCCCGCCAAGGTGACGAGCTCGTTCATCCTCGACGCGAACACCAGGGCCGTGCGTGCACTCGTGCCCGACTATCAGCTCTCGCTCGCGATCGGCAAGGAGGGGCAGAACGCCCGTCTGGCTGCCAAGCTCACCGGAGCGAAGATCGACATCCAGCCGGACAGCGTCCTGGACTGACCGCTCGCCACGTCCGACTCGCGCCCGCCGCGCGAGTCGGACGGGAACACAGGTGTAAGATGGAACCCGTACGAACGTGCGTCGGCTGTCGCACGCGTGCTCCCCGCGCCGCTCTTCTCAGAGTGGTGTCCCAGAACGACATCCTCATCCTCGATGAGCGCGCCGTTCTGCCAGGGCGAGGCGCGTGGGTCCATCCGACACCGGAATGCGTGGATGCCGCTCTGCGGCGCCGGGCTTTCGGAAGAGCACTGCGCGTCTCCAGCGATCTGGACACGCGGATCATCGAACAGCACCCACCAAGAAACAAAGGCTGAACGGCTATGGAAACAAAGTGAACGGCTCGAAATGAGACCCGTCCGCGACTAGTGGTCTGCCCTGTCTGGGTGGACCGACCCCAGACAGGAGAATTGTGGCTGGTAAACCACGCGTACACGAGATCGCCGCCGAACTCGGCGTCGACAGCAAGATCGCACTTGCAAAGCTCAAGGAACTCGGAGAGTTCGTCAAGAGCCCCTCTTCGACCATCGAACCGCCGGTGGCGCGCAAGCTTCGCGCTGCCATCGAGTCGGACGCCTCGCTGAAGGGCTCCGCGGATGCGGCTCCCGCCGCAGCGAAGCCCGGTGCCGCCAAGCCCGGTGCAGCGAAGCCCGGTGCTGCCAAGCCCGGTGCTGCCAAGCCCGGTGCAGCCAAGCCCGGTGCCGGTGCACCGACACCCGGACCGAAGCCCGGGCCCAAGCCCGCGCCCGCGCCCGAGGCGTCTGCTGCCGCTCCGGCACCCGAAGCTCCGGCCGAGGCCGCCGCTCCGGCTGCCGCCACGCCGGCAGCTCCCCAGTCCGCAGACAGCGCAGCTTCCAAGCCCGCTGACGGCGGCGCACCCAAGCCCGGCGCCCCGCGCCCGGGCAACAACCCGTTCTCGTCCGCTCAGGGCATGGGTCAGCGGCCCAACGGACCGCGACCCGGCAACAACCCCTTCGCCTCCGCGCAGGGGATGGGCCAGCGCCCGACGCCGGGCAACATCCCGCGTCCGCAGGCTCCGCGTCCCGGCGCGCCGCGTCCGGGTGCACCTCGCCCCGGTTCCCCCCGTCCCGGCGCCCCGCGCGGCGGTCAGGGCGGTCGTCCCGGTGGCGCACCGTTCCAGCAGCGTCCGGGTGGACCCGGTCGTCCCGGCGGTGCCGGTGGACCCGGTGCAGGTCCCGGCGCTCGTCCCGGTGGAGGCTTCGCAGGTCGTCCCGGTGGCGGTGGAGGTCGCGGTCGCGGTCCCGGTGGAGGTACCGCAGGTGCCTTCGGCAAGGGCGGCGGCAAGAGCAAGCAGCGCAAGTCGCGGCGGGCGAAGCGGCAGGAATTCGAGATGCGGAGCGCCCCGGTCGTCGGTGGCGTCAACGTCACCCGCGGTAACGGGGAGATCATCCGTATGCGCCGCGGCGCGTCGATCTCGGACTTCGCCGACAAGATCGAGACGCTGACCGGCTACACGGTCCAGCCCGGAACCCTCGTGACGATCCTCTTCAACCTCGGCGAGATGGCCACGGCCACCGAGTCGCTGGATGAGGCGACGTTCGAGGTCCTGGGTGCGGAGCTCGGATACAAGATCCAGATGGTCTCGCCCGAGGACGAGGACAAGGAGCTCCTCGAGGGCTTCGGTCTCAACCTCGAGCAGGAGCTCGAGGAGGAGAGCGAGGACGACCTCGAGATCCGTCCTCCGGTGGTCACCGTCATGGGCCACGTCGACCACGGTAAGACGCGCCTTCTCGACGCCATCCGTCAGACCAACGTCATCGAGGGTGAAGCCGGCGGCATCACCCAGCACATCGGTGCGTACCAGGTGTGGACGGAGCACGAGGGCATCGAGCGTGCCATCACCTTCATCGACACCCCGGGTCACGAGGCCTTCACGGCCATGCGTGCTCGTGGAGCGCAGGTCACCGACCTCGCGATCCTCGTGGTCGCGGCCGACGACGGCATCATGCCGCAGACGGTCGAGGCGCTCAACCACGCCCAGGCGGCGAACGTGCCGATCGTGGTCGCGGTGAACAAGGTCGACAAGCCCGACGCCAACCCGGCCAAGGTGCGCCAGCAGCTCACCGAGTACGGCCTGGTCGCAGAGGAGTATGGCGGAGACGTCATGTTCGTCGATGTCTCGGCCCGTGCGAACACCGGAATCCAGGAGCTCCTGGACGCGGTGCTGCTCACTGCCGATGCAGGCCTCGACCTGACCGCCAACCCGAACAAGGCCGCTCGCGGTGTCGCCATCGAGGCGAAGCTCGACAAGGGTCGCGGTTCGGTCGCTACGGTGCTCATCCAGTCCGGAACGCTGCGCGTCGGTGACGCGATCGTCGCCGGAACGGCGTACGGCCGTGTGCGTGCGATGGCGGATGAGAACGGCGAGCAGGTCCTCGAGGCCTACCCGTCGCGTCCCGTGCAGGTGCAGGGTCTGAACTCCGTGCCACGTGCCGGCGACGTCTTCATCGTCACTGAGGAAGACCGCATGGCCCGTCAGATCGCCGAGAAGCGTGAAGCTGTCGAGCGCAACGCGCAGCTGGCCAAGGCCCGCAAGCGCATCTCGCTCGAGGACTTCACCCGTGCTCTCGAAGAGGGCAAGGTCGAGTCGCTCAACCTCATCATCAAGGGTGACGTCTCCGGTGCCGTCGAGGCGCTCGAGGAGTCGCTTCTCAAGATCGAGGTCGACGACTCGGTGCAGCTCCGCATCATCCACCGCGGTGTCGGTGCGATCACGGAGTCCGACGTCAACCTCGCGACGATCGACAACGCGATCATCGTGGGCTTCAACGTCCGTCCCGACACGAAGGCGCGCGAGCGTGCACAGCGTGAAGGTGTGGACATCCGGTTCTACTCGGTGATCTACAACGCGATCGACGAGATCGAG
Source organism: Microbacterium sp. Bi98 (assembly GCF_918698045.1). Classification (NCBI taxonomy): domain Bacteria; kingdom Bacillati; phylum Actinomycetota; class Actinomycetes; order Micrococcales; family Microbacteriaceae; genus Microbacterium; species Microbacterium sp. Bi98. Next base: position 179,624 of record NZ_CAKKLK010000002.1, on the reverse strand, counting down.
AGCTCGCTCAAGGGCATGCTCAAGCCGGAGTACGAAGAGGTCCAGTCGGGTGTCGCCGAGATCCGCGAGGTGTTCCGCTCCTCGAAGTTCGGCAACATCGCCGGTGTCATCGTGCGCTCGGGAACGATCACGCGAAACGCCAAGGCTCGCGTCATCCGCGACGGTGTGGTGATCGCCGATGGCCTCGCCATCGAGTCGCTGCGTCGCTTCAAGGACGACGTCACCGAGGTTCGCACGGACTACGAGGCCGGTATCGGCCTCGGCAAGTTCAACGACATCCAGATCGGCGACGAGATCGAGACCACTGAGCTGGTCGAGAAGCCTCGCAGCTGATCGAGTTCGATATCTTCGGGCGAGGGTGCGTCATGCACCCTCGCCCGAAGGGTACGTAGAGGGAGAGAACAATGGCTGGTGAACGACAGGCACGTCTGGCCGATCGCATTCGTGTGATCCTCGCAGAGCGACTGGAGAAGGGTCTGCGCGACCCGCGACTCGGATTCGTGACCATCACCGACGTCCGCGTGAGCGGAGACCTGCAGCACGCCTCCGTGTTCTACACGGTGCTGGGCACCGAGGAGGAGCGCCTCTCCAGCGGTGCGGCGCTGACCTCCGCGACCGGCATGCTCCGCAGCGAGGTCGGGAAGCAGCTGAGCACCCGCCTGGTTCCGACGCTCGAGTTCATCCCCGACGCGCTGCCCGAGAACGCCGATCACATCTCCGCGCTTCTTCGCGAGGCGCAGCAGCGCGATGCCGACGTGGCGAAGCTCGCCTCCTCCGCCTCGCACGCCGGTGACGCAGACCCGTACCTGCGCCAGGAAGACGACGACACGCAGGCCTGAATATCGCGCCCTCGTCTGAGGGCGTGAGCAGTCTTGGTAACCTCGGCCTAACGGGCGGTCGTCCGTGGGGACTGGGGAGTTCAGCATCGACGTTTCGCGTGCGCAGGGGACAGCTTCGGTCGCACCGGCAGCTGTCGAGACGATTCTCGAAGAACTCCTCGAGCACGACCTGAGCTGCGCGCCGCATGTCGCGGCGCGACTCGCGGCCGAGCTGTCGGAGGACCCTCACACGATCCTGGCCGTCGCAGCTCGTCTTGACGCGGCTCAACGGCAGGGGCTCAGGGCGCTCCCCTCACCGTTGCCGATGGTGTCATCGGTCGAGACGCTTTTCGCCCAGCTGGAGCTGGACGACAGCGACCGTGAGGTGCTCATCGCGGTGTCGATGCGCCTCGACGACAGGCTGGATCCGCTGGTCGGTTTCGCCGGTCGTTCTGCCGCGGAGCTCACCACAGGCCCTCTCGGAGCGCTCCTCGACATCCACGCCGGTCGCGTCCGTCTGTCCGACCCCCGCTTGGCGATCTGGTTGCGAGCGACGACGCCCTCCTCCGCGGCTGCTGCAGTGCACCTGCGACTCCACCGACTCTTCGACGAACGCGGCGAGCAGGTGGACGCCGACTGGCACAGCGCTCGAGCTGCGATGCACGGCGAACCGGTGACTGCCGGGGAGCTCACACGGATAGCCAGGGAGCATTCGGAGGCGGGACTCAGCGAGCGCGCCTTCCACCTCGCTGCAGAAGCCGCCGCCCACTCGAGCGGGGTCGAGCAGGACGAGGCGAACCTCGTCGCCGGTGTCGCCGCCATCGCGGCCGGGCACGCGGTCGAGGCGGCGCGACGGCTCGGAAGTCTCTTCCCCGGTGGCGACGAGCTCTATCGGCTCCAGGGGCTCGGCGGGCTGCTCGTCGCCGAGACGCATCTGCGCGGGTCAGTTCCCGAGGTCGACATGAGCGTGATCCGGCCGGATCGCGATGACGCGGAGCACTGGTACTCCTGGGCGCGAGCTGCTGCCTTCGCGGCGATGTTGTGCGCCGAACGCGGTGACCGTCGCACGATGCGCTCGTGGCTCGACGCTCTCCGTCACGCGAGCGCGCGCGTCGAAGCCGATCGCGAACTCCGAGATCCGGTCGTCGCACTGGCCTGGCTCGTCATCGGCGACCGCGAGAAGGACGACGTTCGCGGGGCCGGGCCCCTCACCGGCGGCCTGTTGAGGGCTCTGCAAGCGGCGGTCGACGGGGACGTCGACCGGGGGCTGAGCCTGCTCGCCGCAGGTGACTCGCCGGTCGGCGTCGAGGTCGACCCGTTCGTGGCCGGCTTCGAGCTCAGTCCACTCGTCGCGGCGTACCGCGCGGTCGCCGAGGTGCTGCTCCTGATGTGGCGTGGAGACATCGGCGCCGCGCGCGACCGGATGCTTCGTGCGGCCGTCGAGCTGCCTGTGGCGCTGCCTTTCGCCGGGCTCGGCGTCGTGATCGCACGACGCCTCGATCTCGCGGTTCTCGGACATCTGGGGCCGTTCGCCAAGGCTCTCACCGCCGCCCTCCCGGCCCCTCTGCGCATCGATCAGCTGGTGGACAGGGGGATCGAATCATTCCTGTCGGGACACTCGGCCGAAGCCGCGGCGTGCATGCGGCTCTGGAGGGATCGCGGCGCTCCTCAGCCGACCCTGTCGGTGCCGGGGCTGGAGGAGGCGATCGTGGTCACGCATGGCGGATCATGGAGCCCGCAGCGGATCGAACCGCCCGAGATCGCTCTGGCGCAACGGCTGCGCGTGCAGATCACCAGCTGCTCGGACGACGAGTGGCGCCTTGCGCGGCCGGTCGTGGTCGCCGCCGCACGGACCTTGACCTCGCCTTTCTCGCGCGGACGGGTCGAGGCGATGATCGGCACGAGGTCGCTGATCAAGGGAGACGTGGGTCTCGGACGGGAGCACCTCTCGATGGCACGGAACCTGCTCGAGGTCTCCGGTGCGACGGCATGGGCGAGAGCGGTCTCGGTGCGTCTGGAGCAGGTGGAGGCCTCCGACGGAGCTGCCGCCAGCGGTGACCCGCTCTCCTCGTGCCGGCGAGTGTGGGAGTCGATGCTCACCGCTCGAGAGTTCGAGGTGGCGATGCTGGCGGTCGGCGGAGCTTCTAACCGCGACATCGCGGATGCGCTCCACGTATCGGTGCGCACCGTGGAGGTGCACCTCGGCCGGGTCTTCGTGAAGCTCGAGGTGAGGACCCGAGTCGAGCTCACGGTGCTCGCTCACCGCATCGGGCAGTTCGTCTGACGGGCGGACTCAGCGGGGAAGCGACAGCAGTTCGCCATCGGCCTCGGCGAGGCCGTCGGCGATGAGCGAGTCGATCGCACGGTCGCGCTGAAGCGGATCGGGCCAGTCGGCCAGCACGGAGTCGATCAGGACCGGGGTGGGCGCGGCGGTTCGCAGCACCCGCAGCACGGCTCCTCGCGCCTGACGGTCAGAACCCTCGAAGGCGGCTTGGCGTCTGCGGGTGTCACCGGTCTCGGGTCGCCCTGCGGCCAGCCACGCGCATGTGTCGCTCAGCGGGCAGACGTCGCAGCGCGGCGAGCGTGCCGTGCACACCGTCGCGCCCAGCTCCATCGCGGCCGCGTTGAACACGGCGGACTCTGCGACATCGGCGGGCAGCAGAGAGTCCATCAGCGCCAGGTCGCGACGCGAGGGCGGTCCCGGCTGCGCGTGGCCGAGGATGGCGCGCGCCATCACACGTCGAGTGTTCGTGTCGACGACGGGGTGCCGGTGGCCGTAGGCGAAGACAGCGACAGCCCTGGCCGTGTAGTCGCCGATGCCCGAGAGCTTGAGGAGGGCATCGATGTCGTTGGGGACGACGCCGCCGTGTCGCTCAGAGATCTCGATGGCCGCGCGATGCAGCCAGAGTGCGCGGCGCGGGTAGCCGAGGTTGGCCCACTGCTGCACGACCTCGGCGGGTGAAGCGGCGGCCATGGCCGCGGGCGTCGGCCACCGGGCGAGCCACGCCTCGAGGTGCGGTATCACTCGGTTCACGGGCGTCTGCTGCAGCATGAACTCGCTGACCAGCGTTCCCCACGCGCCGAAATCCTCGCGGAATTCCGTGCGCCGCCACGGCAGGTCGCGTGCGGCACCCCGGTACCAGTCCGCGAGAGGCTCGGACACCTCGGCGGGTGGATGCGAAGTCGAAGGCACCTCGTCAGCCTAGGCGAACCCCGATCCCGCCGAAGCGCGGCGGACGGCGTCGACATGGGTCGCGACGGGCAGAGGGGCGTTCGAGCGCACCGTAGGCTTGAGAGATGGTCTCGCCCGGCATCCTCCTCGTCGACAAACCAGCTGGACTGACCAGCCATGACGTCGTCGCACGCACTCGACGTGCGCTCGGCACTCGCAAGGTCGGGCACGCCGGAACCCTCGACCCCATGGCCACGGGTCTGCTCGTGATCGGCGTCGAGGGCGCGACGCGACTGCTCACTTACATCGTCGGAGCGGACAAGACCTACGAGGCGACGATCCGACTGGGACAGACGACGGGCACGGACGATGCGGACGGCGAGATCCTGACCCGAGCCACGGCGGGGTCCTGGGACTCGGTCACCCCTAATCGGGTCGCGGCGGGGATCGACGCGCTCACCGGCGCGATCTCTCAGGTCCCGAGCTCGGTGTCCGCGATCAAGGTCGACGGACGTCGTGCGTACGACCGTGTGCGGGCCGGCGAAGAGGTCGTGTTGGCCGCTCGTGAAGTCACAGTGTCGCGGTTCGAGGTTCTGGCGGAGCGTTCCGGTGACGGGTTCCTGGATCTCGACGTCGTCGTCGACTGCTCCTCCGGCACGTACATCCGTTCCCTCGCCCGTGATCTGGGGGCAGCGCTCGGGGTCGGCGGGCATCTCACGGCCCTTCGGCGCTCGCGAGTCGGCGACTTCGACGTCGCGGATGCCGTGACGGTCGACGGCGTCGTCGAGACAGCGCTGCTGACTCCGGCCGCTGCGGCCGCGAGGGTCCTGGATGTGATGCCGGTGTCGGCAGAGGAAGCGAGAGATCTGCGTCACGGCAAGCGGCTGGTCGGCCAGGCGGATCGGCTGACCGGCTCCCTCGCGGCTGCGATCGACGAGGACGGCGTCCTGGTCGGCGTCGTCGAGAGGCGCGGTGCCGATCTCAAGAGCGCCATGAACATGCCGGAGGCGGCTCGATGATCCTCTGGCTGACGATCGCCCAGGTGGCGGTCGCGATCTTGGCCGGACTGTTCTGCGTGTCACTCGGCCTGGCCGGACGACGTCCGAGCGACTACTCCGTCGGTGCGCTCGCGCTCGTCGAGCTGCTCCTCGTCGTGCAGGTGATCGTCGCCATCGTGGCACCGCTGGTGGGGAACCCGCCGACGGGCGACCTGCTCGAGTACTGGGTCTATCTCGTCTCCGCGGTGCTGCTCCCCATCGGCGCCGTGCTCTGGGCGCTGATGGAGAGGAGCCGTTGGAGCACGGTGATCCTCGGGGTGGCGGCGCTGGCCGTCGCGATCATGATCTGGCGCATGCACGTGATCTGGACCATCCAGATGGCCTGACCGGTCGGCGAGGCATCCGGGGCTTCCCGCCCGGATCTAGAATGGAGGACGCTATGAGCACCACCGTTCCCACCTCCCGCATGACCGGCATCGGTCGTGTCCTCGTGATCGTCTACGCCGTGATGGCGCTGGCGGCGACCGGGCGAAGCTTCGTGCAGATCTTCCGCCAGTTCGGCGAAGCGCCTCTCGCGTATTCGCTCTCGGCACTCGCTGCCGGCGTGTACATCCTGGCGACGTTGGCGCTCGTTCTCGCGAATCGACGCGGCTGGTACGCGGTGGCCTGGGTGGCGATCGTCTTCGAGCTCGCCGGAGTCCTCGTGGTCGGCTCGCTCAGCATCTTCTTCCCCGAGCTTTTTCCGCACGACACGGTCTGGTCGATGTTCGGGCGCGGGTATCTGTTCATCCCGCTCGTGCTGCCGATCTTCGGCATCTGGTGGCTGCGCACGCATAGGCCGGCCCGTGCGGTCGCGTCCGCTCTCCGTGTCGAGGCGAGCGCATGATCGTCTTCCGAGACCCGAGCGAGGTTCCCCCCGGTTTCGGTCCCTCCGCCGTGGCGATCGGCAAGTTCGACGGCGTCCACGCGGGGCACAGAGCGGTGATCGGGCGCCTCAAGGAGATCGCTGCCGAGTCGGGGATCCGCGCCGTGGCCGTCACGTTCGACCGCAATCCGCTCGCCGTGCTGCGGCCCGACCGCTGCCCGGAGAACGTGGTCACGGTCGAGCGGAAGATCGAGCTGCTGAGCGAGCTCGAGCTCGACGCCACGCTGGTTCTGACGTTCGACGAGGAGCTCGCAGCGCGCAGCGCGGAGGACTTCGTCGCCGGCATCCTGACCAGTGCCCTGCACGTGTCCACCGTTCTCGTGGGTGAGGACTTCCGGTTCGGCCGCGGCGGAGCGGGCAACCCCGATCTCCTCCGACAGCTCGGACCGAAATACGGCTTCACCGTAGAGGTCGTCGACGACGTCTTCCTCGACGGCTCCGACCGTCGGGTCTCGTCCACCTGGATCAGGGAACTGCTGATGGCCGGAGATGTCACCGCCGCCGCGCGTGTGCTCGACCGCAACGTCGACGTGCGCGGGGAGGTGGTGCACGGACTCAAGCGCGGACGCGAGCTCGGCTTCCCCACGGCGAACCTCTCGGCGTCCGTCGACTCGTTCGTGCCGGCCGACGGAGTCTACGCAGGCTGGCTCGTCGACCACGAGACCGGCCTCCGCCACCGGGCTGCCATCTCGGTCGGCACCAACCCCACCTTCGACGACGTGCTCGAACGTCAGGTCGAGGCGCACGTGATCGGAGAGACCGATCTCGATCTGTACGGTCACGACGTCACCGTCGAGTTCGTCGAGCGCCTGCGCGGAATGGTCGCGTTCGAGGGGATCGAGAAGCTGAAATCCCAGATGGCCGCTGACGTGACGGATGCCGAGACCGTCCTGTCGCGCGACGACCGCTGAACTCGCCCTGAACTCTGCGTGTCCTGATCTGCGTGGCTCAGGCGGCATGGCATAGAATGGGCCTCGGTGGTCCCTGATCCTCGCGCGTCCTTCGCTCGTCGACGACCGCCGGAAATACTGTTCGTACGGTCCTGGCTCACGCCACACGCGGACACCGAGAACGGTCGATGCATCCTCAGGGTGTTCCGGCCTTCACGCTCAGGAGGAGCATGCCGACCACGGCAACCGCCGCAACACGGCGCAAGAAGACGTCCCGTCGCGACGATGAGGCACCCCTCATCCCGATCCTCGCCCGCAAGGTGCGTGAGATCGAGGCGAAGTCGCAGCGAGGAAAGCTCGGACCCACCAACCGGGTCAAGTTCCAGGTCATCGCCTTCCTGGTGCGTGAAGAGCGCGCCAGGGTCAAGGCGGATGCCGACATCGCCGATGCCGCCCGCGCAGAGCTTCTCAAGCGACTCGACGGCGTCGCCACGATCCTGGCGAAGACGGCGGCGCGCGACACGTCGCTGATCCAGCTTCTCGAAGCCGATCAGGCGACCTCGCCGGTGGCGAAGCGCATGCGACGCGACTGGCTGCTCGAGTCGGGGGCCGAGCTGGCTCCGGAAGAGCTGATCATCGCCGACATCGCGCCCGTTCAGGCACCCGTGGTGTCTGCGGCGATCGCCGAGCGGCAGGTGACCCCGCCCTCTGTCGAGGCGCGTCAGCTGGCGAACCCGTTCCTCGCGCCCGATCTCACCCCGCGCGCCACCACGACTCCGCGTCGACGTCTCGACGGCTGGGAGCTCATGGGCCCGCTCTACAAGGCTTTCGAGACCGGAGCCGGGGGAGGAGCAGCCAGTATGGACCTGCCTCCGGCGCCCGAGTACGACCACCTCTCGCCCAAGGGCCTCGAGGTCATGGTGCATCAGTCCCGCTTCCTCGAAGCGGTGCGAGAGGGGCACAGGAGCTTCCTCCTCGCCGACGAGCCCGGTCTGGGCAAGACGGCGCAGTCGGTGCTCGCGGCGTCCGTGGCCGGGGCCTACCCGCTGCTCGTGGTCGTGCCCAACGTGGTCAAGATGAACTGGGCGCGAGAGGTCGAGCGCTGGACCCCTCAGCGCAGGGCCACCGTGATCCAGGGCGATGGTGATGACATCGACGCCTTCGCGGATGTGTTCATCGTGAACTACGAGATCCTCGATCGCCACATGTCGTGGCTCGCATCCATCGGCCTCCGGGGCATGGTCGTCGACGAGGCCCACTTCATCAAGAATCTCAGCTCCCAGCGGTCGCAGAACGTGCTGTCGCTCGCGAATCGCGTTCGCGAGCGCACCCCCGGCGGCAACCCGCTGATGCTCGCGCTCACGGGAACCCCACTGATCAACGACGTCGAGGACTTCGACGCGATCTGGCGCTTCCTCGGGTGGACGACGGGTGAGAAGCCCGGGCCGGAGTTGATGGAGAAGCTCGACGCGACCGGCTTCACCCCCGCAGACAAGGCGTTCTACCCCGAGGCTCGCGAAGCCGTGATCTCGATGGGTATCGTGCGGCGCAAGAAGAAGGACGTCGCCGCCGACCTTCCCGACAAGCTCATCGCCGACCTTCCCGTGCAGCTGGACGACGAGTTCGGCCGCGGCATCCGTCAGGCCGAGCGGGAATTGGGCGAGCGGCTCGCCGCCCGCTACCGGCGGATCATCGAGGCGCGAGGGGATCGCGGACTGGCACCCGGCGAGATCGACGACGACATCGTGCGTCTGGTCGCCCAGAACGAGCTCGAGGAGTCGAAGGCCGCTGGCACCGGGGGAGACAACGTCTTCACGATGGTGCGGCGCATCGGACAGGCGAAGGCGCACCTCGCAGCCGACTACGCGGCCCAGCTGCAGCGATCGGTGGGCAAGGTCGTGTTCTTCGCGAAGCACATCGACGTGATGGACCAGGCGGAGGCGCACTTCGCGTCGGCCGGCATCCGTTCGGTCTCGATCCGCGGCGACCAGACCTCGACCGTGCGGCAGCAGTCGATCGACGACTTCAACAGCGACCCCGAGGTCGGCATCGCGGTGTGTTCGCTGACCGCTGCCGGTGTCGGCCTGAACCTGCAGGCCGCATCCAACGTGGTCCTGGCGGAACTGTCCTGGACGGCCGCGGAGCAGACTCAGGCGATCGACCGCGTGCACCGTATCGGTCAGGACGAGCCGGTGACGGCGTGGCGGATCATCGCCGCGCACACGATCGACGCCAAGATCGCGGAGCTCATCGATCAGAAGCAGGGCCTCGCGGCCCGTGCCCTGGACGGCGAGGCCCTCGACGAGGCGGCGGCCGAGCCTGTGCAGCTGGGCGCTCTCATGCATCTTCTGCGGGAGACGCTCGGCGTCGTCTGAGCCTTCTCGAGTCGACAGAGATCGGCGTTAAGAATTCTGTTTCTTGGCGCCGATTTCTCATGTCGGCCGGGCGTATCGCGCATTTCTGGCGAATCGTCGCGCAACGGCGGCAAGATCCTCGGTTTTCATCGTCTCGAATGGCGCCCGGTCCGCCCGGAGCGCTAGTGTCGATCGCAGGCAACGTCGCCTGTTCCCCCTTCCCTGAACCCGTCTGAGGCAAGCATGAAGATCGGCATTCTGACGAGCGGCGGCGACTGCCCCGGACTCAACGCGGTCATCCGCGGCATCGTGCTCAAGGGCACCACCACCTACGACCTCGAGTTCGTCGGCATCCGCGACGGCTGGCGCGGCGTGGTCGACGGGGACTTCTTCCCGCTCACCAGACACGAGGTGAAGGGCCTGTCGAAGGTCGGCGGCACGATCCTGGGCACCAGTCGCACGAACCCCTACGAGGGTGAGCGCGGCGGCGCCGAGAACATCGCCAAGACGCTGTACGGACACAAGATCGACGGCATCATCGCGATCGGCGGCGAGGGGACCCTCGCAGCAGCCGACCGCCTCGCCAAGGACGGCATCAACGTCATCGGCGTGCCGAAGACGATCGACAACGACCTGCGCGCCACGGACTACTCGTTCGGGTTCGACACGGCGGTCAACATCGCCACGGACGCGATGGATCGTCTGCGCACGACGGGCGACTCCCACCAGCGCTGCATGGTCGCCGAGGTCATGGGGCGCCACGTCGGTTGGATCGCCCTTCACGCGGGCATGGCAGCGGGCGCTCACGCCATCTGCATCCCCGAAGTGCCCATGTCGATCGACGACATCACCGAGCTCGTCTCGAGCGCGCACGATCGCGGTCGCGCACCGCTCGTCGTCGTCTCCGAGGGGTTCAAGCTGCTCGGTATGGATGAGGCCTACAGCGACAAGGGCCTGGACGCATTCAACCGTCCTCGACTCGGCGGCATCGGCGACCAGCTCGCTCCGGCGATCGAGCGCATCACGGGCATCGAGACCCGCGCGACGATCCTCGGCCACATCCAGCGCGGCGGATCGCCGTCAGCCTTCGACCGCGTGCTCGCGACGCGCCTCGGACTCCACGCGGCCGACGCGATCATCGACAAGGCATGGGGTCAGATGGTCGCGATGCAGGGCACGGACATCGTGCGCGTGCCGTTCGCCGAGGCTCTGGGCGAGCTGAACACCGTTCCGCGCAGCCGCTACGACGAGGCAGCAGCGCTCTTCGGCTGAGTCTCGATCGCGTGCACCACAGAGAACGGGCCGATCCCTGCGGATCGGCCCGTTCTCTGTGTTCTTCGAGAGCTCAGCGCGATGCGAGGCCGACCGTGTCGAGGATCCAGGCGAGCTCGAACGCCCGCTCCTTCCACGAGTTGTAGCGTCCGCTGACACCGCCGTGACCGGCGACCATCTCGCACTTGAGCAGGGCGTCGGTCGCACCGGCGACGCGCAGGGCAGCGATCCACTTCGCAGGCTCGACGTAGAGGACGCGTGTGTCATTGAGCGAGGTCACGGCCAGGATGCGCGGGTAGCGCACGCCGTCGCGGACGTTCTCGTACGGCGAGTACGACTTCATGTACTCGTACACCTCGGCTCCGTGCAGCGGGTCGCCCCATTCATCCCACTCGATCACCGTCAGGGGGAGGGAGGGGTCGAGGATCGTGGTGAGCGCGTCGACGAACGGCACTGCCGCGAGCACGCCGGCGAACAGCTCGGGAGCGAGGTTCGTCACCGCGCCCATGAGGAGTCCTCCCGCGCTTCCTCCCTCGGCGACCAGGCGCTCGGGCGACGTGACTCCCTGCTCCACGAGGTGCTCGGCGCACGCGACGAAGTCGGTGAAGGTGTTGCGCTTGTTCAGCAGCTTGCCGTCCTCGTACCACTGCCGACCCATCTCGCCACCGCCGCGGACATGAGCGACGGCGAAGACGATGCCGCGGTCGAGTTCCGAGAGCCGCGCGACCGAGAAGCCGGGGTCGATCGAGTGCTCGTACGAGCCATAGCCGTAGAGATGCACGGGGCGCGGGTCGACGCCAGGCTCTCCGAACGATCGCTTCCACACGAGGGAGATCGGCACGCGGGTACCGTCAGACGCCGTGGCCCAGTCGCGCTTCTGGCCGTACTCCCGGGGGTCATACCCGCCGAGGACGGCGACCTGCTTGCGCAGATGCAGCTCGCGGGTGGCGAGATCCATCTCGTAGACGGTTCCCGGAGTCACGAACGACGTGTAGCCGAGCCGGAGGAACGGCGAGTGCCATTCCGGATTGCCGCTGACGCCTGCCGAGTACAGGGGCTCGTCGAAGGCGATGTCGTCGACCGAGTCCGTCGTGTAGTCCAGGATGCCGACCCGTTCCAGGCCTTCACTGCGGTACTCCACCGTCGCGAAGTCGCGGAACGCGTCCATCCCGAGCAGTCGACGACCCGGCTCGTGCGCGAGGACGATGCGGCGCTCACTCTGTGGGTCGGAGGCGGGCACGGAGACGAGCTCGAAGTCCAGGGCCTCATCGTTGTGCAGGATGTAGAGGCGGTCCTCGCCGTCCACCACGGCGTGCTCGAGCGAGTACTCGACGCCTTCGCGGCGCGGCCAGACGATCGGAGGAGCTGCGGTGAGATCTCCGGCGAGATCGACGAGGTACTCCTCGCTGGTGATGCTCGATCCGACGGCGATCACCAGGTACTTGCGGCTGCGGGTGATGCCGGCGCCGAGCCAGTACTTCTCATCGGGCTCGTGGAAGAGCTTCACGTCGTCCGAGACGGGAGTGCCGAGACGATGCAGCCAGAGAGTGTCGGGCCGCCATGCCTCGTCGCGTGTCGTGTAGAGGATCCCGGTGCCATCCGGTGTGAAGAACGCGCCACCCGTGTCGGGGATCTCGTCGGGGAGCGTCTCGCCGGTCACGAGGTCGCGCACGTGCACCGTGTAGAGCTCGTCGCCCTCGAAGTCCGTCGCCCAGAGCAGCTTCGTCGCGTCGTCCGAGGTGTCGAACGCTCCGAGGGAGAAGAACTCGTGCCCCTCGGCCTCGACGTTGCCGTCGAGCAGCACGATCTCGCCCGGCACCGCCACGCCCGGCTCCAGCACCGGGGGAGTCCAGTCGTCCTCGGCCGCGGCGGTGCGGCAGTGGATGCCGTACTGCGCGCCCTCTTCGGTGCGGCTGTAGTACCACCAGGCACCGCGCCGCGTGGGCACGGACAGATCCGTCTCCTGCACACGGCCCTTGATCTCCTGGAACAGAGTCTCGCGGAGGTCGGTCAGATGGGAGAGCTTGGCCTCAGTGTGCGCGTTCTCGGCTTCGAGGTGTGCGATGACCTCGCCGGATTCCTTCTCCCGAAGCCATTCGTATGGATCATCGAAGGTGTCACCGTGGTGCGTGCGAAGGGTGGAGCGGCGGTCTGCGATCGGGGCATCAGTCACGCCTCCCACGCTATCCCAGGTCAAGTTGACCGGCACCCGGGAGGGTGGGAGGATCTACCGGGGCCGGTTAACGGAAGTAAAACCCACGGTGAACTCTTCGTTCGTCACGTCGATCCCGTCGACACCTCTCCTTTCTTCCTCAACGACCGAAAGCGAACGGTGGAAACCGCAGCCCTCATCGTCGTGCTGGTTATCCTGCTGGCACTCTTCTTCGACTTCACCAACGGGTTTCACGACACCGCCAACGCGATGGCCACGCCCATCGCGACAGGCGCGCTGAAGCCCAAGACCGCTGTCCTTCTCGCAGCAGTCCTCAACCTCGTCGGAGCATTCCTGTCGACGGAGGTCTCCAAGACCGTGTCGCACGGGATCATCCGCGAGGACACGATCCAAGGCGACGTGTTCCTGCCGATGATCTTCGCCGGTCTCATCGGCGCGATCACCTGGAACATGCTGACCTGGCTGCTGGGTCTGCCCTCGAGCTCGTCCCACGCGCTGTTCGGCGGCCTCATCGGAGCCACCCTGGTCGGCGTCGGAGTCAACGGCATCGACTTCGGGATGGTGCTCTCGAAGATCATCCTCCCGGCGCTCATCGCCCCGCTGACGGCCGGCATCATCGCCTTCGCGGCGACCAAGCTCGCGTACTCGATCACGCGACGCTACGACGGCAAGCCCGACGGGCGCGACGGCTTCCGCTGGGGACAGATCTTCACGTCGTCACTGGTCGCACTCGCGCACGGCACGAACGACGCTCAGAAGACGATGGGCGTGATCACCCTCGCGCTGATCACTGTCGGGTGGCAGAGCAGCGAGCAGGCCGATCCGTACCTCTGGGTCATCATCGCCTGTGCGGTGACGATCGCCCTCGGCACCTATCTCGGCGGGTGGCGCATCATCCGCACGCTGGGCAAGGGGCTGACCGAGGTCAAGCCCGCGCAGGGCTTCTCGGCCGAGAGTTCGACGGCAGCGACGATCCTCGCCTCCAGCGCTTTCGGCTTCGCGCTCTCGACGACGCAGGTCGCTTCGGGCTCGGTCATCGGCTCCGGCCTCGGCCGCCGCGGCTCCACGGTCCGCTGGCGGACCGCCGGTCGAATCGCCATCGGCTGGCTCCTCACACTTCCGGCTGCAGGTGCAGTCGGTGCCCTCGCGGCCCTGCTCATCACCTGGCTCGGCCTCTGGGGCATCGCGATCGACGCGGTCCTTGCGCTGGCCGTGATCATCGGCCTGTTCCTTCGCTCCCGCAAGGATGCAGTGACCTCCGCGAACGCCATGAGCGATGTGGCCGAGTCGGGGCTCGCGATCGAGCACCCCGACACGCCCCCGCCCACGCGTCGACAGCAGCGGATCATCGAGGCCAAGGCCGAGGCCAAGGCTCGTGCGGAGGCGCGCGAGAAGGTCAAGGCTCAGGCCAAGGCGGACGCCAAGGCGAAGGCAGCGGCCAAGGCCGCGAAGAAGGCCCCGAAGACGGGAGCCTCGACGCGGGTCGACGGCCCCGGGGTCGACAGTCCCGAGACGGCGAAGAGCGAGGAGTCGAAGTGAGTGTCGGCATCGACTGGGGTGCATTCGTCCAGGTGTTCCTTGCGGCTCTGACCGGAGCCTGCGCGGTCGTGACGTTCTATGCGTTCGGTCTTCGGCTCCTTGTTCGCAGCGGACACGCGCCGGTCGTGAGCCCGGCGGAGTTCACCGACGCCATCACCGTGATCTCCGAGAAGGAGCTCAAGCGGGCTGCCAAGCAGGCGGCCAAGGCGGCGAAGAAGAGTCCGCTCACCGAGGGGCAGCGACGGATCGCGCTGTTCGGCGCGTACGGATGCTTCGCGCTCTGCGCGGCTGCCGTCGTGGCAGGCATCCTGATCATCGTCGTCGGGCACTGACCGAGGAGTCCTGCCCAGGAGGGCGTCAGCGGAGGAGACCCGCGACGAGGTCGTCGATGATCTCGTCGGTGGTGGTGTCCGGATCGATCGGGGTCGTGAGCCGATCGAGCAGCAGGCCGTCGATCGCATAGTGGAAGAGCGCGATCTCTCGGCGACCGCCCGGAAGACCCGCTCCCGCGTTGAAAGCGACGTCCGCGTCGAACCCCGCTCGCTGCCACGCGCCGAGAAGGGCGCCGACATCGGGGCGGCGGCTGCTCTCGAGCCGCAGCTCGAACAGTGCGAGTGTGACGTCGCGGTCATCGGTGAGGCGACGCACGATGTCGCGGACGTACTCGGCGAAGAGCTCCCTGCTCGGCTCCTCCGATGACCGCCGTGCGAGGTCGTCGTCGCTGGGGGCGAGACGCTCGCCGATCCGATCGACGAGGCCCGCGATGAGCGCCTCTCGGCTGCGGAAGTAGTTCGAGGTGGTGCCCACCGGCACGCCCGCGACGATGTCCACGGCTCGGTGGGTGAGACCGCGAGAGCCATCGGTCGCCAGAACGGTCAGCCCTGCATCCGCGATGATCCGTCGCCGTGTCTCGTTCTTCGCCATCCGAGCACTGTATCGCGACTACTACAGCTGCCGTGGAGTCGTCGCCCGTCCGGTGTCGCGCCGCGGCCTAGGCTGAGACCATGTCAGCGCCTTCCGACAGCGGCTTCGTCTTCGGTCGCCATGATCCCGCCTCGCACGTCATCATCCATGTGAGCGACCCGCACTTCCTCGCGGGTGGAGCGCGGCTCGGCGGACGATACGACGTCGAGTCGAACTTCGCTCGCACCCTTGAGGCGATCAGGGCCGTGCACCCGCACCCGTCGGCGATCGTCATCACCGGCGACCTGGCCGACCTGGGGGAGCCGGATGCGTATCGCCGTCTCCGCCGCGCCGTCGAGCCGGTGGCGCAGGAGCTGGGGACGACCGTCGTCTGGGTTGCCGGCAACCACGACGAGCGGCCGGCGCTGCGCGAGGGGCTGCTCGACCTGCCCGCGACGGAGGAGCCCGTGACGGGCGCATGGGACCTCGACGGTCTGCGCCTGATCGCCCTCGACACGAGTGTGCCCGGATGGCATCACGGCGACCTGGACCCCGGCCAGCTCTCATGGCTGGCGGAGATCCTGAAGCAACCGGCGCCGCACGGCACGCTGCTCGCGATGCACCACCCGCCGCTCCCGAGCCACCTTCCGCTCTTCGACATACTCGAGCTGCGGCACCAGGACGAACTCGCGGAGGTCATTCGTGACACGGACGTGCGCGGTATCCTCGCCGGCCACCTGCATTACTCGTCGCACGGCACCTTCGCGGGCGTGCCTGTCAGCGTGTCCTCGGCGACCTGCTACACGATGAATGTCGCTCGTCCGGCCGCCGATGTGAACGGCATGGATGCGGCGCAGGCGTTCCAGATCGTGCATGTACGACCCGAGACGATCACCCACACCGTGGTGCCCGTGACCGACGCGCCGACCGGCGATCACTTCTCGATGGCGTGGCTGGAGAGAATGGCCCGTCTCAGCCCGGAGGAGCGTCTCGAGGCTTTCTCTCGCAAACGCTGACCCGCCGTCGTATCCCTGGCCGTGCATGCACGCAGGCGTAGACTGGATGCATCCCCCGCACCACACACTCGCCACTACCCACAAGGATGTGACATGGCTTCTGCCGCGCCTGCCCCCACCCGCACCGAGACCGATTCGCTCGGGAGCATGGAGATTCCCGCCGACGCGTACTGGGGGATCCACACCGCCCGCGCCGACGCGAACTTCCCGATCACCAAGCGTCCGATCTCGGTCTATCCGGACCTCGTCGTCGCACTCGCGATGGTCAAGCAGGCCAGCGCCAGAGCGAACCGCGAGATCGGCGTCCTCGACCCCGAGCGTGCGGACCTGATCGATCGGGCCGCCCAGCGTGTCATCGACGGAGAGTTCCACGATCAGTTCACCGTCGGTGTGATCCAGGGCGGTGCCGGCACGTCGACGAACATGAACGCCAACGAGGTCATCACCAACATCGCCCTCGAGCTCGCCGGACGCGAGAAGGGCGACTACGCGTTCCTCTCGCCGATCGATCACACGAACCGCAGTCAGTCGACCAACGACGTCTACCCGACGGCGGTCAAGATCGGTCTCTCTCTGACACTCCGCTCGCTGCTCGAAGAGCTCGATCTGCTGCGCATCTCGTTCCTGCACAAGTCGCACGAGTTCCACGATGTGCTCAAGGTCGGACGAACGCAGCTGCAGGACGCCGTGCCCATGACTCTGGGTCAGGAGTTCCACGGCTTCGCTTCGACCCTCGGCTACGATCACACGCGCCTCACCGAGAACGCCTCGCTGATGTTCGAGATCAACATGGGTGCGACCGCCATCGGCACCGGCATCACCACGCACGTCGACTACGCACCCGCTGTCCTGAAGCATCTGCGCGAGATCACCGGACTCGACCTGGTGACGGCCGGCGACCTCGTCGAGGCGACCAGCGACACCGGCTCGTTCATGTCGTTCTCGTCGACCCTGAAGCGCAACGCCATGAAGCTGTCGAAGATCTGCAATGACCTGCGACTGCTGTCGTCGGGTCCGCAGGCGGGCTTCGGCGAGATCAACCTGCCGGCGATGCAGGCCGGTTCCAGCATCATGCCGGGCAAGGTGAACCCGGTGATCCCGGAGGTCGTCAATCAGGTGGCGTTCGCGGTTGCCGGCGCCGACATGACGGTGACGATGGCGGCCGAGGCCGGGCAGCTCCAGCTCAACGCATTCGAGCCCGTGATCGCCCACTCGATCTTCCAGTCCATCACCTGGATGCGACAGGCGATGTGGACGCTGCGCGTCAACTGCGTCGACGGCATCACGGCGAACCGAGACCGCCTCGGCGCCATGGTCGGCGCTTCGGTCGGCGTCATCACAGCACTCACGCCGTTCATCGGATACGCCGCCGCGGCCGCGCTGGCCAAGACCGCGCTGCTGACGAACAGGAACGTCGCCGACCTGGTCGTCGAAGCCGGACTGATGTCTCGCGAAGAGGTCATCAAGCAGTTGTCGCCCGCGCGTCTGTCGGGACTCGAGGCCATCACGGCCGCGATCCCGGTGATCGGGTCCGAGGACCTCATCGAGATCTGACTCCGAGCACACGGAAGGGCCCCGGCGACATCTCGCCGGGGCCCTTCCGTGTGTCACAGAGTGAGCGGGTGATCAGTCCAGCACGCGACAGTGGGTGGTGAGCTCGCCGATGCCGTCGATGCCGACCGTCACCGTCGAACGATCCCGGAGGAAGATCTGGGGGTCTCGAGAGTATCCGGCACCGCCGGGGCTCCCGGTGGAGATCAGAGTGCCGGGAAGCAGCGTCAGGGACTGCGAGAGATGCGCGATGAGCTTCGCGACCGACCGCACCATCTGATCCGTGCTCGCGTCCTGGACGGTCTGGCCGTCGACGATCGCCCAGATGTGCAGGTCCTGCGGGTCGGCGACCTCGTCGGCCGTGACGGCGAAGGGACCGGTCGGGGTGAAGCCGTCGAACGACTTGCACCGTGACCACTGCGCTTCAGAGAACTGGACGTTCCGCGCGGTGATGTCGTTCACGACGGTGTAGCCCCAGACGTGCGAGAGCGCGTCGGCCTCTGCGACATCCTTCGCCGGGGTGCCGATCAGCACACCGAGCTCCGCCTCGTAGTCCACAGCCTCGCTCAGCGAACGCGGCCACGACGTCGTCTGCTCGTGGCCTGTCAGCGAGTTCGGCCACAGGGTGAACACGGTCGGAGCGGCGTCGGTCTTTAGACCGAGCTCGCTCGAGTGAGCCGCGTAGTTGAGGCCGACCGCGAGGACCGCCGGGGGAGCGATGACCGCTGAGGCGAAGCTCCACCCGTCGAGCGGGTGCCGCGGGGCATCGCCGTCGAGGGCCGAGCGAAGAGCGGTGAGCGTCTGCTCGCCCCCTTCGATCAGCTGCTGAAGCGTCGCAGGGGGGTCGGGAAGGAGATCGGAGACGAGGATGGCATCGGCACCCTCCACCACTGCGAGATGCGCAGCGGGAGAGTCGGCACGACGCAGATGAGCGAACCGCATGCTCCTACGCTATCCGCTGCTCGGCTCGATTGCCTGGAGGAAGTCGCCAGACCCGGGCGAAGTTGGTTGTTCGCCATATGCTTTGGCTATGAGTTCCGGAGGACCGTCCCAGCCATCGCCGTACACGCCGCCGCCCGCGCAGCAACAGCCGCCGACGTATCCCCAGCAGCCGCCGACGTATCCCCAGCAGTATGCTGTGCAGCCCCCGCAGTATTCGGCGCAGCAGTACGCGCAGTCGAACTACGCCCCGCCGCAGTTCTCCCAGCGTCCTCAGTACGCCTCGGTCCTCGCGCAGCCGACCCCGTATTCGCCTCCCGCTCCGGCCGCACCCTCGCCTGCCCCCGGTCTTCCCGCCCTGCCGGCGCCACGCCGAGGCGGACGCGTCGCGCTGTTCGCGCTGTTCGGCTTCCTCGGTCTGCTGATGCTCGGGCTCATCGCCTACTTCGGTCTGTTCCTGGGTCCGCTCGCATCGATCATTGGCCTCGTCCTCGCGCTCGTCCCGCTCGCCATCGTGTTCTTCGTCGTCCGTATGATCGACCGGTGGGAACCCGAGCCCAAGTCGCTGGTGTTCTTCGCGATCGCCTGGGGTGCGATCGCCGCCGTGGGACTCACGCTCCTCGTCGACCTCGGGTTGACCGCGCTGCTGGGGTTCCGGGGAGAAGTGGCGGGCGCCGTCATCCAGGCGCCGATCGTCGAGGAGTTCTGGAAGGGTTTCGGAGTCTTCCTGATCTTCCTCATCGCGCGTCGCTCGTTCGACGGTCCGGTCGACGGGGTCGTCTACGGGGCGCTGGTCGGTGCCGGCTTCGCGTTCACCGAGAACATCCAGTACTTCGCGATCAGCCTCATCGAGGGCGGCGGCGAGCAGCTGACGGTGACGTTCATCCTCCGGGCGATCATGTCGCCCTTCGCCCACGCGATGTTCACATCGCTGACGGGTCTCGCCATCGGCCTGGCCGCTCGACGGCACGCGTCGACAGGGGCCGCACTCGGGTTCGGTCTGCTCGGGATGCTGGGGGCGATGGTGCTCCACGGCCTGTGGAACGGATCGTCCTTCGCGAACTTCTTCCTCCTCTACTTCGTCCTCCAGGTGCCGCTGTTCGTGGGGTTCATCGTGGGGATCATCGCGTTGAGGCGCGAGGAGTCTCGCCTCACGAAGGCCCGTCTGGGCGATTACGCGGCCGCCGGGTGGTTCACCCCCGAGGAGGTCACGATGCTCGCGACTCCCGCCGGGCGCAAGACCGGCCTGGCATGGGCGTCGCAGCTTCGGGGCGATCGGCGTCCGCTGATGCGCGAGTTCATCAAGGACGCCACCATGCTGGCATCCGTCCGTCAGCGCGCGATAACGGGGCGCGACCCTATGGCACCGGCGGACGAGCAGGCGCTGCTCGCCCGAACCCGCGCCACTCGGGCTGCTCTGCTGGCCTACTGAGACCCGCTGATCATGGCCCTCTTCATCCTCGTGCACGGAGCAGGAGACACGGGGTGGTCATGGCATCGGCTCGCCGCCGTCCTGCGGGAGCGCGGACATGAGGTGATCGCACCCGACCTGCCGGGCGATGACGAGTCCCTCACTCTCACCGACTACGCGGATGCCGTCGTGGCCGCGGCAGACGCGAGACGGGGCGGTGTCGTGGTCGGCCATTCGTTCGGGGGATTCACCGCACCGATCGTCGCTGAGAGATTGGCGGCGGACGTGCTCGTGATGCTGGCGGCGATGATTCCCGACCCGGGGGAGCGTCCGGACGAGTGGTGGTCCAACACCGGATTCGAGGATGCCGTGGCGGCGCAGGCAGCCCGCGACGGAGGCCTCACCGGCAACGACGATCCGCACATCGGCTTCTATCACGACGTGCCGCGAGCGCTCGCCGACGAGGCGATCGGTCGGGAGAGAGCACATCCGTCGGTCGCATCAATGGCCGTCCCGTGGCCGCTCACGGCCTGGCACTCTGTTCCCACTCGGTTCGTCGTCTGCACGGAGGACAGGTTCTTCCCGCCCGCATTCCTTCGCGACCTCGCCCGGAAGCGCCTGGGCATCGTCGCCGACGAGATCGAGGGGAGTCACTGTGTCGCCCTCAGCCGGCCCGAAGAGCTCGCATCGATGCTGATCGCCTACGCGCAGCAGCAGCAAGCGTCATGATGCTCGAGCCGTCAAGCAGGTTCCGTACCAAGACTCAGCGCCCGGTGCTGCGGCGATGCCTGCATGTCTACCGGGCGCTGAGTTGATCTGTAAACAGGGTGCACCCGGTGTGCGCGGGTGTCAAGGGCTTAGGGGGCAGTCGACGGGCGGCATCGCCGTTTCGCCCTCAGCGGAGCGATCGCGTTGACCCGCGCCGGGCGACTCGGGTTTGATGGAGGACATGACTGATCGCACAAAGCCTGAGTTCGACGCCCCCACCGGACCCGCCCCCGCGGAGCTCGTGATCCGCGACATCATCGAGGGAGACGGAGCCGAGGCCAAGCCCGGCGACACGGTCACCGTGCACTACGCCGGTGTCGAGTTCGAATCGGGCGAGGAGTTCGACTCGTCGTGGGGTCGCGGCGAGACCATCCAGTTCCCGCTTCGCGGCCTGATCCAGGGGTGGCAGGACGGCATCCCGGGCATGAAGGAAGGCGGACGGCGCGAGCTCGTCATCCCGCCGCACCTCGCATACGGTCCGGTCGGAGGAGGCCACTTCCTCTCGGGCAAGACCCTCATCTTCATCATCGATCTCGTCGCCGTCGGCTGACCCGATCGACGCCGGGAGGCGCCGGGCCCACTGCGGGCTCGGCGCCTTTTCGTCGCCCGAGGAAATATCCGCATTCAGGGGAATACATGCATGTGCATGTAAGTTGTTACGCGTGACGCCGTGAACACGGCCCCTCATCCGTTGCCGCACACATGCGGCTGATGTCTCCAGAGGAGAAACCATGACCAGCATCGACATTCCCGGCTACCGTCCCGGCACCTGGGTGCTCGACCCGTCGCACAGCGAGGTCACGTTCAGCGTGCGCCACATGATGATCTCGAAGGTGCGCGGCACGTTCGGCGTCAAGAGCGCGACGCTGATCGCTCCCGAGAACCCGCTCGAGGCCCGCGTCGAGGCGAGCGTCGACGTCACCTCGATCGACACCAAGGACGAGGGGCGCGACACGCACCTGCGCTCCGGCGACTTCTTCGACACCGAGAACTTCCCCACGATGGAGTTCGTGTCGACGGGTGCGCGCGCCGAGGACGGCGAGCTCTTCGTCGACGGCGACCTGACGATCCGCGGCATCACCAAGCCCGTCAGCTTCGAGCTCGACTTCGGTGGCTTTGGCTCCGACCCGTGGGGCAACTACAAGGCCGGCGCATCGGCCAAGACGGTCATCAACCGCGAGGACTTCGGCCTGACGTGGAACGCCGCGCTCGAGACCGGCGGCGTGCTCGTCGGCAAGGACGTCACGATCAGCCTCGACCTGCAGGGCGCTCTGCAGCAGGACTGATCACCTGATCTCGAACCCCGGGCCCTCAGGGCTCGGGGTTCTCTGCGTCGTAGCCGCGGAATCCCGGGCTGCGCCGTGCGAGCAGGGCGACCAGGGTGATCACCAGCAATCCGCCCAGCAGCGGCGGGAACCACAGGGTCGTGAAGGTCGCGAGCGTGCCCGCGTAGAGGGCGCCGATCCGGGGGCCGCCGGCGACCACGATGATGAAGACCCCCTGCAGTCGACCGCGCATGGTGTCGGGCACGGCCGCCTGCATCATCGTGTTGCGATAGATCGAGCTGATGTTGTCGGATGCGCCGGAGAGCGCGAGCGCGATGCACGAGGCGATGATCAGCCCGACGTTCGGCGTCGCCTCGGTCGCCCCGGCAGAGACGGCTCCGATGACCAGGACCACGCCGAAGAGCAGGATGGACGCGCCATAGGCCTCGACCGCGCGCTCGATGCCGCGTCCGTGCCAGCGGTACTGCACGACCCGACCGGAGAAGAGGCTCGATGCGAATGTGCCCGCGGCGACGGCTGCGGTGAGGATGCCGGTGGTCACCGCTCCGCCGCCCAGCAGAAGGGTGCCGAGTGCAGGGAAGAGCACGAGGGGCTGCCCGAATGTCATGGCGATGATGTCCACCACGTATTGCATTCGGATGTTGTTCGCGCGGCGCAGGAACCTCCACCCGTCCACGAGTGATGCGAACCCCGGCCGCACGATGTCCCCTTCCGGCCGCAGCGGAGGGAGACTCCACAGGCCGAGGAACATCGACAGCATCAGGATGACGTCGAGTGTGTAAGTCCACCCGTAGCCTGTCAGCGCGACGAGTATGCCGGCGACCGCGGGGCCGGCCATCACGGTGAGGCCGAACGCCACTCCGTTGAGCGCGGACGCGGCGGCCAGCTTGTCGCGGGGGATGAGCCGTGGCACGATCGCGGTCCGGGTGGCCATGCCGACCGAGTTCGCGGCGGAGTTGACGATGCTCAGCACGTAGAGCCACCAGATCGTCTCCGCACCGGTCCAGGTGAGCGCGGCGAGCAACGCGGTCGAGGCGAAGGTCACCGTGGCCGCGACCAACGCCACGCGGCGGCGGTCGAACGCGTCCGCGAGCATCCCGCCGTAGAGGCCGGCGAGGATCATGGGGACGAGTCCGGCGACCGCGATCATCGATACCGCGAAGGTGCTTCCGGTGAGCGCGAAGACGTGCAGCATCACCGTGACGATCGTCAGCTGCCCGCCGATCCCCGCGAGGACCGAGCCGATCCACATGCGTGCGAATGCAGGGCTGGCCCGCAGGGGGCTGAGATCGATCAGATGGCTGCGTGCAGCGCTCACGCCGCGTATCCGTCATGCATGATTCGAGAGTATCCGAGGTGCCGTCGGGCGGGCGTGGGCACGGTCACCCAGCGGCATCGAGTCCTGGTAGACTCTTCAGGTTGCCGTTTGATCGGCCGCGGATAAAGAGAGCTCACGCATCAGGCGTCGGGCACCGCGCAACAAGCAGAGAGGGGATCGAATCTATGGCACTGGAAGCAGACGTCAAGAAGGCGATCATCGAAGAGTACGCGACGCACCCCGGTGACACCGGATCCCCCGAGGTGCAGGCCGCGATGCTGACGCAGCGCATCAAGGACCTCACGGAGCACCTGAAGGAGCACAAGCACGACCACCACTCGCGTCGTGGCCTGTTCCTGCTCGTGGGTCAGCGCCGTCGTCTGCTCGGCTACCTCCAGAGCGTCGACATCGAGCGTTACCGCTCGCTGATCGCACGCCTGGGTCTCCGCCGATAACGCGGAGCGAGCCAGCGTACAATCGCGCAGAACATTCTTGAGAAGGCCGCCCCAGGTGTGGGGCGGCCTTCGTCATGTTCGGGGGTTGATCTCGTGCACGCTTTCCATTAGGAAAGTAGTGAGCTTTCCAGATGGAAAGCGAAGGGGGTCACGCGATGGAGCAGAAGCCGATCCAAGGGCACGAGGCGATCGCGCCGCCCAGTGCGGACGTCGCGCAGCGCTACCTCGACGAGGCGGATGCTGTGAAGCACCGGCGCGGGCGCGTAGTCGACCGGCGGGCGCTTGCGTGGCTGCAGATCGCCAATGCGGCCGTTACTGCGGTGTATCTCGTCGCTCTGGTTACGGCGATACGTGGTCACGGCGGCGTGACGCCGCAGGTCTTCGTCTTCAGTTTTCTCGTGTGGGGGCAGCTCTCCACAGGTATGGCTCAGCGGAGCGGAATGCAACTGCGCCTGACGTGGTCGCGCTGGCCCATTCTGCTGGCCGGCGGTGCTCTGACGGTCGTGGTGCTCGTCGTCTTCGGCTTCGCTGTCTTCTATCCCGGGTTCCCGGAGATCGGTGTGTGGATCCCGGCCGTCCTCATGCTGGTCGGATTCGGTGGCTACGGCGCAGTTCAGCTCGCTCTGGCATCGGGTGACCCGCGCCCCCCGCGGTCCATGCCGAAGCCGCTTCCACGGGCGATGCGGTGGGGAACCATCTGCGTGGGAGTCGCTCTCGGAGTGATGGCCATGCTCGGCTCCGCGCCAGACGGGGTGCTCGCGAGCACGCTCCTTCTGCTCGTCGTGCTCATGACCTTCGTCTGGCTCGTCGCCGCTCGCAGTGAGATGGGCCTTCCTGCGGTCGGCGCCTCGTGGCGCTGGCCGCACCAGCTCGCTTTCGCCGCTGCTGGCTGTGCACTGGCTCTGCTCGTCCTGCTCGACGGCGTTCCGATCGGCCTCGGATTCGTCGGTGGCCTGGGCATCATCGCGCTGTTCGTCGCCGTGTCGTTCGTCCCCGGACGTGATCTCCGTGACTGACACCCCATCGGTGCCGCACCCGCGGACCCGACTCGACGACAACTTCGCGTCGCCGATCCGCTTCTCGGTCCTCGCGTCGCTCGGTGACGGCATCGAGCTCGACTTCGCGACGCTGCGTGAGATCCTCCAGTGCGGCGACTCTCCGCTGAGCAAGGCCATCTCGCACCTTCAGGCCGCCGGGTACGTCGTCGCGCGCAAGGGAAGCCTCGGCAGTCGCCCTCGCACGTGGGTCCGTTCGACCGCAGCCGGCCGTGCAGCCTTCGACGGACACCTCCAGGCCCTGCGCGAGATCGTCGCGCTCGGAGGAGGCGCGGCGCTGTGACCCGGGTCAGGCGTTCGTGCCGACCAGGTCGGGGTGGTGGATCGCAGCCACGTCGGGGTGCGCACGCAGTCGCGACTTCATGGCGTTCTCGCCATAGGTGGCATGGATGGGGTTGCTCGGGTCCTCGGTGATGCCGGTCGCCGCCGCGGCGAGATCTGCGGGAAGCTCGAGAAGCGGCAGCTGCTGATCGAGCGCGGGGTTGAAGAAGAACGGGATGGAGATGCGCTCTTCGGGTGCCCGAGGGGAGATGACGCGGTGGTTGGTCGCCTTGAGGTAGCCGCCGGTCGCGTACTCCAGCAGCTCGCCGATGTTGACGACGAACGCGCCCGGGACGGACGGGGCTGACACCCACTCGCCGTCTCGTTCGACCTGCAGGCCGCCCTTGCCGGGCTCGACCCAGAGCAGGGTCAGCACTCCGGAGTCCTTGTGCGCTCCGACGCCCTGCTGCGGCTCGGGTTCGTGGGTGCCGGGGTAGCGGACGATCTTGATCAGCGTCGACGGATCACGGAAGGGCTCGTCGAAGTACGACTCGTCCGCCCCGAGCGTGACGGCCCAGGCGCGCAGGAGCTTGCGGGCGACCTCTGTCAGCGTGTCGTGCCACTCGGTGATCACCGCTTTGAGCTCGGGCTGTGCGGAGGGCCACAGATTCGGGCCGACGAGTCGATTGAAGGCCGGACCGCCCTCGACAGGCTCGCGCTCGGGGCCGATGTCGATCTGCTCGCGCCAATCGACCTTGCCCTGCGTCCGCTCGCCGCCGACCCGCGTGTACCCGCGGAAATGAGGACTCTTGACGTTCTCGATCGCGAGCTTCTCGTCGTCGGGCAGCGCGAAGAAATCGAGCGCCGCGCGGTGCAACCTCGCCTCCAGCTCGGGGGAGATGCCTGTGCCGGTGAGATAGAAGAAGCCCACGTCGTGCGTGGCCGCGCGAAGGTCGTCGCGGAACCGAGCAGCGGCTTCGGGACCGGCATCGAGCTGGGACAGGTCGAGGATGGGAAGCGAGAGATCAGCCATTCACCGAGCGTAGATCGGGTCTGGGCGAGTGCGGTTCAGTGTTGCGCCGAATTACCGAGAGGCGATCGCGTGTGTGCGAGGCCCGAGCGGAAGGGGTGCTAATGTCTCTGAAGTAAGGGATGCCTTACCTCAGTCTTTCCCAGAGAGTTCCCTCCGTGCTCGCCACTTTTCTCATCGGTCTTCGTGAAGGCCTCGAAGCCGCGATCGTCGTCGGCATCCTCGTCGCCTACCTGCGCAGGCTCGGTCGCGGTGACGCGTTGCCCAGGCTCTGGGCGGGGGTCGGCCTGGCGATCGCCCTCGCACTCGGCATCGGGGCCGTCCTGACCTTCGGTGC
Organism: Microbacterium sp. Bi98; assembly: GCF_918698045.1. Lineage (NCBI taxonomy): Bacteria > Bacillati > Actinomycetota > Actinomycetes > Micrococcales > Microbacteriaceae > Microbacterium > Microbacterium sp. Bi98. Next base: position 153,153 of record NZ_CAKKLK010000002.1, on the reverse strand, counting down.
GTACTCGCTGACCTTCGAGGCTCAGGAGCTGATCGGCGGACTGCTGTCGCTGCTCGCGGTGGGCATGGTGACCTGGATGATCTTCTGGATGCAGAAGGCCGGGCGCACGATGAAGGCGACCCTCGAGGGCGGACTCGACCGCGCGCTCACACAGGGCGGAGTCTGGGCGCTGATCGCGATCGGCTTCGTCTCGGTGGCACGCGAGGGGATCGAGACGACTCTTCTGCTGTGGTCGATGGTGCAGTCCTTCGGCGACGCTCCGTCGGCGCTGCTCGGCGCGGTGCTCGGGCTTCTCGCCGCCGTGGTGATCGGCTGGGCGCTCGCCCGCGGCGCCGTCCGGCTCGACCTTCGCCGGTTCTTCACCTGGACCAGTGGGTTCCTCGTCATCGTCGCAGCCGGGGTGCTCGCCTACGCGATCATGGACCTCCAGGAGGCCGGCGCGTTGCCGGGACCGTTCACCGCGGCGGCACCGATCGACGCGGCCACCGGGGCGGTCGCTCTCGGCTGGGTGGCATTCCCCTTCGGCTGGGCCTTCGATGTCACGAACGTGATCGCGCCCGACAGTGCCTGGGCGACCATCCTGCAGGCGACCGTCGGCTTCATGCCACGGATGACGTGGCTCCAGGTCACGGCTTGGACCGTGTACATCGTCGTCGTCGGGCTCTTCTTCATCCGGGGGCTCCGGTCACGCCGGTCCGCCTCCCCACATGTGCAGACGTCCCCTGGCCGCGACACGTCGGCATCCACTCTCACCCAGCAAGGAGCAGCATGACCACCTCTCGCCGAATCCTCGGTGCCGTCGCCGCAGCAGGCGCGGCAGCACTCGTCCTCAGCGGGTGCGTCGCCAAGAGCGATGTCGCCGCGGGTGCATCCTTCGACGTCTCGTCGACCGACTCGGCGTGCGCCGTCTCGGCTGCGACCGCCAAGAGCGGCACACTCACGTTCGATGTGAAGAACGACAGCGCGCAGACCTCGGAGTTCTATCTGCTCGCAGAAGACGGCCTCCGCATCGTCGGCGAGGTCGAGAACATCGCGCCCTCAGCGTCGCGGACCCTCACGGTGGTGGCTCAGCCGGGGGCGTACTTCACGCTGTGCAAGCCGGGCATGATCGGCGAGGGGGTCGGCAAGTCCGCGTTCACCGTGACCGGCGACCGGGTCGCGGTCGACGGCGAGGATGCCGATCAGAAGCAGCAGGCCGTCGACCTCTACGCCGCCTTCGTCAAGGACCAGGTCGGTCAGCTGGTTCCGTCGGTCGACGAGTTCGTCACCGCCTATGAGTCCGGCGATGATGAGGCCGCGCGAGCGCTGTTCCCCCAGACGCGCGCGTTCTACGAGCGCATCGAGCCCGTCGCCGAAGCGCTCGGGACGCTCGACCCCCGCATCGACTACCGCGAGGTCGACGCTGTGGCGGAGGGCCTCGACTGGACGGGCTTCCACCGCATCGAGAAGGACCTCTGGGTGCCGGCGCAGGACGCCCTCAACGCCGACGGCGAGACGCCCGCATGGCAGGACTGGGCACCGTCGACGACGGAGGAGCGCGCCGAGTACGGCGACCAGCTGATCGCCGACGTGCAGGAGCTCTACGACTACGTGCACTCGGACGACTTCACCGCGGCTCTCGACGACCAGGGGATCGGCGGCATCTCGAACGGCGCGATCGCGCTGCTCGACGAAGTGGCGACGGGCAAGATCTCCGGCGAGGAGGACTGGTGGTCCGGCACCGACCTGTACGACTTCGCCGCGAACGTCGAGGGGTCGAAGATGGCGTTCTCGCTCGTTCAGGATTTCGCCACGGCACAGGGGGATGAAGGCGCGGATCTCGTGACCGAGATCGAAGGCGGATACTCCGCTCTCGAGGAATCCCTCGCGGCGCACGGCTCGCTCTCCGACGGCTTCGTCGGCTACGCCGAGCTCACCGATGCGGACAAGCGCGAGTTCACCGATCTCATCAACGCCCTCGCAGAGCCGCTCTCGCAGCTCACCGGCACCGTCCTCGACTGATCCGACGGACGCGGTCTCGCACATGAACGACAGCGCGAAGGACGCTGCAGCTGCCGACTCCCTCCCGGAGTCGGCGGCCGCGGCATCCTCGGCCACGGGTCTCAGCCGGCGCGGACTCCTCGGACTGGCACTCGGCGGCGGCGTCGCGTCCCTCGCCGTCGGAGTCGGCGCCGGACTGTCGGGGGGAGTCGCGCTCGGACGCGCGAGAGCAGAAGCGGACGCCCAGCGTGCGTACGACTTCTTCGGCGCCCATCAGGCGGGAATCACGACGCCCGTGCAGGAGCATCTGCATTTCGCCTCCTTCGACATGATGCCTCGCACCGACCGCGAAGACCTGGTCTCGCTGCTGCAGGATTGGACGTATGCCGCCTCGCGGATGACGCAGGGGCTCGAGGTGAGTGCCACCGGCGCTGTCGGGGGCGATGCGGAGGTGCCGCCGGATGACACGGGCGAGGCTCTCGGGCTGACGGCAGCCGGCCTCACGATCACGTTCGGCTTCGGCCCGACCCTGTTCGAGAACGACGAGGGCGACCGGTACGGCATCGCCTCCCTGCGTCCCGAGCGGCTCGAGAGGCTTCCCGCCTTCCTCGGCGACGATCTCGACCCGCAGACCTCGCACGGCGATCTCTGCATCCAGGCGTGCGCCGACGACCCCCAGGTCGCCGTGCACGCGATCCGCAACCTGAGCCGCATCGCCTTCGGTCGTGCCAAGCTGCGCTGGTCCCAGCTCGGGTTCGGCAAGACGTCCCGCACGACGTCGGCGCAGGCGACGCCCCGCAACCTGTTCGGCTTCAAGGACGGGACCGCGAACATCCTCGCCGATGACTCCGTCGCCCTCGACGAGAACGTGTGGCTCGGCCCCGATGACAGGCCCGAGTGGATGGTCGGCGGGTCGTACCTCGTGGCGCGCAAGATCGCGATGCGGATCGAGACCTGGGACCGCGTGCGGCTCTCCGAGCAGAACACCATCATCGGGCGAGACAAGGGCGAGGGCGCTCCGCTCTCCGGCGGCGACGAGTTCGCGGCGCCGGATTTCGGTACGTCGGCCATCGATCAGAACGCGCACGTGCGTCTCGCGCATCCGGACCAGAACGACGGCATCCGGATCCTGCGGCGAGGATTCAACTACGTCAACGGCAACAACGATCTCGGACGGCTGGACGCGGGGCTCTTCTTCCTGTCGTACCAGCGGGATCCCGCTCAGTTCGTCTCGCTGCAGCGCCGGCTGTCGACGGATCGGATGAACGAGTACGTCACGCATGTCGGGTCAGGGATCTGGGCGGTCCCCGGAGGCTCGAAGCCGGGCTCGTTCGTCGGCGCCGACCTCTTCGCCTGATGCCGGTCGAGGGTCAGGAGCGCAGCGTCTCCGCGACGAACGTCGCGTAGGCATCCGCGCCGAAATGGTCGTCGGCTGTGATCGTGACGACGGCATCCTCACCGAATATCAGCAGCTGTCCGTATGCCCCGTGCAGGCGCCACACCTGGCCCGGGCCGTCCCACCCCGCGAGCGCATAGCGCTCGTAACCGGCATTCTCACCGGCGACCACCCAGTCGGAGTGCATCGCGTCGATGATCTCGGTCGGCACGAGTCGTCGGCCCTGCCATTCGCCACGGTCGCGGATCAGCCGACCGAGGCGCGCCATCTCCTCCGTGCGCAGTGCGATGCCGCCTCCCGCGACGATGCGTCCCTGCGGGCACCGCTCCCACTCGAGGTCGTCGAAGCCCAGAGGCGCGAGCAGCCGGGGGCGCAGATACTCGACGACGTCACCGGTCCGCGTGGCCAGGATCATCATCGCCGCGTACGTGCTGGCGTTGGAGTACTGGAAGACGTGACCGCGAGACGGGCGAGAGAGGAACTCTCGTGCGAGATCGGGCCAGTCCGTCATTATGGTCTCCGACCAGGCGAGATCGACTCCGCTCGACATCGAGAGCAGTCGTCGCAGCGTGAGGTGCTCGACGCCGTCTCCGAAGGTGAGGTCCGGCACGTACTCTGCGATCGGGGCATCGAGCGAGATGAGACCGTCGGCTGCAGCGATTCCGGCCGCGAGGACGCACACGCCCTTCGCAACCGAGTGGATCTCCTCGCGGACGTCGGCAGTCCACCGGTGCTCGGCGACGTCGTCGCCCACGAGCACGTGGAGCCCGTGAGCCCCGAACCCCGACGCGTCCGCATGGTCCACGAGGCGGTCGCGGATCATCTCGGCTCTCGTCACTCCTTCAGGCTAGCCGCTGCGCCCTGACGGGGCCGACGAGAGCCGGTCGGGTCGCTGCGGTGGCCCTCGCGTCGAGCCAGCTCGGGGTCTCGGAAGAGCCAGGACGGGCGGGGCTCCACCAGCGGGCGGAAGAGCCAGCGCACGGGCTTGGTGGCGAGCGCGAGAGCCAGCACCACCGACAGCAGCGTCACGAGCGGCAGCCACAGCCACGTCGGGTCGAGGTCGCGCAGCACCCCGGTCTCGCGGAAGGGGTACAGCACGAACGAGTGGAGCAGGAACACGTACATCGTGTACTGGCCGAACTTCGTCCACCAGTAGGTTCCGCGGGGGATCAGAGCGAAGAAGGCGGCGCTCAGGATCACTGCCATCAGCATGAGTGCGACGCGCACACCGCCGGCCCACCACTGCTCTCCGCCGAGGTCCGCGTACGCGTCCTCGTAGAACAGCCAGTGGCGCAGATCGAGCTCCTTCCAGACATCGATCCACCGCCAGGCCGAGAACCCTGCCGCGGCGAGGAGTACGACGCTGACGACGCGGATCCACCACGGGCGGATCTCGAGGAGGCGGAAGCGAGTGACGACGTCGCGTTCGCGCAGCCACCAGCCGAGTGCGAAGAAGGGCAGAAGGCCCAGGGTCCGCGAGAGCGAGAACGTGCTGTCGACGTTGGGCAGATAGCCCACGCCGATCGAGATGATGACGGTCCACAGCAGCGGCCACCGCAGCAGCGCGAGGTAGGGGAGGACGAGGCGGAAGATGCCGAGCGCCAGGAGGAACCAGAGGGTCCAGGACGGTTTGGTGAAGTTCGGGTCGGCCTGACCCTCGACCAGCCATTTCGTGAGGGTCCACAGGAACTCGAAGATCACGTAGGGCAGCAGGATGTCGGTGATCACCCTGGCCATCTGCACACGCGTCGGGGAACCGGACTTCGAGAAGTAGCCCGAGATGATCGCGAACGCCGGCATGTGGAAGGCGTAGAGGGCGAGATACGCCGCGAGCGCGATGTCGGAGTCGTAGGTGAGGCGCTGGATCGCGTGGCCGAGCACCACGAGGACGATGCACGCATATCGCGCGTTGTCCCAAAATGGCACGCGCTTGCGAGGCTTCTGGACGGGGCCGGTGGCGGGGCTCGTCAGGGCGGATCCGTCGCTGTGCATGCTCTGAGGCTACTCGGGGAATAAAGTTGCTCGCATCGCGTTGACTCAGATACATTCAAATGAATAGAACCGGATGCAGGGCACCCGATTCGGAGAAGACGGAGCAATCATGAGTGAGCAGGCAGGCGTCCCGGTGCAGTTCGGCATCATGTCGGTCAGCGACATCACCCGCGACCCGACCACCGGCGAGACGCCGAGTGAGCAGGAGCGGATCAAGGCGACCCTCGCGATCGCCAAGCACAGCGAGGAGGTCGGCCTCGACGTCTTCGCGATCGGCGAGCACCACAACCCTCCGTTCTGGTCCTCGAGCCCCACGACGTTCCTCGCCGCCCTCGCGGCTCAGACCGAGCGTCTGATCGTCTCGACGTCGACCACCCTGATCACGACCAACGACCCGGTGCGCATCGCCGAGGAATACGCGATGCTGCAGCACGTCTCGGACGGACGCATGGACCTCATGCTCGGCCGCGGCAACACGGGTCCGGTGTACCCCTGGTTCGGTCAGGACATCCGTCAGGGGCTTCCGCTCGCGATCGAGAACTACGCCCTGCTGCACAAGCTGTGGCGTGAGGACGTCGTGAACTGGGAGGGCAAGTTCCGCACCCCGCTGCAGGGCTTCACCTCGACGCCTCGTCCGCTCGACGGAGTCGCGCCGTTCGTGTGGCACGGATCGATCCGCACCCCGGAGATCGCCGAGCAGGCCGCGTACTACGGCGACGGCTTCTTCGCGAACAACATCTTCTGGCCCAAGGAGCACTACCAGCGCCTGATCGAGCTGTACCGCCAGCGCTACGCGCACTACGGACACGGCACACCCGAACAGGCGATCGTCGGCCTCGGCGGCCAGGTGTTCATGGCGGCGAAGTCGCAGGATGCCGTGAATCAGTTCCGCCCCTACTTCGACAATGCCCCTGTGTACGGTCACGGACCGAGCATGGAGGACTTCACCGAGATGACCCCGCTGACGGTGGGCTCGCCTCAGCAGGTCATCGACCGCTACGCCGCCATGCGCGAGCACTACGGCGACTACCAGCGTCAGCTGTTCCTGATCGACCACGCGGGCCTTCCGCTGAAGACCGTCCTCGAGCAGCTGGACATCCTCGGTTCCGAGGTCGTGCCCGTCCTGCGCAAGGAGCTGGCGAAGGATCGTCCGGCCGGCGTGCCGGATGCTCCGACCCATGCCGCACGGGTGAGGGCCGAGTTCGGCGACGGACCGACGCGTCAGGCTCGTCCGGGTGCGAACCGCGGTGACAACCTGACGGGGGATTCGCCCTATCAGGACTCTCCCGCTCCGGCGGGAGCCGCGTTCGGACTCAGCCGGAAGGGGGCCTGAGATGACCACTCGTCGTATCGCCGTCGTGTCTGCCGGGCTCTCGAACCCGTCGTCCACGCGCATGCTCGCGGATCGCCTCGCGGCCGAGACCGTGAAGGCCCTCGCGGGGCACGACATCGAGGCGAGCGTCGACGTGATCGAGCTGCGCGACTACGCCCACGACATCACGAACAACCTGCTCACCGGATTCGCACCGCCCGCGCTCGAGACCGCGATCAACACCGTGGTGTCGGCGGACGCGCTCATCGCCGTCACGCCGATCTTCTCGACGAGCTACAACGGGCTCTTCAAGTCGTTCATCGACGTGCTCGATCCCGACGCGCTCACGGGCAAGCCGGTGCTGATCGGAGCGAACGCCGGCACGGCTCGGCACTCGCTCGCCATCGACTACGCCATCCGTCCGCTCTTCGCCTACCTGCATGCCGACGCCGTCTCGACCGGTGTGTTCGCGGCGTCGAGCGACTGGGGCGGGGGCGGCGACGACGTCGCGCCTCTGGCCAAGCGCGTCGAGAAGGGCGCTCGCGAGCTGGCTGAGGCGATCGCGAAGCGCGAGGTGGCTGCGGCCGCCGACCCGTACGACCCGGCGACGTATCTCGGAGAGGGCCGTTCGTTCGGCCACATGCTCGGCGGTCTCGCCGGCGAGTGATCGATCCCCGGCACGACCGGGAATGAGCGCAGGGCCATGAGGCCGTAGACGATGTCCGAAGGGAGTCGTACGGTGACCTCATGGCCCTTCGCTCTGTCCTCGAATCCGCGCGGCATGCCCTGCGCGGCGCTCTCGTCCTCCCCGGCGACGAATCCTTCGACGCGGCGCGTCGTCCGTGGAACCTGGCGATCGAACAGCATCCGGCGGGCGTGGCCGCACCGGCCGATCTGCGCGATCTGCGCGCTCTTCTCGACGCCGCGGGCGACGCGGGCGTGACGCTCGCGGTCCAGCCCACCGGGCACGGCGCCGGCGGAGACCTGGCCGACGCCGTCATCGTCCGAATGGCGGCCTTCGACGAGCTGTCGATCGACCTCGGTTCGGGGGTGGTCCGCATCGGCAGCGGAGTCCGCTGGGGCGCCGTCGTCGAGGCGCTCGAAGGAACGGGCTGGGTGGCTCCTGCCGGCACGAGCCCGGTCGTCGCCGTCGCGGGGTACACCCTGGGCGGCGGCCATTCCTGGTTCAGTCGCACAGCAGGACTCGGGTCGGACAACCTCAGGGCCGCGTGGGTGCTGCGGAGCGACGGGACCCATGATCGGGTCGACGACGAGAGCGACCCGGAGATGATGTGGGCGCTTCGCGGAGCGGGCGGCGTCGTCGGAATCGTGACGGCCCTCGAGATCGACCTGGTTCCCGCGCCGTCGCTGTGGGGAACCGAACTCACTTTCGACGCCGCAGACGCCGGGTCGGTGCTGCGGGCCGTCCGCGATCTGTCCGCAGAGGCCCCGGCATCGCTCAACGTGTTCGTGAATTCGATGCGTATGCCCGACGCTCCGCAGCTTCCCGAGGAGATCCGCGGACGCAGCTTCCTCAGCGTGCGGGCGCTGTCCACGGTCGGATCCGCCGATGAGCTGTTCGAGCGGGTGCGGCGAGCAGGCACGGTCCGTCGTGAGATGTCGGGGGCCACATCGCCGAAGACCGTCGCGGCGTCGAGCGGCGAACCCACCGAACCGACGCCGGGCAAAGGCGTGTCTGCTGCGCTCTCGTCGCTCGACGACGCGACGATCGACGATCTCTTGCGGTTCCGCGAGCTGCCGGATCAGTGGCCGATCATGGGCATCGACATCCGGATGCTCGGTGGCGCGCTGAACGATCCTCGACGCGCCGGATTCGCGACACTTCAGGGCGTCGGCTGGCTGCTCCACGCCCTGGTGCCCGTCTTCCCCGGGGTGCCGAGCGAACCGGGGGAGGCGAGCATGGCGGGCTTCCGTGAGGTGCTGGCGCACGCGATCGCCCCGTGCACGATCCCGACGTTCCTGGGTCCGGGTGAGACCCTCGAGCGCTGCGGTGACCCGACGGCGATCGATCGCCTTCGCGCCATCAGGGCCGCCGCCGACCCCGACTCGCTGATCCACGAGGGGCGGCTCCCGCGCTGACACCGGGCTGAGACCGGGCCGCATCCAGCGGAAAGGATCCGCGTCGTTCTAACGATCGGGACGGGCGGGGGTGCCGCGCCGGCATCATTCGTCTCCGTCGACGCGTCTCGTCCAGCGGTACTCCGTCTCCGGGCGTCCACGTGCGCCGTAGCGAGCGCTGCGCGTGATGATGCCCGAATCGGTGAGATGCTCCAGGTACCTCCGCACGGACACGCGTGACATCCCGAGTCGCGCGGCGGCCTCGCTCGCCGAGACCGCGGCGCTGGAGGAGCGCAGCTCTGTCGTCACCTTCTGCAGCGTCGCGGTCGACAGCCCTTTGGGAATCGGGATCGTCCCCGTCGTGCGCCCGAGAAGCGCATCGATCTCCGCCTGGGTCGCCTCTCCGGCCGTCGACCGTGCCTGCTCCCGATGGATGCGATACGCGGTGAGACGCTCGTGGAACACCGCGAAGGGGAACGGCTTGACGAGGTACTGGTAGACGCCGAGAGCTGCCATCTGCCGGACGGTGTCCGCATCGCGCACGCCGGTGATCGCGATCACATCGACGGCAGCGTGTCGGGAACGCAGCCCTCGGAGCACATCGATGCCGGAGCCGTCGGGCATCGTGATGTCGAGAAGGACCAGGTCGAACGGCTCGTCGTGCGGCTGATCGAGCACGGCGGTCAATGCGGCCCTGGCGCCGGTGCACTCGCCGCCCACGATGAAGCCGTCGATCCTCTCGAGGTACGAGCGGTGGAGCTCGAGTGTCAGAGCGTCGTCATCGACGATCAGCGTGCGGATCATGGGCTCCTGCGTCCTCTCGCCGGCGGGAGGGTGACGGTGAACGTGGTCGGATGAGCGGAGAGCTCCACAGTGCCGCCCACCCCGGCCACCACCGCGCGGACGAGAGCGAGCCCGACTCCGCGCCCGTGGTTGCTTGCAGGCTTGGTCGAGAAGCCCTGGGTGAAGACGCGCTCGCGCAGGTCGGAGGGTATGCCGTCACCGCCGTCGGAGACCTCGAGGACGATTCCGCCGTTCTTCGAGGGGCGCAGCGAGACCCCCACCCAGCGCTCAGCACCGGTGGCGGCGGCATCCATGGCGTTGTCGATCAGGTTGCCGAGCACGGCGACGCTGTCGACGGGGGAGAGGGGGGAGGCGGGAGTGTCCGGGTCGATGCTCACCCGCCAGTCGATCCCGCGCTCCCTGGCCTGCGACGCCTTGCCGAGAAGCAGAGCGCCGACGGCGGGGTCGCCGGCCTGTCGTGCGGTGACCTGATCGACGAGCGACTGACTCTGGCGCGAGGTCTCGGTCAGGATGTCGATCGCCTCCTCGCTACGGCCGAGCTCGAGAAGCGCGACCGCCGTGTGCATGCGATTGCCGTGCTCGTGCGTCTGAGCGCGCAGCGCGTCGCCCAGAGTGCGCAGGGATTCGTATGACGACACGGCGTCCCTCACCTGACCCGGCGGCAGGTCTCCTGCGATACCGCGCGTGAACCGGCGAGCGATCCACGCGCCGAGCGCACCGAGAGCGATGAGGCCGACGGTGATGCCGAGTGACAGGGGGAGACGACGGATCAGGGTGTCGGAGATGGTCTCGGTCGTCACGCCGGCCGAGACCCAGCCCACCGGTTCGCCATCGGAGGCGAGTACCGGAACGATGGTTCGCACCGAGGGCCCGAGAGTGCCGGTGAACACCTCGGTGAAGGTTCGAGGCGTGTCGGGGATGGTGCCGAGGTATCTCGCCCCGATCTGCTCGATGTCAGGGTGGGTCACGCGGGTGCCGTCAGGCGTCATGATCGTCACGAAGTCGAGATCCGCGTCCGAGATCACATCGAGCGCATAGGGCTCGAGGGTCTGCGTGGCCGTTGCGGCATCGCCGGCCTCGAGGGTGTCGATCACGAGCGGTGACACGGCGAGAGTCACTGCTGTCGCCGCCGTGACGCGCTCGGCCTCGGCATGCGTGGCGCGTTGCGCATCGATCACGAGGAAGACGGCGACCAGAGCTCCCACGACGAGCGCGGCGACGAGGAGCACGGCGAACACCCGTGAGGCGATGCTGCGGGCAGGTCTCATCGCGTCCTTCCGATCGACGGTGATCGCGGAGTCCGGCATATCGGTAATGACCAATACGACCACAAATGGCTTTGCCGAGTGATGTCCGCGACGGTGAGCTTACCGAAGGCGAGGGCGCCCGAGGGCATGAGACGAAGACGTTCATGATCAAGGAGGAAAACATGGCCATCACGACAGGGTTCTCGCTTCCCGGATTCCATTGGCGGCGCGGCAAGCAGGCATGGGACAGGCATACGTGGCTGTACGTGTCGGTGATCATCGCCGTCGTGCTCGGAGCCGCGGTCGGCCTCATCTGGCCCGAGGTCGGACAGAGCCTCGAACCGATCGGCAAGGGCTTCGTCTCTCTCATCAAGATGATGATCGCGCCGATCATCTTCTGCACGATCGTGGTGGGCGTCGGCTCGATCGCCAAGGCAGCGACCGTCGGCAAGATCGGCGGACTCGCGCTGCTCTACTTCATGGTCATGTCGACGTTCGCGCTGGCGATCGGCCTGGTGGTCGGCAACATCATCCACCCCGGTGCGGGCCTCGATATGGCGAACTCCAGCTATGACGCGACAGCGACCGAGGCGAAGACCACCACGGAGTTCATCCTGGGCATCATCCCGACGACGTTCTTCTCCGCCTTCACGGGCGAGAGCGTGCTGCAGGTTCTGTTCATCGCGCTGCTCGTCGGCTTCGCACTCCAGGGACTCGGCGAAAAGGGCGCCCCGATCATGGATGCGGTCAAGAACCTCCAGAAGCTGGTCTTCCGCATCCTGGGCATGATCTTGTGGCTTGCACCGCTCGGCGCGTTCGGAGCCATCGCCGCGGTCGTCGGCAAGACGGGCATCGCCGCGATCTGGAGCCTCGGCGTGCTGATGGTCGCGTTCTACATCACCTGCATCCTGTTCATCGTGGTCGTGCTCGGAACCCTGCTCTTCGCCGTCACCCGGGTCAACATCTTCAGCCTGGTGAAGTACCTCGCCCGCGAGTACCTGCTGATCGTCGGCACCTCGTCATCTGAGTCCGCCCTTCCCCGGTTGATCGCGAAGATGGAGCACATCGGGGTATCCAAGCCCGTCGTCGGCATCACGGTCCCCACCGGATACTCGTTCAACCTCGACGGCACGGCGATCTACCTCACGATGGCGTCGCTCTTCATCGCGACCGGCATGGGGCAGCCGATGACGATCGGTGAGCAGATCGGCTTGCTCGTCTTCATGATCATCGCCAGCAAGGGGGCCGCCGGTGTCACCGGAGCCGGACTCGCCACTCTCGCCGGCGGGCTGCAGGCTTACCGTCCCGACCTGGTCGACGGCGTCGGCGTGATCGTGGGCATCGACCGGTTCATGTCGGAGGGACGCGCCCTGACGAACTTCACCGGCAACGCGGTGGCGACGCTGCTCATCGGCACCTGGACGCGCCAGATCGATCGCGAACGCGTGCAGCAGGTGCTGAGCGGCGCGCTGCCGTTCGAGGAGTCCTCGCTCGACGGCGTGGACGACCACGGCATGGCGGACGAGAGCACGGCCGTGGACATCCAGGGCCTCAAGGAATCCGCGCTCGACGAGATGGCGGCGAAGGAGGAGCGGGCACGGGCGCGCTCGGCGCGAAGCTGAGCTGCCTGCTGAGAAGAGGGATGCGGGAGTCGACGGCAGTCGGCTCCCGCATCCGTGTGGTCAACCGCTCTTGCGTCGGAACTCGCGCCGCGTCTGCGGGGCGGGCGCGCCATGGACGGCGGAGTCGCCATCCAGGTGGGCCTCGCCCTGCCGGTGGTGCGCGTTCTTCTTCTCGAGCGCTTCCTTGAACTTGCGCTTCATCTCCTCGCTGGAGGAGGCGCCTTCTTCGGTGCTCATGCTCGCCAGCCTAGGGCACGCATCTGAGGCATGGGTGGATCAGTTCCGTGCTCGGCGCGACACGACATCGATCGCGGCGCCGAGCCCGACGGCGACGATGACGGACACGAGGACAGCGACCAGAGGGCCTCCCGGAAGCAGCACGGCGACGATGGCGCCCACGGATGCCTGGTAGGCGGACCACCCGAACGCCGCGATCGTCACGAGCGGCAGATACCGAGCCGGCGGGATCCGCGAGGCCCCTGCCATGAGGTTGATCGCCAGTCGAGCGAAAGGGACGAAGCGCGCGGTGAAGAGCACGGTGGCGGTCCCGCCTTCCAGACGCAGCCGCGCCCAGGTGAGCGCTCGGCGCACTCGGGGCGTGCGCATCCAGCGCCACCTGTCGACGCCCACGCTGCGACCCACGAGATAGCAGGTGACGTCTCCGGCGACCGCGGCGATGCCCGCCCACAGGATCACACACCACAGGGGAGGATCGCCGGTCGTCGATGCGACGGCGCCGAGCGCGGTCACCGCGATCTCTCCCGGAACCACCACGAAGAACGAGTCGCCCAGCACGAGCAGGCTCATGACCACCAGAGCCCAGGGGCCGTCGAGCAGTTCAGTGGACACGTTCCCACCGTGGTCGTCGGAGGTGAACGGGAACCAACGCCGGGATAGCCGGTGAAGAGCCGTCCAGCATCCGGTGAACTTCTGGTGCTCCGACCCGATTCGCGCCTCGGGTGGGAGTCGAGGGCTGCATCCTGAGGACGTGAGAGTCGCGATCGTGACAGAGTCCTTCCTTCCGCACATGAACGGTGTCACCGGATCCGTCCTGCAGATCCTCAGTCACCTCGAACGTGCTGGCCATGATGCGCATGTGATCGCGCCCGATGGGACCGGCATCCCCGGGGAGGTGCACGGAGCCGCTGTGGAAGCGGTCCCCAGCCTCGCGCTGCCGGGGTACCGCAGTGTGCGCGTGGGGACCCCGCCTGCACGTCAGGTCGCGGCATCGCTGCGACGCTTCCGCCCCGATGTCATCCACCTGGCTTCGCCCTTCGCCCTCGGATGGCGAGGCGCGCTCGCCGCAGAGCACATCGGCGTCGCCGCCGTCGCCGCGTACCAGACCGATGTCGCGGCATACACGCAGAGGTATCGCATCCCTGTGGCGACCGGTGTCGCCGAATCGCACATCGCGCGGCTCCATCGGCGCGCGACCATCACGCTCGCGCCGTCGCCCGACTCGGCGCAGCAGCTCGCGCAGCTCGGTGTGGATCGCATCCGTCTGTGGGGGAGAGGCGTGGATGCCGAGCAGTTCCAGCCGGCCCGCCGGAGCGCGACACTGCGCGCGGAGTGGACGAGCGAGGTCGTGATCGGCTACGTGGGCAGGCTCGCACCCGAGAAGCAGGTGGAAGACCTGACAGTGCTGCAGACGATCCCCGGTGCGCGCCTCGTGATCGTGGGGGACGGACCGAGCAGGCCTCGACTCGAGTCCCTGATGCCCGGTGCGTGCTTCCTCGGGCACCTCGAAGGCGACGCGCTCGCAGCAGCCATGGCATCCTTCGACGTGTTCGTGCACCCGGGAGAGAGCGAGACCTTCGGACAGACCCTCCAGGAGGCCCACGCCAGCGGGGTGCCCGTCGTCGCCACCGGTCGCGGCGGCCCCCTCGGCCTCGTCCGGATGGGAATCGACGGATGGCTCTACCGTCCCGGCGATCTCGGCGACCTGCGGATGCGCGTGGTCGACCTCACCGGCGACGGCCGCAAACGCCGGGCGTTCGGCGCAGCAGGACGCGAGGCCGTGCAGGGTCGCAGCTGGGCGAACGTCTGTTCTCAGCTGATGGGGCATTACGAGGAGGCCCGAGAGCTCAGGATGATCGATGAGGGAGCGCGCGCTCGCCGCCTGACGCGGCCGGAGCCCATCGCCCCGGTGCAAGCGCGCACCTGGCGGCGTTACGTGGCGCTGGGGGACTCGCTCACGGAAGGCCTGTGCGATCCGGCACCGGATGGTGCGCTCCGTGGATGGGCCGACCGGCTCGCCCTGCTGCTCGCCGCACGCGGAGGTCTCCGGTATGCGAACCTCGCCGTCCGGTCGAAGCGTGTGCGTGATGTGCGCGGCACCCAGCTCGATCGAGCGCTCGAACTGCAGCCGGACCTCGTGTCCATCCTGATCGGCGCCAACGATCTGGTTAAGTCGACGGTCGACGTGCCCGCGCTCGCCGCGGAGCTCGAGGGCGCGGTCACCCGGCTCCGCGACATCGGGGCCGACGTGCTGCTCGTCACTCCGTTCCTGCCCCGTCGGAGAGCGGCCGGGATCTACACCAGGAGGTTCGCGGCATTCGCCACGGCACTGTCCGGCATCGCCGCGCGGACGGGCGCGATCCTGATCGACACCGACCTGTACCCGTCGCTTCCGGATCGCCCGAACTGGGGGGAGGACCTCGTCCACCTCAGCAGTCGTGGTCACAGATTCCTCGCGTATCGCGCGGGCGAGGTCCTCTCGGTGCCGCACGCCGACGCGCTGGGGGTGCTCGATGCCGCGCTGCATGAGAACGAGCAGATCGGCGCGGGACTGTGGTGGCGCCGCCATGCGCTGCCCTGGGTGTGGCGACGACTGCACGGTCGGGCGGCCGGCGATGGCCGGGTCGCGAAGCACGACGACTACGTCTATCTCGGACGATCGAGCGCTCCGCAGGACGTCAAGGTCCACTGAACGAACCCGCCGCGGACGGAAACGGAGGACATTCAAGGGCGCGCTGATAGGCTGGAGGAGGTCGACGTGTGTCGACCGCACAACTTCATATCGACTCATGGAGCGATCGGCGGAGAGCTGGTCCCCTGTGGTGGGTTCCTCGGCGCGACGTCGGGTGGCTTTCTACTGGTGGCCAGCGCAGGTGAGATTCGCGGGAATGCCCGCGCGCCCGTATCCGGCTGAATCCGCTCCTTCATGAATGCGCTCGCGCGTCACACGGACTCGCGAGTCTAAACAAAGAAGGAGAGACCTCTTGGAAGGTCCTGAAATCACCGCCACCGAGGCCGTTCTCGACAACGGCCGCTTCGGCACCCGCACCATCCGCTTCGAGACCGGCCGCCTCGCGCAGCAGGCTCAGGGCGCAGTCGCCGCGTACCTCGACGGCGAGACCATGCTCCTCTCGGCCACCAGCGCAGGCAAGCACCCGCGCGAGGGCTTCGACTTCTTCCCGCTGACGGTCGACGTCGAAGAGCGTTCCTACGCAGCAGGCAAGATCCCCGGCTCGTTCTTCCGTCGTGAGGGACGTCCCTCGACCGAGGCGATCCTCGTCTGCCGTCTGATCGACCGTCCGCTGCGTCCGTCGTTCGTCGACGGCCTGCGCAACGAGGTCCAGATCGTCATCACCGTCCTGTCGATCGCCCCGGGCGAGTTCTACGACGCCCTCGCGATCAACGCGGCTTCCGCGTCGACGCAGATCTCGGGTCTCCCGTTCTCGGGTCCCGTCGCCGGTGTGCGCCTCGCGTTCATCCCCGGCCACGGCGAGCACGCGGACCAGTGGGTCGCGTTCCCGACGGCTGAGCAGGTCAGCGAGGCCGTGTTCGACCTGATCGTCGCCGGTCGCGTCGTCACCAAGTCCGACGGCACCGAAGATGTCGCGATCATGATGGTCGAGGCTGAGGCCACCGAGGGCAGCTGGAACCTCATCAAGGCCGGCGCCACCAAGCCCGACGAGGCTGTCGTCGCGCAGGGCCTCGAGGCATCGAAGCCCTTCATCGCTCAGCTCGTCAAGGCTCAGGCCGAGCTCGCCGCCAGCGCGTCGAAGGAGCCGGGTGTGTACCCGGTCTTCCCGCCGTACTCCAGCGAGGTCTACGACTTCGTGGCCGAGCGCTCCTACGACGACCTGGTGAACGTCTACCAGATCGCCGACAAGCAGGAGCGTCAGGGCAAGGACGACGAGGTCAAGGACCGCGTCAGGGCGCAGCTCATCGAAGCGGTCGAAGCAGGCAACCTGCCCGCTGGAGCCCCGATCGAGTTCTCCGCAGCGTACAAGTCCGTCACGAAGAAGATCGTCCGCGGCCGCATCCTCACCGAGAGCGTGCGCATGGACGGCCGCGGCCTGGCCGACATCCGTCCGCTCGACGCCGAGGTCCAGGTCATCCCGCGCGTACACGGCTCCGCGATCTTCCAGCGCGGCGAGACCCAGATCATGGGAATCACCACGCTGAACATGCTCAAGATGGAGCAGCAGATCGACTCGCTGTCGCCGACCACGAGCAAGCGCTACATGCACCACTACAACTTCCCGCCCTACTCGACCGGTGAGACCGGCCGGGTCGGTTCGCCGAAGCGTCGCGAGATCGGGCACGGCTTCCTCGCCGAGCGCGCGCTCGTGCCGGTGCTGCCCAGCCGCGAGGAGTTCCCCTACGCGATCCGTCAGGTCTCCGAGGCGCTGAGCTCCAACGGCTCGACGTCGATGGGTTCCGTCTGCGCGTCGACCCTGTCGCTGCTGAACGCGGGTGTGCCTCTGCGCGCAGCCGTCGCGGGCATCGCGATGGGACTCGTCTCCGATGAGGTCGACGGAGAGACGCGCTACGCGGCCCTCACCGACATCCTCGGCGCAGAGGACGCACTGGGCGACATGGACTTCAAGGTCGCCGGTACCAGCGAGTTCGTCACGGCCATCCAGCTCGACACGAAGCTCGACGGCATCCCGTCGTCGGTGCTCGCCGGCGCGCTGACCCAGGCGCGCGACGCCCGTCTGACCATCCTCAACGTGCTGAACGCCGCGATCGACGCTCCCGACGAGATGGCGCCGACCGCGCCGCGCGTCATCAGCGTGCAGATCCCGGTCGACAAGATCGGTGAGCTGATCGGCCCGAAGGGCAAGACGATCAACGCGATCCAGGACGAGACCGGCGCGCAGATCTCCATCGAGGAGGACGGCACCGTCTACATCGGCGCGACCGACGGCCCCTCGGCCGAGGCTGCCCGTGCCCAGGTCAACGCGATCGCGAACCCGACCAACCCGGAGGTGGGAGAGCAGTTCCTCGGAACCGTCGTGAAGATCGCGACGTTCGGTGCGTTCGTCTCGCTGCTGCCCGGCAAGGACGGCCTGCTGCACGTCACCGAGGTGCGCAAGCTCGCCGGTGGCAAGCGCGTCGAGAACGTCGATGACGTCCTGTCCGTCGGCCAGAAGATCCTCGTGAAGATCACGAAGATCGACGACCGCGGCAAGCTGTCGCTCGAGCCCGTGCTCGACGACGCCCCCGCAGCGGACGCAGCTCCTGCTGACGAGGCCGCTGCCGAGTAATCGCCAGCGCTTCGACACGAGGCCCGGGCTGTCCTCACGGACGGTCCGGGCTTCGTCGTATCCGATGTGATCAAACCGTTATGGGAAGTTCTTGCGCCGTTCCCCGTATTGGTCGGGGAGTTCGCAGATCTCGCCTACTCTCGAAGTACGCACCGGGGGGTGCATTTCAGGCAGTGACGCAGGTCGGTACGCACCGATTGACGCGGGGGTGAGGATATGCGGTTGTTCAGTGTAGGCGCAGGAGCGCCGGCCGATCGCGCGCAGCAGGGCGCCGCAGAGCACCCGTCCGCTCCCATCCCGATCGTCGGACCCGGAATAGGGGAGACCATCCGCGTCCCTCTCGGAGAGACCGGACTCGAGACCTTTCCGCTCATGCTCGGTGCGGCGGAGTTCGGCTGGAACGTCGACCTCGAGACGAGCCATGGAATCCTCGACCGCTACGTGGAATTCGGTGGCAACGCCATCCACACCGCCGACGGATTCTCCGGCGGTCGCAGCGAGCACATCATCGGCCAATGGCTGCAGTCCAGAGGGCGACGCGACCGCGCCCTGCTGAGTGTGCGGATCGGTGCTCACGCAGACAATCCGGGTCTCGGTTCGGTGAACCTCGTCCGCGCTGTCGAGGGGTCGCTCACGCGGCTCGGCGTCGAGCGCATCGACGTGCTGTACCTCGACGCGACGCTCGACCGCACGACGAATCTCGAGGACACCCTCGCGACGGTCGAGTGGATGGTCGACGCGGGCAAGATCGGCGCACTCGGCGCATTCGGCTTCGCACCCGAGCGGCTCGTGGAGGCGCGCATCCTCGCCTCGGCCGGGTACCCACGCATCGAGGTCATCGATTCGCCGTACAACCTCGTCCGCCGTCAGCCGTTCGAAGGGGACCTGCGTCTGGTGGCGGGTGCGCAGAACCTCGCGGTCACGCCGTCGCACGCTCTCGAGCACGGTTTCCTCTCCGGTCGCCACCGCAGCAAGGCGCTGACCTCGCGGGGCGTACGCGGGGAGCAGCTGCGGGGGCATCTCAACAGGCGTGGCACGAAGATCCTGCGGGCTCTCGACCAGGTCGCGACCGAACTCGAGGTTCCCGTGGCCGCCGTGTCCATCGCGTGGCTGCTCGCGCAGCGGACCATCGCGGCGCCCATCGTCAACACCTTCGCGACCGAGCACGTCGACGAGCTGATGCAGGGCGCCGGCGTCACGCTGTCGCGCGCACAGGTCACCGAGCTCACTCGCGCCGGCAACTGAGCGTCGTAACGCCTCTGTCACAGACCTGGCATAGGGTGGAGTGAATCCCGGCGGACGCTGTCGATGAAGCGAGCGAGTTTGTGACGCATTACATATATCTGGTCAGACATGGTGAACATCAGGACGCCGAGCACGGTCTCGCCGACGGACCCCTGTCGCCGCGTGGCCAGCGTCAGGCCGAACTCATCGCAGATCGGCTCTCGGGACTCCCGCTCGACGCCGTCTGGCACTCTCCGCTCCTGCGCGCCAACGAGACGGCCCGTGCGATCGCCGAGCGGCTCCCGTCGGTCGATCCAGAGCCGACCGCACTGCTGTTCGACTGCGTGCCCACGGGGATGACCGACGAGACCCCGGCCGCCTACGAACCGTTCTTCGGCTCGGTGACCGAGGCGGAGCTCGATGCCGGGCGTGCTCAGATGTTCGACGCGGTCAACGAGTTCCTGGTGCGCAAACCGGGTGACGTGCACGAGGTTCTCATCACGCACAACTTCGTGATCTCGTGGTTCGTGCGTGAGGTCCTCGGTGCCCCCGAGTGGCGATGGATGACCTTGAACCAGGCGCACTGCGGCCTCACGGTGATCGCCCAGAAACAGGGCCGGCCCTGGACGCTCCTCACTCACAACGACACCGGGCACCTCCCGGTCGAGCTGCGCACCGGCATCCCCGATGCGATGCCCGTCTGATTCCCCGTTGATTCCCTGAGTTCCGGCCCGCCGCGCCGGGCGGATCGACGTCGCGAAATAGACTGAACGCATGACCACCCAGGTAGCACTCGTCGGCGGAACCGGGAAGCTCGGATCGATCATCGGTGCGGTGATCGACGAGCTCGAGGGCTTCGAGGTGACGCGCGTGCTGACGTCTCGTAGCGACCTCGCCGAACTCGACGGTGCGGATCTGGTGATCGACGCCACCACGCCTCAGGTCAGTGTCGACGTCGTGCGCGCTGCGGTCGAGCGTGAGATCAACATTCTCGTCGCCACGTCGGGATGGTCCACCGAGCGGATCGCACTCGTGCGTCCTCTGGTGGAGAACGCCGGAACCGGGGCTGTCTTCATCCCGAACTTCTCGCTGGGATCGGTGCTCGGTTCGGCTCTGGCCGCAGCAGCCGCGCCGTTCTTCGGATCGGCGGAGATCGTCGAGGCACACCATGAGGCGAAGGTGGATTCGCCGAGCGGCACTGCGGTGCGCACGGCCGAGCTCATCGCCGCCGCACGCGCCGAACAGGGTCCCGTCAGCGCACCGCACGCCGACCAGCGAGCGCGCGGACAGCAGGTCGGCAGCGTGCCGATCCACTCGCTCCGGCGTCCCGGCGTCATCGCCAAACAGGAGGTCGTCCTGTCCGGCCCCGGTGAGTCCCTCACGTTCACGCATGACACGGTCGACCCCGCACTCGCCTACGCCCCGGGCATCCGTCTCGCGGTGCCGTTCGCGGCCCAGGCGATCGGCGTCTTCGTCGGGCTCGAGAGCATGATCGACATCGGCATCCGCTCGTGATGTCGCGGATCGGCGTCGGCCTGATGGCCGCCGCACTGCTGGTCTACCTCGCCGTCGCCATCTGGTTGGCCGTGATGTTCTTCGCTGTCGGCACACCGGTGTCCATCGGCATGGGTGTCGCGCTGATCGTTCTCGCCCCGATCGGGGCATGGGCGCTCGTCCGAGAGATGCAGTTCGGGTTCGCTGCCGACCGGCTCGGGCGTGAGCTCGATGCCGAGGGCGGTATGCCCGCGGCGGAGTCCGAGCTGACGCCGAGTGGCCGAATCGCTCGTGCCGACGCCGACCCGCTCATCGCGAGATACGCGGGGGAGGCGGATGCGGAGCCGACGGACTGGCGCGCGCGCTACCGACTCGGCGTCGTCCAGGATGCCGCTGGCCGCCGCAAGGACGCTCGCGCCAGCATCCGCGAGGCGATTCGCATCGCTCGCGGATGACCGACGTCAGGCGAGCGTGGTCTCGAGCGTGATCTCGATGCCGGCGAGCGCCTGCGATACGGGGCAGCCGACCTTCGCCTCGGCAGCGATCGACTGGAACTCCTCAGGGCTGAGCCCGGGGACGACCGCGTTCACGTTGAGGTGGCTTCCGCTGATTCCGACACCGGGCTTGAAGGTGACGGACGCGCTCGTGTTGACGCGCTCCGGCGGAGTGCCGTTCTCGGACAGCGCGTGAGACAGCGCCATGCTGAAACACGACGCGTGGGCTGCGGCGATCAGCTCTTCAGGCGTGGTGGTGGTGTCGCTGCCCTCGCTGCGGGCCTTCCAGTTGATCGGGAAGGTCCCGAGCTTCGACGAGGAGAACGCGACTGTGCCCGAGCCCTCGGTGAGGGATCCGGTCCAGGTGGTGGTGGCTTCGCTGGTGACGGGCATGATTCCTCCGTTGTATCGCGCGCTGCTCGATGCGGGTCGCGTGTGCGGCCAGCCTATCGAGCGTGGGCGTGCGGCGGAACAGCGCTCAGGCGGTCGACGCCGCGCGACCGAGGATGCCTGCTCGCTGCAGCAGCAGATAGATCTGGCATCCGAGGCAGAAGGAGAACGCCGCATTGAGGAAGGCGGCGATGAAAGCGGCGGCGGTCGCGATGGGCAGCGCCCACGGGACCCCGGCGAGGTGCAGCACGAGACCGATCGTGACGACGACGAGACCGACACCCTGGGCGAACCGCGGTGGACGCGGATCCTCGAGCTCGGTCGGAGCGGCCAGTCTCGGACGGATGACCCTGCGGAACACGACGCCCCATGGTGCAGTCGCGGGTGACAGGACGCCCCACAGGAACAGCAAGGCGATCACGATCGTGAGGAGGAACCCCGGGTCCAGCGCGCGCTGTGCAAGGGTCGCCGACGTCACGGCCCACGTGGCCGAGCCGATGTCGGCCGAGTCGAGCGGCTGATAGGCGAACCAGCCGAAGGTCCGTGCGGTCGAGATGCCGACCAGCGCCAGATATGTCGCGACGAGCAGCAGCACTGTCGTGACCGTCGCTGCGAATCGCGGGCCGCGGGGATCGATGCCGGCCGGTGTCGTCATGCGCTTTCCGTCCTCGTCATACGGTTGCCAGCGCGTCGTTCAGCGCGTGTCGATGGGGCACGCCATGGAAGCGTGCGCGGACGGCTCCTGATCCGTCGACGATGAAGGTCGTCGGTGTCTGCATGACCTTGTATCGAGCCGACAGATCCGGTCGATGCGTCAGGTCGACCTCCACGTGGTCCAGGCCCTCCGATTCTGCGACGTAGCTGCTGAGCATGCGTCGTACCTGGGGGCAGCGGGTGCACATCTCGGTGCTGAACTGCACGACTGTCGCTCTCGCGCCCAGGCGCGACACGCCCGCGTCGTTCGGATCGAAGCGCAGATGGCCGCCTCCGCGACGCCGTCCGTCGAGAAGTCTCAGCACGACACCGATCGTGCCGGCGAGCACGAGCAGCGCTGCGGCGAGGAGAAGGGCGACGGCGGGTGACATGCGTCGAGAATACGGGTGATCCGGCACCGCCCGGGCCGATATGTCGCATCGTGACGATCCGACTCGACAGCCCCCAGGGCGGGTAGTCTGGCACACATGAGCGCAGCCGTCCCGACGCCGTACGAAGACCTTCTCCGAGACGTGCTGGAGTCCGGCACTCACAAGTCCGATCGAACAGGAACCGGCACCACCAGCGTCTTCGGGCGGCAGATCCGCTTCGATCTCTCCGAGGGCTTCCCGCTCATCACCACGAAGCGGGTGCACTTCAAGTCGATCGCCTACGAGCTCCTCTGGTTCCTCAGGGGCGACTCGAATGTGAAGTGGCTGCAGGAGCATGGCGTCACCATCTGGGACGAATGGGCCGATGCCGACGGCGATCTGGGTCCTGTCTATGGAGTGCAGTGGCGCAGCTGGCCGACGCCGGAGGGTGAGAGCATCGATCAGCTCGCTCAGGTGATCGAGCAGATCCGGCAGACGCCCGACTCCCGGCGACTCATCGTGTCTGCCTGGAACCCGGCCGACATCCCCGACATGGCGCTTGCTCCTTGTCACGCCCTGTTCCAGTTCTACGTGGCGGACGGCAAGCTCTCCTGCCAGCTCTATCAGCGCAGCGCCGACCTGTTCCTCGGCGTCCCGTTCAACATCGCGTCCTACGCCCTGCTGACGCTGATGATCGCCCAGCAGGTGGGACTCGAGCCTGGCGACTTCGTCTGGACCGGGGGTGACTGCCACATCTACGACAATCACCTCGACCAGGTGAATGAACAGCTCACGCGCGAACCGTATCCATACCCGACGCTGAGGTTCGCCCGGAAGCCCGAGTCGATCCTCGACTACGACTACGAGGACTTCGTCGTCGAGGATTACCAGCACCACGCTCCGATCAGGGCGGCGGTCGCGGTATGACCTGGGTCGGGCTGATCTGGGCCGAGGCGCACGGCGGCGTCATCGGAGCAGAGGGCGGCATGCCCTGGAACGTCCCCGAGGATCTCGCTCACTTCAAGGAAGTCACCCTCGGCGCTCCCGTGATCATGGGTCGCAAGACGTGGGACTCGCTCCCTGAGCGCTTCCGCCCGCTTCCAGGGCGAGAGAACATCGTCATCACCCGCCAGCAGGACTGGTCCGCGGACGGCGCCCGTCGTGCCGCGACCGTCACGGACGCGGTGCGCGGCCACGAGAAGGTATGGATCATCGGCGGCGCCGAGATCTTCCGCCTGGTGATCGCCGACGCCGACCGCCTCGAAGTCACCGAGCTCGACATCGAGGTCTCCGGCGACGCGTATGCGCCGTCCAAAGCCGGGTGGCGGCTCGTGAACGAGGGGGAGTGGCAGACGTCGCGCTCCGGCATCCGGTTCCGCTTCCTGGGATACGAGCGCTGATGCCCACCGCACTGATCACCGGAGCGAGCGCCGGCCTCGGCGCAGAGTTCGCGCGCCAGTTGGCCCGGCGCCGAGCCGATCTGATCCTCGTCGCACGTTCCGCCGGCGATCTCGAGGTCGTGGCGGCCGAGTTGCGCAGCGAGCACGGTGTCGCGGTCGAGGTGCTTCCCGCCGACCTGTCGATCGACGAGGATGTCGAGCGCGTGGCCGACCGTCTCCGTGATGCCTCCGATCCGGTCGACCTTCTCATCAACAATGCAGGCTTCGGCCTCCCGCTGCAGTTCGCCGACAACGACATCGACGACGAGGTGCGCCATCTGCGCGTTCACGTCGAGGCGTCGATGCGGCTCATGCACGCGGCGCTTCAGACGATGCGCGGCCGTGGGGGCCGGATCATCAACGTCGCGTCCGTCGCAGGGTTCATCTCGCGCTCCACGTATTCCGCGTGCAAGAGCTGGTTGATCGGATTCAGCCGCTGGGCGAATGTCGAGTACGCACCCGACGGAGTGACGGTCACCGCCGTCTGCCCGGGTTTCACGCACACGACCTTCCACGAGCGGATGGGACTCGAACCGGGGCACGAGGGCGTTCCCGGCTTCATGTGGCTCGACGCGCGGAATGTGGTCCGCGAGGCGCTCCGTGACGCGGCGCGCGGAAGGGCCGTCTCGATCCCGTCGCTGCGTTACAAGGCGATCGTCGCTGTCGCGTCCCTGCTTCCGAGCGCGCTGACCTCCGGCGTCGCACGTCGCGGCCGCGTCTGATCTGAACGTCGACCGCGTCCCGCTGTGGGCGCGCCGTGCGCGAATGAGGGCGCTAGGAGATCAGCGGAATCTGCCCAGACGGATACCGGCGTATCCGATCGCCGCCACGGTCTCTCCATCGGTGATGCGGCCATCGGAGATCATGCCGAGGACGTCGGAGAACGGTACCCAGGTGACGGCGTCGATGCCCTCCTCCGCCTGCGTGTGAGTGGAGTCGTCGGACGGAGTCAGACCCCGAGCGAGGAACACGTGCTCGGGGGCGTGGGCGATCCCGTTCAGGGCGTTCATCGTTCCGAGTTCCGTCCAGTCCTCGGCGACGAAGCCCGTCTCCTCGAGCAGCTCGCGCTGCGCTGCAGCGAGCGGTTCTTCGCCGTCGCTTCCTCCGGCAGGAATCTCTATCGACACTCCGGTCGTGTAGCGCTCGAGAGTGATGAGGCAGACGCGGTCCTCGTCATCGAGTGCGACGACGAAGACCGCCGGATGCCGCATGGTCACCACGCCGTAGATGCCATCGCCCCCGGGCCCCGTGACCTGGTCCTCCCGAACCTCGATCCACCGGTTCTCGTACACCGTCGACGATTCGCGTGTAACCCATGCCATGGAGTCGAGCCTATGTGGATCCCAATCAAGATGATGGTCGCGATCGTCCGGGGAGATGTCATCCGCCGTCCCTCGTCTGGGTGAGCGGCATTCGAACCGATACGCTGGGGGCATGACGCACTCGGGCAACCCCTTCGGACAGGTTCTCGTCGCGCTCGTCACTCCGATGACGGCCGACGGCGAAGTCGATTGGCCCGCCGTCGAGAAGCACATCGATGACGTCATCACCGCCGGTGCTGACGGAATCGTCGTGACGGGAACGACCGGCGAGACCTCGACCCTGACGGACCCTGAGAAGCTCAAGCTCGTCGAGGTCGGAAAGTCGGTCTCGGCCGGACGCGCCAAGATCATCACCGGCGGTGGATCCAACGAGACCGCGCACGCGATCGAGCTCTACAAGGCGAGCGAGAAGGCCGGCGCAGACGCCATCATGATCGTCACGCCGTACTACAACAAGCCGACCCAGGCCGGGATCCTCACGCATTTCCGCCTGGTGGCCGACGCCACCGACCTGCCGGTGATCCTCTACGACATCCCCGGTCGCACCGGCGTGCCGATCAAGTACGAGACCATCCTGCGCCTCGCCAAGCACCCGAACATCCTCGCCGTGAAGGACGCCAAGGGCGACTTCTCCGAGGTGAGCCGCGTCCTTAACCAGACCGACCTCATGTACTTCTCGGGAGACGACGCGAATGTTCTGCCGCATCTCGCCATCGGCGCGACCGGCCTGATCGGCGTGACCGCCAACGTCGCGGCGGCTCCGTACCGCACCATCATCGACGCCGTCAACCGAGGCGATCTGACGACGGCCACGGCAGAGCACAAGAGGCTCGAGCCGCTCGTGCGCGCGGTCATGACGCATGTCCCGGGAACCGTCGCCGCGAAGTACATCCTGCACGGCCTGGGCCGGATCTCCAGCCCCCGCGTGCGTCTGCCCCTGGTGGGTCCCGAAGAGTGGGAGGCCGCGCTCATCGAGGACGAGCTCGATCTCGTGAGGGACGTTCCGGGAGCAGACTTCTCCAACTTCCGCCCCGACCGCAACGCGGCCGCGGGCGGCGCCCTGCCGAAGGTGCACGGCACGACCCGCTGAGAACGCACGCGCCGAGGCGCGTCACCATGAACGAACGGACGCGTGGAGTGTCCGACTGAGGAGACAGCATGTCCATCCCGCTCGCAGAACCCGCAGCTCTCGACGAGGGGACGCTGCGGGTCACTCCGCTCGGCGGACTCGGTGAGATCGGTCGCAACATGACCATCTTCGAGTTCGACGGCAAGATCCTGATCGTCGACTGCGGAGTGCTCTTCCCGGAGGAGCACCAGCCCGGAGTCGACCTGATCCTGCCGGACTTCGAGCCGATCAAGAGCCGCCTCGACGACATCGTCGGAGTCGTCCTCACCCACGGGCACGAGGACCACATCGGTGCCGTTCCCTACCTGCTGCGCCTGAAGAGCGACATCCCCGTGATCGGATCGGGCCTCACGCTCGCGCTGGTCGAGGCGAAGCTCAAGGAGCACCGCATCAAGGCCTACACCCTCACGGTGAAGGAGGGCCAGCGGGAGCAGGTCGGACCGTTCGACCTCGAGTTCGTCGCGGTCAACCACTCGATCCCGGACGCACTCGCCGTGGCGATCCGCACTCCCGCGGGCCTCGTGCTGGCGACCGGCGACTTCAAGATGGACCAGCTTCCGCTCGACGGACGCATCACCGACCTCCGCGCGTTCGCCCGCCTCGGCGAGGAAGGGGTCGACCTGTTCCTCGTCGACTCGACGAACGCCGACGTGCCCGGGTTCACTCCCACGGAGCGCTCGATCGGCCCCGTGCTCGATCAGGTCATCGGCAAGGCGCCTCGCCGGGTCATCGTCGCGAGCTTCTCGAGTCACGTGCACCGCGTGCAGCAGGTTCTCGACGCCGCGCATGCGCACGGCCGACGGGTCGCGCTGCTCGGACGCAGCATGCTGCGCAACATGACGATCGCCGAGGACCTCGGATACCTGAAGGTGCCGAGCGGTCTTCTCATCGACTACAAGAAGGCCCGCGACCTTCCGGACGACAAGATCGTCTACATGTCCACCGGCTCGCAGGGCGAGCCCATGGCCGTTCTGAGTCGCATGGCCAACCTCGACCATGCGATCGAGCCCGGACCGGGTGACACCGTCATCCTGGCCTCGAGCCTCATCCCCGGCAACGAGAATGCCGTGTACCGCGTGATCGACGGTCTGACCAAGCTCGGCGCGAAGGTGGTGCACAAGGCGAACGCCAAGGTGCACGTCTCGGGCCATGCCGCAGCGGGTGAGCTCATCTACTGCTACAACATCCTGCGACCCAAGAACGTGCTGCCGGTGCACGGCGAGTACCGCCATCTGATCGCCAACGCCAAGCTGGCGCAGGACACGGGCATCGAGGCCGAGCGCACGATCATCGCCTCGAACGGCACGGTCATCGACCTGAAGGGCGGCGACGCCCGAGTGGTCGGCCAGCTCGATCTCGGTTTCGTGTACGTCGACGGCTCGACCGTCGGCGCGATCACGGACGCAGACCTCAAGGATCGTCGGATCCTGGCTGAAGAGGGCTTCGTCTCCGTGATCGTCGTGGTCGATGCCGCCACCGGTCGCATCATCTCCGGTCCGGAAATCCACGCGCGCGGCATCGCCGAAGACGATTCCGTCTTCGATGACGTCACCCCGAAGATCATCGCCGCCCTCAAGGAGGCCTCCGGCAACGGCGTGCGCGACACGCATGCGCTCTCGCAGGTCATCCGTCGGACCATCGGGCGCTGGGTCAACCAGAAGCTCCGTCGTCGTCCGATGATCGTCCCGCTGGTCATCGAAGCGTGATCGGAGCCCGGTGGTTCGCGGGTTCCCAGTCGACCGACACTCGGCTGTAACGCGAACGGCCTAGGCTCACCCCATGCCGGACGTCTTCTCGATTCGACCCGCCGACCAGGCGGACGGGAGCTTCCTCGGCGACATGGTCGTCGAGGCGGCGAACTGGCGCTCGGGCGGGGCACGCGCTCGGCATGAGATTCTCAGCGCCGTCGAGCACCGGCGCTACATCGCGGGGTGGATGCGGCCGGCGGATGCCGGTTTCATCGCGCTCGACTCCGATCTGCGACCCATCGGTGCGGCGTGGTATCGGATGCTCGCACCGGACGACGCAGGCTTCGGTTTCGTCGGAACCGCGGTGCCCGAGCTCATCATCGGAGTGCAGCCGATCTGGCGGGCGCACGGAGTCGGACGGACCCTGCTTCGACGCCTCGTCACCCACGCGCGCGAGCAGGGGCACCCTCGGATCAGCCTCAGCGTCGAACGGGACAACTTTGCGCACGCCCTGTATCGGTCGGAGGGTTTCGTGGTCACCGACGCGGGGGATCTCCGTGACACGATGGTGCATCGCACGTCCTGATCTCCCTTCGCGGGCCCGGGAACCGGCCGGAATGCCGCGTCATTACGGGTGAATGTCGGCCTCTGGCCGTAACGTGAGAGCATGGCCAGGAGTACCACGAAGTCCGCGCGCGCGTCCGAGAGCGCCACGCCTCGCCCGAAGCGGCAGGCTGCGCCGAAGGCCCAGGCTGCGCCGAAGAAGTACATCGACGAGATCGACAAGCCTCCGGTGGCGGTACGAGCGTGGAACGGGCTCGCCCACGGCGTCGGTGGCCTGTTCCGGGCATTCGGCCCGGAGACGCTCGAAAAGGATGACCGGCGCGACGGATTCCCCTTCCTGCTGGTGCTTCTGGCGATCGCCGGAGCGGTCAACGAATGGTTCTTCATCGGCAACGAGGTCGCGTCGAACATCAGCGCCTACTCGGTGGGGCTTCTGGTCGGGCGCGTGGCTTTCGTCATGCCCGTGCTGCTGCTGCTGCTGGCAGGGTGGCTGTTCCGCCATCCCTCGTCCGTCCACGACAACGGGCGCATCGGCATCGGCTTCGGACTCTTCGTGCTCACCCTGGCAGGCTTCTGCCACATCGCAGCGGGTCGAGTCGACTCCGCCGGACTGCTCGTTCGTGCGCAGCCCCGGGACGGCATGCCTGCGCTCAGCGAAGCGGGCGGTCTCTTCGGCTGGATGATCGGTGAGCCGCTCTCGTATCTCACTCCGGTGGGTGCCTATATCGTCCTGGCCCTGCTGGCGGGACTCAGCATCCTGATCCTGACCAAGACTCCGCCGAACCGTATCGGGCAGCGCCTGGGCGACCTCTACGCGTGGATGTTCGACGCTGAGCGCACCGAGAAGCCTGCGAAGGAAGCCGCGGCGATCGACGAGTCCGACAAGGTCGACGACCCCGACGTCCTTCCCTGGTGGCGGCGGAACAAGACCGGCCGTGAGGAAGACCCCGACGAGGGGACGCTGGGCTCCGACGACATCACCGCGCTGCTGACGACCTCCGAGCCGACTCCGGCTTACGATCAGGCCGTCGTCGTGGAAGATCCGTATGACGCGGCGACCGAGGTGCTGACGGACGTGCGGTCCGTGACGGAATCCCTGGCAGGGCAGCAGACCACCGCACTGCTAGACGACGAGTCCGACACCGGAGAGATGCCGGAGCTTCCGGGTCTCGACGGCTTCGGCACGGCCGGGCCGGGGGAGCGAGGCCCCCAGGCCCCCGTCGCCCCGTACGTGCTGCCGTCGCCAGGTCTTCTGGTCGAAGGGCCTCCACCGGTCGCGCGCTCCGAGGCGACCGACAAGGTGATCGAGCAGATCACGAGCGTGCTGACACAGTTCAAGGTCGACGCGAAGGTCACTGGTTTCTCGCGTGGCCCCACGGTCACCCAGTACGAGGTCGAGGTGGGGCACGGCGTCAAGGTCGAGAAGATCCTCCAGCTGAGCAACAACTTCGCGTATGCGGTCGCATCGAACGATGTGCGGATCCTCTCGCCGATACCCGGAAAGAGCGCGATCGGAATCGAGATTCCGAACGCCGACAAGGAGATGGTCGCGCTCGGCGATGTGCTCAGGTCTCCGGCAGCGCACAAGAGCACCCACCCGATGACGATCGGCGTCGGAAAGGACGTCGGTGGGAACATCGTCATCGCCAACCTCGCGAAGATGCCTCACCTGCTTGTCGCCGGTTCCACCGGCTCCGGAAAGTCGAGCTTCGTCAACTCGATGATCACGAGTCTGCTCATGCGCGCCCGACCCACGGATGTGCGGATGGTCCTGATCGACCCCAAGCGCGTGGAGCTGACGAGCTACGCCGGGGTGCCGCACCTGATCACACCCATCATCACGAACCCCAAGAAGGCGGCGGAAGCGCTGCAGTGGGTCGTGAAGGAGATGGACATGCGGTACGACGACCTCGCGTCGTTCGGGTTCCGTCACATCGACGACTTCAACCGTGCCGTCCGCGCCGGCGAGGTGGAGCTTCCCGTGGGAAGCGAACGCGTGCTCAAGCCCTACCCGTACCTCCTCGTCGTCGTCGACGAATTGGCGGACCTGATGATGGTCGCCCCGCGCGACGTCGAGGACTCGATCGTCCGCATCACCCAGCTCGCACGCGCGTCCGGTATCCACCTCGTGCTAGCGACGCAGCGACCCAGCGTCGATGTCGTGACCGGTCTGATCAAGGCGAATGTCCCCTCGCGCCTCGCGTTCGCCGTCACGAGCGTCACAGACAGTCGCGTGATCCTCGACAGCCCCGGCGCCGACAAGCTGATCGGACAGGGCGATGCGCTGTTCTCGCCCATGGGGTCGTCCAAGCCGTTCCGACTGCAGGGTGCGTGGGTCGATGAGAAGGAGATCGACGCGGTCGTCAAGCACGTGACGCGTCAGGCCCGTCCGGACTACCGCGCCGACGTCCAGGAAGCGCTGGAGCCCACGAAGAAGAAGGAGGTCGACGAGGACATCGGCGACGATCTCGAGCTTCTTCTCGCCGCGGCCGAACTCATCGTGTCGTCGCAGTTCGGGTCGACGTCGATGCTGCAGCGCAAGCTCCGCGTCGGGTTCGCGAAGGCCGGTCGCCTGATGGACCTCCTCGAGTCGCGAGAGATCGTCGGCCCGTCAGAAGGATCGAAGGCGCGCGATGTGCTGGCGACGGCCGAACAGCTGCCCCAGGTCATGGCGAAGCTGCGAGGCGACGACACTCCGCCGAAGCCGCCTGCCCCCTCCTCGGCCGCGACTGCTGCCGGGACGCCGCACGACCCGGTCGAGGCGCAGTTCCAGGGACTCCCTGTGGTCGAGGCTGAAGACGATGGCGACGAAGACGCCTGGGGACTGACGGGACGCGACTGATGGCCATTCCACGGCAGCTTCCCAACGCGATCACGGTCGCGCGCATACCGCTCGCGGTGATCTTCTTCGTCCTCCTGCTGATCGGTGGCACGTTCGGACTCGACGACATCGCTGTCCGCTGGATCGCCGCTGTTCTCTTCATCGTCGCGATCTCGACCGATTGGGTCGATGGCTACCTGGCCCGCCGCTACGAGATCGTCAGCGACTTCGGAAAGCTCTGGGACCCGATCGCCGACAAGCTGCTCACCGGCGCGGGTTTCATCGGTCTCGCGATACTGGGCGAGCTGAACTGGTGGCTGGTGATCATCATCCTCATTCGGGAGTGGGGCATCACGATCCACCGTCTCATGGTGGCGAAGGAGCACGTCGTGGCTGCGGCCTGGATGGGCAAGATCAAGACGGCAGTGCAGGCGGTGGCCCTGTCCTGGGCGCTGCTTCCGTTGCACGTCGTGATCGGGCTGGAGCCGTGGCTGCTCGTGACCGCCATCCTGATGGTGCTCGTGCTGATCCTCACCGTGGCGAGCGGAATCGACTACATCGTCGCGCAGGTACGAGGCGCGCGGCAGCCCTCGTGACATCTGCGTCGGCCGTGCTCGCCGCGCTGGTCGAGCGTGGCTGGACGCTCGGTGTCGCGGAGTCGTTGACGGGCGGTGCTCTCGCGGCCGAGTTCGTCTCCGTGCCGGGGGCGTCTGCCTCGCTCCGTGGAGCGATCGTCGCGTACGCCACTCCGGTGAAGCACACGCTGCTGGGCGTCGACGACGCGCTGCTCGACGCGCACGGTCCTGTCCACCCCGACGTCGCTCTTCAGATGGCGGCGGGGGTGCGCGGTGCGTTGAACGTCGACGGGGCCCCTGCCGACGTCGGCGTCTCGACCACGGGTATCGCGGGGCCGGACTCACCTGACGGTCAGCCGGTCGGCACGGTGCATGTGGCCGTGGTGACGCCGGATTCCTCGGTGACCGAGTTGTTTCGATTCGCCGGTGATCGTGCCGAGGTGCGGGCGCAGGCGGTCGACGCGGCGATCGATATGCTCGCTCGGGTTCTGCGGGAATAGGGGATGGGTGCGCTCCGTTATGTCCTATGTGCTCACACCGAAAGCACAGCGTGCGAAGGTAGATTTTGTGAAGGTCGGTAGGACTAGACTGGCGGTCTCTTCGAGGGAGACCTCGAGAAGGCGATCTGGGAGGAGGTTCCGATGATTCTTGTACGACAGGAAATCGGCGATGTGCTGAGGGACTTCCGCCTGCAGAAGGGGCGGACGCTCCGGCAGGTTGCAAGCAAGGCTTCTGTGGCGCTGGGCTATCTCAGCGAGGTCGAGCGGGGCCAGAAGGAAGCATCGAGTGAGATTCTCGCCTCGGTGGCTGACGCTCTGGATGTTCCCATCTCGATCATCATGCGAGAGGTCGGCGACCGGATCTCGGTCCTCGAAGGCATTCAGGTCTTCCCTGATGTCGTTCCGGACGACCTCGTGGCTTCTGTCGAGCCCGAGCTGTCGCTCCACTGAACGTCGGACTCTCATAGCCTCTGATGCGACGTAGTGAGTTCCTCCGCGCAGTCGATGCGGAATTCGGCGGTCGCGGGTCATCTCTGATCAGCGACCTCGTTCTGACTCAGCTCGCCGGGCGCACTGCCGACGAAGCGCTGGACGCTGGCGTCGCACCGCGCGAGATCTGGCTGGCGCTGTGCGCCGAGACGGATGTCCCCCTGGAGCGGCGACACGGTGCAGGTCGTCTGGAGCCGCGCAAGCGATGACCCTCTGAGGCGTTCGCGGCGAGGGCCGCGTTCGAGGCGGTTTCGATTTGCGACACGCCGAGACGGCGTGTCGTCGAATATGTGTTCGAAACGGGCGTAGTCTTCTGCACAAGTGGTTCAGAGACGTTTCTCTCCCTGTTTCGCGGTGCTGACGACGCAATGTCGGAGGCTCCTCCTACGGTGAAGAACAAGCCGAAGAGCCATACGCCTTGTCGGAGAGTTCCGCCCAGCCGGGAGGACCGCGACAGCCTACAGGCGGCACCACGCGAGCATAAGGAGCACGTCATGCCATCACCCGCTGACCGCGAGAAGTCCCTCGAGACCGCCCTCGCCCAGATCGATCGTCAGTTCGGAAAGGGCTCGGTCATGAGACTGGGCAGCGACGAGCGTGCGCCTGTCGCCGTCATTCCGACCGGTTCCATCGCTCTCGATGTCGCCCTCGGCGTCGGAGGACTGCCGCGTGGACGAATCGTCGAGATCTACGGTCCTGAGTCGTCGGGTAAGACGACGCTCACCCTCCACGCGATCGCCAACGCTCAGCGCGCTGGCGGAATCGCTGCCTTCATCGACGCCGAGCACGCGCTCGACCCTGACTACGCCGCGAAGCTCGGTGTCGACATCGACGCCCTTCTCGTCTCGCAGCCCGACACGGGTGAGCAGGCGCTCGAGATCGCGGACATGCTCGTCCGCTCCGGGGCGATCGACCTGATCGTCATCGACTCCGTGGCCGCGCTCGTGCCTCGAGCCGAGATCGAGGGCGAGATGGGTGACTCCCACGTGGGTCTGCAGGCTCGTCTGATGTCTCAGGCGCTGCGAAAGCTCACCGGTGGGCTCAACCAGACGAACACCACGATGATCTTCATCAACCAGCTGCGAGAGAAGATCGGTGTCTTCTTCGGCTCGCCGGAGACCACCGCGGGTGGAAAGGCGCTGAAGTTCTACGCGTCCGTCCGAATGGACATCCGCCGAATCGAGACTCTGAAGGACGGCACCGACGCAGTCGGAAACCGTACGAGGGTCAAGGTCGTGAAGAACAAGATGGCTCCGCCGTTCAAGCAGGCTGAGTTCGACATCCTCTACGGCGTCGGCATCTCCCGTGAGGGCAGCCTGATCGACTTCGGTGTGGAGCACGGCATCGTCAAGAAGTCCGGGTCCTGGTACACCTATGACGGTGACCAGCTGGGACAGGGCAAGGAGAACGCGCGAACGTTCCTGCTCAAGAACCCCGACATCGCGCTGGCGATCGAGACCCAGATCAAGCAGAAGCTCGGCATCGGAGGAGCCACCGAGGCACATGCTGACGAGCTCGCCGAGCGCCGCCCGGCATGATCGTGATGGTTCGCGGTTGTGGCGCAACCGGAGCGAACCATGAGTGATGGCGGGGGCGAGCCTCAGGAGCTCGCCCCCATCATCCCTCTGTTCGGCCGTGATTCCGCGCGGATGAAGCCGGTCGATCGAAGCTCTGTCGGGTCCGATGCAGGTACCCGCCGCGCCGCGGAAGACGCAGGCCTCGTGGAATCGACGGCGGTGGGAGTCGCATCCACCGGCGACTCGGCTCCAGCTCCACTCGTCGACTCTCGTGGGCCCAGCGAACGGCATCCTGCTCGAGGCGCTGCGGCTCGGTCTGCACCCCGATTGCGTGCACTGCAACCACACGACGACGACTCAGCAGATGAGAGCGGCGTCGATCCGTCGAAGCTGCGCGTCGACGCCGAGGAGCTTCTCGTGCGCAAGCTGAGGGCTCGATCGCTCTCGTTGTCCGAGGCGCGGATGGTGCTCAGGGGCTACGAAGAGAACGGCGTCCGGCTCGACTCCGGGTCGATCGACGACGTGATCGACGACTTCTGTCGCCGCGGCTACCTCGATGACGCGGTTCTCGCCGATCAGCTCGTGATGTCGGGAATCGAGCGAAAAGGACAGGGGCGGGTCGCTCTTTCGCGGGTGCTCTCGCAGCGGGGGATTCCCCGCGATGTGATCGACGCGGCATTGGGCGATGTTCCCGACGACGACGCGGAGCGCGCACTCGAGTACGCTCGCTCGAAAGCACGATCGATGTCCCGCCTCGACCCGGATACTGCTCTGAGACGCCTCGTCGGTCAGCTATCACGTCGCGGGTACAACGGTTCCATCGCGATGACGGCTGCGAAGACGGCCCTCGCCGAGGAATCTTCCGGCTCGTCGTCGCGGGTCCGATTCGTCGATTCGGACTGACACCGGGGAGGGCGCGCACCTCGCCCGGCGCCGGCCGGTCAGCGGCAGCGGCAGCGAGGGGGGAACCGCTCGTACAATGGGGAGATCATGACTATCCCGCGCAGTGAACCGACGATCATCGCGTCGTCGTCAGCCGCACTCGACCGTGACGGGCGCCAGCGTTCGTACGAGGTCCGCACCTTCGGCTGCCAGATGAACGTCCACGATTCCGAACGTCTCTCGGGCTCGCTCGAAAGTGCGGGATACGTCCGAGCCACGGACGGCGCCGAGGCCGATGTCGTGATCATCAACACGTGCGCAGTTCGCGACAATGCCGCGGGCAAGCTCTACGGGACCCTCGGTCAGCTCGCTTCGGTGAAGCGCCGCAAGGACGGCATGCAGATCGCCGTCGGGGGCTGTCTCGCCCAGATGGACAAGCAAGCCGTTCTCGACAAGGCCCCATGGGTCGATGTGGTCTTCGGCACGCACAACATGGGGTCGCTTCCCGGCCTTCTCGAGAGAGCGCGACACAACGGTGACGCCGAGCTGGAGATCCTCGAGTCGCTCGAGGTGTTTCCCTCGACGCTCCCGACCAAGCGTGACTCTGCGCACAGCGGGTGGGTGTCCATCTCGGTCGGATGCAACAACACGTGCACCTTCTGCATCGTTCCGAGTCTTCGCGGCAAGGAGAAGGACCGCCGTCCGGGTGACATCCTGAACGAGATCCGCCTCCTCGTGGAGGACGGTGCCATCGAGGTCACCCTGCTCGGACAGAACGTCAACTCCTACGGCGTGGAGTTCGGCGATCGCCAGGCATTCGGCAAGCTCCTGCGCGCGGCGGGCGAGATCGAAGGACTCGAGCGCATTCGCTTCACGAGTCCTCACCCGGCTGCGTTCACCGACGACGTGATCGACGCGATGGCTGAGACTCCCACTGTGATGCCGCAGCTTCACATGCCGCTGCAGTCCGGCAGCGATCGCATCCTCAAGTCCATGCGTCGTTCCTATCGCAGTGAGAGGTTCCTCGGAATCCTCGACCGCGTCCGTGATCGCATTCCGCATGCCGCGATCACCACCGACATCATCGTCGGGTTCCCCGGTGAGACCGAGGCGGACTTCGAGGACACAATGCGGGTGGTCGAACAGGCCCGCTTCTCGAGCGCCTTCACCTTCCAGTACTCGATCCGCGAGGGCACACCGGCGGCGACCATGGAAGACCAGGTTCCGAAGGCCGTCGTGCAGGAACGTTACAACCGGCTCATCGCGCTGCAGGAGCGCATCTCGCTCGAAGAGAACCAGAAGCAGATCGGCCGCGAGGTCGAGGTCCTCGTCTCGACGGGCGAGGGCAAGAAGGACGCCGAGACGCATAGGCTGACCGGCCGGGGGGAAGACAATCGCCTCGTGCACTTCGAGGTGACCCCGGGGTCGGCTGTTCCCCGGCCCGGTGACGTCGTCTCGGTGACCATCACCCATGCGGCTCCGTTCCACCTGCTCGCCGATGACCCGACGGGCTCCCCGCTCAAGATCCGTCGCACGCGCGGTGGGGACGCCTGGGATCGCGCCCAGGCGGAATCGTGCGCCGTGCCGGCGCCTGCGGCGCCCGACGGCACGCGGGCGGTGTCTCTCGGCCTGCCGACGCTGCGCGTCGGCAGGTGACCGCTGCTCGCGACGAAGCCGGTATCCAAGGAATGACGGGTACGGAGCCGGGCGGCACGCACGATGCGCCGCGGCTCTGGGCAGTCGTCGGCGCGACGGGGACGGGCAAGAGCGATCTCGCGCTCGATCTCGCCCAGGCGCTGCGCCGGCGGGGCAACGCAGCCGAGATCGTGAACGCCGATGCGATGCAGCTCTACCGCGGAATGGACATCGGCACGGCGAAGCTCGCCGCTGCTGAACGACGCGGCATTCCGCACCACCTCTTCGACGTGCGCGAGGTCGACGAGGAAGCGGCGGTGGCCTGGTATCAGCCTCTTGCGCGCTCCGTGATCATCGATATCCAGCGCCGTGGTGCTGACGCCATCCTCGTCGGCGGCTCCGGGCTCTACGTCTCCAGCGTCGTCTTCGACTTCGCCTTCCCGCCGCGCGACCCGGTCATCCGCGCTCGGCTCGAACGCGAGCTCGAGGACGAGGGTGCGGGGGCGATGCTCGACCGGCTGAGAGCGCTCGACCCGGCCACGGCGGCGCGCGTCGACCCCCACAACGGGAGACGGGTGATCCGCGCCCTCGAGGTGCTCGAGCAGGGCAGCGCCACGCACGGTGCCGCTCTGCCGGAACAGCCGTCGCTCTGGCAGGCGGACACCCGACTGATCGGTCTCCATGTCGAGCGCAGCGTCCTCGTCGAACGGCTCGACGCACGGGTCGAACAGATGTGGCGTGCAGGCCTCGTCGACGAGGTGGCGGGGCTCCGGCGGCAAGGGCTCGAGGATGGCGTCACTGCGCAGCGTGCCATCGGCTACTCCCAGGCTCTGGGGCAGATCGACGGGCGGCTCAGTCAAGACGAGGCGATCGCCGAGACGCAGGCCCTCACGCGTCGGTATGCCCGACGTCAGGTGTCCTGGTTCAAGCGGTATCCGGGTCTCACCTGGCACGAACCCCCGGTCGACGCGACGGCACTCGTCGAGTCCTGAGTCGACATCTCCCTCACCGCCATCGCGCGATGTCGGTGACCGATGAGAAGGTGGATGCATGGCCACCCACTTCTACACGGCGAGCAGCCTCGACGGTTTCATCGCGACTGACCAGCACTCCCTCGATTGGCTCCTCAAGCAGGACATCGACGCCGAAGGACCGATGTCCTATGGGGCGTTCGAGAAGACGATCGGGGCGCTGGCCATGGGGGCATCGACCTACAACTGGGTCATGCAGCACGAAGAGGGGCGCTGGGGCTACGAGCAGCCGACCTGGGTGTTCACGCACAGGGAGCTCGAGATTCCCGTCGGCGCCGACGTCCGCAAGGCGCAGGGCGATGTGACCGCCGTTCACTCCGAGATGGTCACTGCCGCCGGCGGCAAGGATCTGTGGGTCGTCGGTGGCGGAGACCTGGCCGGGCAGTTCGCGGATGCGGGTCTTCTCGATGAGGTGTGGGTGCAGTACGCGCCGGTCACTCTCGGATCCGGGGCACCCCTGTTGCCGCGGATGCTGGACCTCGAGCTCCTCGAGGTGGCTCGCAACCGCAACTTCATGTGCGGGCGTTACCGCGTGCGCCGTGGCTGAGGCGTCAGCCCCTCGGCGCGCAGTCGAGAGCTGGCCGGTCCGGGCGTTCGACCGGGCGCACACCGAGGCGGTTGTCGCGCTCTGGGACGAGGCCGGGCTCACGCGCCCGTGGAACGATCCGCGGCTCGACATCGAGCGCAAGCTCACGGTGCAGCCGGAGCTGTTTCTGGTCGTCGAGAGCACCGAGCCCGAATCGAGCTCGGCACCGATCCTCGGGACGGTCATGGCCGGCTACGACGGACACCGCGGCTGGCTCTACTACCTGGCGACCGCCAAGTCGCACCGCCAACGAGGGATCGCGAGAGCACTCGTGCGCGAGGCCGAACGGCTTCTCGTCGCCATGGGCTGCCCGAAGGTGCAGCTCATGGTCAGGGAGGGGAACGAAGGCGTCCTCGGTTTCTACGACGACCTGGGCTACGAACGATTCTCCGTGTCGAACACGGGCAGACGCCTGATCGTCGACGCCTAGCCGAGATCTCTAGACTGGACGAATGGTCGCATTCACCAAAGGGCACGGTACGGGCAACGATTTCGTGATCATCGCCGACCCCGACGGCTCACTGGAACTCAGCTCGGAACAGGTCGCAGTGCTCTGTGACCGGCACCGCGGCATCGGAGCCGACGGCATCCTTCGTGTCGTGCGCTCTGCAGCGATCGTGGACGGGCGGGCGTCACTCGCTGAGGAGCCGGCAGCTGAATGGTTCATGGACTACCGCAACGCCGACGGATCGATCGCCGAGATGTGCGGCAACGGCATCCGCGTCTTCGCGCACTATCTCGTGCGCTCCGGGCTCGCCACGATCCAGCCCGGCTCGACGCTCCCGATCGGAACCCGAGCGGGCGTGCGCGACGTGACCCGCAGTGAGACGGGATATCAGGTGGATCTCGGCCTGTGGAAGCTCTCCGGCGACGACCCTCTTGTCACGGCGGACGGGCTCCCCGTCACGCGCCCGGGGCTGGGCATCGACGTCGGGAATCCTCATGTGGTGGTCGCCCTCGCATCCGAGGCGGAACTCGCCTCACTCGAACTCCACCGTGCTCCGGTGCTCGAACCCACCCCGCCCGCGGGTGCGAACGTCGAGTTCGTCGTCCCAGGTGAGCCGCTTGTGCGGGACGGGATCGGGCACGTCTCGATGCGCGTCTCCGAGCGCGGTGTGGGGGAGACCCTCAGCTGTGGCACGGGTGTGGCGGCCACAGCTCTGGCGGTGCGCTACTGGGCAGGTGCGAAGGCGCCCGACAACTGGCGGGTCGAGGTGCCGGGTGGCACGCTCGGCGTGCGCATGTTCCCCGCGGAGGACGGCGAGCACGTCGCGCTGTCCGGCCCCGCGCAGCTCGTGTTCAGCGGCGAGGTCGACCTGATCTGATGGGCGCGACCGGTCCGATCGATCTGGTCATCTTCGACTGCGACGGAGTCCTCGTCGACAGCGAGCGGCTCTCGATCGAGGTGGACCGGCGGGTACTCGCCGATCTCGGGTGGGAACTGTCCTCGGACGAGATCGTGCACCGGTTCGTCGGACGTTCTGCCGCCTACTTCCGCTCGGAGATCGAGTCGTACCTCGGGAGCCCGCTTCCCGACGACTGGGAGGCGACCTATCAGCCGTGGTACGTCGCCGCCTTCGCTGAGCTGATCGCGGTGGACGGCGTCGAGCGCGCACTCGACGAGATCGTGACGGCCACGTGCGTGGCTTCGAGCGGTACCCATGCGAAGATCCGGAGAACGCTCGGGATGACCGGTCTCCTTCCGCGATTCCAGGGAAGGATCTTCAGCGTGGATGACGTGGTCGTCGGTAAGCCCGCCCCGGATCTCTTTCTGCACGCCGCAGATCGGCTCGGGGTGCACCCCGAACACTGCGCGGTGGTCGAGGACAGCCGGTTCGGCGTCCGCGCCGCTCGAGCCGCCGGGATGCGGGTATACGGCTACGCCGGCGGGCTCACCCCGGCCGAGTGGCTCGAACAGGAAGGAGCCGTCGTGTTCGCCGACATGCGCGACCTTCCCGACCTTCTCGGTCGCTGATGTCGCTGCGGCGAGACGTCAGACGAGAGCGATCGGCTCGGTGGGTGGGGTGCCGTGCTTGCGCACCTTGAGGATGCGATAGCCCTTGGAGGTCGCGGTGCGGTGCACGCTGAAACCAGGATGGAACGTCGAGCCGATCCACCGTTGCAGCGAATCCGCGCCGAGGTTGCGCTGCACGACGAGCCACGCGTCGCTGCGCTCGTCGAGGCGGGGGATCCACTTCTCGAGCAGGCCGTGAAGCTCGTTCTTGCCGACGCGGATCGGAGGATTCGAGCGGATCGAGCGGAAAGTCACGTCAGCGGGAACATCCTCGGGCAGTGAGGCGTTGACATTCTTGAGACCATGAGCTGCGGCGTTGCGACGCACGAGATCCAGAGCCCGCTCGTTCACATCGACCGCCCATACGGTCGCATGGGGCGCGGCCAATGCCATCGACAGCGTGACCGGTCCCCACCCGCTTCCGAGGTCGAGAAGATGGCCTCCCGGCGGAACCGGAGGCGTGTTTGCGAGAAGGACGGCAGTACCGGCATCCAGCCGATCCGGGCTGAAGACGCCGCCAGCAGTGGTGACGTCCAGCTCTCGGCCTGCGAGCGTCACACGGATCGATCGCAGGTTCTCGGGGCTTGCCGGGGCCGCGGTGAAGTAATGGTCGGACCCCATACCGTGAGCGTAGCGGACAGCGCGGGCTAAGGTTAAGGCTCGCAACAAAACCCAGAGATAAGGGACGGATGACGGAGACCAGCACACACTCCACAGGTGACGAAGCAGTCGATCGCGTTCTCGCGAATGCGGAGAAGCGGACGGAGGCACGAGTGTTCGGCGCCGCTCAGGCGCTGCAGGACCAGTCCACCGCGTCACACGCGTTCTCGGACGGCGACCAGTGGGACCTCGAGGATCGTCATGCGCTGCGGCGCGTCGGCGGTCTCTCCACAGAACTCGAAGACGTCACGGAGGTCGAGTACCGCCAGCTCCGGCTCGAGAACGTGGTGCTGGTCGGCGTGTATCCGCAGGGCGCTCAGGAAGACGCGGAGAACTCGCTCCGCGAACTCGCAGCCCTCGCGGAGACCGCAGGAGCCGTCGTCCTCGATGGCGTTCTGCAGAGGCGACCGCACCCGGACGCCGCGACCTACATCGGGCGCGGCAAGGCGCAGGAGCTGAAGGACATCGTGGCGGCCACGGGCGCGGACACCGTGATCGCCGACACGGAACTCGCCCCCAGCCAGCGACGAGCTCTCGAGGACGTGGTCAAGGTCAAGGTCATCGACCGCACCACCGTCATCCTCGATATCTTCAGCCAGCACGCCAAGAGCCGTGAGGGCAAAGCCCAGGTCGAACTCGCGCAGCTCGAGTACCTCCTGCCGCGCCTGCGCGGCTGGGGTGACTCGATGAGCCGTCAGGCGGGTGGCCAGGTCGGTGCCGGTGGTGCCGGAATGGGCTCCCGTGGCCCCGGTGAGACGAAGATCGAGCTCGACCGTCGCCGCATCCGCACCAAGATGGCGCTCCTTCGTCGGCAGATCCGTGACTTCGGCCCGGCGCGAGAGGCCAAGCGTGCCGAGCGCAAGCGCAACACGATTCCTTCCGTGGCCATCGCCGGATACACCAACGCCGGCAAGTCGAGCCTTCTCAACGCTCTCACGAGCGCAGGGGTGCTCGTGGAGAACGCACTGTTCGCGACGCTGGATGCGACGGTCCGCCGCTCGGAGACGTCGGACGGGCGTGTGTACACGCTGACGGACACCGTCGGCTTCGTCCGCAACCTTCCGCACCAGCTCGTCGAGGCTTTCCGATCCACGTTGGAAGAGGTCGGCGACGCCGACGTCGTGCTGCACGTCGTTGACGGATCTCACCCCGATCCCGCCGGTCAACTACAGACCGTGCGGGACGTCATGGGCGACGTCGGTGTGCGTGATATGCCCGAGCTCGTGGTGTTCAACAAGGCCGATCTGATCGACGACGACGAGCGTCTCGTGCTGCGAGGCCTCGAGCCCACGGCGCATTTCGTCTCATCCCGGTCGGGCGAGGGCATCGAAGAGCTTCGAGCGGCGATCGAAGAGGCGCTTCCGAAGCCGGCCGTGGAGGTGCACGCGGTTGTTCCCTATGACAGGGGTGATCTGGTCGCGGCGATCCACGAGACCGGGATGCTGCTGGCGGTGGACCACAGCGAGCAGGGCACAGTCGTGCACGCGCGTGTGTCCGAGCGACTCGCCGCCGATCTGGCGCCGTTCGCGATCGACGCCTGACCGCTTTGCGGTGCGGGGCGCGGTTCAGCGCGCGACGAATCGCGCCTCGACCGTTGCGGAGATGACGATCTCGTCGGGTTCGTAGTCCATTGACGGCCCGCCCACGTCCTGGGACTCCTGCATCATCGCCCCGCGCATCTTGGGCATGACCGCGAGCGGCTGAACGGGCGCGGGGGTTATCAGCCCGACATCGGCGATCTCGACGGGAACGACGGAACCGAGTCCGAGCGCTGTGGCGTATGCCTGCGCGCGCGTCACGGCCGCTCCGACGGCCTGCGCCGCGACCTCCCGTTCGACCCGGGACCTCGTCTCGGCGGTGAGGTGCCAGTCGACCCAGCCGACCTCGACACCGTCCCATGCCGAGACCTCGGACACCCAGAGCGAGAGCGCCGAGGCTTCGGCGAACGTCGCAGTCAGATCCACGCCGGCGTAGTGAACGGGCGCGAGCTGCGTGCCCTCCGAGTTCCACGGGCGCTCGGCGCGTACGGACAACCGCTTGCTGGACCAGTCGACGACGATGCCCGTGTCCAGCCGCGCGGTGATGCTCTCGCGCACCGGCTCGGTGAGATGCATCACGCTATCGACCACTCCTGCGCGGTCGGCGCCG
Source organism: Microbacterium sp. Bi98 (assembly GCF_918698045.1). Classification (NCBI taxonomy): domain Bacteria; kingdom Bacillati; phylum Actinomycetota; class Actinomycetes; order Micrococcales; family Microbacteriaceae; genus Microbacterium; species Microbacterium sp. Bi98. The sequence continues at coordinate 109,557 of NZ_CAKKLK010000002.1, read as the reverse complement.
TCGGCGCGGACACTGACGTGGATGGTGGCGCGCTCGGGCGCAACTCGCGCCTCGTGATCGCCGCGGACGGTGACGGTGACTTCGCTCATGTCGTGACTCTACGCCAGGGCATGGAATGGCGAAGGCCTCGCGAACGTTGTAGTCTGTGAGGCTCGGGGACTCCGGTTCCCGGGATGATAAGTACACAGAGTGACAGCGGCTCCTTCGAGAGAAGGACCACGGGGCTGATCGGTTTCGACAGCGCCTGTGAATCCACGAGAAGCGGGCCGAGGATGCAGAGTTATCTCGTAAACGCTCTCTGCAAAAAAATAGTTGCCGAAACCAAGCGCAACGACTTCGCCCTCGCTGCATAAGCGAGCCCGATAGTCCGTCAGGCCGTATGTGATTCCGATACGGATCCTGGCGTCATTTAGGAATCTTGCTGCGTGATGGCGTCTGGACGTCACGTGGGACTCTTCCCAGGCTGGGCTCGTCGACTTAGGTGTCTGTGACAAAGGTCGGAGCCGAGCAGAACGTCTTCACAGACTGCGCCCGGAGAAGGCGTGGAGACTCAGCGTTGGACGGGGGTTCGATTCCCCCCAGCTCCACCACGTCGCTGTCACAAGCAAGAAGGCCCGCCTCCCTGGTGAAGATCACGAAGGGAGGCGGGTCTTTTGTGTGCGTGATCGGGAATCGACGCGGCTCAGGCTCGGCCTACGGCGCGCCAGGCAGGGTCTCGCAGGGGATGCCGTCGTTGTCGAAGTCGAGCTTTGCGACGTCGCCGTAGTAGGGGTAGAACCGGTCGAACCATTCCTTCGCTGCAGCGTAGTTCGCGAAGTCCGTGCAATTCCGCGTGTCCCCGGGGTTCCCCGGTTGCTGAGGCGGTTGAGGTTGCTGAGGCGGCTGAGGGACGGGGATGCCTGAGGACGGTACTCGGAAGTTGTCGCCTTCGTAGATCCACACCCGCCACCACTTGGCGAGGACTGCATCTCGTTCGGCCGCGTCCGCGGTGTAGAAGTGATGAGCCGCGGAGTTCGACCAGAACCGCGCGACGGGAACGGTGCCGGCCTGCGTGGAGTCGGCCGGGTAGACGTAGTACGCGATCCCTTCGTCTTTCCAGATGTTCGGCCACTTGGCGATGACAGCCGCGCGCTCGGCGGGGTCTGCGGTGTAGAAATGCCCCGAGTACGTGCTGCTCCAGAACCTGTAGAGCGGGATGGTTGCGGCGACCTGGGTCGTGAACGCGGTGTACCGCTGCCCCTCGTAGGTCCAGACGTTCGGCCAACGGGCGATGATCTGATCGCGCTCCGTCGGGTCAGTGGTGAAGAAGTGCCCCTGGTAGACGGGGCTCCAGAACCGGTACACGCCGACGGGGTCTGGCATCGGCGGCGCGGAGGGCCGTCCGACGGTGGGCGTCGCCGGCATCCAGGCGTCCCACTGGGGGCCGCATTCTTGGAGGAGCGTCTGGATGGCGCTCTTCTCGACGGGGTCGACGGACAGGTTCCACCGCCACTTCACCGCGACCCACTCGGAGACATAGGTGCACCGCATCGGCCGGTATGGAGGCAACCAGGATGCAGGATCCTTGTCGGCCTTCGCGGTGTTCACGGCGGCGGTGACCATGGTCAGGGTGCGCTGGTCGTCGAGGTCGTTGGAGTAGCTCTGTCGTTGCGCGTCGGTCCAGGCCCACGCGCCGGACGCCCACGCTTCCTTGAGCGCGACAAGGTGATCCATCTCGATCGCGGCGGGGTCGATGTGCGTGACGTTGTCGTAGTAGGAGAACCACTGACCTCCAGTGACGGTGCACGCGCCGGTGACGGTCGTCGGAATGTCGGACTCCTCGAGCAGCACCTCCTGACGGGTGCGGCATCCGTCCCCGTCGAGATCCGCGCCTTCGAAGAAGAGGTCGCGGTCGTACTTCACGGTGGACGGAGCCTCGACACGCAGCTGATCGAGGAGCGTGCCGACGGGTACCCAATCCGCCGCTGGCGGAGGCGCTGCCACCGCCGCTGACGGAGTGAGCGAGCCTGCGACGACCGCGGTCGCGACGAGGATGGCACTCAGGAACCGATTGCGCATGCCACTCCCTGTGAAATCGGCTCCGCCGTGGAGCCTCGCGCTCAGGATACACACAGAATACCGGTACGCTGTCGAGGTCGTTCGACGGCGCGTGCGTCCGCTGACACGTCCTCCCGCGTCGGTGGTCAGCCGGTGGTGAGCCGGTCGAGAGCGTCCTCTGCGGTGCGGAGATGCTCTTCCGACTCCCGCACTCGCTGCGCGAGCGATTCCTGTTCGGCCTCCGCCTCCTCGGCGTCTTCTCGCGCGCGCTTCGCTTCATGTCGGACCTTCGCCAGGTCAGCTTCGAGTTCACGCTCACGACGTGTGAGGGCTTCGATCCTCACCGCAGCATCGCGGAGTGCTCGGTCGGCCGTCGCCGCTTCGCGTGCCGCAGTGTCGTGAGCCTTCTGGGCTCCTCTGACGGCCCGTTCCGCGTCCCGTCGCTCTCTGCGTGACCGCACCTCGTCGACGGGTGTGGGCGAGATCGCGGGCGGTGCGGGTGCGCCTCCACCCACGAGGGTGTCGGCGATGTCGGCGAACGTGCCGGCCGGTTCCAGCTCGCGCACGAGCCTCGCCGAGGCGACGGCGGCGGCCGCAGTGGGATCGAAGAAGGCCGCGCTGATGGTCTGCTGAACCGCCTCTCTCGTCGAAGCCGTGACGCGCTGTCCGCGCGCTTCAGCGAGCGCAGCGGCATCTGCCGCGAGTCGGCTCGTGAGGGCGCGGCGGTCGCGACCGAGCTGCGCGAGCGCGCGAGCATCCAGGTCCGCCTGAGCTTCGCGGAGCTCTTCGGCGAGTTGAAGCGCTTCTCCGAGTTGCGCGGCGCGCTCGTGTGCGAAGACGTTGACCACCCAGGCGGCGACCGACGGCTTCTTCAGATCGCGAATCTGCGCGGCGAGGCCCGCGTCGTCGGCCTCGACGGCGCGCGCGTTGCGTGCGCTCACGAACTCTGCAGGTGACCCTGTGTACAGCTCCACTGCGATGTCAGCGAGCGGGGAGTCCATGCGTGCGACGATACACCGCGCAGGATGAGCTCCTCCCTGCCTCTTCAGATGCGCAGTCCGTGCCACCTGTGCCAGTATTCTGGTTCGCATGGCAACGCTGTTCTATGGCGCGTCGGACGTTCCGATCCACATCGAGGATCGATCACTCGCGCATCTGAAGATCGTCATCGCGACCAAGCTCCGCCGTCAGGAGAGCTTCACCCTGTCATGGCGTCATCCCGAGGGAGAGCCCGGCGGACGATCCACCATCTGGATCCATCCGTCCATCCCGCTGCGCTTCACCTTCGACGAGCCGGAGCAGCCTCAGTTGAACCCGCGGTGGATCGACGATCTGATGCAGTCGGTGAACTCGACAGGCGGCATCCTCCTCGTCGACGAGGTGATCGATTCTCCGGTCGAGTGAGCGTCAGCCGGCCCACTCGATCAGGATGAGGCCCTGGCGCGTGTCCGCGAACTTCACCCAGCCGTCGCCGAACAGATACGTCATGCCGTAGCCGTCTTCGTCGGTGCCCATCGCGAACTGCGGGTTCTCGGTGATGTAGATGCCGTCGGGGCCGTCCTCGCGGGTCCAGCCCTCTCCGAGGAGGGAGGTCTGTGCAGCAGTGGCGTCTTCAGCGCTGATCGTCGACCACCCGTAGAGCTGACCGTGATCTGAGGCGACGCTGTAGTCGGCCCAGAAGCAGAGGAGCCCGTCGGCGAGCGTCACGCCACCCACCACGAACTCCTTCTCCTCGAAGGTCCAGCCCTGATCGGTGAGTGCCTGCACGGTTCCGGCCGAGACGATCGTGTCGCAGGCTGGCTCCACCGCCGCGGAGGGTGTGGGAGTGGCTGCCGGCTCCGCAGTCGCCGTGGGGGAGGGCTTCGGCGAGTCGGGCGTGGGCGACGGCGCGCCCTCGGGCGTCGCTGCGCAGGAGACGAGCGCGACGGTGAGCAGGAGCGCACCGAGTGCGGCGGAGGTGAAGCGGTTCATCGCGCGTGCCTTCATCGGGGGTCAGTCGTGCAGAAGTGCGAGGAACGCGTCGTGGAGGATGCCGTTGGTGGCGAGCGCCGAGAGGTCGGAGATCGTCTCTGCGCCGTCGAAACCGGTCATCCGACCGCCCGCCTCGCGCACGATCGGGACTGCGGCCGCGACGTCGTACTCCTTGACGCCGAATTCCGCGACCATGTCGATCCGCCCCTCGGCCAGGAGCATGTAGGCGTAGATGTCTCCGTAGGCACGGTCGCGCCATACCCGGTCGGCCAGCTTCAGCAGTTGGTCGAGGTGACCGGACTCAGCCCATTGGGTGATGCTCTGGAAGCTCACGCTCGCGTCATCGAGAGACGACACGGAGGATGCCGAGACCCGGCGCGGTTCGGCATCCGTCGCCGTCCATGCCCCTGACCCTGACGCCGCCCACCAGCGGCGTCCGATCGCGGGCATGCTGACCACTCCGACCTGCGGTACGCCGTCGACCGCGAGGGCGATCATCGTGCCCCACAGCGGCACTCCGCGGAGGAAGTTCGCGGTGCCGTCGATGGGATCGATGATCCACTGTCGATGGGTGCTGCCCTCAGCGCCGAACTCCTCGCCGAAGATGCCGTCATCGGGCCGTTCGGTCGACAGGATGGCGCGGATCGCCCGCTCGGTGGCGAGGTCCGCATCGGTGACATGAGAATTGTCCGCTTTGGTCGAGATCTCCAGGTCGGAGCTGTCGAACCGGGGGAGCGACTGCGCATCTGCGGCGTCGGCGAGTCGAAGGGCGAGTGCGAGGTCGCGAGAGAAGTCGTCGACGCGGGGGGAGGCGGTCACATCTCCAGGATAACCGCCCCGCCCGGGGGCCCGAGGGCTCGTGACACGGGGCGACACGCGCGGCGAACACGTGGGACCCGACTCGATTTCGCACCGCGGCGATCGGCTGGTAATGTAATTCCTCGGCCGGGGAATACCGCGCCACGCACCTCTAGCTCAATCGGCAGAGCAACTGACTCTTAATCAGTGGGTTCTCGGTTCAAGTCCGAGGGGGTGCACGGATCAGCCTCGATGACTCTCGCCAGTCATCGGGGCTTTTCTGCGTCGCGGTGATGCCGCCGACATCGCTTTCCGTGCGCTAGTTTGATGCAAACGCTAAGGGGTGGCGATGCGCGCACGGGTGAAGAGATTCGCAGTCGGAGCGATCGTGGCCGTCTGCAGTCTTCCGCTCACCGCATGCTCGGCTGGGCTCGAGACGAGCATCGACTACACGGCCTCCTCGGTGACGCTGGCCCCGGATGAGGCGCTCGTGGTCGACTTCGGTGACATCAATCCCACCGTCGGTGAGGAGTGGGTGCTGACGCGGGAGCCCGATCCGGCGGTTCTCGGACCGGGCGACGAGCGGTCGCGGTACCTGGGCGAGGAGGGTGAGACCGGAGCGCCGAGCGCGCTCACCTACCGCTTCGCGCCCGTGGGTGAGGGAACCACCGTGATCCAGTTCGAGTACCGATTCCGCGGCGCCGTTCCCGAGGACCTCGACGACCAGAAGACCGCGGAGATCACGGTCACCGTCAAGTAGGTCGATCAGGCGACTGCGATGACAGCGCCGCCGGTGGGCCTGCTGCGCTCTGAGAGCTCGCTCATCGCCCCACGGCATCGAACGCAGCAGGCTGGCGTGTCACCCGGCGTCGCCGAGCAGGATGGCCTGCGCGTCCTCGATCGCGGCGTCGTCGGGCTCGTCGTCGATGTGCGCGAGGATCTTCCTGCCGCAGAAGATCGTCGCCGCTGCGATGAGCACGGCGAGAGCGGCGACCAGATACGGGATCGTCGCGTTGAACGCGTGCCAGAGAGCCGCTGCGAGGGGCGGCGCGATGGCTCCGCCGAGGAACCTCACCGACGAGTACGCCGACGATGCGACCGAGCGGGGCAGGTCCGTCGCCTCCATCACCGCTTCGGTGAGCACGGTGTTCATCACACCCAGCAGCAGTCCGCCGATGACGATGCACACGACCAGCGCAGTGGCGGATTCGACCAGCAGGCCGGCGATGATCAGATCCACGGCGAGAAGCGGCAGGACGGTGAGGATCACGCTCGTGCGGGACATCCGGCGCATGAGCAGGGGAGCCACCCAGACGCTCGTGATGGCGAGGGCGAGGCCCCAGCCGAAGAACGTGAAGCCGATCCCCATGGCCCCGAAGCCCAGAGGGAACGGCGAGAACGCGAGCAGGATGAAGAAGCCGATGTTGTAGAAGAAGGCCGCGATCGCGAGAATCGCGAGCGCAGGACGACCCAGGGCCCTGAAGGGTGCCGAGAACGGGATGGGCGCGCGCTTGTCCTCGGGTCCGCGCAGAAGCACGAGCACGGCGAGGAAGGCGATCGCCATGAGCACCACCACTCCGAAGAACGGGGCGCGCCAGCTCTGCTCGCCCAGCAGGCCGCCCAGAAGCGGACCGATGGCGATACCGAGCCCGAGGGCTGCCTCGTAGAGGACGATCGCAGCTGAGCTGCCCCCCGACGCCGCGCCCACGATCGTCGCGAGAGCGGTGGAGATGAACAGCGCGTTGCCCAGACCCCATCCTGCGCGGAAGCCGATGACCGCGTCGACGCTGCCGCTGAGCGCGCAGAGCAGGGCGAACACCACGATGAGCGCCAGCCCGATCAGAAGCGTCTTCTTGGCGCCGATGCGGCTCGAGATCCAGCTGGTCACGAGCATCGCGAGACCGGTGACCGCGAGATAGCTCGTGAACAGGAGCTCCGTCTCGAACGGGGTCGCCTGCAGGGATTCCGCGATCGCGGGGAGGATGGGATCCACGAGTCCGATGCCCATGAATGCGACGACGCACGCGAAGGCGACGGCCCAGACCTGGGCTGGTTGCTTCCACACTGAGGTGGCGGGGGTGTTCACGCTGCTGCTCCTGTCGAGTCGGTGGTGGTGTGCGCCGCGAGGATCTCGGCGGCGCGCGTCAGGATGCTCCATTCGTCGCCGTCGAGGTCGGCGAAGCGAGGGGCGAGCGTGTCACGGAACTCTTCGCGCCATGACTGCAGCGCGCGGGACCCGGCCACGGTGATGGCGACGGCTGTCGCGCGAGAGTCCTCGGCGACGGGGGAGCGAAGGACCAATCCCTCGCGCTCGAGGTTCCCGATGAGCCGGGTCATCCCGGGCTGGGTCGTGCGTGCGGCTGCCGCGAGCTCTCCGACCCGCTTGGGCCCGGACTGCTCGAGCAGACTCAGCACTCGCCACTGCGCGGCAGGCGCATCATTGCCGGCGTCCTGTGCGGCGATCCGGCCGAGCGCATACCCGGAGAGCACGAGCGAGGGGATGACATCCTGACGATTCATACCAGAAAGTATATACCCACTGGTATGTATAAGTCCGGGTCAGCGCCGAGCCCCCGCGATCCGAGCCGAGAGCTGGTGCGCATGGGCGAGGAGCGTCCTGCCCAGCTCGCCGATCCGATCAGGGCCGAAGCGGAATCCCACGCCGGTCAGGCTCAAGGCCCATTCCGGTCGACCCGAGCGATCGAAGACCGCCGCGCCGAGACCCCAGCTGCCCTCCACGATCAGCCCCGGATTCACCGCATAGCCTCTCTCCTTCGTCTCGGCCAGCCGTGTTCGCAGAGGTGCGGCGCCGTGAGATCTGCCCCAATTGGCCTCGAGCTCCGGATGACGTTCCAGATAGGCGTCCACATCGTGGTCAGGGAGGAATGCCAGGATGGCGAGCCCGGCGCTTGCTACGCCGAGTGGAAACCGCACGCCCTCGCTCAGCACGAATGACCGGATCGGGAAGGAGCCCTCCTCGCGGACGAGGCACACCGTCTCATCGGCACGGCGCACCGAGAGGAAGGCGCTCTCCTCGGTCTTGACCGCGAGCGAGCGGACGATATCACGCCCCAGTGCAGTCACGTCATAGCGGGCTGCGGCGACGGATCCCATGAGATAGAGCTCCGGCCCGGGCATCCAGCGAGTGGTGGACTCGTCGCGGTCGACCAGACCCTCGGCGCGAAGTGCGGAGAGCAGGCGATGCGCGGTCGAGCGGGACAACCCGGCGGACGCGGACAGCTCCTGGAGCGACGCACCGTCGTGGCCGCTGGAGGTCACGAGCCTCAAGAGCTTCGCGGCGCGCGCGATCGCCTGCGTTCCGGGGATCGAGGCGGAGGGTTCCATAATGTGGACGTTATGCGTTGATGTGTCCACATCGCAAGAGTGTTCTTCCCTCGAGGATGCCGGAGAGTGGATGCTGAAGAAACGGGCGTCATTCGAAGGAGCATGCGTGATCGACAAACAGTGGGCGAGCGCCGAAGAAGCGGTCGCAGACATCGAGGACGGTGCGTCTCTCGCCGTCGGAGGATTCGGGCTCTCCGGGAATCCGACTGCGCTCATCGACGCACTGCTCGCCCGGGGCACGAGCGGGCTCAGCATCGTCAGCAACAACTGCGGAGTGGACGACTGGGGGCTCGGCATCCTGCTCGCCGCTCGCCGGATCCGCAAGATGACCTCGTCCTACGTCGGGGAGAACAAGGAGTTCGAACGGCAGTTCCTCTCCGGCGAACTCGAGCTCGAGCTGACACCGCAGGGAACCCTCGCCGAGAAGCTCAGGGCGGGAGGGTCTGGGATCGCCGCATTCTTCACCCAGACCGGCGTCGGCACGCAGGTCGCCGAGGGTGGGCTCCCGCGACGCTACAACCCCGACGGCAGCATCGCGGTGGCGTCTCCGGCGAAGGATGTTCGTACCTTCGACACCGCGGCAGGGCCGCGCGAGTATGTGCTCGAAGAGGCGATCACCACCGATTTCGCGCTGGTGCATGCGCTGGCGGGGGACAGGCACGGGAATCTGATCTTCAACAAGGCGGCGCGCAACTTCAACCCCCTCGCGGGGATGGCCGGACGAATCTGCATCGCGCAGGTGGAGCAGCTCGTCGAACCGGGGGAGCTGGATCCGGACCGCGTCCATCTGCCGGGTGTCTTCGTGCACCGCGTCGTCGAGGTCGGCACCGACATCCCGAAGCGCATCGAACGTCGAACCGTCACGCCGGAAGGAGTCTGACATGGCGCTCACACGCGATGAGATGGCCGCTCGCGCTGCCGCAGAGCTGCGGGACGGCTCCTATGTCAACCTCGGCATCGGGCTGCCCACGCTCGTGCCGAACCACGTGCCCGACGGGGTGACCGTCGTGCTGCAATCCGAGAACGGCATCCTCGGCGTCGGACCGTACCCGCACGAGGGCGCGGTGGATCCGGACCTGATCAACGCCGGCAAAGAGACCGTCACGGTGCTGGCCGGTGCCGCGTACTTCGACTCCGCGACGAGTTTCGGCATGATCAGAGGCGGCAAGATCGACGCGGCGATCCTCGGCGCCATGCAGGTGTCCGCCACCGGAGACCTCGCGAACTGGATGATCCCGGGCAAGATGGTGAAGGGACCCGGCGGCGCGATGGATCTCGTGCACGGTGCCGCGCGCGTCATCGTGCTGATGGAGCACACCGCGAAGGACGGATCGGCGAAGATCGTGCACGACTGCTCGCTTCCACTCACAGGCCGCGGGGTCGTCGATCGCATCATCACCGACCTGGCGGTGATCGACGTGACACCGGACGGTCTCTCGCTCGTCGAGCTCGCACCGGGCGTGACGGTGGAGCAGGTCGTGGCGGCGACGGAGCCGACACTCACGGTCCCCGAAGAACTGCACGACCGATGAACGCACAGAACGGAGAGGCGGAGATGAACGCCCCAGACCACTCGAGCGACGCGGACGTCGTGATCGTCGCCGCGGCACGCACTCCCCAGGGCCGCCTCAAGGGACAGCTGGCGAGCTTCAGCGCGCCGGAGCTCGGCGCATTCGCGATCCGAGGTGCCCTGGAACAGGGGTCCATCGATCCCTCGGACGTGGACGCCGTGATCGTCGGCCAGGTCCTCGCGGCCGGCTCGGGACAGAACGCAGCGAGACAGGCGGCGATCGGAGCCGGTATCGGCTGGGACGTTCCCGCCCATTCCGTGAACAAGGTGTGCCTCTCAGGTCTCACGGCGATCATCGACGCGGCTCGGATGATTCGGACGGGAGACGCGGCGGTCGTCGTCGCGGCGGGCATGGAATCCATGACCAGGGCTCCGCACCTGCTCATGGGGTCGCGGGACGGATGGACGTACGGCAGCGTGGAGGTGCTCGATCACATGGCCCACGACGGCCTCACCGACGCGTACGACAAAGAGAGCATGGGCGCGTCCACCGAGCGCCACAACGCCCGCTACGAGCTGACGCGCGGGGCTCAGGATCAGGTGGCGGCGCTGTCGCATCAGCGTGCTTCGGCGGCTCAGGCCGCCGGCGTCTTCGACGATGAGATCGTGTCCGTCGCCGTTCCCCAGCGGCGGGGGGAGCCGACGCTCGTCACCGCCGATGAGGGCATCAGGCCCGACACGACCGTCGAGTCTCTCGCGGGCCTTCGGGCGGCGTTCGCCGAGGGCGGCTCGATCACGGCCGGCAATTCGTCTCAGATCTCCGACGGAGCGTCGGCGGTCGTCGTGACGACCCGCGCCACGGCGGCGACCAGAGGCTGGCCGGTGCTCGTCACCGTCGGCGCCAGCGGGCAGACCGCAGGGCCGGACAACTCGCTGCAGGCGCAGCCCGCGCGGGCCATCGAACGCGCGTGCGAGAAGCAGGGCATCACAGCCGCAGACCTCGATGTCGTCGAGATCAACGAGGCCTTCGGAGCGGTCGTCGCCCGATCGCAGCTCGAGCTCGGGCTCTCCAGCGACATCGTGAACGTCCATGGCGGCGGCATCGCGATCGGTCATCCGATCGGCGCGTCAGGCACACGTCTGGTCGTCCACATGGCACACGAACTCGCTCGCAGAGGAAGCGGTGTCGCGGCTGTGGGGCTGTGCGGAGGAGGCGGTCAGGGCGAGGCGCTGATCCTCACCCGCTGAGACTCAGCGCTTGATCGGCTTGACGCCCTCGGAGCGCTGCTTCTTGGCTTCCTTCTCGCGCTCCTTCTGCTGCTTGGCATAGACCGGCGAATCGGGCGACACGGGGCGACCCTGCTTCGCGCGGCGGGTGTCGATGACAGCGCCGATCGACAGCGCGAGCGTGATTCCCCAGCTCACCCACGCGAGGGCGGAGCGCCAGGTGATCTTGGTGTCGCGGGATCCGCGGAGCAGAGTGACGCCCGTCATGATCGCGCCGACGATTCCGGTGCCCGAGAGGTAGTTCATGACTTCACGCTACCTGTCGACGGCTGCGTCGCGCCCCGCCTTGACAACTCGGCGGGGAATCTGTCAGAGCCGTCCGTCGATGAGGCGGCCCGGGAACCCAGGCGTCGTCCCGCCGACCGCGCTACCATGGAAGGGTCGCGGCTGGTCCGCGGCCGCAATCCGTGTATCTACCGGCCGCCGGCTTCCCGGCGGACAGCGGCGGCACCCGACCCCGCGTCCGCGGACGCGCGAGAGCCCATGACACACGCAACTCCCATTCCCGAGCACCCTGCCCCGATCCCCGCGGCTGAGGAGCGAGGACTGCTCCGCATCGCGGGGCTCCCGTATTTCATCATCGCGTTCATCGCCCGGCTTCCGTTCGCGATGATGGTCGTCGGAGTGCTCACGGTCGTCGTCTCGGCGCGCGGTTCGCTCTCGCTCGGCGGACTCACCTCCGCGGCCGTCGGACTCGGCACAGCATGCTTCGGACCTCTGCTCGGCGCCGCCGCCGATCGGTTCGGACAGCGCATGGTGCTGCTGATCCTGGCGATCGCCAACGGGGCGATGCTGGTGCTCTTCACCGTCGTCGTCTACACGGGGGGAGCGGACGCGCTGGTGCTGATATCCGCGTTCGGCATCGGCGCCACCGCTCCGCAGGTCGCTCCGATGTCTCGATCCAGACTCGTGACGATGATCGCCGATCGGATGCCTGAGGCGGCGCGCACGCGCACCGTCTCGGGGACCATGGCGTATGAGTCCGCCGCCGATGAGACCGTGTTCGTGTTCGGGCCGTTCATCGTCGGCATCCTCGCCTCCGCCATCGCGCCGTGGGCCCCGCTCATCGGTGCGGCGGTGCTCACGGTCGTGTTCGTGGGCGCGTTCGCCCTGCATCCGAGCGCGCGTGTCGTCTCGGTGCATCGAGGCGAGGACGGGCGGGCGCCGTCGGCCGTGACCGAGCTCTTCAGCCCGCGTCTGCTGATCGTCGTCGTCGGCATCCTCGGCGTCGGCATGTTCTTCGGCACGATGCTCACATCGCTCACCTCCTTCATGGCGGACCGCGGCGCCGCAGAACAGGCAGGGCTCCTCTACGGCGTGATGGGTGTCGGGTCGGCGATTCTCGCGCTCGGCGTCGCGTGGCTCCCGGTGCGGTTCTCGCTCCGCGCGCGCTGGCTGCTGTTCGCCGGCATCCTGCTCGGCGGAAGCCTGCTGCTGCTCCTCGTCGACTCGCCGGCGACCATGATGATCGCTCTCGGGATCATGGGGATCGGCATCGGCCCGACCCTCGTCACGCAGTACAGCTTCGGGGCTGCGCGCAGCCCTCTGGGGCGCTCGGCGACGGTGATGACGATGCTCGGCTCGGGGATCGTCGTCGGCCAGTCCCTCGGCGCGGCCGTGGCGGGAGAGCTCGCCGAGAGCGCGGGAACGACCAGCGCTCTCGTGCTGCCGATCATCTCTGCGGCGATAGCCTTCGTCGCCGGGCTTGTCAACTGGTGGCTGAGCGGCACCCGACCTCGCGTAGCCTCGGTCTGAGCTTCTGTAGCCTGAGGAGCACCCCCACTGCATCGTCAGGAGCACTCACCCATGTCAGTCGCAGATTTCGTCGTCGTCGCCAACCGACTTCCCGTCGACCGGGTCGTGGGTCCTGACGGAGACGAGGAGTGGCGGACCTCCCCGGGCGGTCTGGTCGCCGCACTCGAGCCGATGATGCGCAGTGCGCGCGGAGCCTGGGTCGGGTGGGCCGGCCAGCCGGATGTCGAGCTGGATCGATTCGAGATCAACGGCATCGACCTGATCCCGGTGCCGCTCAGCGCCGAGGAGGTCGCCGACTACTACGAGGGCTTCGCGAACGACACGATCTGGCCGCTGTACCACGACGTCATCGCGCCGCCGCAGTACCACCGCGAATGGTGGGAGGCGTACGTCAAGGTCAACCGCCGTTTCGCGGAGGCAGCCGCCGACGTCGTCGCACAGGACGGCACCGTCTGGGTGCACGACTACCAGCTGCAGCTGGTGCCGCAGATGATCCGCGAACTGAGGCCCGATGTCACGATCGGCTACTTCCACCACATCCCGTTCCCCGCGCACGGGCTCTATGCCCAGCTCCCGTGGCGTGATCAGGTGCTCAAAGGCCTGCTCGGCGCTGATGTCATCGGCTTCCAGCGCGCACAGGACGCCACCTACTTCCTGACCGCTGTGCGCCGTCGTCTGCGTCACGAGGTGAAGGGGTCGGCGGTCACCATCCCGACCGAGGGGGGCGGCACGCGCACCGCCGTCGCTCGGGCCTTCCCGATCTCGATCGACACCGCTCCGTACCTCGAGCTCGCGGCACGCCCCGATGTCCGAGCGCGCGCGGCCGAGATCAGAGCGAGCCTCGGCAACCCGAAGAAGATCCTCCTGGGCGTGGACCGCCTCGACTACACCAAGGGCATCCGGCATCGCATCAAGGCGTACGGCGAGCTCCTCGAAGACGGCAAGCTGAGCGTCGACGACGTCACCTTCGTGCAGGTCGCGAGTCCGAGCCGAGAGCGTGTCGACGCGTACGTGCATCTTCGCGATGAGATCGAACTCGCGGTCGGGCGCATCAACGGCGATCACGACACCATGGGGCACACCGCCATCCGCTATCTGCACCAGGGCTACCCGCGCGAGGAGATGGTCGCACTGTACCTCGCCGCCGACGTCATGCTCGTGACCGCGCTGCGCGACGGCATGAACCTCGTCGCGAAGGAGTACGTCGCGACGCGGGCCGACAATCGCGGGGTGCTCGTGCTGAGCGAGTTCACGGGCGCCGCCGACGAGCTGCGGCAGGCGGTGCGCGTCAACCCGCACGACATCGCCGGGTTGAAGGACGCGATCATGACCGCGGTCACCATGACGCCCGCTGAGCAGGGCAAGCGGATGCGGTCGCTGCGACGTCGCGTGCTGGAGAACGACGTGAACGCGTGGTCGTCGTCGTTCCTGCGCGCACTCGCGGACGTCCGCGGACGCTGATCGGCCGGGTCGCACCGTTCCGCCGGGTCATACTGGGAGGACACCGCCTCGATTGGAGACACTGTGACCCGTAGCTGGACCCCCGGAGCCGCAGACCCGGCGCTGAGCGCCATCGCCGCCACACCCAGACTGATCGTCGCGCTGGACTTCGACGGCACGGCATCTCCGCTCGTCCCCGATCCGATGGCCGCCAGGGCTCTGCCCGAGGTCGCCGTGCAGGTCGCCCGTCTCGCGGCGCTCCCCGACACGGTCGTCGCCTACGTCTCCGGGCGCAGCATGCACGACCTGCGGGTGATCACCGAGCACACGGATGACTCGCTGATCGCGCTGGCCGGATCGCACGGTGCGCAGTACTGGTATCCCGGGGTCGGCGCCAACGAGGTCGACGGCGACACCGCTGAGGGGTCGCGAGAGGAGCTGTGGGAGGCCGCGCGGCCGATCATCGATCGATACGAGGGGGCGGAGCTCGAGCCCAAGACCTTCGGAATGGGTGTGCACACCCGCACGGCCACACCCGAGGTCGAGAAGGCGGTGTTCGCCGAGATCGATGCACTCGTCGCGGAGCGCTTCCCGCACTGGCGACGCCGCTCGGGGCACCGCGTGCTCGAGTTCTCGTCGCGGAACGAGGGCAAGGACGCCGCGATGACCGCGCTGCGCGAGCATTTCGACGCCACCGCCATCCTTTTCGCCGGCGATGACGTCACGGACGAGGACGCCATGCGCGTGCTCAGCGGCGACGATCTGGGCGTCCGCGTGGGACCGGGGGAGAGCGCCGCCGAGCTTCGTGTGGAGAACCCACAACAGATCGCCCTGCTTCTGGAGGCGCTCGCGGACGAGCGCACCTCCCGGCGGGAATAGACTTCCGTCATGTCCTCGCATGATCCCTCCACCAGCGCGCCCATCGACATCAAGCCCCGCAGCCGCGTCGTCACCGACGGCATCGAGGCGACGACCTCCCGAGGCATGCTCCGTGCCGTCGGCATGGGCGACGCCGACTGGGACAAGCCCCAGATCGGCATCGCCTCCAGCTGGAACGAGATCACACCCTGCAACCTGAGCCTCGACCGGCTCGCGCAGGGTGCCAAGGAGGGCGTGCACTCCGGCGGCGGGTACCCGCTGCAGTTCGGCACGATCTCGGTCTCGGACGGCATCTCGATGGGCCACGAGGGCATGCACTTCTCGCTCGTGTCGCGAGAGGTCATCGCCGACTCGGTCGAGACCGTGATGATGGCCGAGCGACTCGACGGATCGGTGCTGCTCGCCGGTTGCGACAAGTCGATCCCCGGAATGCTGATGGCCAGCGCCCGGCTCGACCTGTCGAGCGTGTTCCTCTACGCCGGCTCCATCGCACCGGGCTGGGTCAAGCTCTCGGACGGCACCGAGAAGGACGTCACGATCATCGACTCGTTCGAGGCCGTCGGCGCCTGCCGCGCGGGACTCATGAGCGAAGAGGACCTCAAGCGCATCGAATGCGCGATCGCACCGGGTGAGGGCGCCTGCGGTGGCATGTACACGGCGAACACGATGGCGTCGGTCGCCGAGGCCCTGGGCCTGAGCCTTCCCGGGTCTGCCGCTCCGCCCGCCGCAGATCGTCGTCGTGACTACTTCGCGCACCGTTCCGGCGAGGCCGTCGTCAACCTGCTCCGCCAGGGCATCACGACCCGCGACATCCTCACCAAGGAGGCGTTCGAGAACGCGATCGCCCTCGCGATGGCCCTTGGCGGTTCGACCAACGTCGTGCTGCACCTGCTCGCGATCGCGCGCGAGGCCGAGGTCGAGCTGAGCCTGCACGACTTCAACCGCATCGGCGACAAGGTGCCGCACGTCGCGGACATGAAGCCGTTCGGCAAGTACGTCATGAACGACGTCGACCGCCACGGCGGCATCCCCGTGATCATGAAGGCGATGCTCGACGAGGGCCTGCTGCACGGTGACGCGCTCACCGTGACGGGCAAGACGCTCGCCGAGAACCTCGCGGACCTCGACCCGCAGCCGATCGACGGCGAGGTCATCCACACCTTCGACAACCCGATCCACGCGACCGGCGGCCTGACGATCCTGCACGGGTCGCTCGCGCCCGAGGGTGCCGTCGTGAAGACCGCGGGCTTCGACGCGGCCGTCTTCGAGGGCTCCGCCCGGGTGTTCGAGCGCGAGCGCGCGGCCATGGACGCCGTGGCCAACGGCGAGATCGAGGCGGGCACCGTCATCGTCATCCGCTACGAGGGTCCGAAGGGCGGACCCGGTATGCGCGAGATGCTCGCCATCACCGCGGCCATCAAGGGCGCGGGGCTCGGAAAAGATGTACTACTCTTGACTGACGGACGATTCTCAGGCGGCACAACCGGCCTGTGCATCGGCCACATAGCACCCGAAGCGGTGGACGCAGGTCCTATCGCCTTCGTGCGCGATGGTGATCTGATACGGGTCGATATCGCAGCTCGCTCTCTCGACCTACTCGTCGACGAGGCGGAGCTCGCCTCCCGCCGCTCTGGCTGGGAGCCGCTACCCCCGCGCTATACCCGTGGCGTTCTTGCCAAGTACTCGCGTCTCGTGCGGTCCGCCGCCGAGGGCGCGACGACCGGCTGATCCGCGTCGGCTCCGGCATCCCAGCCTCCGACGTCGCCAACAGACCATCAGAAGGAGTGTCATGACTGCTGACACCGTCTCGGCTGTGCCGAGGCCGCCCGCACCCAAGTCCGCCGCACCGGAGATCTCCGGAGCCGAGGCCGTGGTCCGCACGCTCGAGCTCCTCGGCGTCAAGGACGTCTTCGGTCTTCCCGGAGGAGCGATCCTCCCGGTCTACGACCCGCTGATGGACGCCGCCGAGCTGCGGCACATCCTCGTGCGGCACGAACAGGGAGCGGGACACGCCGCCGAAGGCTACGCGTCGTCCTCGGGCAAGGTCGGCGTCTGCATCGCGACGTCAGGTCCCGGTGCGACCAACCTCGTGACCGCGATCGCCGACGCCTACATGGACTCGGTGCCGCTGCTCGCGATCACCGGGCAGGTGTTCTCGACGCTGATGGGCACTGACGCGTTCCAGGAGGCCGACATCGTCGGCATCACGATGCCGGTCACGAAGCACTCGTTCCTCGTGAAGGATGCGTCGGAGATCCCGGGCGCCATCGCGGCGGCCTATGAGATCGCCTCGACCGGCCGACCGGGACCGGTGCTCGTCGACATCACGAAGGACGCCCAGCAGGCGATGGCGCCGTTCGTCTGGCCTCCCAAGTACGACCTGCCCGGATACCGCCCCGTGACCAAGGCGCACGGCAAGCAGATCCAGGCGGCGGCGGCCCTTCTGGCCGAGGCCAAGAAGCCGGTGCTGTACGTCGGCGGCGGTGTGATCCGCGGTCGCGCGTCTGCCGAGCTGCTCGCCCTCGCCGAGACCACGAATGCGCCCGTCGTGACCACACTCATGGCTCGCGGCGCATTCCCCGACTCCCACCAGCAGCACCTCGGCATGCCGGGCATGCACGGCACCGTTCCGGCGGTGCTGGCGCTGCAGGAGGCCGACCTGATCGTGTCCCTCGGGGCGCGGTTCGACGACCGCGTGACCGGCAAGGCCGCGCTCTTCGCGCCGAACGCCAAGGTCGTGCACGTCGACATCGATCCGGCCGAGATCTCGAAGATCCGCACCGCAGACGTGCCGATCGTGGGCGACGTCCGCGACGTGCTGGTCGATCTCGAGTCGGCGTTCCGCACCGCGATCACCACCACGACCCCTGACACCGAGGAGTGGTGGTCGTACCTCGACGGGCTGCGCAACGAGTTCCCGCTCGGGTACGCGCCGACGACCGACGGCCTCCTCGCTCCGCAGTACGTGATCCAGCGGATCGGTGAGCTGACCGGGCCGGAGGGCATCTACGCCGCGGGCGTGGGACAGCACCAGATGTGGGCTGCGCAGTTCATCAAGTACGAGCGCCCCAACGCCTGGCTGAACTCCGGGGGTGCAGGAACCATGGGCTACTCGGTTCCCGCTGCGATGGGCGCGAAGGTCGCCGAGCCCGACCGTGTGGTGTGGGCGATCGACGGTGACGGCTGCTTCCAGATGACCAATCAGGAGCTCGCCACCTGCACGATCAACAACATCCCGATCAAGGTCGCGATCATCAACAACTCGTCGCTGGGCATGGTGCGCCAGTGGCAGACGCTGTTCTACGACGGCCGCCACTCGAACACCGACCTCAACACCGGTCACGGCACCGTCCGCATCCCCGACTTCGTGAAGCTCGCGGAGGCATATGGCTGCCTCGCGATCCGCGTGGAGAAGGAGGAGGAGGTGGACGCGGCGATCAAGCTCGCCCTCGAGACGAACGACCGTCCCGTCGTCATCGACTTCGTCGTCAGCGCCGATTCGATGGTGTGGCCGATGGTTCCCCAGGGCGTGAGCAACAGCTACGTCCAGTACGCCCGCGAGCACGCGCCCGCATTCGACGAGGAGGACTGACCATGTCGACTCACGTGCTGAGCCTCCTCGTGGAGAACACCCCCGGCCTGCTGACCCGAGTCGCGGGACTGTTCGCACGCCGTGGCTTCAACATCGACTCTCTCGCGGTGGGCGTGACCGAGGTGCCTGGCATCTCGCGCATCACGGTCGTCGTCGACCTCGAGGATCTTCCTCTCGAGCAGGTGACCAAGCAGCTCAACAAGCTGATCAACGTCATCAAGATCGTCGAGCTCGACTTCCCGACCTCGGTGCAGCGCGAGCACATGCTCGTCAAGGTGCGCACCGACAACGCGACCAGGTCGAACGTCATCGAGGTGGCGAACCTGTTCCGCGCCTCTGTGGTGGACTACGCCTCCGACGCGCTGGTGATCGAGGTCACCGGTGACCGGGGCAAGGTCGATGCCATGCTCCGCGCCCTCGAGCCTTTCGGAATCAAGGAGATCGCGCAGTCGGGCCTCCTCGCCATCGGCCGCGGAGGCAAGAGCATCACCGAGCGCGTCCTGCGCGGCTGACCAGATTTCACACACGTACACGAACATCAATCAAGGAGAGAAACCAGTGAGCACCGAGATCTTCTACGACGCAGACGCCGATCTGTCGATCATCCAGGGCAAGAAGGTCGCGATCGTCGGCTACGGCTCGCAGGGTCACGCGCACGCGCAGAACCTTCGCGACTCGGGTGTCGAGGTCGCCATCGCCCTCAAGGAGGGGTCGAAGTCGGCGCCGAAGGCGGAAGAGGCCGGATTCGCGGTCAAGACCGTCGCCGACGCGACGCAGTGGGCCGACCTCATCATGATCCTCGCGCCGGACCAGCACCAGCGCACGATCTACAGCGAGTCGATCGCACCGAACCTCACCGAGGGCAAGACGCTCGCCTTCGCGCACGGCTTCAACATCCGCTTCGGCTACATCGATGCTCCTGAGGGCGTCGACGTGATCCTCGTCGCCCCGAAGGCTCCGGGTCACACGGTCCGTCGCGAGTTCGTCGCCGGCCGTGGAATCCCCGACATCATCGCCGTCGAGCGGGACGCATCGGGCAACGCGTGGGCCACGGCGCTCTCGTACGCGAAGGCCATCGGCGGCACCCGTGCCGGCGTCATCAAGACGACCTTCACCGAAGAGACCGAGACCGACCTGTTCGGCGAGCAGGCTGTGCTGTGCGGTGGCGTCAGCCACCTCGTGCAGGCCGGCTTCGAGACGCTCACCGAAGCGGGATACCAGCCGCAGATCGCGTACTTCGAGGTGCTGCACGAGCTGAAGCTCATCGTCGACCTCATGTGGGAGGGCGGCATCGCGAAGCAGCGTTGGTCGGTCTCCGACACTGCTGAGTACGGCGACTACGTCTCGGGTCCCCGCGTCGTGACCCCCGAGGTCAAGGAGTCGATGAAGGCGATCCTCGCGGACATCCAGAACGGCAACTTCGCGAAGCGCTTCATCGACGACCAGGACAACGGCGCCGAGGAGTTCCTGGCACTGCGTGCCAAGGAGGAGACGCACCCGATCGAGGCCACCGGCAAGGAGCTGCGTTCGCTCTTCGCATGGAAGCAGCAGGACGAAGACTACGTCGACGGCAGCGCTGCGCGCTGATCTGAGACGGTCGAAGAGAAGGGGCCCGGTGCGGATCGCACCGGGCCCCTTCTCGCGGTTCTGCGGGTCACTCCGCCGGAGCCTCCTCGACCTCGATCGGGGCGTCGGCGGGGTCGGCCCATACCGGCGCGGGCAGAAGAGTGTCGACCGCTCCGCCCTGGATCTCGCGCAACGCGTCCTCGATCTCGTCGGCGTTCTCGGGCACGGCGAGACCGCAGGTGCGCAGCTCGGAGGCGAACTTCAGCGTGAGGCGGCTCTTGCCGGCCTCCACGGCCTCAGCCGTGGTGCCGGTGCGCTTCTCGCTGCCGGTCTGGATGTCGGAGACCTCATCGCACACGTGGTAGACCGCACCGCCGTCGACCCACACGACCTCGTCCTTTCCGAGCATCAGGATGACCGCCGACTGGTCGGCCGTGTACTTCTCGACGGACGGCGGGTTGAAGTCGACACCGATCACCGTGGCGAGCAGGGCGAGGACCACGCCGACGATGCCGGCCGTCGTCTTCTGCCCCTTGCTCATGTCCTTGTTGAGGAAGATCAGGATCACCAGGGGGAGGAAGGCCACGATCGCGATGATCGCGCCGAGCTGGTTCTGCACGAAGAAGCGCACGGTCTCGGATCGGCGCGCGGGGTCGAGCCTGTTGGCCTTCTTCCAGAGCACCGAGCCGGTGATCGCGAGCGCGCCGATGACCACGAGCAGGACGAGAAGCGTGACGAACGCCCACTGCGGGAACTGCGCCGTGACGCCCTGCTCCTCCAGGAGGCCCGTGTCGGGGTCGCGCACGAGCGTGCCGTCCTCGCCGACGTACTCACGCTGGCGGAGCAGCCAGAAGATCGACACCGCCTCGGCCGCGATGGCGAGACCCCACAGGACCGCGGCGATCCAGCGGAAGGTCGTCGCCCGCGACTTCGCCGCGGCTGTCGGCTTCCATCCCGCGGCGGGCTCGTCGGCTCCGCTCGGTGTGCTCTGGTCGACCCTGTCGTTCTGCTCGGCCACTGGCTTCCCTTCCGGAGAGGGCCGCGGTGGCCCAGATGCCCCCGAGCATAGTGGACGACGTGTCCTACGCTGGGGACATGACTTCCGACTCCGACGATGCCCTGAGCTGGGACGGCGACGACGGCGTCGCGCCGAAGGCGCGCACTCCGAAGCGCCCTGAGAGCGAGGCGTCCACCCAGCGGGATCACGCCGATGATGCGGCGCTGCCGGACGGCTGGAACGCCGTCGGCCGCGGCAGCGAGGCCGTCGGTCGCGTCGAGACCGACGGCACCGTCACGATGCCGGACGAGCAGGAATCAGCACACCTGAGCACCGCGATGCTGCTGACCCTCGGGGTCGTCGGCGGCGTGTACCTCCTGTACAGCATCGGATGGGTCGTCGGAGGGATGCGGCTGAAGCCGCTGGCCAATCTGATCGTGGCCGATGCCATGTACGTGCCGTGGTTCGTGCTCGCGGTCGCGGCGCCCGCGCTCTGGTTCCTCGCGGTGTGGGTCTTGACCCGTGCGAAGGCGACGTGGATCCGGGTCGGACTGCTGCTGCTCGGAGTGGTGCTGCTCGTGCCCTGGCCTTTCGTGACGGTGGGGGTGATCGGATCATGACCGAGCAGTCGACCTCTCCGGCGACCTCCGCCTCCCCGCGGTGGCTCAATGCACTCGTGCTCGGAGTCGCAGGACTCTTCTACGCCTATGCGATCTGGAATGCCGTCGCTCATCTCGTCTCCATGGCCCAGAGCGGACTCACCGGCATCGGCTGGGTGACCCTTCTCTTCGGAGTGGTGTTCCCGGCGCTCGTCTTCGTGTTCGCGTACGTGATCGGGCGACGGCGACGCGCGGGCGAGCTCGCTCTGGTGCTGCTGGCGGGTCTCGGCGTCGTGGCGGTGTTCTGGCTGAGCGTGATCGGCTACAGCATCCTCAACATGTCCGATCTCGTGACCGTCGCTCTCTGACAGACGGCGTCACACGGCACGGAGCAGCGGAGCCGCTCGGGTACAGTTGAAGTGATCGCGCCCCCACGGTGTGCGGCGCATCGGCCCCCTGTCGCGCTGCCCCGAAGGATCCCTGTGCCGAAGCCCGTCGTGCTCATCGCTGAAGTTCTCTCTCCCGCCACGATCGAGGCCCTCGGCCCCGACTTCGACGTTCGCAACGTCGACGGCACCGACCGCGAAGCGCTGTTCGCCTCGCTCGCGGATGCCGATGCGGTGCTCATCCGTTCGGCGACGCACATCGACGAAGAGGCGCTCACCCACGCTCCGAAGCTCAAGGTCGTCGCCCGCGCGGGCGTCGGGCTCGACAACGTCGACATCAAGGCAGCCACCGCCGCGGGTGTCATGGTGGTCAACGCGCCGACCTCGAACATCGTCTCGGCCGCCGAGCTGACGGTCGGCCACATCCTCAGCCTCGCCCGTCGCATCCCCGCCGCACACGCATCGCTCGCGGCCGGTCAGTGGAAGCGCAGCTCGTTCACGGGAGCCGAGCTCTTCGAGAAGACGGTCGGCATCGTCGGCCTCGGCCGCATCGGAGCTCTCGTCGCCGCGCGCCTCGCCGCGTTCGACATGCGCGTCGTCGCTTACGACCCCTACGTCACCTCGGCCCGCGCGCAGCAGCTCGGTGTGCAGCTCCTCTCGCTCGACGAGCTCGTCGCAGAGGCGGACTTCCTCACGATCCACATGCCGAAGACGCCGGAGACGACCGGCATGATCGGTGCCGAGCAGTTCACGGCCATGAAGCCCACGGCCTTCGTCGTCAACGTCGCCCGCGGTGGCCTCATCGACGAGGAAGCGCTGCACGCGGCCCTCGTCGCCGGTGAGATCGCGGGTGCGGGTCTCGACGTCTTCACCTCCGAGCCCCCGGCCGAGGGCGGAACTGCTCGTCCGCTGCTCGACCTCCCGAACGTCGTCGTCACTCCGCACCTGGGTGCCAGCACGGAGGAGGCGCAGGAGAAGGCCGGAGTCTCGGTCGCGCGTTCCGTGCGCCTCGCGCTCGGCGGCGACCTCGTTCCCGATGCGGTCAACGTGGCCGGGGGAGTCATCGACCCGTATGTGCGCCCCGGCATCTCGCTCGTCGAGAAGCTCGGCCAGATCTTCGCGGCTCTCGCGACGTCGCCTCTCACGAGCCTCGATGTCGAGGTGCACGGCGAGCTGAACGACTACGACGTGAGCGTGCTGAAGCTCGCCGCGCTCAAGGGCGTCTTCACGAACATCGTCAGCGAGACCGTGTCGTACGTCAACGCACCGCTGCTCGCCGACCAGCGCGGTATCGCGGTCCGTCTGCTCAAGGACGACGTGAGCGACGAGTACCGCAACGTCATCACTCTGGCTGGAGCGCTCTCGGACGGCACGCAGCTGTCGGTGTCGGGCACCCTCACGGGCCCCAAGCAGGCCGAGAAGCTGGTCGCCATCAATGACCACGCCCTCGAGCTGCCGATCGAGAAGCACCACGTCGTGATGCTCTACACCGACCGTCCCGGCATCGTCGCGGTCTACGGTCAGAAGTTCGGCGAGGCCGGTATCAACATCGCAGGCATGCAGATCTCGCGCCTGGGGGCGGGCGATCAGGCGCTCAGCGTTCTCACCCTCGACTCGCCGGTCTCGGACGATCTGCTCGACGACCTGCGCAACGAGATCGACGCGGACCTGTTCCGTCAGATCGAGATCACCGAGGTCTGATCGCAGGGGAGACTCCGACAGAGCGGGAGGAGCGGCCGGGAGGTCGCTCCTCCCGCTCTGTCGTTCCCGGCCTCAGGGAGCGGTGGCGCGCAGCACGAGCGCGATCAGGTCGGACAGCTCGTCACTTCTCGGCACCAGGCGTTCGGGACCGTGCACATCGAGCGAGTTGTTGAAATACAGACCGTCGCTGAGCAGCATCACGAGATCGAGGCTCGCGGCATCCCGCACATGAGGACGGATCGTGTCCTCCCAGCGGTCGCGGTTGCGTCGCAGCGCGTCGGCAGCGGGTGCCGAGCCGCCTTGGGCCAGGCGGGTGGCGGCGATGAGGACGCGGTCCAGCGCGTCGTCCTCCATCACGGAGGTGCGCACGTAGTACGCGACGGGGCCCTCTTCGGCCGAGGTCATCCGCTCGAGATCCAGAGTGGTGAGCGCATCGAGGCGCTCGATGAGGCCCGCTGCCAGCTCGTCCTTCGAGCCGAAGTGATAGAGGAGGCCGCCCTTCGACACGCCGGCGGCCTTCGCTGTCGCATCCAAAGTGGCCGCCCGCTCACCGTCTTCGATGACGATCGATTCGAAGGCGTCCAGGACGCGTTCGCGGGCGAGGGGAGGTCGGGGCATCGGGGATCCTCTGTTCGTCTCGATTCACAGTAGCGCGGCCGTATGACGATTCTGTTACTATACCATCTGGACGGTTTAGTAACGATACCGTCGTGATCCTGAGAGGTGTTCCATGACCCGTACTGCGTCGATCCCGACGACAGAGACGGATGCTCCCCGCGTCGGCGCCCGTGGCTGGGCGGCACTCGTCGTCCTCATGCTGCCGGTGCTCCTGGTGTCGGTGGACAACACGGTGCTGAGCTTCGCACTGCCCGAGATCTCCATCGCGCTCGCGCCCACCGGAGCGGAGCAGCTGTGGATCATCGATGTGTATCCGCTCGTGCTCGCCGGGCTGCTCGTGACCATGGGCACACTCGGAGACCGCTTCGGGCGTCGTCGGATGCTGCTGATCGGCGCGACCGGCTTCGCGGCCGTGTCGGCACTCGCTGCGTTCGCCCCCACGGCAGGTCTTCTCATCGCCGCGCGAGCGATGCTCGGCTTCTTCGGTGCGATGCTGATGCCGTCGACCCTCTCGCTGCTGCGCTCGATCTTCACGAACCGCGATCAGCGGCGACTCGCCATCGCGGTCTGGGCGTCGGCGTTCTCCGCGGGCTCGGCCCTCGGCCCGATCGTCGGCGGCTTCCTGCTCGAGCACTTCGACTGGGGCTCGGTCTTCCTGATCGCCGTGCCCGTGCTGATCCCGCTCCTCATCGCGGCGCCGCTGCTCGTTCCCGAAAGCCGCGACCCGCACCCCGGACGCATCGACATCGTCAGCATCATGCTCTCGATGGCAGCGATGATCCCGGTCGTCTACGCGATCAAGTCGCTCGCCGTCGACGGCCCCAGCCTCACTGCGGGGGCGTGGGCGCTGCTCGGCATCGTGATGGGGTATCTCTTCGTGCGGCGTCAGCTCGCTGCCGAGGTCCCGATGCTCGACATGCAGCTGTTCCGCCGGGGCTCCTTCTCGGGGGCGATCCTCGTGAACCTCCTGAGCGTCGTGGCGCTCGTGGGCTTCCTCTACTTCGTGTCGCAGCACCTGCAGCTCGTCCTCGGTCTCTCGCCGATGACGGCCGGCGCAGCGCTCGTGCCCGGAATGGCCGCGATGATCGTCGCCGGCCTCTCGGTCGTGCCGATCTCACGGCGAGTGCCACCGCACGTGCTCGTGCCCGCCGGTCTCGCGTTCTCTGTGGCCGGCTACCTCCTGGTCGCGTTCACGACGGCGGATCACGGCGTCGCTCCGCTGATCATCGCCTTCGTGGTGCTGGGCATCGGCATCGGGGCGGCGGAGACGATCTCGAATGAGCTGATCCTGTCCAGTGCTCCGGCCGAGAAGGCGGGCGCGGCCAGCGCCGTCTCCGAGACCGCCTACGAGCTGGGAGCGGTGCTCGGCACCGCCGTCCTCGGCGGCCTGATCACCGCGTTCTACCGCGGGGCGCTGGTGATTCCCTCCGGCATCCCAGCGGAGGCGGCGCACGCCGCGACGGAGACGCTGGCCGGCGCCTACACTGCCGCGAAGGATCTGCCCGCGCAGCTCGGAGACGCGCTGTGGGATGCGGCTGCCGCCGCCTTCGGATCGGGTGTCCTGGTGACCTCGCTGATCGGCGCGGGCCTGGTGATCGTGGCCGGGGTGATCGCCGCCGTCACACTGCGCAAGGCGCCCTCGCACTGACCAGTACGCTGGGAGGACCGGCCCGCTCGGCATGCATCCGAGCGTCGGCCGGTCCATCCCGATGCAAGGAGTGTCATGTCGCGTGTCGTGAAGCTGGCCGTCATCCCCGGTGACGGAATCGGCCCAGAGGTCGTCGCCGAGGCCGAGAAGGTCCTCGACGCGGTCACCGCATCGAGCGATGTGACGTTCGACAAGACGCGCTTCTCGCTCGGCGCCGCCCGTTTCCTCGAGACGGGCGACACTCTCACCGACGATGATCTGCAGTCGATCTCCGAACACGACGCGATCCTGCTCGGCGCGGTCGGCGGCACGCCAGGAGACCCTCGCCTGAAGGACGCGAACATCGAGCGCGGCCTGCTGCTGAAACTCCGCTTCACGCTGGATCATTACGTCAATCTGCGTCCGTCCAAGCTCTTCGCCGGTGCCTCGGGTCCGCTCGCGAACCCCGGCGAGATCGACTTCGTCGTCGTCCGCGAGGGCACTGAGGGGCCGTACGTCGGCAACGGCGGCGCGATCCGCAAGGGCACACCGCACGAGGTCGCCAACGAGACGTCCGTGAACACGGCATTCGGCGTCGAGCGGGTCGTGCGATACGCGTTCGATCTCGCCGAACGTCGCAGCAAGAAGATCACCCTCGTGCACAAGACGAACGTGCTCGTGCACGCCGGCGCCATCTGGCAGCGCGTCGTCGACGAGGTCGCGTCCGAGCATCCCGACGTGTCCGTCGACTACCTGCACGTCGATGCCGCGACGATCTTCCTCGTCACTGATCCCTCGCGCTTCGACGTGATCGTCACCGACAACCTCTTCGGCGACATCCTCACCGATCTCGCAGGCGCTGTCACCGGCGGCATCGGACTCGCCGCATCGGGCAACATCAACCCCGACGGCACCTTCCCGTCGATGTTCGAGCCGGTGCACGGCTCGGCTCCCGACATCGCGGGGCAGCAGAAGGCCGACCCCACCGCGGCGATCCTGTCGGTCGCGCTGCTGCTCGACCACCTCGGACTCGGAGCGGAGGCCGCTCGAGTGAGTGCCGCCGTCGAATCCGACATCGCGACCCGCACGGGTGCGCGCACGACCGCGGAGATCGGCTCCGCGATCGCTGCTCTGCTCTGACCGACAGGCGTAGGCTGAGACGGCGCGAGGATGCGCGCCGCATGAGGAATGGATGACGAGATGACGACCATCGACGCCGAGACCACCGTGGCTCCGCTGGAGTTCGCTGTGACCAAGAACCTGACCGCCGCGACGCCCGGTCGGGTCGCCGAGGTTCACGAGAACCCGGGGTTCGGTGTCGTGTTCACCGACCACATGGTCGACATCTGCTGGTCCGTCAAGGGCGGATGGCACCGACCGCGCGTGCAGCCCTACGGACCCATCCCGCTCGACCCGGCCGCGTCCGTGCTGCACTACGCCCAGGAGATCTTCGAGGGCATCAAGGCCTATCGTCACGCCGACGGCTCGATCCACACGTTCCGCCCCGACCGCAACGCGGCACGACTGCAGGCCAGCGCGCGTCGACTCGCGCTCCCGGAGCTGCCCACCGAGTACTTCATCCAGTCGCTGCGCGAGATCATCGCGGTCGACGGTCGCTGGGTTCCCTCAGGTGCCGACCAGAGCCTGTACCTGCGTCCGTTCATGTTCGCCAAGGAGGCCTTCCTCGGTGTTCGCGCGGCTCAGAAGGTCGCGTACTACGTGATCGCCAGCCCAGCCGGAGCGTACTTCACCGGGGGAGTGAAGCCCGTGCGAATCTGGCTCTCCGAGGACTACGCCCGTGCCGGCAAGGGCGGCACCGGCAAGGCGAAGACCGGCGGCAACTACGCCTCGAGCCTGCTCGCGCAGAGTGAGGCGAGCGCGAAGGGCTGCGACCAGGTCGTGTTCCTCAACGAGCAGCGCAACGTCGAGGAGCTCGGCGGCATGAACGTCGTGTTCGTCTTCAAAGACGGCCGCGTCGTGACGCCCGAGTCCGACAGCATCCTCGAGGGGATCACACGCGATTCGCTGTTGCAGCTCGCCGAAGACCGCGGCTACGCGGTCGAGAAGCGTCCGATCTCCATCGACGAGTGGCGCGAGGGTGTGGCCTCAGGCGACATCGTCGAGGTCTTCGCCTGCGGCACCGCCGCCGTCGTGACTCCCATCGGTGCTCTCGTCGGCGAGGGCTTCGATGAGCCGCAGCCGCTCGGCGAACTCGCCCTGTCGCTGCGCGAAGAGCTCACCGACATCCAGTACGGCCGCCGTGAGGACAAGCACGGCTGGCTTCTGCGGCTCGACGTCTGAGCCTTCGTACTCTCGAGACCCCGCTGCGCTTCCGTGCAGCGGGGTCTCGTCGTGCAGCACGCTGGATAGGCTGGTGGCATGAAGATCGCCCGATTCAGCCATGACGACGCCATCCTCTTCGGGATCGTCGATGACACCGACCTCGTCGTCCTCTCGGGCGATCCGCTCTTCGCGGGCTACGAGCCCACGGGTGACCGGGTGCCGATCGCAGACGCGGTGATCCTCGCTCCGGTGATCCCGCGCTCCAAGATCGTCTGCGTCGGCAAGAACTACCACGATCACGCCGCCGAGATGGGGGGAGTCGCCCCCGAGGAGCCGCTGCTGTTCCTCAAGCCCAACACCGCCGTCATCGGCCCGGGAGACGCCATCGTGCGCCCCTCGATCTCGGAGCAGACAGAGTACGAGGGTGAGCTCGCTGTCGTGATCGGTAGGGTCGCGAAGAACGTGAAGGCCGCGGATGCCCTCGATCACGTGCTCGGCTACACGATCGCCAACGACGTCACCGCGCGTGACCTCCAGCGCAAGGACGGTCAGTGGGCTCGGGCGAAGGGCTTCGACACCTTCTGCCCTCTCGGCCCGACCATCAGCACCGACTTCGACCCCTCGGTCGCGACGATCGAGACCCGCATCAACGGCGAGGTGCGGCAGAAGGCCCCGCTCACCGACATGATCCACTCGGTCGAGGCGATCATCGAGCATGCCTCGGCGGCCTTCACGCTGCTCCCCGGCGACGTCATCCTCACGGGTACGCCGGCAGGTGTGGGGGAGTTCGTCGCCGGGGACACCGTCGAGGTCGAGATCACCGGACTGGGTATCCTGCGCAACACCGTGCACGACGCCGTGCGCGCGTCATGACGGTCGTCGCCCTCACGGCTGCTCAGCAGGCGGCGGTGCAGCGGCGAGCCGTGCTGGTTCTCTCCACAGGGCAGGTGCTGGGCGGGATCGCCTTCGGGGCGACGGTGTCTCTCGGCGCTCTGCTTGCGGCCGACATCTCGGGCAGCGACGCCCTCTCGGGGCTCGCGACGGCGTCGGTCACCCTCGGGGCCGCGCTGTGCGCCATCCCGCTCGCGCGCCTGGCTGCCAAGATGGGCCGACGCCGAGCCCTCACCTTGGGAAATCTTTTCGCACTCGTCGGCATCGCGGTGGTGATCCTCGCGGCGTCGGTGCGGGTGTTCCCGCTGCTGCTCGTCGGCATCCTGATGATCGGCGCCGGCAATGCGGGCAATCTGCAGTCGCGGTTCGCCGCGACCGACCTCGCCGCACCACAGCATCGCGGAAGGGATCTCTCGATCGTGGTCTGGGCGACCACCATCGGCGGTGTCGCTGGGCCGTTGCTGCTGGGGCCGGGGGAGATCGTCGGGGCGGCGATCGGCATGCCGCCACAGACCGGTTCCTACGCCTTCTCGTTCGTCGCTCAGTGCGTCGCGCTCGTCCTGTACCTCGTGGCGCTCCGCCCCGACCCGCTTCTGGCAGCGCAGCGGCTCGCCTCGGCGGCCGCGAAGGCGACGGGCGCCGTCGTCGCCGACCGACCTGTGGTCGCGCGCTACGCGATGTTCGCGGTGGCCGGTTCGCACGTGGTGATGGCCTCCGTCATGGCGATGACCCCTGTCCACCTCGCCCACATGGCGCACGGTGCTCACGGCATGGCGCCCACCCCGGCCGATGTCTCGGCTCTCGTGGGCATCACGATCGCCCTGCACGTCGGAGGCATGTACGCGCTGTCGCCCGTCTTCGGCATCCTCGCCGACAGATGGGGCCGGCTGCGCGTGGTTCTGCTGGGGCAGATCCTTCTCGGCGGGGCGCTCGCGTTCGCCGTCTTCGCGAACGATCGGGAGTGGGGCGTGATCGTCGCTCTCATCCTGCTGGGACTCGGATGGAGCGCGGCGACGGTGGCAGGGGCCGCGCTGCTGACCGAGTCGAGTGCCCCCGAGATCCGCACGCGCAGGCAGGGCCGCAGCGATTCGCTGATGAGCCTCTCGGCCGCAGCAGGCGCTGTGCTCGCGGGTGTGGTGCTCGCGAACTTCCAGTACGCAGGGCTCGGGATCGCGGCATCGGTGATCGTCATCGCCATCGTCGCGCTGTCGCCGCTCGGCCGCTCGCGCGGATGAAGGACTGGGCGGGCACCGGGCGCGCATACGCCGACTCCTACGCGTCGCTCTGCGTCGGGACCGCGGAGGCCCTGCTCGGAGCGTTCGGAACCCATGGGGAGCGGACGCTGCTCGACGTGGGGTCGGGCACGGGAATGCTCACGGCCGCATTCACCGATGCCGGCTGGGATGCGACCGGATGCGAGCCCGAGCCGACGATGCGAGACGTCGCGCTGCGCGAGCATCCCGCGATTCCGGTGCACGACGGAACGCTGCCTGACCTGCCTTTCGAGGACGGCCAGTTCGACGTCGTCGTGGCGAACTTCGTGCTGAACCACGTCGCCGACCCCCGAGCATCCGCGGCGGAGCTCCTCCGCGTCTCCGCAGATCTGGTGTCGGCGACGATCTGGACGAACTCGCCCACCTGGCTCTGGCGGGAGGTGTGCGAGCGTGCGGCACTCATTCCTGCGACGGGGGAGCGACTGCCGCCGGAGAAGGACTTCGAGCGCACCGTCGACGGCTTCGCGAGGATGCTCGACGACGCGGGCTGGCCGCGCCCGCAGGTGTCTGAGATCACCTGGACGTGGTCGGCCGATGCGACTGCGCTGTGGGCGTCCGCCGAGGGAGGCGTCGGGGGAGCCGGTCAGTTCTACCGTGCGCTCGACGACACCGATCGGCGCTCGTTCCGCGCGGCCTTCGAGCTCGTGTGCGCCGAGCGGTCGATCGCCGGACGCCTGCCGCTGGCGCACTCTGCGGCGGTCGCCGTCGCGCCGCGAGGCTGAGACCGCCCAGGGCAGAATGCCCAGGGTTCCTCGGTGCCGCGACCGCCTCCGTGGACGCGGCACCGAGGAGCATCTGCATCGAGCGATCAGGTGTACCAGGTCGGCTCAGGCACCTCATTGCGCAGCACGTAGTCGCCGACCTCCCGCTTCTTGTACGCGATCGGGTCGTGCAGACTGTGCGTGCGCAGGTTGCGCCAGAAGATGTCGAGGCCGACCGAGTTGGCCGAGGCCCTGGCGCCGGTGAGCTCGTAGATCTTCGTGGCGACCTCCAGGCCGTCGTCGACGATGCGCAGCTTCCCCGCCGCGATGCGCACGGCGATCTCGCCACGTCGACGTGCAGCGAGTTCTTCGCGCGGGGCGTGCAGCACCGCACTGATCTCGGCGCCCACGGCATCGAGCAGCGCTTCGTCGGCCCACAGCTTCGATGCCAGCTCGCCATAGCCTTCGAGCAGATACCACTCGTCTGTCGCGTGCTGCTTGTCATCGCCGCCGTACGGCCACGGGCGGGTCACAGATCGCGTGTAGGCGGATGCCGTCTGGAGGGCACCCTGTGCGATGCCGAGGTAGAAGTTCGCGAAGGCGAGCTGGATGGTCGGCACGTTCAGAGTGTTGTAGGTCAAGGGGCGGAACACCCGGTCGACGAAGCCGGCTGCCGCCGACCAGGGGACTCGGACGTCGCGGATCTCGACCGAGCCCGATTCGGTGAGTCGCTGCCCCAGGTTGTCCCAGTCGTCTCCGAAGACGATCCCCTCCTGAGCCGTGGGGACGATCGCGAAGATGTGCGTCTCGGTGCCTTCGAGGACGCCTTCGAGGACGGTCAGGTCCGAGATCTGGCCGCCCGTCGAGAAGGACTTGCGCCCGGAGAACACGAGATCATCGCCGTCTTCGCGGATCACCAAGTCGGAGTCGCGCGGGTTGACCGCGCCGCCGAAGACGAAGTCGTTCGCGGTGTACAGCTCCTCGACCGCGGCGATCTGCTCTTCGGTTCCGACGAGACGGGCCGCCCACGCCCAGAGGTAGTGATACCCGAGGACCTGTCCGATCGACCCGTCGCCGCGGGCCACCGCCCTGATCACCTTGTAGGCGGTGTCCCAGCTCTCACCGGCGCCGCCGTGGGCGCGAGGGCCGAGCAGGGTGACCAGCCCCGAGTCCTTGAGCAGCTGGACCTCGGCCCGAGGGGTCGCATTCGCGCGGTCCCGCTCGACGGCATCCACCGCGAGGATGTCGGCCACCTCCTCGGCGCGGTCGATCCACTCGAGGCTGGTCTGAGGTCTTGGCGTGCCGCGCCAGCGATCGCTGAGGCCTGTCGTCACTGCATCCGTGATTGTCATGTTGTCACCCTTCCGGTTGGTCGATGCGGCAACGATAGGAGCGCGTCGGCGTCGAATGCGGGTTGTTACCCAGGGTGAGGGACTGTTACCCACGGTGACCCCTCCTGAGCGGCCCGCGACCGCTGGCGATCGGGGAGGTCGAGACGCCACCCGGCAACTAGAATCGAGGGGATATGGCTACCCCGCACCCCCTCACCACGACCGCCAGCGGCTCCGACGTACGCGTCCGCTTCTGCCCCTCGCCCACCGGACTGCCGCACGTCGGCATGGTCCGCACGGCCCTCTTCAACTGGGCGTACGCCCGCCACAACGGCGGGAAGATGGTGTTCCGCATCGAGGACACCGACGCCGCGCGCGACAGTGAGGAGAGCTTCCGCCAGCTCGTCGACGCTCTGACCTGGCTCAAGATCGACTGGGATGAGGGCGTCGAGGTCGGTGGGCCGCATGCCCCGTACCGCCAGTCCGAGCGTCACGACATCTATCGCGGCGTGATCGACAAGCTCCTCGCCTCCGGCGCCCTGTACGAGAGCTTCTCCACGGCGGAGGAGATCGACGCCCGCAACGAGGCGGCCGGACGCGCGAAGCAGCTCGGCTACGACAATCACGACCGGGATCTCACGACCGAGCAGAAGGACGCCTTCCGCGCGGAGGGTCGTCAGCCGGCACTCCGACTGCGCGTGCCTGACGAGGACCTCACCTACGTCGATCTGATCCGCGGTGAGGTGACCTTCCCCGCCGGTTCCTTCCCGGACTTCGTGGTGGTGCGTCCGAACGGGATCCCGCTCTACACGTTCGTGAATCCCGTCGACGACGCGCTCATGGGCATCACGCACGTTCTGCGCGGCGAAGACCTGATGCCCTCCACGGCTCGTCAGCTCGCGCTGTACGCGGCCCTGATCGACGCCGGCGTCACCACGTTCGTCCCGCGGTTCGCTCACATGCCGCTCGTGCTCGGCGAGACGGGTAACAAGAAGCTCTCCAAGCGCGACCCTCAGGCGGATCTTTTCCTGCACAGGGATCGCGGATTCATCCACGAGGGTCTCCTGAACTATCTGGCGCTGCTCGGCTGGTCCATCGGTCACGACCGCGATGTCTTCACGCTCGAGGAGTTCACCGAGGCGTTCGACATCGTGGACGTCAACCCGAACCCGGCTCGGTTCGACCAGAAGAAGGCCGAGTCGATCAACGGCGACCACATCCGCAAGCTCGACGAGAAGGACTTCGCCGAGAGGACGATCCCGTACCTCGCGGCCGCCGGCCTCTTCGACGAGCCGACTCACGAAGAGCTCGTGCTCGCCTTCCGGGTCGCCCCGCTCGTGCAGGAGCGCGTGCAGCTGCTCGGCGACGTGCCCGGCATGGTCGGCTTCCTCTTCTCCGACGACGTCTCGTATGACGCCGACGCGCTCAAGGGGCTCCCTGCGAACGCCGGCGAGGTTCTCGACGCGTGCGTGGTGGCTCTCGAGCCGGTGACCGACTTCACCCCCGAGAAGATTCAGGAGGCTCTCGCAGCGGCGCTCGTCGAGAGCCTCGAGCTCAAGCCGCGTGTCGCCTACGGTCCTCCGCGTGTCGCGATCACGGGGCGCCGCATCTCGCCGCCGCTGTTCGAATCCATGGAGCTCCTGGGCAAGGACGAGTCGCTGCGACGGCTCCGGTTGCTGTCGGAGTTCCTGGCCGGCTGAGACGGCCTGGTCGACGAGGGAGAGTCGCCGATGAGTGCTCTCCCTCGTCATCCCCGCCCGCGACGCGCCCGGACGAACGGCGGCGTTTTGGCATTAGGGCCGCGGCTCGGGTAAGCTTGACTCTCGGTGCGAGACTCCGGTTTCGCCCTTGGGGTATGGTGTAATTGGCAACACGGCGGTTTCTGGTTCCGTTGTTCTTGGTTCGAGTCCAGGTACCCCAGCAAGACAAAAACCCCCGCTCAGGCGGGGGTTTTGTCGTTACTGGATGCGTGCCTACTCGCACTCTCCGATGAACCCGAGGTAGCACACCGCTTCGTGCGTGACGGCCGGCTCGTAGTCGTCGTTCGACACCTGACGTGTATCGATCTCAGGCGTCCGGTGAAGGCTGCCATAGCTGCCGAGCGTGGCCACGAAGTAGCCGTCGCCGTCCTGCGCCTTCATCTCGTCTATCGCCGCGATGTACTCGGCGCACAGGCGGGTCGCGCTCTCGGTGAGCTCGACATCGACGCAGGCTGCCGTGTAGGTCGCGACCATGAGGTTCGTGCAGTCCGTCCAGTCCTGGTTCACGCTGCAGGGGTTCACGTCGTCCATCGTGACGTCGTAGCGCCCGGTCTCGTACTCCTCGCTGCGGAAGGTCTCCGGCTGCTCGGGTACATCGGTCTTGGTCCAGTGTCGCGCCGTGGCGAAGGCGAAGATCACGACGATCGCGGCGATGAGAAGGAGCGCGCCCACGATCGAGAGCGCCACCCAGAGACCGACACGCCTCTTCTGACCCGGAGGGCCGTCGGGCGCGGCCGTGTATCCCGGGTACACCGGCGGGCCTGCTGGCGCCGGGGCCTGCGTGGCGTACACGGGCGCCGTGTCGTATGCGGGAGGAGGTGCGTCGTACGCCGGAGGAGGTGCGTCGTACGCCGGAGGAGGTGCGTCGTATGCGGGGCCCGTGGGCGGCGGGGGAGCGGTCGGCTGGGTCGACACCCAGTAGGCGTACCAGCTCTGAGCGGACGCGGTGTCGTCGGCCACCTGGCGGGCTTCGAGGTCGGTGAGCTGCAACCCGAGTGGGGCGCGCAGATCTGCACGGGTCAGGGACGCACGGAACTCCTCGAATGACATCGCCATAGTCACGAGGATGGCAGACCATCGGGTACCCGGACAATCCGATCGGCGCGATGCCGCTGCCGACGGAGCATGCCGTCCGGAGGAAGATATCGCCTAGCAGAGCGCGCCCGTGTCGCGCCA
This sequence comes from Microbacterium sp. Bi98, assembly GCF_918698045.1. Classification (NCBI taxonomy): domain Bacteria; kingdom Bacillati; phylum Actinomycetota; class Actinomycetes; order Micrococcales; family Microbacteriaceae; genus Microbacterium; species Microbacterium sp. Bi98. The sequence goes on along the minus strand of NZ_CAKKLK010000002.1, from coordinate 74,033 downwards.
TGCCCTTCACTGCCGTCGCCGGGCCGGGCATCGTGATCGCAGATGCCCGACGCGGCATGACAGGGAGGATGCCAATGGCACTCACGAGAGTCGTCCCCGGCGAGACGCCAGGAATTCGACGCGTGCGGTCGGGCTCCGGCTTCCGGTACGTCGATGCCGGCAACACGCCCGTGGCCGAGGCCGATCGAGAGCGCATCCGGGACCTCGCGATACCTCCCGCGTGGAAAGACGTGTGGATCGCCGCCGACCCCCTCGCTCACATTCAGGCGGTCGGCACAGACGACGCGGGCAGACGTCAGTATCTCTACCATCCCCTCTGGCGCACCGGCAGAGATCAGCGCAAGTTCGCCCGGGCGCTCAAACTGGCCGAGGCGCTGCCCGCCGCCAGGGCGAAGGTCACCCGTGCCATCGGTGAACCGGGACTGACACGTGAACGCGCCCTCGCCGTCTCCTTCCGGCTGCTGGACGACGCTGCACTGCGCATCGGCTCGGAGCGCTACCTGGTGAAACACGGCAGTCGCGGCCTGAGCACGCTTCGGCGACGGGACGTGCGGATCGACGGGAGTACGGTCGCGCTCAGCTTCCCGGCGAAGAGCAAGCAGCTCGCCTCGATCGAGATCACCGATGCGCCGCTCGCCGAGGCGCTGTCGGAGTTCGCCGTCGGTTCGCCGAAGGCTCCGCTGCTCGCCTATCGCAAGGGCCGTCGCCGGGTGCGCCTCACCTCGAGCGAGGTCAACGACTATCTACGGCAGGTGGCGGGATCGTCGTTCACCGCGAAGGACTTCCGCACGCTGCACGGTACGATCCTCGCGGCGGACGCGCTCGCGCGGATCGGCCGACTCGAGACGAAGACCGATCGACGGCGCGCCGAGCGCCTCGCTGTGCAGGCCACGGCGTCGGCGCTCGGCAACACTCTCGCGGTCGCCCGAGGGAGCTATATCGATCCGCGGGTCTTCCGGCTCTACGCGCGCGGCCGCACTCTCGACCTGTCGGTGTCGCCGGAGACTGCCATCCGCAAGCTCCTCGGGCGGTGAGGGGCGTCAGCTCTCGCGAGGGTAGGTGTAGAACCCCTCGCCCGTCGCGACCCCCAGCTTGCCGTGGTCGATGTACTGCTCCTTGAGCAGGTCTGCGAAGCGCTGCTGCTTCTCGCCGCCCATGCGCGAGATGTTGTAGGCGGTCGTCAGACCGACGATGTCGTAGATCTCGAAGGGGCCTGCCGGCGCGCCCGTGCCGATCCGCCAGGTCGCGTCGATGTCCGCGGGCTCGGCGATGCCGTCGACGAGCAGCTCGGCCCCGGCCTGGAGGAAGGGCACGAGCAGCGAGTTCAGCAGGTAGCCCGCCTTCTCCTTCTTGATCTGGATGGGGACCATCCCGATCTGCGTCGCGAACTCGACGACCGTCTCGTAGACGGTGGGGTCGGTTGCGGGGGTTCCCATGACCTCGGCGGTGTTGTGCGACCAGATCTCGTTCGCGAAGTGGAGGGCGAGGAACCGGTCGGGGCGACCCGTCGATTCCGCGAGCGCGCTCGGCAGGAGGGTCGAGGAGTTGGTCGCGAAGATCGTGGTCGCCGGTGCGGCGTCGGCGAGGGTCCGGTAGATGCTCTGCTTGAGTTCGAGGCTCTCGGGCACCGCCTCGATGATGAGGTCAGCCGCAGCGGCTGCATCCGCGAGGTCGGAGGTGAGCCGGATGCGGTCGATCGCGGCTTTCGCGCCGCCGTCAGCGGCATTCTCCACGCCGTCTGCGATGTAGCGCGAGGCGAGACCCTCGAGTCGTTCGGCCGCGCGATCGAGCGCGGACTGATCGATGTCGTATGCGACGACGTCGAAACCGTGGAAGGCGGTCTGGAACGCGATCTGCGATCCGAGCACGCCGGTGCCGAGAACAGTGATGTTCTTCATTTCTCTTCTTCCTCTGGTGGCCTTGTGGGCCGTGGTCAGGCTTGTTCGTCGCCGCTGTCGAAACGCCGGAGATCATGCGCGAAGCGCTGCACCTCGTCATCCGTCCACTGCGCGAGATGGGCGTCGATGACGTCCTGCAGCGATCGCAGTGTGCCGCGGAATGCCTCTTCGCCCTCGGCGGTCAGCTCGAGCGGTCGGCCGCGTCCGGAGTTCGAAGGGGCCTCCTGCACGAGGCCGAGAGACATGAGTGCGGACAGCTGACGTGAAACGGTCGAGCGGTTCAGTCGGAACATCCGCGCGATGTCCGTCGACCGGATCCCGGGCTGGTCGGCGATCGCCATGACGATGGACTGGTCGGTCATCGAGAGCGTCGGCTCTCCCGCGCGGGCGTCGACCAGGCCGCGCCGCGTGATGGCGACGAGCGACTTCAGGACGGCGGCGCTGTCGGTTCGGCGTTCGTCTGACCCAGTCTCATGTTGCATAGCGCAACTCTACGCTCCTCTGTTGCGTGAGGCAACGTACGTAGGTTCGGCAGGGCGGGAACGCGGATGAAAGGATGGAGGCATGGACACAGCCAATCTCTCCCGAGAGGAGACCGCGGCGCGATCCGCCGCCGTCTCCGTGCGCAGCATCCGCGTAGAACTCGACCTCACGGGTGCGCCGGAGCGGGCACGCAGCGGGTTCTCCACGACCACGACCCTGGATTTCACCGCGACGGCGGACTCGACCTGGGTGGACTTCATCGGAGAGAGCGTCGAGAGGGTCGTCGTCAACGGCGTCGACCGCGATGTCGTCTACGACGGGTCGCGCATCGAGCTGAGCGGCCTCGGGACCGAGAACGTCGTCCGTGTCGAAGCTGTCGCGAGCTACAGCCGATCCGGCGAAGGCCTGCACCGGTTCCACGACCCGGTCGACGACCGCACCTACCTCTACACGCAGTACGAGCCCGCCGACGCGCGACGGGTGATGGCCTGCTTCGAGCAGCCCGACATCAAGGCGCCCTACACGTTCGTGATCGATGCTCCGGCGGGTTGGCAGGTGCTGTCGAACCAGGCGGCGGTGCACGTCGACGCCGGCGTCGGCGTGCAACGTGTCGAGTTCGCTCCTACGCTTCCGATCTCCAGTTACATCACGTCCATCGCGGCGGGACCCTACGCTCGAGTCGACGGCGAGTGGCAGCGCGACGATCAGCGCATCGCGCTGGGCCTGTTCGCGCGACAGTCCCTCGCGCAGTACCTGGAGTCGGACGAGATCCTCGAGATCACCCGCCAGGGTCTCGATTTCTTCACCGACGCGTTCGCCTACCCCTATCCCTGGGGCAAGTACGACCAGATCTTCGTGCCCGAATACAACCTCGGCGCGATGGAGAACCCCGGCCTCGTGACATTCACAGAGTCCTACCTGTCGCGAGGGGCCGCCACGGATGCCCAGCGTGCCGCTCGCGCGAACACGATCCTGCATGAGATGGCGCACATGTGGTTCGGCGACCTGGTCACGATGAAGTGGTGGGACGACCTGTGGCTCAAGGAGTCGTTCGCCGACTACATGGGTTCGCACGCCTCGGCGGTGGCGACGCGCTTCCACGACGCCTGGGTGAAATTCGCTGCGAACCGCAAAGCGTGGGCGTACCAGCAGGACCAGTTGCCCACGACGCACCCGATCGTCGCGGACATCCCCGATCTCGAGGCGGCGAAGCTGAACTTCGACGGCATCACCTACGCCAAGGGTGCCGCCGTGCTCAAGCAGCTCGTCGCGTTCGTCGGCGACGAGGCGTTCTTCGAGGGCGCGCGGCGGTACTTCGCGGCGAACGCCTTCGGCAACACGACCCTCGACGACTTCCTCGTGCAGTTGAGTGCGGTCTCCGGGCGGGACATGACCGATTGGTCGCGTGCCTGGTTGCAGACCACCGGGGTCTCGACGCTGTGGGTGGAGCGGGATGCCGACGGCGGCGCCGCCGTCATGCAGAGCGACCCTCGGCCGCACCGCCTGCGCATCGGTCTCTACGATCGTGTCGACGGGAGGGTCGTCCGTCGCGATCAGATCGCGCTCGACATCGACGACGAGCGGACACCGGTCGTCATCCCGGCTGCGGATCTCGTGCTCCTCAATGATGACGACCTCACCTATGCCAAGGTGCGTCTCGATGACGCCTCTCTGGCGACGGTGCGGGAATCACTGTCTTCGCTCGACGATCCTCTCGCCAGGGCTGTCATCTGGTCATCGCTCTGGAACGCCACCCGCGACGGCGAGCTCGCGGTCGCTCGGTACGCCGAGATCGTTCGTGCCCACGCTCCGCGGGAGTCGAACATCGGCCTTCTCGCCGGCATCCTCGCGAATACGCTCTTCGCGATCCGCAACTACGCGAGCGATGACGCGCGACAGCGTGAGTTGACAGCATGGGTCGAGACCGCGTGGACTGCGCTCCAGGCATCCGATGCCGGCAGCGATGCACAGCTCTCCTGGGCGCGTGCGCTCGCATCGGCATCAGCTTTCGACGACGTGCGTGCAGACGACATCCGCGCGATCCTGCATGGCGATGCCCCCGACGGGCTCACGATCGACCCGGATCTGCGGTGGCAGCTCCTCACCGCCCTCGTCACCACGGGACACGCGGATGCCGATGCGGTGGCCGCGGAGCTGGAGTCCGACGACACGGGCAGCGGACGCACCGCTGCCCGCAGGGCCCTGGCCTCGCGTCCCGAACCGGACGTCCGGGCTGCCGCCTGGGACGCGGCGTGGAACGACGGATCGCTCAGCAACGATCATCTCGACGCGGTGATCGGCGGGTTCCGAGCCGGAGGACGCCGCGATCTCATCGAGAGGTTCGATGCCGAGTACTTCGGGCGGATCGGCGATGCGTGGGCGACACGGAGCATCGAGCTGGCGCAACGCCTCGTGGTCGGACTCTTCCCCGCCTCGCCCACACTCGATGCCGTGGATGCGTGGCTCGCGGACAACGACACGGCGCCCGCCGCTCTGCGCCGAATCGTCATCGAACAGCGCGACCACCTGGCTCGAGCTCTGCGCGTTCGAGCCGCGCAGAGCTAGTCCTCTTCGAGCGCGTCGGCCGTGCTCACTCCGACGGCGAAGTACTCGGGCCTGTCATCGCTCTGAGTCATCAGGACGAGGGCGATGTACGCCGCCCAGCCTCTCGCGCGGGTCCAGGTGGCGTCGTCGTAACGCTCCCTCGTCGCTCGCCGGAATGCCTCTCGGCCGCAGGCGTCGAAGAGCATCCAGGCCGAGGCGAGGTCGTAGGCGGGGTCGCCGACCGTGACATCGCCGAAGTCGATGAGCGCGGTGAGCGTGCCGTCGGCGACGAGCACGTTGCCCGGGTGCAGATCGCCATGGATCCAGACCTGCTCCGATGCGGGCGGCGCTGCGAGTGCCGCGGCCCAGGCGTCGCGCAGTGCCGTCCGGCGGTCGAACGCGTCCAGACGTGGCCGAATGGCGGCGTCTCGAGTGGACAGGGCGCGTCCGCGCACCGGGTTGCGGGGAGCATCGACCGGCGCGGCGACGTGCAGCGCGCGCAGGGCGTCCGCGAGTCGGGGCGCCCAGGTCGCGTTGTCCGGGCGGGAGGACGCGAGCGCCGTCGTTCCGGGGATCCAGGGCAGAACGGACCAGGGTCGCGGAAAGTGCGCGCTCGGCTCGCCCACGATCACGGGGACGGGCGCACGGATGCCGACGGCGGCGAGAGCCGGGCCGATCGTGCGCAGGGCACGCTGCTCGTGGGTGATGAGCGGCACCGAGAGATCGCGTCGAGGCAGTCGCACGGCGAGTTCGGAGCCGAGGCGCCACATCGAGTTGTCCCAGCCGTCGGCGAACAGCCTCAGCGGAAGCTCGGCGAGGGCGGGGTCCGTGCTTCGGAGGAGATCTCGTACGCCGCCCTCGTCGAGCGAGTACTCGGCAGAGGGGGAGTCCGCCACGTCAGATGTCGAGCGAGTCGCCCGGTTCGAGTATCGAGAACTCGCCGCCGCCCTGCTCGGTCGCCCACTGCAGCCGCTGCCGGTGCATCGTCTTGCCCGCGACGGACAGCGTCATGTCGTGAGTGCCGAACGCCCGCCGTGGTTTCACGGCCAGGACGTAGTCCATGGCCTCGCCGATCTTCAGCCACGGCGCGCCGAGCGGTGCCGCGAGAGTGCCGACCTCGACGCCCTCGGGGATCGCGTACGAGTCGCCCGGATAGTAGAAGACATCGTTGATCAGCACGCCGACGTTCTCGACCACCGGCAGTGACGAGTGGATCACCTCATGCGTGCCGCCGAAGAAGCGGAGCGTGAACGCACCGACCTCCACCGTCTCGCCCGGAGCGACCACGGAGATGTCATAGCCGTCGGCCGCGCGCGCGACGCCCGCCGGGGCGTAGATCGGGGTGCCGGGGGCTGCGCGCAGGATCCGATCCAGGTGCTCGGGGGTCCAATGGTCGGGGTGCTCGTGAGTGATCACGACAGCGACGAGACCCGAGAGATCGTTCAGGGGAGAGGTGAACGAGCCCGGGTCGAGGAGAAGGACGTCATCGCCCTGCTGGATGCGAAGAGCGGCATGTTCGAATTTGGTGACGCGCATGAGATGAGTCAACTCCTTCAGGGGCGCCGTGGCAAACCCCTCGGCAGGTGCGCCACGCCCGGGATCTGAAGACCGCCCCGCTCGATTTGGCGACGTGAGAATCGTCGTGGCATACTTGAACAGTTGTCGCGGCACGGAAACGTTCCGCCAGACGGCCCCATCGTATAGCGGCCTAGTACGCTGCCCTCTCACGGCGGTAACGCGGGTTCGAATCCCGCTGGGGTCACAACAAGCGAAAGCCCTCGGTTCTCCGAGGGCTTTCGTCGTCTCCGCATCCATCATGTGGATCCGACGGCTGTACGCAGCGACATGCTCCGGAACGCGGGGTTGGCCAACGGCGCCACCATCGATGCCGTCATCGCTCCACCGAAGAGGGCGAAGGGAACCCAGAGCGCGGTGGTCGACGCGAGCAGACCGAACGCGGCCATCGCGAGCGGCATCAGGCAGTCGTCGCCCAACCGGGTGATGGAGCTCATGCGGCCGAGGTACGCGGTGTCGACGGTTGCCGAGAACGTGGCGCTGAGCAGCACCGATGCGTAGCCGGCGGTCGCACCGATGGCGAAGGCAGCGACTCCGACACTCCACGCGGGACCCCAGCCGAGTGCGACGATGGCCAATCCCTGCAGCATCAGAGCACGGAATCCCGCGCGTGCCTCGCGCCGAGGCCGCCACCTGGCGACGGACACGGCGCCGATCGCCGCGCCGAGTCCCAACAGAGCTTCGAACAGCCCTACAGCCGGCGCGCCCCAGCCTTCGTCGTGTGCTCGGAGCGCGAGGCCGATCCCGACGGCCGGACCGACCGCGAGGTTGAGCCCCGAGAGGGCGATGACGAGCGTGCGGGTGGTGGGATGTGCGCCGAGGTGGGTGAATCCACCCGCGATGTCGCGAAGAGCGGACTGTCGGTCTGCCCGTGCGAGCAGGAACCGCGGTCTGAGCCAGATGGCGATGAACGCGATGACGACGGTGAAAGTCACCGCGTTCACCGCCGCGCTTCCGACGAGGCCCGCGGACGCGACGATCACACCGCCGACGGCCGCGCCGGCCATCGTTCCGAGTCGCGATGCGGTCTGCGAGAGAGCGCCGTAGGACGGCAGGTCAGCGGCTCGCATGAGCTGGCGGGCGACGGTGCCCGCCGAGGGCTCGTAGAAGGCGTCGCAGACGCCGAATGCGATGGCGGCGAGGAGGAGCACACCCACGGTGGGCGGCGCGGAGAGCACCCAGAGCGCCACCGTCACGAGAACGCCCACCCGGACGGCGTTGAACAGCATCATCACTCGGCGCGCGTCCGCGCGGTCGGCGATCATGCCGCCGAACAGCAGGCCGACCGCACGAGGCAGAGTGCCGGCGGCGACGATGAGTCCTGCGACCGCAGGCGAGGCCGTCTGCACGGCGGTCCACGCCAGCGCGATCGTCCACAGGGCGTCGCCCGCGTCCGAGAGCGCCTTGACGAGGATCCACGCATGCACTCGATGGTCTCGTCGGAACGCCGGCGGCTCGACGAGCTGCACAGGATCTGCGGCGGTCATGGTGTCGTCGGGAAGGCGTGCGCGAAGAAGAAGATCGGTGTCCGCTGCTGCCCGTCTTCGAGATCGACCGAGTCGCGCCAGTCCTTCAGCGTCGCCGACAGCCTCGAGCTGAGGTCGCGCAGCTCGTCCGGCGTCGCCCAGGCCGTGGTCTCGGTGTTCGAGGCGTCATAGCCGGCGACGGCCGGATCATCGTGCCGGCGCTGCCAGCGTTGGAGGCGCTCGATCTGCATCCGGATGCTCTGCCGTTGCGCTTCGCGCGCCAGAAGCGCGTCGGCGGGGGAGTCCGCGAAGTCTTCCGCCGACCAGGTCAGGCCGCGACGGGCGATCTTCCACCAGCTCGTGCGCCGGTCGCCCGACGGGTCCTCGGCGCGCTCGACGAGGCCCGCCCGCTCCAGCATGCGCAGATGATGGCTGATGCTGCCGACCTGCGCATCGAGCGACCGGGCGAGTGCCGTCACCTGCGATGTGCCGTACAGCAGCAGGTAGTCGTAGATGCGTCGGCGCAGCGGGTGGTGCACGGCGGTGACGACCGAGATGTCTTCCATGAACGTCACGTTAGAACCGGTTCCCGATTCTCACAAGAGTTCTTGTATACCCCGGAAATTCGAGATTCAACGGGTGATCTCAGCTGTCGGTACCCGCCGCGTCGGAGCCTCGACGACCGCGGCGTGCTCGGCGGACGCCCCATATGATCAGCACGACCAGCCCGGCCACGGCGAGCCACGGAAGCAGGAATCCGACAGAGACCACCAGGGCGTTCAGCGAGACCACGAGCCCGTTCCATCCCGCGACGAGCCCATCGGAGAATCCTGCGGGATCGGCCGTCGTCGGCGCGGCGGTGCGGGTCAGCTGCACCGAGAGACTCGACATCGCGACCTGGTCCTCGAGCGAGGCGAGCTGCTGCTCGTACGACTCGAGCTGCGCCTGACGATCGGTCAGCGCCACCTCCGCCTCGATGAGCTCCGCGACGGTGCCGGTCTGGGACATGAGCTCGCTGAGTCGCTGGACGGATGCCCTGGTCGCATCGATGCGCGCTCGCAGATCGATCGCGGTCGAGGTCACATCCTGCTGCGCGATGGAGGAGGAGAGCACCTCGCCGGATTCGGTGAGCTCATCGATGACGGCGGGAAGATCCGCCGACGGCACGCGGATGCTGATCCAGCCGTACTCCGAGTCCGCGGCGACAGGATCGGAGGAGGCGTCCACGGCAGGGGTCCCGCCGATCTCGGTGCTCTCGACGTAGCCGCCATACGACTCTGCGAGTGCCCCGATGGCGACCGCGGCGTCCGAGACGTCCTTCACCTCCACCGTGGCGTTGGCCGTGGCGATGATCTCACGATCACCCGCTGCGACATCGCCGGCGACCGCGCCCGACTCGGCTGACTCGGTCAGAGCCGAGGGCGCGCTCTGGTCGACGGCGCCCGAGCGAGCGTCCTCGACGACAGTCACGCCCCCGCCGTCGGCCGAGCTCGTCGCCGAACCGCCGACCGCGGTGAGGATGGGCGGGGTGATGAGGACGCCGATGACGAACGCCGCGGCGATGCCGGTGCCGGTGAGCCACCGACGACGACGAACGCGACCGCGCTTCTCTGCAGGCGACTGCCGCGGCAGCTCGGCGGCGATGTCCTCGAACACGGCTCTCTCGATGCGCTCCACTGCGGCATCGGTGAGCTCGGGCAGTGGCTCGGTGGAGGTGTCGTTCATGCGTCGCTCGCTTCCTTCACGGCACCACGCAGTCGGGTGCGGACTCGGGAGAGACGGTTCCGGACGATGGCGTGGCTCACGCCGAGCTCCTCGGCCGCAGCCTGGTAGGCGTAGCCTTCCGCGGCGCAGAGGCGGAAGATCGCGCGATCGAGGTCGCTGAGGGTGCCGACCTCGGCCGCGATCCGCTCTGCGAGGTCCGCGGTGATCACCTGCTCCTCCACGCTGACCGTCGAGGGGAGGGTCTCATCGACCGCATCCGCGGTGTTGGCCTGGTCGCGTCTGCGCTGGCGCAGGCGGTTCGCGGCCTGGAAGCGGCAGATCGTCGCGAGCCACGGGAGGATGGAGTCTCCCTGCAGCTCGAACCCCGGCAGCTTCCGCCACGCCGTGACGAAGGTCTCCTGAGTCACGTCCTCGGCATCCGCGGCGGCGCCGACGATCCCGTGTGCGATCCAGTAGACCGGGCGGGCGTACGCGCGGTACAGCTCGCGGAAGGCGCTCTCGTCACCTGCCGCGGCCCGCGCCGCCACTCTCTGGTCACTCGTCTGCACTGGCATCCCGATTCCGTTCGGTGTCTCTCACCCAGGAAGTGTCGGTCGACGCCCCATCGTCTCAGATCGGTGCCGGCGGCATCCGCAAGCGTCTTCGACTCCGCTACCATTGCTGAGGCGAGAGGGAGTATCCCGCAAGCGCATCCACCGTCATCACGAGCACCGACATCGCTGCTCCGGTCGTGCGACGCACTCTGTGCGTGGGAGAGACTTTCGGCGTTTTTCCGACCCTCCCGAAAGGTGCTGTACGCCCTTGGAAATCCCTGTCTGGTTCGAGATCACCTCGATGATCGTCCTCACGATCATCCTGATCGGCGACCTGCTTCTGATCCGACTTCGTCCCCACATCCCCTCGACCAAGGAATCGACCCTGTGGGTGGTGTTCTACGTCGGACTCGCGCTGCTCTTCGCGGTTCTTCTCGGAAACGTCGCAGGCTGGCGAAACGCCGGCGACTTCATCACCGGCTGGGCGCTCGAATACAGCCTCTCGATCGACAACCTCTTCGTCTTCGTGCTGATCATGGCGCAGTTCGCGGTGCCGCGACGCTTGCAGCAGCAGGTGCTGATGGTCGGCATCATCATCGCCCTCGTCCTCCGCGGAGCGTTCATCCTCGTCGGCGTCACGATCGTCGAGCACTTCTCGCCGATCTTCTACATCTTCGGTGCCTTCCTCATCTACACCGCGATCAAGCAGGCGATGCCCGAGGGCGAGCACGAAGACGATGTGAAGAAGGAGAACTTCATCGTGCGCCTGCTGCGGCGCCGCATCGACATCAGCGAGGAGTACGACGGCTCGAAGCTGCGCACGACCGTCGACGGCAAGCGCATGTGGACGCCGATGGTCATCGTGTTCATCACGATCGGCGTCACCGACCTGATCTTCGCGATCGACTCGATCCCGGCGATCTTCGAGATCACCACCAACGGGTTCCTCGTCTTCGCCGCGAACATCTTCGCGCTCATGGGTCTGCGCCAGCTCTACTTCCTGCTCGGTGATCTGCTCGATCGTCTGCGCTACCTCCACTACGGGATCGCGGTCATCCTCGGATTCATCGGCATCAAGCTGATCCTTCACGCGCTGCACGAGAACGAGCTGCCGTTCATCAACGGCGGTCAGCATGTCGAGTGGGTTCCCGACATCGACAACATGGTGTCGCTGGGCGTCATCGTCGTGGCGATGACCGTGGCCACCGTCGCCAGCCTCATCGCCTCGTCTCGGGAGAAGCGGGCGCAGCGGGTCGGCCCGACGGTCGAGTGAGGCGGTCGCTCTCCGCGGCGCCCGCGATTCCCGCGACGAGCAGGAGACGTGTCACTCCGCTGTCCAGAGCGCCTCGGCGTCGAGCGTGAGATCGATCACCTGACGCAGCAGAGCGCCCACCGTGGTGGACTGCAGCAGCGTGTACTGGTCGTATTCGCCCAGCGGCGCGATGGCGGCGAGCTGCCAGGCGGCCGCGAGCGGTTCTTCCGACAGCTCGGTGTCGGCGTCCCAGGGCGAGTCGGTGCGTGCCAGCACCCGGCGCACGATCGCCTCGGCTTCGGTGCGCAGGGGGGTGAGGGCATCGTTCCAGGTCAGCTCGGGCAGCGGGGTCACCTCTGCGCGCGGGTAAGGAGCTTCGTCCAGCCACTGCTCGACGGTGAAGCGTGCCGTGCCGACCGCCAGGGTGTGCAGCACCTGGGCATCCGCCGCCACGCTCACCAGGCGCGCCATCGTGCCGAATCCACTGCGGCGGTCGCCACCGCCGACCTCATGTCCGCGCTCGATGAGCACGACGCCGAACTGAGGGTCGTCCTCGTCGAGCAGCTGCCCGATCATGGTGAGGTACCGCGGCTCGAACACGCGGAGCGGGAGCGGGGTGTACGGGAAGAGCACCGACCCCAGCGGGAACATCGGTATTTCTGACATGGCCCCAGTCAACACCGTGCGACGTACAGTGAACAGATGCGCAGACCCCGCCCTCTGATGCCCTCGCCCGGTCAGGAATCCGTCTGGGACTATCCTCGACCGCCGAAGGTCGAGCCCGTGGCTGCGCGCATCACCGTTCGCCTCGGCGGCCAGCTCATCGCCGACACGCGCGACGCGGTGCGAGTCCTCGAGACGAGCCATCCTCCCGTGTACTACCTGCCGATCGCCGACTTCACCGCGGGCTCGCTCTCTGACGCGCCGGGCTCCTCGTTCTGCGAGTTCAAGGGAGCCGCACGCTACCTCGACGTGCGAGGTGGAGCGCAGACGGCGGCCGGGGCCGCCTGGAACTACCCGAATCCCTCTCGAGGTTTCGAGATGCTGGCAGACCGGGTCGCCGTCTATGCGGGTCCGATGGACGAGTGCACGGTGGGGGACGAGGTCGTCACACCGCAGCCGGGCGGGTTCTACGGCGGGTGGGTCACGTCGACGGTCGTCGGCCCCTTCAAGGGTGCACCCGGCACCCTGGGCTGGTGACCCTGCTCGCCTACGCGTCAGAACGCGCGGAGGTTCGCCTGCAGCCCTCCGTCGACGTAGTCCCGGCGCAGGATGCCCCGGCGTCGAAGAACGGGCACGAGTTCATCCAGCGTCCGATGCAGCGTGACGGGGTGGAAGTCGCCCCACAGCAGGACGCCGTCGTTGCCCCACTCGCCGAGCTCTTCGATCAGATCTGCGAACTCCTCGGCAGTGCCGACGAAACCCGAGCGATCGGAGATGCGGCCCGTCCGAGCGAGCGCGGCGAGATGGACTCGCAGAGGAGCATCGTCTCCGCGGTCGCCGATCAGGCGCTGGATGCTCCCGCGCGAGACGTGCTCGCCGAAGATCTCGAGGTCGAGTGGTCTGTCGAGATCGAGCGAGGTCAGATCCGTCTCGAGGTCGCTGGACTGCTTGCGTGCGATCTGCACGAGGGTCGCGTCGTCGGGATGCGCGGAGGCGGCGACGATTCGGTCGGCCTCCTCGGCGGATGATGTGATCACCGGCTGGATCGCGAACAGGATCTTGATGTCGTCCGGCGAGCGTCCGGCGGCGATCGCCGCATCGTGGATCTTCGCTCGATAGGCACGCACCGAGGCTTCGTCCAGCGGCGCGAGGGCGAGCTGCACATCGGAGTTGGCGCCGGCGAATCCGAGGCCGCGGCCGGAGCCGCCGGGGGAGACGATCGACGGCTCCCCGTCGGTGAACGGCACGGCGTTCAACGGGCCGTCGAAGTCGAAGTGCGTTCCGCGGTGCTGCACGGAGCGCAGCGTCGATCCGTCGGCGAACACGTCGGTCTCGCGATCGCGGACCAGTGCACCGTCGTCCCAGCTGCGCCAGAGCGAGCGGATGCCGGCGAGCCATTCTTCGGCGCGGTCGTATGCCGCATCGTGCCCGAGCTGTTCCGCGGCGGAGAAATGTCGCGCACTGCCGGTGTCGGTCACCACGTTGAGCCCGAGGCGGTGGCCACTGAGGTGCTGAAGCGTGGAGAACTGCCGAGCCGCGGTATACGGCAGGTACGCCGCCGGGTTCACGGTGGGCACGACCCCGAGATGCCGTGTCGCCTGGAAGAGGTAGGGAGCGAGCAGCAGCGGGTCGTGCTTGGGGCCGCCGAAGGCATGGCGCACCCGGAGGTCGATCGTGTCGGGAGAGCCGAGCGACGGCGCGTCCTCGATGATGAGGAGGTCGAAGCCTGCCTGCTCGAGCGTGCGAGCCGCCTCCTGGTAGATCTCCGGACGGGTCCAGTCGTAGTCCCAGTCCAGCGACGGATAGCCCCACCCCTGCGGGCCGAAGCCGCGTGCCAGGAACCACCCGAAGTGCTGGGGCCTGGTCATGAGACGGCCTCTCGTGCGGGTTCCAGGACTCGGGCCAGGTCGCCGAGGAGGTCGGCGACGTCTTCGATGCCGACCGACAGCCGCAGGGTTCCCGGCTGCACTCCGAGGACGTCTCGCTCCTCGGGCGTGCGATGCGAGTGGCTGGTGGTCGCGGGGTGCAGCACCAGCGAGCGCACGTCGCCGATGTGGGTCATGTGCGTGAACACGTCGACGCTCTCGACGAAGTCGCGTGCGGCGTCGAGGCCCCCGCGGAGCGTGAAGGTGAAGATCGAGCCGTACCCTCCCGAGAGGTACCTCTCGGCGAGGCCGTGGTCGGGATGCGTGTCGAGGCCGACGTAGTCGACGCTCTCGACCGCTTCCTGCGCGGCGAGCCAGCGGGCGATCTCGAGGGCGTTCCGGGACTGCCGCTCGACCCGCAGACCGAGGGTCTCGGCGCCCTGTCCGATCAGGAACGCGTTGAGCGGCGACGGGGACGCGCCGAATCGCGGAGCGACGGACTCGCGCGCGTAGGCGATGCGCGCGTTGCCGCCATGACGCGAAGCCACGCTCGGGAACCCGCCGCGCCCCGGAAGAACGAGATGCGGAGCGTTGTGCCCCGCCTTCGCCGGGTCGAAGCGACCGTCGTCGAGGATCACGCCGCCGAGCACCGACCCGTGACCGGCGAGGAACTTCGAGGCGGAGTGCACCACCATGGCGGCGCCGTGCTCGAGCGGCCGGAACAGGAACGGCGTCGCGAGGGTGTTGTCGACGATGAGCGGGATGGCGAACTCGTCGGCGACCGCGCTCACCGCGGAGATGTCGAGGATGTCGTTGCGCGCGTTCGCGATGGATTCGCCGAACAGCGCCCGGGTGGTCGGGCGGATCGCACCCCGCCAGGCGCCGGGGTCGGCGATGTCGTCGATGAACGTCGTCTCGATGCCGAGGCGAGCGAGGTTGTCGAGCAGAAGCCCTCGCGTGCCTTCGTAGATGTGCGTCGAGGAGACGATGTGATCGCCCGCTCCGGCGACGGTCAGCAGTGCGGTGACGACCGCGGCCTGGCCGCTGGCGACGAGCACGGCCTCTGCGGCGGATTCGAGTGCGGCGAGCTGGCGCTCGACGGCGTGCACCGTCGGATTCCCCGTGCGCGTGTATCCGAACCCCGCGCCGGTGCCGAAGTGGTCGGCGGCGTGGTCGAAGTCGTCGAACTCGAAGCCCGCCGTCAGGTAGATCGGCGTCGCCCTCGACGATGCGGGCCCCTGATTCCGGGCCGCGTGGACCGCTCTCGTGGCGAATCCGGTGCTGTCGTCGGTCATGCGGGTGCCTCTCGAAGGTGTGGGTGACAGTAGCGTGTCACGCGGAGACTCCGGGCGCTGAAGCGGTGGTAATCTGACGTCATGCGGATCGTGCTCCTTCTTAGCGGCCGCGACGAGACCTCGTTCTGAGCCCCTCCTCGTCGCGGAGTCCATCGTGGGCCGAACCGCCAGCTTCAGGAGACACGCAATGAACACCCCCGCAGCAGACACTGCTCCCGTCCGTCCCAGGACCCTCGCCGAGAAGGTCTGGGACGACCATCTCGTCGTCAAGGGCGAGAACGGCGAGCCGGACCTCATCTACATCGATCTGCACCTGGTGCATGAGGTGACGAGCCCGCAGGCGTTCGACGGACTGCGATCGGAGGGGCGACCGTTGCGGCGCCTCGACCTGACGATCGCCACCGAGGACCACAACACGCCGACCTGGGACATCGACAAGCCCATCGCCGACCTCACGAGCCGCACGCAGATCGAGACGCTGCGCCGCAACGCCGCGGAGTTCGGCGTGCGTCTGCACTCGCTCGGCGACGCCGAACAGGGCATCGTCCACGTCGTGGGGCCGCAGCTCGGTCTCACCATGCCCGGCATCACGGTGGTCTGCGGCGACTCGCACACATCGACGCACGGCGCGTTCGGCGCCATGGCCTTCGGCATCGGCACGAGCGAGGTCGAGCATGTCATGGCGACGCAGACGCTGCCGCTGAAGCCGTTCAAGACCATGGCGATCAACGTCGAGGGCACGCTGAGGCCCGGCGTCACCGCGAAGGACATCATCCTCGCGGTGATCGCGAAGATCACCACCGGCGGCGGTCAGGGCTACGTCCTGGAGTTCCGCGGCAGCGCGATCCGGGCGTTGTCGATGGAGGGCCGGATGACGATCTGCAACATGTCGATCGAGGCCGGCGCTCGTGCCGGCATGGTCGCGCCCGACGAGACGACCTTCGAGTACCTGAAGGGTCGCCTGCACGCCCCGAAGGGGCAGGACTGGGACGACGCCGTCGCGTACTGGCGAACGCTGCCGACGGATGAGGGGGCGACGTTCGACGCCGAGGTCTTCATCGATGCCGATGAGCTCGAGCCGTTCGTGACGTGGGGCACCAACCCCGGTCAGGGCAGCTCGCTGTCGGCGGCGGTTCCCGACCCGGCAGAGATCGCCGATGCCAATGAGCGTGCCGCAGCCGAGCGGGCCCTCGAGTACATGGATCTGACGCCTGGCACGCCTCTCAAGGAGGTGCCGGTCGACGCCGTCTTCATGGGGTCGTGCACGAACAGTCGCATCGAGGATCTCCGCGCGTTCGCGTCGATCGTCGAAGGCAAGAAGAAGGCCGACGGCGTCCGCGTCATGGTCGTTCCCGGCTCTGCCCGGGTGCGGCTCGAGGCGGAGGCCGAAGGGCTCGACAAGATCATCAAGGACTTCGGAGCCGAGTGGCGATTCGCGGGGTGCTCGATGTGCCTCGGGATGAACCCTGATCAGCTCGCGCCGGGGGAGCGCTGCGCGTCGACCTCCAACCGCAACTTCGAGGGCCGGCAGGGCAAGGGTGGACGCACGCACCTGGTGTCGCCGCTCGTCGCCGCCGCGACCGCGATCCGCGGCACGCTGTCGAGTCCGAGCGACCTGAACGAGATGGCGGAGGTCTGACCATGGAGAAGTTCACCACCCACACCGGCATCGCCGCCCCGCTGAAGCGCTCGAACGTCGACACGGACCAGATCATCCCCGCCGTGTTCCTCAAGCGGGTCACGAAGACCGGCTTCGAGGACGCACTGTTCCACGGCTGGCGTCAGGATCCCGATTTCGTGCTCAACCAGCCGGCTTTCCAGGGCGCATCGGTGCTCGTCGCCGGCCCCGACTTCGGCACCGGATCCAGCCGCGAGCACGCCGTCTGGGCGCTGCGCGACTTCGGCTTCGCGGTGGTCCTGAGCCCGCGCTTCGCCGACATCTTCCGGGGCAACTCGGGCAAGCAGGGGCTCCTCGCCGCCACCATCTCCGAAGAGGATCTCGAGCGGATCTGGGCCGAGATCGACCGGAATCCCGGGGCTTCGATCACGGTCGACCTCGAGGCGCGAGTCGCGTCGATCGGTGAGATCCAGGCTGACCTCGGGATCGACGATTACACTAGATGGCGGCTCCTCGAAGGGCTCGATGACATCGGGCTCACCCTGCGCAACGAAGACAAGATCGCGCAGTTCGAGGCCCGTCGCGAGTCGTGGCGGCCCCGGACCCTTCCCGTTCAGCAGTGAACGGCGGGGCGGGGGAGCCGAGGGCGACCCCGCCCCGAATTCCGTTGAATGAAGTGAGGCTCCGAATGACGACACCTGTGCGCGACGCTCTTCCGGACGGAGTCCCCCCACTCACCGGAGACGTCCTCGCCATTCGCGGAGGGCGCCCGCTGCGCGGCCGCGTCGACGTCAAGGGCGCGAAGAACCTCGCGACCAAGGCGATGGTCGCGTCCCTGCTCGGAGAGACCGTCAGCGTGCTGCGCGACGTGCCGGCCATCAGCGACGTCGCGGTCGTCCGCTCGCTGCTCGAGGTCCATGGCGTGCGGGTCTCCGACGGCGATGAGCCCGGAGCTCTCGTCTTCGACCCCAGCGACGTCGAGTCGGCCCACTTCGAGGAGATCGACGCTCACGCGGGTGCCTCGCGCATCCCGATCCTCTTCTGCGGCCCGCTGCTGCACCGTCTCGGTCAGGCCTTCATCCCCGACCTGGGCGGCTGCCGCATCGGCGACCGCCCGATCGACTTCCATCTGGACGCGCTCCGCAAGTTCGGCGCCATCGTCGAGAAGCTGCCGAGCGGCATCCGCCTGTCGACGGGTGGTGCGCGCCTGCACGGTGCGAACATCCACCTCCCGTACCCGAGTGTCGGAGCGACCGAGCAGGTGCTGCTCACGGCCGTTCGCGCCGAGGGCACCACGGAGCTTCGCAACGCCGCCATCGAGCCCGAGATCATGGACCTGATCGCGGTGCTGCAGAAGATGGGCGCGATCATCTCCTACGAGCCGAACCGCGTCATCCTCATCGAGGGTGTCGAGACGCTTCGGGGGTACGACCACCGCTCGATCTTCGACCGCAACGAAGCCGCATCCTGGGCGTCCGCCGCACTCGCCACCGACGGCGAGATCTTCGTGGGCGGCGCGAAGCAGCAGGAGATGCTCACGTTCCTCAACGTGTTCCGCAAGGCCGGCGGATGGTTCGACATCAAGGAGGACGGGATCCTGTTCCGTCGCGACGGCGAGCTCAAGCCGGTCATCGTCGAGACCGACGTGCACCCCGGATTCATGACCGACTGGCAGCAGCCTCTCGTCGTGGCGCTCACTCAGGCCAAGGGCCGCTCGGTCGTGCACGAGACGGTCTACGAGAACCGTCTGGGCTTCACCGAGGCGCTCGTCAAGATGGGCGCCGACATCGTCGTGCACCCCCGCGGACTGCAGGACGGAGCCCGTCGTGTCCCGCGCCGGGACCTCGAGCAGGCCGCCGTCATCACCGGCCCGACGCCGCTGCACGCCGCAGACATCGTTGTTCCCGACCTTCGCGGCGGATACAGCCACGTCATCGCGGCGCTGACCGCCGAAGGCGAGTCGAGGGTGTCCGGAGTGGACATTCTCAGCCGCGGCTACGAGAAGTTCCTCGCCAAGCTCGATGCCGTGGGCGCCGACTTCGACGTCATCCGGTGACCCCGATGGGTTCCCGCTCGACGGAGACCACGCGACCGAGTGCGTTCTGGCCGGTCGCGGCGATCGCCGTGCCGCTGATCTCGCTCGTCGCGAAGCTCCGCATCACGGGAAGCGAGAAGCTCCCGCGTGAGGGAGCGTACGTTCTCGCCCCGAACCACTACTCCGAGTTCGATCCGCTCGTGGTCGCACTCGCGGTGTGGCGCATCGGTCGAGCTCCGCGCTTCATGGCGAAGGAGAGTCTCTTCAAGGTTCCTGTGCTCGGAACCGTGCTCCGCGCGACAGGAATGGTCCCCGTGGCACGCGCCTCGTCGGCATCCGCGGCGAAGCAGACGCTCAAGCAGTCGGCCGAGCTCGTCGAGCACGGTCGCGGTGTGATCGTCTATCCGGAGGGCACGCTGACCCGCGACCCCGACATGTGGCCGATGCGCGGAAAGTCCGGGGCTGTCCGGCTCGCGCTGACCGACGGCATCCCGCTCATCCCGATGGCCCACTGGGGCACCCAGCGGATCATGGGGCGCTACCAGAAGGGGCTCAGCCTCTGGCCGCTGCGCAAGCCCGTGGACGTCGTCATCGGCGATCCCGTCGATCTGTCGGACCTCCGTGGTCGTGCGGGCGAGGCATCTGCGCTGAACGAAGCCACCGAACGACTGATGCAGGCCATCACGACGCTGCTCGAGGACCTGCGTGACGAGAAGGCTCCGGCCGAGCGCTGGAACCCGTCCGCCCATGGACAGAAGGAGACGGGTCGCCTTGACTCCTAAGCGCAACGCTCCCGCAGGACCACGCGTCGCGGTGATCGGTGCCGGAAGCTGGGGCACCACGTTCGGAAAGATCCTCGCCGACGGCGGGGCGCAGGTCACGATGTGGGCGCGCCGAGCCGAACTCGCCCACGAGATCGACGAGGCCAAGCGCAACTCCCGCTATCTGCCCGGCATCAACCTGCCGCGCACGATGTCCGCGACGCACGAGCTGGCGATCGCGCTCCGCGATGTCAACCAGGTGTACCTCTCGGTGCCGAGTCAGTCGCTGCGGGAGAATCTCAAGGCGCTTCGGCCGCTGCTCGCCGACAATGACGCGAAGATCGTCAGCCTGATGAAGGGCGTCGAGCGCACGACGGGGCTCCGGATGAGCCAGGTCATCGAGCAGGAGCTGCGCTGCGATCCCGACCGTATCGCGGTCGCCTCCGGGCCGAACCTCGCGCTCGAGATCGCTCGCGAGCAGCCCACGGCCGCCGTGATCTCCTCACGCAGTCGGGAGACCGCCGAGGAGGTCGCGCGCGCGGCACGTAACGGCTACTTCCGGACGTTCGTGAACACCGACGTGATCGGCACGGAGTTCGGGGGAGTGCTGAAGAACCTCATCGCGGTGGCCATCGGCATCGTCGACGGCGTCGGGTACGGCGAGAACACCAAGGCGTCGATCATCACCCGCGGTCTCGTGGAGATGACCGATTTCGCCGTCGCCAACGGCGCTCACCCCGAGACCCTGCAGGGACTCGCGGGCCTGGGCGACCTCATCGCGACATGTCAGTCCCCGCTGAGCCGCAACAACACCGCCGGGCGCCTTCTCGGCCAGGGATACAGCTTCCAGGACGTCGTGAAGCAGATGCAGCAGACCGCTGAGGGCCTCGCGTCCGTGGCGCCGGTGCTGCAACTCGCCCGAGAGTCCGACGTGCACATGCCCATCGTCGAGCAGGTGAAGATGGTGCTCGACGGCAAGATGAACCCCCGCGACATCGCACCCCACCTGACGACGGACGACGACACCCCGCAGGGTGAGAGGACCAACCATGGACAAGCAGACGGTGGTGGTGCTCTTCGGAGGGCGCTCCAGCGAGCATTCGATCAGTTCCGCAACGGCGGGCGGAGTGCTGGGCGCGATTGATCGCGATCGGTACGCCGTGATCCCGGTCGGGATCACCCGCGACGGCGCCTTCGTCCTCGAGGACGACGACCCGGCGAAGTTCCCGCTGGATGCCGCTCACCTGCCCGAGGTCGCCGACAACGGCACACGGGTGCTGTGGCCGGAACCCGGCGGAGACCGCAGCCTGCGCGTCGTGCGCACCGACGGCACCACCGAATCCCTCGGCGAGATCGATATCGTGCTGCCGATCCTCCACGGCCCGCACGGCGAGGACGGCACCATCCAGGGGTACTTCGACACCCTCGAGGTCCCCTACGCCGGCGGCGGGGTGCTCGACTCCGCACTGTGCATGGACAAGCACTTCATGAAGATCGCGCTGCGGGCCGCCGGTATCGCGGTGGCGGCCGGACTGACGGTGCGCGCGCGCCAGTGGGAACAGGATGCCGTCGCGATCCGCGACTCGGCGGCGGCGCTCGGCCTGCCGCTCTTCGTGAAGCCGGCTCGCGCGGGATCCAGCGTGGGCGTCTCGAAGGTCGAGAGCGCCGACGAGCTCGATGCGGCGCTGGCGATCGCGTTCGCAGAAGACGACAAGGTCCTGATCGAGGCGGGCGTGGTCGGCCGCGAGATCGAGGTCGCCGTGCTCGAAGGCGCCGACGGCGTCCGAGCGTCGCTTCCTGGCGAGATCGTGCTGACGACTCGAGGGTTCTACGACTTCGAGGGAAAGTACCTCGGCGGCGACGGCGTCGACGTCGTGTGCCCGGCGGCCCTCGAGGAATCCGAGGTCGCGGCCATTCAGGATGCCGCAGTCCGTGCGTTCGAGGCGGTGGACGGGCGAGGTCTTGCGCGCGTCGACATGTTCCTCACGCCTACGGGAGAGCTCGTGGTCAACGAGCTGAACACGATGCCCGGATTCACTCCGATCTCGATGTTCCCGAAGTGCTGGGTGGCGTCCGGACTCAGCTACGGCGACCTGATCTCCGAGTTGATCGAGGCGGGCCTGCGCCGCTGACCCTCGACGCGTCAGCCTTCGGTCGATCCGTCGTCCGGGTTCTCGTCGGTGGGCACCCGGTCGGTGCAGCGTGCCGTGGCCGGTGCGAGGCCCGACTGGATGCTCGTGGAGAGGCTCTCGACGACCGTACGGAAGTCGATCTCCTCGCCACGGCGGATGATCACCTCGATGGCGGGCTCGCGACCGTACGTCACGAGACGCTGCCGGTCTTCCTCCTGATCGAGAACGAGCCAGTCGACGCTGCCGATGGTCGTGCACACCTCTGTCGACGGCGCCGGCGGTTCGACGCCGCAGCGCAGCACGACGGTCGGGTCGCCCCAGGCTCCGGTCGCCTGAGCATCGGTCCACACCCGATCGAGATCGCCGACGGCGTCGGGGAGGAGCACGGACACCTCGGCGCAGGCCGGATCGTTGGCGTCCTCAGCGGGTTCGAGGTGGATCGTCGTCGAGCAGCCGGACAGTGCGGCGAGGAGGACCAGCGAGCCCGCGACGACGGCGAGACGGCGAGAGCGGGGCATGCATCCAGGCTACCTTTGACTGCATGTCCTCCCGACCTCGCGACGATGATCCGACCCTCGGCGAACTGTCGGAGGGGGAGATCCTCAGAGCGATCCTGGCGAGGACGGCGCGGGCCTCTCACACGCTCGTCGGACCCGGCGACGATGCGGCGGTGATAGCCGCTCCCTCGGGTTCGGTGGTCGCCACGACGGACACTCTCGTGCACGGCCCGGACTTCCGGCTCGCGTGGTCGTCGGGGTACGACCTCGGTTGGAAGGCCGCCGCAGTCAACCTCGCCGACGTGGCGGCCATGGGCGCGCGGCCGACGGCGCTCCTGGTGGCGCTGGCCGTTCCCCGCGACCTTCGACTGTCGTTCATCGAGCGCCTCGCAGACGGCTTCCGAGAAGCCTGCGCCGCACTCGCACCGGAATGCGCGGTGGTCGGCGGCGATCTCACGGTCTCGGACGTCCTGACCGTGGCCGTCACCGCGCTCGGCGATCTCGAGGGCCGGCCGCCCGTGACCCGGTCGGGCGCACGGGTCGGTGACGCGGTCGCGGTCGCAGGCGAACTGGGGCACGCCGCTCACGGACTCTCGGTGCTCTTCGGAAGGTTCCGCGAGGGGGAGGCGCCGGTCCCCGTCGATGCGTCCCTGCTCGCCCCGGGTGAGAGCGCTGCTCTGGCGGCTCAGCTCCGTCCATCGCCGCCGATCGGTCTCGGCCCTTTCGCTGCCACTGCGGGCGCGACCGCGATGATGGACATCTCAGACGGGCTCGCGCTCGACGCGCGACGGATGGCAGCGGCCTCCGAGGTCACCATCGCACTCGACAGCGCAGCCCTCGGCGACAGCCCCCAGCGAGCTCTCGCCGGTGGCGAGGATCACGCCCTTCTCGCCTGCTTCCCGCCGGGGATCGTGCCGGCGGGCTTCCGCGTCATCGGCACTGTCGTGCCCCGGGGCGAGCACGAGCTGCTGGTCGACGGCGCACCCGCGGATGTCAGCGGCTGGGATCCCTATCGCGACTGGGACTCGGCCTCGGGCTGAGACGACTCCGTCGCGGGAGTGGGCTCGGCCCACCAGAGGGCGGTGTCGCCGTAGGCCTTCTCGCGGATCAGCTCCAGTCCGGCCGCAGCGAGGTCGGGAGGGGTCGATCGCCGGGCGCGCTCGATGATCACGAGGGCGTCGGGAGTGAGAAGCGGCGCGAGCGTGACGAGGTCCGCCGTCATCGCCTCGTCGTCGAGGTCGTACGGGGGATCCGAGAACACGAGGTCGTACGGGCCGGAGGCGCGCAGCAGGAACGATCGGACGGTGCTCTGGTGCACCCTCGCGCTCGGCGCTCCGGCCTTCGCGACGGTGGCGGCGTTGCGGCGGACCACCGACGCCGCCTCTCGGCCGTGCTCGACGAGATCCGCGCTCGTCGCGCCGCGGCTGAGGGTCTCCAGTCCCAGCGCACCCGAGCCGGCATAGAGGTCGAGCACCCGCGCGCCGACGATGGCATCCGCCGACTCCAGCGCTCCGAAGAGCGACTCCCGCACGCGGTCGCTGGTGGGTCTCGTTCCCGCGCGGGGCACGTCGAGCCGCGCGCCGCGCGCTGTTCCGGCGATGATCCTCGTCACCCGTTCACGATACGACAGCTGCGGCGCACGTCGTGTCCGTGCGGCCTCCTAGACTCGGATCATGTCGCTCACGCTGGATTCGTCGCTCGAGGAGGCGCTGGGCGCCACGCCGGCGAAGTCTCTCGACAGAGCCTTCAGCATGAAGACGGTCGGCGATCTCGTGTCGCACTATCCCCGACGGTACGCGGATCCGGGCGAGCTGACCCCGATCCGTGAACTCCCTCTGGGCGAGACGGTGACGATCGTCGCCGAGGTGCTGTCCTCCAGCGCCAGGGCGATGCGCAACCGTCGTGGTGCGATGGTCGACGTCGTGATCGGCGACGGCATCGGCAAGATGTCTCTGACGTTCTTCGCGAAGAACCTGGGCGCGGCCAAGTGGCGCTCCGAGGACCTCGCGGTCGGACGTCGAGGTGTCTTCTCGGGCAAGGTCGGCGAGTTCAACGGCATGACGCAGTTCGCGCATCCCGAGTACGAGCTGTTCGACGACGAGGATGCGGCCAGACGCCGGGCGGACGCGCGCGCTGCCGTGCTGATTCCCATCTATCCCGCGACGTCGACGCTGCAGACGTGGCAGATCGCGAAGTTCATCACGCGGGCGCTCGACGGCCTCGGCGACGTGCCGGAGCCTCTCGCCCCCGATGTCCGCGCGCGGGAGGAACTTCTGACCGCCCGAGAGGCGCTCGAGCAGATTCACCGCCCGAAGACCCGCAACGACATCGATCCTGCGGTCCGCACCCTGCGGATGCACGAGGCGCTCACTCTCCAGACCGCCCTCCTGCAGCAGCGCGATGCGGTGCGATCGCTGTCGGCGACCGCGCGTCCGTCGAAGCCCGGTGGGCTGCTCGAGCGCTTCGACGCCTCGCTGCCGCACGACCTCACGCCCGACCAGAAGACGGTCGGCGAGCAGGTGGCGAGCGACCTCGTCGCCGCCTGGCCGATGAATCGTCTCGTGCAGGGCGAGGTCGGGTCCGGGAAGACCCTCGTCGCGCTGCGCGCGATGCTCCAGGTGGCCGAGTCCGGCGGTCAGGCGGCGCTGATCGCCCCGACCGAGGTGCTCGCAGGGCAGCATCTGCGATCGATCGCGAAGATGCTCGGGCCGCAGATGTCGCCGCTCGTGATGCCCACCCTGCTCACCGGTCAGATGCCGGCCGCCGAGCGTCGCAAGGCTGCGCTCCGCGTCGCCTCCGGACAGGCGCTGATCGTCGTGGGCACGCACGCGCTGCTCGGCGAGAAGACGACCTTCGCTGATCTCGGCCTCGTCGTCGTCGACGAGCAGCATCGGTTCGGAGTCGAGCAACGAGAGGCGCTCCGCGCGAAGGGGTCCAGCCCGCACGCGCTGGTTCTCACCGCGACCCCGATCCCGCGGACGGTCGCGATGACGGTGTTCGGCGATCTCGATACCTCCGTGATCCGCACGATGCCCAAGGGACGAGCCGGAATCGAGTCCTTCGTCGCTCCGCTCGCAGAGCATCCCGGCTGGTTCAATCGAGTCTGGGAGCGCGCCGCCGAGGAGATCTCTCAGGGCCGACAGGTGTTCGCGGTTTGCGCGGCGATCGACACGACCAAGAAGACGGCGGAAGCGGGGGAGCAGCCCGTGATCCCGCCCGAGGGTGCACCAGGTCCTCGCTGGGGCGTGGTGCAGCTCGATGAGGCCCTGGCGACGCACCCCCGGCTCGGGAACGTCCGACGGGCCGTGCTGCACGGTCGCATGCCGTCCGACGAGAAGGACGCCGTCATGCAGTCCTTCGCGCGCGGCGAGATCGACCTGCTGGTGGCGACGACCGTGATCGAGGTCGGCGTCGACGTCCCGAACGCCTCGACCATGATCGTTCTCGACGCCGATCGGTTCGGGGTGTCGCAGCTGCACCAGCTGAGGGGCCGTGTCGGTCGAGGAGGCGTTCCAGGGCTCTGCCTGTTGGTCACCGAAGCCGAAGAGGGGTCAGTGGCGCGCGAACGCGTGGACGCGGTGGCAGCGACTCTCGACGGCTTCGCTCTCGCGGAGGTCGATCTCGAGCTCCGCGGTGAAGGTGACGTGCTCGGTGCCGCACAGGCTGGAGCTCGGTCCTCCCTGAAGCTGCTGCGGGTCGTCAAGGACTCGGGCCTGATCGTCCGAGCCCGGGAGCTCGCGGAGGGCATCCTCTCCGACGACCCGGATCTGCGGGCGAATCCCGGACTCCGCTCGGCGATCGAGCGACGCGTGAGCGACGACGACCGGGCGGCACTCGCGAAGAACTGACCGCGGCACCGCGTGCTTTAGGCTGGGGGCATGAGCAGCCGGATCGCCGTCGTCCCTGGATCGTTCGATCCGCCGACCCTGGGTCATCTCGACGTGATCCGTCGCGCAGCCAAGCTGTACGACGAACTCCACGTGCTCGTGGTGCACAACCCCGGCAAAGAGGCGCTGCTCCCGATCGCTCAGCGGATGTCGCTGCTCGAGCAGTCGATCGCTGAGGACGGGATCGGCGACAACGTCGTCGTGGGCTCCTGGAGCATGGGGCTGCTCGTGGACTACGCCCGCGACGTCGGCGCGGGAGTTCTCGTGAAGGGCATCCGTTCGCAGATCGACGTCGCGTACGAATCCCCGATGGCGATCGTCAACCGTCATCTCGCCGACATCGAGACGGTCTTCCTCCTGCCCGACCCCGCGCATGCCCTGGTCTCCAGCTCCCTGGTCCGCCAGGTGGCAGGCCTCGGCGGTGACGTGTCGCCGTTCGTGCCTCCGGCGGTCGCCTCCTTCCTCGACACCGGATCACGCGGGATCTGATTTCCGGAGGCGCCGTCTCCACACAGCGCGGAACCAGCCTCCATCCCGCAGGAGCCGGTACCATTGCCGGGTGCGTTCCCGAATGAATGGTCCCTTCGTCCTGCCCGTCCGTGACATCGTCCGCAAGCCGGGCGAGATGCGCGAGCACGAGTTCTCGGTGACCCTCGGCGAAGGCTGGGGAGAGGGAATCGTCGCGTATGAAGCCGGTTCTGCGCTCGACCTGGACGTGCGTCTCGAGTCGGTTCACGAGGGCATCCTGGTCTCCGGAACCGCCGACGCTGAGTACTCCGGCGTATGCGGAAGATGCCTGATCGACATCACCCGGCCCGTCGAAGTCGAGTTCCAGGAGCTTTTCGCGTATCCTGGTGAGGAAGAAACTGACTTCGAGGTTCAAGACGACCACGTGGATCTTGAAACTCTAGTCAGGGATGCGGCCGTATTGGCGCTTCCATTTCAGCCGGTGTGTCAGCCGGCTTGCCCCGGGCTCGACCCGGAGACGGGCGAGAGGCTGACCGCGAGCACCGGGACGGAGCAGGTGGCTCCCATCGATCCTCGGTGGAGCGCGCTCCAGCAGATCACAGACCAAGACGGTGAGGCACAGAGCCGAGCCGCCGAGAAAGAAGAGAGCTAGTCATGGCTGGTAACCCCCCGAAGCGCAAGGTATCCCGTTCGAACACCCGCTCGCGCCGCGCGCAGTGGAAGGCGGCGCCCGTCGCACTCGTGAAGACCATCGAGAACGGTCAGGTCGTCTACAGCCGTCCTCACCAGGCCAAGGTCGTCACCGACTCGCAGGGCACCGAGCTCTTCCTCGAGTACAAGGGTCGCAAGGTCGCCGACGTCTGAGTCGCGACTTCACGATTGTGACTGAGGTCCCTGGGGGGACGAGACCGCTCCCAGAGAAGCTCCGCGTCGATATCGACGCGGAGCTTCTGGAGTTGGCGCTCACCCATCGCTCCTATGCCTACGAGCACGGCGGCATCCCCCATAACGAACGTCTCGAGTTCCTCGGCGACTCCGTTCTCGGACAAGCCGTGACGGTGATGCTCTTCACGACCCATCCGGGGCTGGATGAGGGGGAGTTGGCCAAGCGGCGCGCGAGCGTCGTCTCGACGGTCGCTCTCGCCGAGGTCGCGAGAGCGATCGATCTCGGCAGCCATCTGCTGCTGGGACGCGGTGAGGAACAGACGGGCGGTCGCGACAAGGACTCGATCCTCGCCGACACGATGGAAGCCGTGATCGGCGCGACGTATCTGTCAGCGGGTCCTGAGGCGGCGACCGAGCTCGTGCTCCGGCTGACCGCGCCGCTCCTCGCCGACCCCGAGCGCTACGGCGCGGCGATGGATCCGAAGACGAGCCTGCAGGAGCTGGCTGCGCGAGTCGGTGCGACTCCGCCCCAGTACTCGGTGGAGGCGAGCGGCCCCGACCACGATCGTCGATTCCTCGCAACCGTGGTCGTCGGCGATCTGGCGATGACCGGCAAGGGCAGCAGCAAGAAGACGGCAGAGATGGCCGCCGCGCTCAGCGCGTGGCGACTGCTCAACGAGCGTGCCTGAGCTTCCCGAGGTCGAGGTCGTCCGGGCGGGTCTCGCTCCCGCGGTGATCGGCTCGCTCATCACGGCCGTGAGCGTGTTCGATGAACGAGCTCTCACACGGCATGCGGCCGGGCCGTCCGACTTCGTCGCGCGCCTGGAGGGACGCAGAGTCACTGCAGCCGACCGACGGGGCAAGTTCCTCTGGCTGCCGCTGGACACCGCTGATTCCGCGTTGATCGCGCACCTCGGAATGAGCGGACAGATGCTGCTGCGCGCGCCGGACGCCGAGGCGGAACGCCACGAGCGCATCCGGATCAGCATCGAGCATCCTCGGCATGGCGAGCTCGCGATCGTCTTCGCCGACCAGAGGACTTTCGGGTCGTTGGCGGTCGATGGTCTGGTGCCGGACGGACCGACGTGGATCCCGACTCAGGTCGTGCACATCGCCCGTGATCCGATAGACCCGCTGTTCGAAGACGATCGCTTCCTGCGTGCACTCCGCACACGCGGCAGTGCGATCAAGCGAGTGCTGCTCGATCAGCAGACGATCAGCGGCGTGGGCAACATCTATGCGGATGAGGCGCTGTGGGCTGCGCGCATCCACCCGGCGACGCTCGCGAGTGCCCTGTCGACGCAAGCGAGCAGACGCCTCCTCGCCGAGATCAGAGTGGTGCTCGTGAAGGCACTTGCAGAGGGCGGCACGAGCTTCGACTCCCAGTACGTCAATGTGAACGGTCAGGCAGGCTACTTCGCCCACTCGCTCAACGCGTACGGTCGAGGCGGACAGCCGTGCCCGCGCTGCGGCACTCTGATCCGCCGGGAGGCTTTCATGAACCGCTCGAGTCATTACTGTCCGCGCTGCCAGCGGCGTCGCTGAGACTCACACCATCTCGAACGAACGGGCGAGCAGCGGCCGCGTCGCGCGAGTGCTCATCCAGACGATTCCGATCCCCACGGCCAGTACGAGCGCGATCGTGAGGAGAGACTCGGGTGCCGCGACCAGGGCGATCCCCAGCAGCGGGAAGACCAGCACGCCGGCACAGGTCGCCGAGCCGATCGCGGTCACGAGGAGTGGAGACATGATCGTCCGGCGGCGTGCGCTGTCGACGATCGCGAGCGGCACGCCCAGCCGGTGCAGACTCCGGTGGAGTTCCTGCTGATCGAGAACGGCCGCGGCTTGATTGACCCCCACGGATGCCGCGACCATCAGGAATGAAGCGACGAGGGTGATGACGAGGCCGGTGCGCATGTCCGCGGCGAGGGCCGCATCCGCGGACGTCGTGTCGCCGCTGTTCATCACATTCATCAGGGAGACTCCGGTTCCTGCGAACACGGCCATGAAGCTCGCCATCGCGATGCCGCTCACCTGACGCCACGCGGCTTTGGGGGAGTCCAGCACCAGACGGGCGGCGAGCAGCCGATCTGCGTGCTCGGCCTTGCGCAGCTGACGGCCGGCGGCGACCTTCAGGACCCATGGTCCGATCACGTTGAGCACCGCCAGGGAGACGGCGAACAACAGGGCGAGGACGGCGATGGTCGCCGCGAGTCCTGCGACGGAAGGGAAGACCGTGACAAGGACGAACACGAGCGCAAGAACGGAGACTGCGATGATCGCGCGGAACCAGTGCGCGGTGGAGACGGTCGTCCGCAGGCGCACGCCGAGGGGCGAGATGATCACGCGCCGGAGCCCCAGCACAGCACTCGCTGCCGCCACGAGAAGGACGCCTCCCACGACGGCGAGAACGCTGAAGGGCGAGAGCATGATCGCCTCGACGCCGAGAGCCGTGCCACGGAACGGGATGAGTCCGACGAGAGGGGTGAGGGCGAGATGGACGACGGCTCCGGCGACGGCACCGGCGGCCGCGACGATCATGGATTCGATGACCGTAGCGACGCCGACGCCCAGAGGCGTCACGCCGAGAAGCCGCAGGGTCGAGAGACGCTCGTCACGGCGGCGGGCTGAGAGACGGGCGGCCGCCCCGCCGAGATTCATCAGCGGGACGATGAGGAGCACGAGCGCGATCGCGGCCAACGCCTGGTACACCGGCGCGTACTCATCGGTCCAGGTCCAGAACGACTGAGCCCCGCCCACGACGGTCAGCACGAGGGCTGTGACGATGCCGAAAGCGATGAGCGGAAGCGCGAGCACCGCTTTCTCTCCCGTCCCGGCGCGAAGAAGCACAGCCAGGACGCGGGCGTTCATGCCGTCACCGCCGACGAGATGATCTGGCCGTCGCGCAC
The DNA here is from genome assembly GCF_918698045.1 of Microbacterium sp. Bi98. Classification (NCBI taxonomy): domain Bacteria; kingdom Bacillati; phylum Actinomycetota; class Actinomycetes; order Micrococcales; family Microbacteriaceae; genus Microbacterium; species Microbacterium sp. Bi98. The sequence goes on along the minus strand of NZ_CAKKLK010000002.1, from coordinate 43,542 downwards.
GGAGACGATCCGCGAGCAGCGCGCCGCCACGTCTGCATCGTGTGTCACGACGAGCAGCGTGCGCCCTTGGCCCGTCGTCGACCACAGCAGCGCATTCATCACGTCTTGCGACGTGTGCGAGTCGAGGGCGCCGGTCGGCTCGTCGGCGAACACGAGTTCCGCACCCGTCGCCTGAGCCCGTGCGATCGCGACGCGCTGCGCCTGCCCGCCGGACAGCTCGCCGATTCGGCGGTCCTCCATCCCGGCCAGCCCGAGCGCGGCGAGCCAGGACGCCGCGTGAGCGGTGGCCTGTGCTCTCTTCACTCCGTTGATCATCGATGCGAGCGCCACGTTCTCGACCGCCGTGAGCTCCGGAATGAGCAGACCCTGCTGGAAGACGAACCCGAACCGCTCTCTCCGCAGCCGGGAACGAGCGGATTCTCCGAGTCCGGCGAGTTCCACCGCCTGACCGACCGAGGGCTGGAACGACACGGTGCCCGAGTCCGGACTGATGATGCCGGCGAGGACATGGAGGAGAGTGGTCTTGCCCGACCCGGAGGCACCCATGATGGCGACCGACTCGCCGCGGTGGATGGTGAGATCCACCCCGGCGAGTGCGCGGGTCGTTCCGTAGGACTTGGTCAGAGAGCGTGCGTCGAGGACCGTCGTGTTCATGCATCCAGCCTCGCGGCCATACGGAGACCGCTGCGTCGGCCGGGCGGATGATCCGTGGCCGGCCGTGTACACCGCTCGGATGATCTCGATCAGATCCGCTTCTGCCACGCTCCCGCATAGGAGACAGGCGCGAAACCGATCGCCTCGTTGATGCTCAACATGGGACGGTTCTCCTCTGCGTTGAACGTCGAGACCGTCGGGGTGAGCGGCATGAGCTCTCTCCAACGGAGGAGATTCGCGCACTTGACGATCGTGCCGAGACGGTGCCCGCGGTGCTCGCGAGACACCAGAGTGCCGAGCTGGTGGGTCACTCCTGCGCGGTCCGCCCCGACGAGCAGCTCGTTGTAGGCCACCATGTCTCCGCTGGGCACATGCTGCACCGCGACGATCGACAGAGCCTGACCGGCCCCCGTGAGCCGTCGCTCACGTCGCACGACACGTTCCGCATCCCACTCCTCGGCGACGAAGTCCATGTCGCCGCTCGGGGCGTCGGTAGACAGGCGAGCGAGGATCGCCGCGTACCCGTCGCGGAACTCAGGCGGTGTCGGCGCCATCCACTGGAGCACCCGGTAATCGTCGCCGGCGGCGGTCTTCGCCGATTCCAGAGCGGCCCGCAGCGGGGCGGGGTCGGAGCGCAGATCGAGCTCGCTGTTGCGTTCGACCTGTTCGAACTCGTATCCGCGGGCGACGAGAGCGTCCGACAGCGGAATCGCCGGAATGCGACCCCACCCTGTTCGCGGTGTGATCATCCGGTCCGACTCCATGGGCCTGTGCAGCGTCCAGGTCTGCACCAGAGAGCGGCCGTGTGCGCGCGCCTCCGACTCGGCGAGCGACAGGAGAGCGTCTTCGACACCGCGTCCCCAGTGCTTCTCCGGCACGAGGAGGTCCGCCTCTGCGGCGTTCGCGTCCGCCTCCTGAGCGTAGGAGAGAGTGATCATGCCGACGATCTCGGTTCCGAGCCTGGCGACGAACCCGGTCTGCAGGGTATCGCTGGGATCCTGCCACGATGCGAGCATCTGCGCGGCATCGGGGGCGATGTCGGGCAGACCGACCAGCTCCTCGCAGATCTGCCTGTTGAGCTCTCCGTATGCGCGGAAGTCCGCGGCATCCTCGGCGTCCAGCGCGCGGGGGACGGCCAGAGGTGTGATCGTCAGTGTGCTTGTGTTCATGACAGCTCCTTCTTCCACGCGCCTTCGTAGGCGATGGCCGTGAATCCCATCGCCTCGTTGATGGCGAGCATCGGCCGGTTCTCCTCGGCGTTGTAAGTGATCACGTCGCGTGACGCGGGAGCGATGCCTGTCCACGACAGGAACGCTTCGCACTTCACGAGCTGCCCCAGACGATGGCCGCGGTGCTCGGTGAGTACCAGAGTGTCGTGCTGGTGTGTGGTGGCGGTGGGATCCGGACCGATTCCGAGTTCGGTGAATGCGGTGAGCTCGCCTGTCGGGATGTGCTGCGCGACAGTGACCTGCATGATCTGGCCCATCTCCGCGACCCTCTTCTCCGTGGCGACCAGACGCTCTGCGTCCCAGGCCTCCTCGTCGGTCTCGAGATCGGCCGAGGGGGCGTCGGTCGACATGCGCGACTTGAGCCATGCGTAGCCGTCGACGTGCTCCGGTGGCGTCGGAAGCATCCACTGGAGCACGCGATAGTCCTGTGAGAGCGCTCGCGCGTCCTCCCGCAGCTCCTCGGCACGCTGAACCGTCTCCTGGGTGACCGCGAGGCGGCTCACCCGATAGACCTGCTCGAGGGTGAATCCATGGCGGATGAGGAATCGTGCGACGTGATCGTCCGGAACGCTGCCGAAGCCCGTCTTCGCCTGCAGCCTGGGTCCGTCGCTGGCCGGCTGCTCCGTCCAGTTCTGAATGACCGCGCGGCCGTGGAGACGGGCGAAGGCCTCGACGTGCGGCAGGATCGCGGTTCCGATCCCCTGACCCCAGACACGGGGGTGGATCTCGATCGCGGCGATCGCCACACGCGACCCCTCCTCATGAGGAATGTCGATGACTGTGCGCCCGACGATCTCGCCTCCGACGCGCACCGCCCACACAGCAGTCGTGCGCTCTTTGCGAGAGCGCAGGATCGGAAGCAGCGCCTCTGGCGTCAGATCCTGCTCGGTGCGTCCGGTGACCTCTCGGTAGACGGCGTTGCGAACACGGGCGAGCTCGCGGAATTCGGCGGCGTCAGCCGCATCCGCTCGTGCCGGCAGCACGAGCGGATGCAGCGACGCATCGGGGGTGAGCGGGATGCTCATGGCGATCTCCAGGTCAGCGCAGCTGACGCTGCAGGTCGTAGGTGAGCAGGGCGTAGGTCTCGCCGGGCGTGCGATCACGTCGATCGAGACGCAGCGCATCCGCTTCGGCGGCGGCGATACGACGTACCGGGCGAGGGCGCTGTGCCCTCTGGAGCAGCCAGAGGCCGATCCGGAGAGAGAGACGATCTGCCAGCGCGAGGCGCCGCAGCTCATCGGGTGCGGGGATGTGGAGGACCTGCTGGTCCTCGGTATCCGGAGGGTGGGGGATGCTGCGGTACAGCGTGGTGTTCACGATGATTCCTTCGAGATGAATGGTGGTGATGGGTGCGGCGAACGCGGCCGCCGGGCCTTCGTTGAAGGGCGGCGGTGCGCGGTGAGAGTCGAGAGCCCGGTGCGCCCGAGGGCGAGCGCCGGGATCGGCGGAGAGCCGTGATCCGGAGAGGATCAGAGGGCGGAGCGCGGAGTAGAGCGGGCGAGAAGCCCCGTCACAGGTCGGAGACCGGTGGATGGTTCGGGGCAGAGTTCTCGGGCTGCGGTTCTACGAGAGAGCGCTTCGACGGACGCCGGCGGTTACCGAGTGCGCAGAGCGCGGCGCGAATGGCGCGGCGAGGCCAGTGGCCTGAGCAGTGAGCTGAGTGATCATCGGTAACCTCCTTTCGTGTGGCGATCCGGAGGTTACGGTAGCGAAACCCGGGCGTGTCCGTCAAGCATGACCGGCGTGGATCGGCGTGTCGCGCGGAATTCCGGTTCACTGCGAACCCGCGCGGGATGCCCGTTCTGAGCCGTCATTCCGGTAGCGTATGGGCGTGATTCACCCCCGAGACGCGGTACGCGCATGCATCTGAAGAGCCTGACCCTCAAGGGGTTCAAGTCCTTCGCGCAGCCGACCAGCTTCGTCTTCGAGCCGGGTGTCACCTGCATCGTCGGACCCAACGGGTCAGGCAAGTCCAACGTGGTGGACGCCCTCGCGTGGGTCATGGGCGAACAAGGGGCCAAGACGCTGCGCGGCGGCAAGATGGAAGACGTCATCTTCGCAGGCACCTCGACCCGGGGGCCGCTGGGCCGCGCCGAGGTGCAGCTGACGATCGACAACAGCGACGGCGCACTGCCGATCGAGTTCGCCGAGGTCACGATCAGCCGGACTCTGTTCCGCAACGGATCGAGCGAGTACGCGATCAACGGAGAGAACTGCCGCCTGCTCGATCTGCAGGAGCTCCTCAGCGACTCGGGGCTGGGACGAGAGATGCACGTCATCGTCGGACAGGGCCGGCTGGACACAGTGCTCCAGGCATCGCCGGAAGACCGTCGTGGCTTCATCGAAGAGGCCGCCGGCATCCTCAAGCATCGGCGGCGCAAGGAGAAGACCCTTCGCAAGCTCGATGCGATGGAGACCAACCTCACGCGATTGAGCGACCTCGCGGGTGAGATCCGCCGTCAACTGAAGCCGCTGGGACGCCAGGCCGAGATCGCGCGAGAGGCGCAGACGATCGCCGCGGTCGGCCGCGATGCCAAGGCCCGGATCTTCGCCGACGACGTCGTGGCGCTGCGCACCGCCCTGGCCGATCACACGCGCACGGAGAACGAGAGACATACCGAACGACTGGTGCTGTCCGATCAGGCGGAGGCGGTGCGGGCGAACATCGCACGGCTCGAGCAGGATCAGAACTCGGCCGCGGTGGATCAGGCGCGAAGCGTCGCCTTCGGTCTCGAGCAGGTGCAGGAGCGGATGCGCGGGCTTTACACTCTGGCCAATCAGCGGCTCGCGTTGCTCGGCTCGGACGACGATGACGCGGCAGTGACCGCCGTCACGGTCACGCAGAGCACGATCGACGAGGCGAAAGATGAGATCACCGTGATCTCCGCGGGCCTCGGTGACGCCCAGGAAGCGGCGACCGTGGCGAGCCGCGAGGTGATGCTCGCGCGCGCCGAACTCGACACTCTCGACGTCGACATCGCCGAACAGAGCGCGCTGGTGTCGGAGTACGACATGCGCATCAGTTCGCTGCGTGGCACAGCCGATGCGGCCGCGTCCGCTCTCGCTGCCGTGCGGGGCGCGGTTCTTCGACAGGAGAACGCTCTCGAGGCGGCGAACGCGCGCCGTCGTGACGCAGCGGAAGCCCTCGAGGCGATCGCCGATGCAGAGGCGCCTGAGGGCACGGCAGCCGAGCATTCCGCAACGTACGAGAGCGCACAGCGGGCTGCGACGGCGGCCGAAGCCGAGCGGGAGACACTCCGTGAGCGGCTGCACGCGGCGGAACGCGAGGTCGACGCGCTCACCGCGAAGTCGGCGGCGCTCGGGAGCGCGCTCGCGATCTCCGGAGGAGCCGCGGAGATCGTGAAGACCGGCGGTCCGGGGATACGCGGACTCGTGGGCGACTCGGTGCAGGTCAGGAGCGGATTCGAAGCTGCCGTCGCGGCGGTGCTGGGTCCCCTCGCCGAAGGCGTCCTCGTCGACGGCGCGGACGATGCGTTCGACCTCGCCGGCGACGCGTCGGAGCAGCGACGGGGAGTGGTCGATTTCGTGATCGCCGACTCCGCGCGTCCGTCGATCGAGCTGCCCGCCATCGATGGGGTGACCCGCGCGGTCGACACGGTCACGGCGCCGGACGGCGTCCTCGGCATCCTGTCGCACGTGGTCATCGCAGACAGCCTCGACGCAGCGCGTGCCGCGCGACTGTCACTCGATCTCGCCGGCGACACCACCACCACGATCGTGACCACCGCCGGCGACGTCGTCACCGCTCAGACTCTGCGCACGGGTTCCGGCGGCGAACGCTCGCGCCTCGAGCTCGCCGCCGAACGAGACGCGGCGAACGACCGCCTGGCCGAAGTGCAGGTCATCGTCGACTCGCTGCGGGAGGCGCGTGAGGACGCGAACGAGTCCGTCGAGACATCCCGTCGTCTGGCGAAGGACGCGCTCCGGGCGCTCCGCGAGCACGATGCCGCGCTGGCGACGCACGCCGAGCAGGTCAACCGCATCACGGTCACCCACGAGTCGGCGGTCGCCGAGTGCGAGCGACTCGAGAACGGGCTCGCGCAGGCGCAGAGCGCGGTGCAGGAGGCCGAGGCCGCGTCGGAGGCAGCCAAGGCCGAGTGGGACGCCGCTGTCGCGGCGCCGCGGCCCGTGCTCGACGCCTCAGCGCGTGACGGACTGCTCGAAGCGCTCGAGATCGCACGCGAGGGTGAGGTCAGGGCTCGCCTGGAGATCGAGACGCTGCGTGAGCGCGTGCGGGCTGCCCAGTCCCGGGTCGTCGGTCTCGAGCGGCAGCGCGAGCAGGAGCGGGACGCGGCTGCCGAGGCAGCGCGCCGGGCCGTCATCCGCCGTGCGCAGCGCGAGGCGGCATCCGGCGTCGCGCTAGAGCTCCCGCGCATCCTCGATTCGATCGATCGGTCCGTCACCGAGGCACGCGTCGCGCTGGCCGAGGCGGAGTCGGCGCGATCGGCGCAGAACCAGGAGTTGACGGCTCTGCGCGCGCAGGAGACCTCGCTCCGGGAGAGGTTGGCCGGCCTCACTGAGAGCGTCCACGGTCTCGAGCTGCAGATCCATGAGAAGAAGCTGCACCTCAACAGCCTCCTGGAGCGGGTGGCGTCGGAGCTCGCGCTCGACGAAGATATTCTCGTGGCGGAATATGGTCCCGACCAGCTCGTTCCGCGGGACCCCGCTGCGGAGCCCGCCGATGACGAGCAGCTCGACACGGCGATCCCGTTCGATCGACGGATTCAGCAGCGTCGACTGGCTGATGCGGAGCGCAAGCTCGCTCAACTCGGACGCGTGAACCCGCTCGCGCTGGAGGAGTTCGCGGCACTCGAGCAGCGCCATGCATTCCTCACCGAACAGCTCGCCGACCTGACCCAGACCCGTCAGGATCTGCTCACGATCATCGCCGATCTCGACGAGCGGATGCAGACGATCTTCGCGAGCGCGTTCGAAGACACGAGGGTCGCGTTCGGAGAGGTCTTCCCGCTGCTGTTCCCCGGCGGATCCGGAAGCATCTCGCTCACAGATCCCGAGAACATGCTCACCACGGGCATCGAGGTGTCGGTGCGTCCGGTCGGCAAGAAGATCGAGCGGCTCTCCCTGCTCTCGGGAGGTGAACGCTCCCTCGCCGCGGTCGCGCTGCTCGTCGCCATCTTCAAGGCGCGCCCGAGCCCCTTCTACATCCTCGACGAGGTCGAGGCGGCGCTCGACGACGCCAATCTCGGCCGCCTGCTCACCGTGTTCGAGCAGCTTCGCGAGAGCTCGCAGCTGCTCGTCATCACCCACCAGAAGCGAACCATGGAGATCGCGGACGCTCTCTACGGTGTGTCGATGCGTCAGGACGGCGTCTCTGCGGTCGTCGGGCAGCGCGTGGGCGACCGCGCGGCCGCCGTCTGACGGCGCTACCCGTAGGCTGGAGTCATGGCGGAGAAGTCGTGGTCCCTCACTCGCGCGCTGCGCGGGATGTTCGTCAAGCCCACTATCGACGAGACGACGTGGGAGGACCTCGAGACCGCCCTCATCACGGCTGACTTCGGTCCCGACATCAGCGAGAGGGTCGTCGAGGAGCTTCGAGAGAAGGTCGAGCGCTACCGCACGACCGATCCGCAGGATCTCCAGCGGATGCTGCGCGAGACGCTCGAGGAGCACTTCGCGAAGTTCGACACCACCCTGAAGCTCACCGAGCGACCGGCGGTCGTGCTCGTCGTGGGCGTCAACGGCGTCGGCAAGACCACGACGATCGGCAAGTTCACCAAGTTCCTCCGCGGGTTCCAGCGCAGCGTGGTGGTCGGCGCAGCCGACACGTTCCGTGCGGCGGCCGTCGATCAGCTCGCCACCTGGGCGCAGCGCGGGGGAGCGGCGATCGTCCGTCCCCAGCAGGAGGGCCAGGATCCGGCATCCGTCGCCTACCAGACGATCGAGTTCGCCCAGCGTGAGGGCATCGAGATCGCGATCATCGACACGGCCGGTCGTCTGCACACCAAGGGCGGGCTGATGGATGAGCTGGGAAAGATCCGTCGCGTGATCGAGAAGCAGGCGCCGATCAGCGAGGTCCTTCTCGTGCTCGACGCCACGACCGGGCAGAACGGAGTGATGCAGGCCGAGGCCTTCCTCCAGCATGCCGGCGTCACCGGTCTCGTCCTGACCAAGCTCGACGGATCGGCGAAGGGCGGTTTCGTCCTCGCCGTGCAGGAGCGCACCGGCATCCCCGTCAAGCTCCTCGGGCAGGGCGAGGGCATCGATGATCTGACCGGATTCACCCCCCATGTCTTCGTCAAGTCGCTCGTCGGCTGACGACGGGACTACCGCCGCGAGCACGAGGCTGGTTTCATAGCGTTATGGCGATCGAACACGACTACTTCGGACTCCTGTCCTCAGGGCCCGACGGCTCGATCTTCTGGTCCGAGACGGTGGAGCTCGGTGACCAGAGCGTCACCGTCGACCTCACGGCTCCCGACCAGGACGATGTCTCTGCCGACGCGCTCGACATCGCCGCTTCGCTCATCGCGGGGATCGAGAACGTCGACGCGGTCTCGCGGCGGGGCATGCTCGCGGAGGTCGACGATCGCACGAGCGAGGTCACCGAGTACATCCTTCAGCAGCAGGAGGCGTATGGTGACGAGCTCGAAGACGTCCTCGTCGACGTGAGCGGTGACGCCGCCGTCGACATCATCCGATCGCTCCGGCTCATGAGCATGACGATCCTCGCCGACGAGCACGGTGGGTCCGAGCCCTTCGCCGTGTTGGAGTACGCGCTCGACGCCACCACCACCGACGACGTCCTGCTCGTGAACCTCGGCTCCGACGGCAGCGTGCAATCCGTGATGAGCGCGGACTGACCGTTCCCGCCTCAGTTCAGACGGCTTGGGCGAAGCCGAGGTCTGCACTCTCGGCGATGTGCGCCAGGTGCGGCGGGATCTCGCGTCCTTTCGACACCATCGACTGCGCCCACAGCCGGCCGGCGCGGTAGGACGAGCGCACGAGGGGGCCTGCGAGCACGCCGAGGAAGCCGATCCGCTCGGCCTCCTCCTTGAACTCCACGAACTCGGTCGGCTTGACCCACCGTGCGACAGGCAGGTGATGAGGAGACGGCCGCAGATACTGCGTGATGGTGATGATGTCGCAGCCGGCGTCGTGCAGGTCGTTCAGCGCCTGGACGACCTCCTCCGGTTCCTCGCCCATTCCGAGGATGAGGTTGGACTTGGTGATCAGTCCCGCGTTGCGTGCCTGGGTGATCACATCGAGCGAGCGCTCGTACCGGAATGCAGGGCGGATGCGCTTGAAGATGCGCGGCACGGTCTCGACGTTGTGGGCGAAGACCTCGGGGCGTGCGTCGAAGATCTGGCCGAGGAAGGCCGGATCGGCGTTGTGCTCGTTGGCGAGCAGCTCTACTCCGGTGTTCGGGTTGAGCTCGTGGATCTTCCGGACGGTCTCGGCATTCAGCCAGGCTCCGGTGTCCGGGAGGTCGTCGCGGGCGACGCTGGTGACCGTCGCATAGCGGAGGTTCATCCGCACGACGCTCTCGGCGACCCGGCGCGGCTCGTCCGTGTCGTAGGCGTCGGGCTTGCCGGTGTCGATCTGGCAGAAGTCGCACCGACGGGTGCACTGCGACCCGCCGATGAGGAAGGTCGCCTCTCGGTCCTCCCAGCATTCGAAGATGTTCGGACACCCCGCCTCCTGGCACACGGTGTGGAGGTCCTCGCTCTTCACCAGCGAGTGGAGTGCGGTGTACTCGGGCCCCATCTTCGCCTTCGTCTTGATCCATTCCGGCTTGCGCTCGATGGGCGTCTCGGCGTTGCGGATCTCGAGGCGGAGGAGCTTGCGTCCTTCGGGTGCGGCGGTCATCTGGAGGCTCCTACACGGTCGGCGGTCGAGTATTCGGCGAGGAAGGCGGCGGACACGGAGGCGCTGATGTCGGCGGGGGAGACGTCAGCACCGACGACCTCGCTCACCGTCGTCACGCCCGCGTCGGTGATCCCGCACGGGATGATGCCGCCGAAGCCCGCGAGAGTGTTGTCGCAGTTGATCGCGAAGCCGTGCATCGTGACGCCCTGCTGCACACGCACCCCGATCGCCGCGACCTTGTCCTCCGAGAGCGGGCGGCGGACCCATACGCCGCTGCGTCCCTCGACCTGGTACCCGTCGACGCCGAGCGGACGGAGCACGTCGATCAGGATGCGCTCGAGGCGGCGGACGTGAGCGACGACGTCCATCGGCTCGGGCAGTCGGACGATCGGGTATCCCACGAGCTGGCCGGGGCCATGCCAGGTGATCTTCCCGCCGCGGTCGACGTCGATCACCGGAGTGCCGTCGTGGGGGCGCTCCTGCGGCTCGGTCCGCTTGCCGGCGGTGTACACGGCCTCATGCTCGAGGAGGATGAGCGTGTCCGGACGGGTGCCGGACACGACGTCGGCATGGATGCTGCGCTGCAGATCCCAGCCCACGGTGTAGGGGACGTACGTCGGGGCGAGACCCGCCGTCAGTATCTCGAGCATGGAGACCACTCTCGTCAATAAATGGATTGCGTCTAAGAATACTCCTCCGCACTGACGGCGGCGCGCCGCAGCGACGCGCGGTAGCGTGTTGACATGAGCAGCACGAGCCGAGCAGGGCGGCCGAAGGCGTCTTCGCGGGAGACTCTCGCCGAGGCTGCCTGCGAGCTGTTCCTGGAGCAGGGGTACGACGCCACCTCGGTCGCCGACATCACCCAGCGAGCCGGAGTGAGCCGCTCGAGCTTCTTCAACTACTTCTCGTCGAAGAGCGACGTGCTCTGGTCCGGTCTCGACGACCGCATCGGTCGTGCGGTCGAAGATCTGGTCGCGGTGCACGAAGATCGCGACGGCGCGCACGTCAGACGCATCCTCTCGGCTCTCGTCGACGACTTCGCACCCGACAGCCTCGCACTCGCGATCAACAACTCGTCCGCGATGGGGCTCGACGACGAACTCGAGCAGGACGCCGCACGGCGACAGGCGCGCCTGGCTGCGACCCTCGCCGATCTCGCCCGGCGCTCCGGCGTCCCCGCGCTCACCGCCGACATCGCGGCAGCGACGTGGGCCGCCGCGGTTCTCGCTGCGGTGCGAGCCTGGGCCGAGAGCGGCGCAGGTCGCGGTTCGGTCAGCGATCGATTCGCCGACGCTGTGCGCGCGATCGCGCGGTTGCCGTGGACCGCGGCAGCGAGCGCGGAGAACGGGTCAGGATTCGCGTAAACTCGGTGTCACCATGGCTACCTTTGGCACGCTCTCCGATCGGCTCACCGAGACCTTCCGCAACCTTCGCACGAAGGGAAAGCTCACTGCGGCCGACGTCGACGGCACAGTGCGCGAGATCCGGCGCGCGCTGCTCGACGCCGACGTCGCTCTCACGGTCGTCAAGGACTTCACCGCGAAGGTGCGCGAACGTGCCCTCGGCGACGAGGTCAACAAGGCACTGAACCCGGCCCAGCAGGTCGTGCAGATCGTCAACGAGGAGCTCGTGCAGATCCTCGGAGGCGAGCAGCGTCGTCTCCAGTTCGCCAAGACCGCGCCGACGGTCATCATGCTCGCAGGACTCCAGGGTTCGGGTAAGACGACGTTCGCGGGCAAGCTCGCGAAGCAGCTCGAGGGGGAGGGGCACACTCCTCTGCTCGTCGCGGCGGACCTCCAGCGCCCGAACGCCGTGAACCAGCTCCAGGTGGTCGCCGAGCAGGCCGGTGCCACCGTCTACGCACCCGAGCCGGGCAACGGCGTGGGCGACCCGGTCAAGGTCTCGCGCGACGGCGTCGAGCATGCGCGACGTCACCAGCACGACGTGGTCATCATCGACACCGCCGGACGCCTGGGCGTGGATGCCGAGCTCATGAAGCAGGCATCCGACATCCGCAAGGCCACCGACCCCGACGAGGTTCTCTTCGTCATCGACGCCATGATCGGCCAGGATGCGGTGAACACCGCTCGTGCGTTCCAGGAGGGTGTCGACTTCACCGGCGTCGTGCTGTCGAAGCTCGACGGAGATGCCCGCGGTGGTGCGGCGCTGTCCGTCGCCTCCGTGACCGGACGCCCGATCATCTTCGCATCGACCGGTGAGCGCCTCGAAGACCTCGAGCCGTTCCACCCCGATCGCATGGCCAGCCGGATCCTGGATCTCGGCGACATCCTCACCCTCATCGAGCAGGCCCAGCAGGCCTTCGATGAGGAAGAGGCCGTCAAGATGGCCGAGAAGCTCGCGACCGAGCAGTTCACACTCGAAGACTTCCTCGACCAGCTTCAGCAGATGAAGAAGATGGGATCGATGAAGAAGATGCTGGGAATGCTTCCCGGCATGGGGCAGATGAAGCAGCAGCTCGAGGACTTCGACGAGCGCGAGATCGATCGCACCGAGGCGATCATCCGCTCCATGACTCCCGGTGAGCGCCGCAATCCGAAGGTCCTCAACGGCTCGCGTCGCCTGCGTATCGCCCGCGGTTCGGGAATGACGGTCACGGATGTCAACCAGCTCGTCCAGCGCTTCGATCAGGCCGCGAAGATGATGAAGACCGTCGCGCGCGGTGGCACCCCGAACATCCCCGGCATGGGGTCGATGCCCGGCATGGGCAAGCCCGGCGCGTCGTCGAAGCGCGGCAAGAAGGGCAAGTCCTCCGGCGGTTCACGTTCGGGCAACCCCGCCAAGCGCGCCGCCGAGAACGCCGGCCTCGCTCCGACGTCGACTCCGACGGGTTCGGGTTTCGGTCTCGGGGGCGCGAAGGCGCCGAGCGAAGCCGACCTCGCGGAGATCCAGAAGCTCTTCGGCAAGAGCTGAGGCGTCCCTTCAGAGTCGGCGCGCGGGCAGCGCCGGTTCGGGAACACGTGACGACCGGCGGGGTCGCCGGAGCGCGGTCAGCTGTCCTCCGACGAGGGCGACCAGGACGAGAACGACACCGACGACCTGAGCCGTCGTGAACCTCTCGCCGGCGACGAGTGCGCCCAGCAGAGTCGCCACGACGGGGGAGAGCAGAGCGAGCAGCCCGGGTGCGATCACCGGCAGCTGCTGGATGCCTCGAAACCACAGTATGTAGGCGAGCAGGCCTCCCACCGATCCGAGCCAGACGTACCCGAGCGCTGCTCCGCCGTCGACGGTCGGGGGAGTGCCTTCGAACAACAGGGCGAGGGGCAGCAGGACCAGCCCGCCCGCAGTCAGCTGCCACCCCGCGTAGGCGACGGCCCCCACGCCTGCCGGGCGCCCCCAGCGCTTGGTGAGGATCATGCCCACCGAGGTCGCAGTCACCCCGCCGAGTGCCGCCAGGATGCCGAGGGCATCGAGCTGGGCTGCTGGTCCGAGCACGACGAGAGCGACGCCTCCGGCACCCACGGCGGCAGCGATTGCCGTGACAGGGCGGATGCGGTCTCCGAGCAGCAGAGCACTCAGTCCGAGGATGGTCAGCGGTTGGACACCCGCGACGGCGGCGGCGACTCCGCCGGGCAGCCTTTCCGCGGCGATGAACAGGAGCGGGAAGAATGCGCCGATGTTGAGGGTTCCGAGTGCGAGAGATCTCAGCCACCAGGCTCCGCGCGGCAGAGCGCGACCGATCGCCAGTGCGACGAGTCCCGCAGGAAGCGCGCGGAGGAGTCCTGCGAAGAGGGGATGACCGGTCGGGAGCAACTCCGTCGTCACGAGGTAGGTGGTGCCCCACGACAGAGGGGCCAGCGCGGTGAGCAGCAGCAGGGCGAGGCGGTTCATTCCTTCAGCCTGAATGCCCATCAGCCATGAGTCCAACGCATGGTTCTCACCTGACACATGAGCTGCGATCATGAATGCATGGATCTGCAGCAGTTGAGATACGTCGTCGAAGTCGCGTCGTCCGCCAGTTTCACGCGCGCCGCCGAGCGCTGCTTCGTGACGCAGTCGGCGCTGAGCCACCAGATAGCTGCTCTCGAGCGGGAACTCGGGCAGCGGCTGTTCGTCCGATCGAGCCGCAGCGTACGCACCACCGAGGCGGGTGAGGCATTCCTCGTCCATGCGAATCGGGCGGTCAGAGCAGCGCACGATGCGCGTGACGCTGCGGCTGCCACGGCCGGCCGCGTCGTGGGCACCCTTCATCTCGGTGTCATCCCCACGGGCAGCGCCGTCCCTGTCCCGCAAGCGATCGCACGGTTCCGCGCCGCTCATCCGGATGCCGCGGTCGAGCTCACGGTCGGCAACAGCGACACGCTGGTGGAGGCCGTTCGGCGCGGCGACCTCGATGTCGCTCTGCTGGGACTGCGAGAGGGCGTCGAGCCTCGGAGCGTGGCATTTCGTGCACTCGCCCGCGAACGCCTTGTCGTCGCGGCATCCCCTGCTCACCGCATCTCCGGGCATGTCGGCGTCAGCCTCGCCGACCTCGCGGATGAGGTCTTCGCGGACTTTCCCGCGGGCACATCTGGCCGCGCCCAGGCGGACGCTGCCTTCGCGGCAGCCGGCATCACACGTGACGTGCCCTTCCAAGCGGACTCGTCTGAGCTGATATTGGGTCTCGTCTCCCAGGGGCTCGCGATCTCACTGCTGGCACCGAGGGTGATCGCTACGTCGTCCTTCGACGTCGCGGCGGTCGATCTCGTCGATGGTCCCGTACGGGTTCAGTACGTCGCCTGGGACGATCGCGCCCCGCGCAACGTCACGTCCGCCTTCCTCCGCGTCGTCGAGTCGATGACGTCGCGCCGGAATGATGAAGCGGGCCCGGAGGAATCCTCCGGGCCCGCCCACTCAGGTATCTGAGGTCACTTCACGTCTTCGTCGACCCAGTCCATCGACTTGCTGACGGCCTTGCGCCACAGACGCAGCTGGCGATCGCGCTCTCCGTCCTCCATGGAGGGCTCCCAACGGCGGTCCTCCTGCCAGTTGGCGGAGAGATCGTCGAGTCCGTTCCAGAATCCGACGGCGAGACCGGCCGCGTAAGCGGCGCCGAGCGCTGTCGTCTCCGCCACGACGGGGCGAACGACCGGCACACCGAGCACATCGGCCTGGAACTGCATGAGCGCGTCGTTCGCGACCATTCCGCCGTCGACCTTGAGCTCCGTGAGGTCGACTCCGGCATCCGCGTTGACGGCGTCGAGCACGTCGCGGGTCTGGAATGCGACCGCCTCGAGCGCTGCGCGAGCGATGTGATTCTTGTTCGCGTAGCGGGTGAGGCCCACGATGGCGCCGCGGGCGTCCGGACGCCAGTAGGGCGCGAACAGACCGGAGAACGCCGGGACGATGTACACGCCGCCGTTGTCGTCGACCTGCTTCGCGAGTTCTTCGACCTCGGGAGCGGAGCCGATGATGCCGAGCTGGTCGCGCAGCCACTGGATCAGGGATCCGGTGACGGCGATCGAGCCCTCGAGCGCGTAGTGCGTCGGTCCGTCGCCGAGCTTGTAGCCGACAGTGGTGAGCAGGCCGTTCTTCGAGTGGACGATCTCCTCACCCGTGTTGAAGATCAGGAAGCACCCGGTGCCGTAGGTGTTCTTGCTCTCGCCCGTGTTGAATGCGGCCTGGCCGAAGGTCGCGGCCTGCTGGTCGCCGAGGATGCCGGCGATCGGCGTCTCGCGCAGCAGCGACGAGTCCTCGGCTGCGCCGTAGACCTCGGAGGAGGAGCGGATCTCGGGCATCATCGAGCGGGGAACGCCGAACGCCTCGAGGATGTCGTCGCGCCACTCGAGCGTCTCGAGATCCATGAACATCGTGCGCGAGGCGTTGGTGACGTCCGTCACGTGAACGCCGCCGTCGACACCGCCGGTGAGGTTCCAGAGCACCCAGCTGTCCGTCGTGCCGAAGACGAGGTCGCCGGCATCCGCCTTCTCGCGAGCGCCCTCGACGTTCTCGAGGATCCAGGCGATCTTGGTGCCGGAGAAGTAGGTGGCGAGGGGGAGGCCCACGATGGGCTTAAACCGCTCGACCCCGCCGTCGGCCGCGAGGCGGTCGACGATCTCCTGCGTACGGGTGTCCTGCCAGACGATGGCGTTGTAGACGGCCTTGCCGGTGGTCTTGTCCCAGACCACAGCGGTCTCGCGCTGGTTCGTGATTCCGACCGCGGCGATGTCGTGGCGCGTCAGGTCGGCACGACTCAGTGCGAGTCCGATGACCTCCTGCACGTTGCGCCAGATCTCAGCGGGGTCGTGCTCGACCCAGCCTGCCTTGGGCAGGATCTGCTCGTGCTCCTTCTGACCGGTCGCGACGATGCTGCCCTTCTTGTCGAAGATGATCGCGCGGCTGGAGGTGGTGCCCTGATCGATGGCGATGATGTAGTCGGCCATTGTGTTCTCCTTTGAAGTCAGGTTCGGGTTCAGGCGAGGTTGAGCAGTACCGGCGCAGCGACGGCGGCGAGGACACCACCGATGAGCGGACCGACGACCGGGACCCACGAGTAGGACCAGTCGCTGGAACCCTTGCCCTTGATCGGGAGGATGGCGTGGGCGATGCGGGGGCCGAGGTCACGTGCCGGGTTGATCGCGTATCCGGTCGGTCCACCGAGCGATGCACCGATGGCGACCACGACGAGCGCGACGGGAAGGGCGCTGAGCGGGCCGAGGCCTCCGGGGACGCCGATCTCGATGTCGCCGTAGTCAGCGAACGCGAAGACCGCGAACACGAGGACGAACGTGCCGATGACCTCGGTGACGAGGTTCCAGCCGTACGAGCGGATCGCGGGACCGGTCGAGAAGACGCCGAGCTTGTTGGCGGGGTCGGGCTCCTCGTCGAAGTGCTGCTTGTAGGCCAGCCAGGTGAGGATCGCACCGACGATCGCGCCGAGCAGCTCAGCACCGGTCGCGACCGCGAACTGAGAGAAGTCGATCTTGCCTGCGACGAGAAGGCCGATGCCGACAGCAGGGTTCAGGATGGCGCCGGAGTAGGCGGAGGCGAGGACACCCACGAAGACCGCGAGACCCCATCCCCAGTTGACCATCAGGAAACCGCCGCCGAAGCCCTTGTTCTTGGCTAGCGCGACGTTGGCGACCACACCACATCCGAGGAGGATCAGCAGCGCTGTGCCGACGAACTCCGAGAGGAAGTAGAGACCGAGATTCACTTCAGTCATGTCTTCATTGACCTTTCTTGAGTGCCAGGGCCCCTTAGCCCTGGCACTTGTTGGGAATTACACCGCGTGGAGGGCGGTGTTCGGATGTCTCGTCAGCCGCGTGCGCGTGACGAGATCTGGAGTCCATGGCGTTCGTTCAGCAGCGCCCGCGTCTGCTCGAGTTCGGCATCGTGCCGTGCGCGATCCCAGTCGAGCAGAGGAGACAGCGCGTCTGCAAGCTCTTCGAGCACATCCGCGTCGGCGTTGCCGGTGAAAGCGATGCTGGTGCGGCGCAGAACGACGTCCTGCAGTCGCGCGACCATCTCGTTCTCGACCATCCATGCCAGCTCGCGCGTCGAGAGGTCGCCTCCGACCAGAGGCGCGTCGTCTCCCTGCTCGATGAACTCCCAGACCTGCGCGGCGCGGGTTCCGTATCGGGCGAGAAGACGCTCGGCGCGATCGCCGGCTCCGGGCAGGTTCTCCTGGATCCAGATGCGACGTGCCTTCTCGGTGCGCGGGAAGTCACGGCCTCCGCCGATGGCGCGTCCGGCGGTGGACACGGTGCGGGTGCGACCGATCAGACCGAGCACCACATCGGAGAGCGATTCGCCGAGGGCTCGGAAGGTGGTCCACTTGCCTCCGACGAGACTCACGAGAGGGGCGGCACCCTTCTCGTCGACTTCGATGCGATAGTCGCGAGAGACGAATCCCGGCGCGGTGTCCTCGTGCCGGGGGAGCGGACGGATCCCCGAGAAGTTGAAGACGATCTGCTCGCGGGTCACGTCGATCGTCGGGAAGACGTGGTGGATGAGGTCGAAGAAGTAGTCGATCTCCTCCTCGGTGCACACCGGGACCTCGCGGGGGTCTGCATCGATGTCGGTCGTTCCCACGAGAACGCGACCCTTGAGCGGGTAGATCAGGACGATGCGACCGTCGGAGTGCTCGAAGAAGATCTCGCGTCCGCGCGTCGCCTCGAGGAGCTCGGGGTGGTCGAGGACGATGTGGGATCCCTTGGTGCCGCCCATGAAACGCGTGTCGTTGCCCAGCGCGTCGTTGGTGAGATCGGTCCACGGACCGGATGCGTTCACGACGACATCGGCGGTGACGGTGAACTCGGTCCCGCTCTCACGATCGCGGAGGACGACCTTCTCGCCGTCCCGCGCGATCGCCTCGACGTAGTTCAGTGCGACGGCGCCGGGGTGTGCGGCGCGTCCGTCCTGCAGGACGTCGAGCGCGAGGCGCTCCGGGTCGTGCATAGACGCGTCGTAGTAGGTGGCCGTGTACTTGATGTTCGGGTCGAGCGAGGGGAGCTCGGCGAGCGAGCGCTTGCGGCCCAGGAACCGGTGACGGGGCACCATGCCGCCGTCGCGGGAGAACGTGTCGTAGATCGTCAGTCCGACCTTGATCAGGAACGCTCCACGCTCCTGGGGCTTGCCGCTCTTGTGCGTGAGGAAGCGCAGGGGAGCGGACAGGATGCCGGAGAAGGTCGAGTAGATGGGGATCGTCGTCTCGAGCGGCTTGACGTAGTGCGGGGCGATCTTCAGCAGACCGTTGCGCTCTTCGACCGATTCGCGCACGAGTCGGAACTCGCCGTTCTCGAGATAGCGGATGCCGCCGTGGATCATGTGGCTCGACGCCGCCGACGCGCCGGAGGCGAAGTCGCCTCGCTCGACGAGCAGTACGTCGACGCCCTGCAGCGCCAGATCACGGAACGCGGAGATCCCGTTGATCCCGGCTCCGATGACAAGGACGCTCGTGCGTCCGGACTCACGGACGGCGCGGACTGCCGCGCGTTCCGGTGATGAGTGTGTCGACTCGATCATCTTCGACCCTTCTCTGTGCGTGCTCCCAGCTTCGACCTGATCGCCCACCACGCGCAAGCCCGTTGCACATATGTGCAAAGATCGACTCGAGGAGGTCGTCATGCGCCAGTCTGACGCGGGATCGCGCGATTCCAAGCTGATCGCCGCGCTCACCGCGGCACAGCTCTACTACATGCAGGACAAGACCATGGAGGTGATCGCGCAGGAGCTGAAGACCTCGCGATCATCGGTGTCGCGCCTGCTCAGCTTCGCCCGCGAGAGCGGACTCGTGGACATCCGCATCAATTCCCCTCTCGAGCGACTCGGCATGCTGGAGCAGCGCATCCGGGACAGGCATCGCCTCGTGGCCCACGTCGTACCGATCCCCGAGATCGTCAGCGAGGTCGAGAGGCTCGAGCGGGTGGCTCTGACCGCAGGGCGGCTGCTGTCGCAGTTCGTCGACTCGAACATGATCGTGGGTGTCGCGTGGGGATCCACGATCAGCGCGGTCAGCCGTGGTCTCACCCAGAAGGAGACGCACAACACGACGTTCGTGCAGTTGAACGGTGCCGGGAACACGCAGACCAGCGGGGTCGAGTACTCGAGCGACATCCTCCAGCGCTTCGGCAGCGCGTTCGGTGCGCAGGTGCAGCAGTTCCCCGTGCCCGCGTTCTTCGACGATCCCTCGACGCGCGAGGCGATGTGGCGAGAGCGGAGCACTCTGCGGGTGCTCGACCTGCAGTCGAAGATGGACATCGCCGTGTTCAGTCTCGGCTCTCCGGCCGCGGAAGTCCCCAGTCGCGTGTACGTCGGCGGCTATCTCGGTCGCGACGACTACCGGAGCCTCCGGGAGGACCATGCGATCGGCGACGTGGCCACGGTCTTCTTCCGCGCGGACGGGTCCTGGAGGGACATCCGTGTCAACGCACGGGCGACGGGTCCGGGTCTCGACCGGCTGCGGCGGGTGCCCCGACGCGTGTGCGTGGTGTCCGGTGTTCCGAAGCTCGCCAGCCTCCGCGCCGCCATCGCCGCCGACCTCATCACGGACGTGGTGCTCGATGAAGGACTCGCGCGCAGGCTCGTCGAGGACTGACCCTACGGCTCGTCGGTCGAGGATTCCGGGCCGGAGCGGAACTCTCGTATCAGATGCTGGACGACTGCACCGAGGTCGCCGCCCGTCGCGTTCGCGATCGTCAGCTGACGCTCGTAGCTCGCGCCGTCCGTGAGGATCGTCTCGATGCTGCCGAACTCACGCACGCAGCCGAGTTCGACCGCGACCGGGGCGAGCTCCTCGAGCACCTCCGCAAGATGCTCCCGCACG
Organism: Microbacterium sp. Bi98; assembly: GCF_918698045.1. Classification (NCBI taxonomy): domain Bacteria; kingdom Bacillati; phylum Actinomycetota; class Actinomycetes; order Micrococcales; family Microbacteriaceae; genus Microbacterium; species Microbacterium sp. Bi98. The sequence continues at coordinate 23,547 of NZ_CAKKLK010000002.1, read as the reverse complement.
GGACGCTGGGTTCCGGCGGCGTCGACGATCACCCGCGCGTCCAAGCCGTAGCGCGCGGCGCGCCACTTGTTCTCCCGGTGGTACCAGGCAGGCATCTGCGCGAGGGGGAGTCCCTCGTCCATCTGACGCGAGAGATGCTCGACCAGGACCTGCACGAGCGCGGCCACCGCCGCGAGCTCCGGCAGCGTGGAGAGCCCGTCGCATGCCCGCACCTCGATCGTCCCCCACCGCGGTGCGGGCCGGATGTCCCAGCGCACTTCGGTGGCGTCCGCCATCACACCGGTGCGCACCATGTCGTCGAGGTAGGCCTCGTACTCCGACCAGTCCTGCAGCGGCCACGGGAGCCCCGCAGTGGGCAGCTGCTGGAACACCAGAGCACGGTTCGAAGCGTACCCGGTGCGCTCACCGGCCCAGAACGGACTCGAGGCGGAGAGAGCCTGCAGATGCGGGAGATAAGCGGCGAGGGCGTTGATGATCGGGATGACCTTGCGCTGATCCTCCACGCCGATGTGGACGTGGATCCCCCAGATCATCATGTTCCGACCCCACCACTGGGTGCGCTCGATCAGGGTGTGGTAGCGCGTCTTGTCGGTCACTTCCTGGTGGTACCACTGCGCGAACGGGTGACTGCCGGCTGAGAGCAGCTCGATGCCGGCCGGATCCGTCGCCGCACGAACAGCGGTGATCGCGTTGGCGATGTCGTCCACGGCATGGGCCACGGAATCGCCGATGCCGCTGGTGACCTCGATCGTGTTGGTGAGGAGCTCGCCCGTCACGGTGTGCCGTTCTTCTGCACTCTCATCCTCGAGTGCCGACAGCAGCTCGGGGGCGCGGCCGACGAGATCACCGCTCACCGGATCGGCGAGCATGATCTCCCACTCGAGACCGACGGTGGACCGGGCCGATGGCGCGAAATCGAGCTTCACGAGCACAGTCTGACACGCGCTGTCGGCGACACGGCAACCGTCGTGTCGCCGCGTTTCGCTCCTGGGCCGCGGATCTGGCAGAATAGAAGGTCGGACGACGTGCTCGACCCTCTATCCAGCACTCGTCCTCCCTATTTGAGCTTCCGCCGGGTGTGCACCCCACTCTCCAGGCGATCGGTTCGTTACCTTCCACACAATTCAGGAGAATCGTGGCTGTCAAGATTCGTCTCAAGCGCCTGGGCAAGATCCGTGCGCCGTACTACCGCATCGTCGTCGCCGACTCGAAGACCAAGCGCGATGGTCGCGTGATCGAGGAGATCGGCAAGTACCACCCCACCGAGGAGCCCTCGTTCATCGAGATCGACTCCGACCGTGCGCAGTACTGGCTCTCCGTCGGCGCTCAGCCGACCGAGCAGGTCGCTGCTCTGCTCAAGATCACGGGCGACTGGGGCAAGTTCAAGGGCGACAAGGACGCGAAGTCCACGCTGAAGGTCAAGGAGCCCAAGGTTCCGTTCGAGATCGACGCGTCCAAGAAGTCCGTCGTCAAGCCCAAGGCCGAGAAGAAGGTGGAGGCCCCCGCTGAGGAGGCTCCCGCCAAGGCCGACGCGGAGGCCGCAGAGGCTCCCGCCGCCGACGCAGAGTAATTCGTCGTGCTCGCCGCCGCGCTCGAACACATCGTCAAGGGGATCGTCGATCACCCTGAAGATGTCCGCATCAACGCTTCCACGACGCCGAGAGGCGACCTGCTCGAGGTGCGTGTGCACCCCGACGACCGTGGTCGAGTGATCGGGCGCGGCGGCCGCACCGCAAAAGCACTGCGCACGCTCATCGCCGCTCTCGCGGATGGGCGGCGTGTCCGGGTCGACGTCGCGGATGACTGACGTGGTGTCCAAGGACCGCAACCAGGGCAAGAACCAGCTGCGGGTGGGGCGCCTCGTCAAGGCCCACGGCCTCAAGGGCGCTCTCAAGCTCGAGCTGTACACCGACAACCCGGAACGCCGATTCACTCCGGGAGCCGAGTTCACGTTGCAGGTGCCTGAGGCATCTCCGTGGCATGGCAAGACCGTCGTCGTTCGCGAATACCGCGTGATGAACGGCAACCCCGTCGTCTTCCTCAAGGATGTCGACGATCGCGAGGGCGCAGAGACTCTCGTCCGAGCCATCCTCTGGATCGATCAGGACAACGACGAGGTCGAGGACAACGCGTGGTTCGACCATCAGCTCGTGGGTCTCGACGTCGTCCGTGACGGCGTCGTCGTGGGCAAGGTGGCTCGCGTCGAGCATTTCCCTGCGCAGGATCTGCTCATCGTCAGGTCCGGCGAGCAGGACATCATGGTGCCGTTCGTCCAGGCGATCGTTCCCACGGTCGACATCAGCGCCGGGCGCGTCATCGTCACGCCGCCTGCGGGCCTCTTCGAAGAGCTCCCTGACGCGTCCGATGCGACGGAGGCGGGGGAGTCCTCCGACTCCGACGCCACTGACTGATCCCTCGTTCGGCCCGCCAGTGCGCATCGACGTCCTCTCGATCTTCCCGTCGTACTTCGACGGTCTGACGCTCTCCCTGCTCGGGAAGGCGCAGAGTACCGGCATCCTCGACCTGCGTGTCCGAGACCTCCGTGAGTGGACGTCCGATCGTCACCGCACCGTGGACGACACCCCCTACGGGGGCGGGGCGGGGATGGTGATGAAGCCGGAGCCCTGGGGGCTCGCGCTCGACGAGCTGGCATCATCTGCTCCGTCCGAAGAGGGCAGTCGGCCCACGATCATCTTCCCCTCGCCCGCAGGCGAGGTCTTCACGCAGGCCACCGCACGCGATCTCAGCACTCGCGACCACCTCATCTTCGGATGCGGTCGATACGAGGGGATCGACGAGCGGGTGTTCGAATACGCCTCATCGCTCGGCGAGGTGCGGCTCATCAGTCTCGGCGATTACGTCCTCAACGGCGGGGAAGTGGCGACGATGGCGATGATCGAGGCCATCGGTCGCCTGATCCCCGGTGTTGTGGGAAATCCGGCGAGCCTCGTCGAGGAGTCTCACGAGGACGGACTCCTCGAGTACCCGTCTTACACGAAGCCGTCGGTGTGGCGAGAGCGACCGGTGCCGGACGTGCTGCTGAGCGGCAATCACGGCGTGATCGCTTCCTGGCGGCGGGATCAGCAGATCGAACGGACGCGACGTCGGCGCCCGGATCTGCTGCCGGACGACGACCGCTAGACGATCCGTTCGATCCCCGAGTCGATCTCGAACACCACGCCCTGAGGGTGCCGCAGCGAGAGCGCGGATGCGGGGGCCAGGCCCCGGAGCTCCGCACGCAGCAGCCGACCGATCATCTCGTGACTCACCAGCAGCGGGATCCCGGACGAAGCCCACCCGCACACCGACAGTGCCCGGCGGGCACGTCCCTTCGCCTGGGCGTAGCTCTCACCTCCGGGAAATGCCCAACCATATCGGTTCTCAGCCCGGTCCTCGCGGGCGGTGGGGAATCGTTCATCGATCTCGGACCAGGTCAGGCCGGCCATCTCACCGTGATGGAGCTCGGCGAGCTCCGGTACCTCCACGAGATCTGCGCCGATCCGATCGGCGACGATGACCGCGGTCCGGAGCGCGCGGCCGAGCGGGCTGGAGCACACGGTGGTGATGCCTCGGTCGACGAGGCGCGCGGCGACGCTCTGCGCCTGAAGGATGCCGTCCTCGGTCAGAGGCGAGTCGAGTTGCCCGTGCAGCCGATGATCGAGGTTCCAGCGGGTCTGCCCGTGCCGCACCAGGAACAGGTGTTCTGGCACATGCCGATCCTCCGGAATCATGGACTCAGGATGGCATAGCCGCGTCGCCTCCGTACCCGGTGGAATCGGCGGCTGATAGCGTCGCACCATGGTCGATGAGGTGCTGGCGAAGTCGTTCGAGACGATCGGGGCGGATTACGACCGCTACCGTCCCGGATTCCCCGTGGAGGCGGTCGAGCTCATCGCACCACAGCGCATCGGGACTGCGCTGGACCTCGGCGCGGGCACCGGGAAATTCACGGAACTGCTGTCGGCCCGAGCGGAACGCGTGATCGCTGTCGAGCCTTCCGAGCAGATGCTGTCGGTTCTGCGAGCCAAGCTTCCGGATGTGGAAGGCCTCATCGGCAGTGCCGAGCGGATTCCGTTGCCGGACGGCACGGCGGATGTCGTCGCCGTCGCGCAGGCGTTCCATTGGTTCGATCGGGAGTCGGCCTGTGCGGAGATCTCGCGCATCCTCACGCCGGGCGGAACTCTCGGGCTGGTCTGGAACCACTCGGATCCGTCGAGTTCGTGGGATCGAGCAGCGCACCGTATCGCGCACCCCGCGGTCGCTGACACGGACGGAACGACCAGCACCGCCGCGGCGGAGCTCCCCGGATTCACGTTCGTGACGAGCGAATCGATCCACTGGACGGAGCAGATCAGCCGCGAGGCATACCTCCGTCGCTGGTCGACGGTGAGCACCTTCCTCGTGGCCGACGACCATGCCCGTTCGGTGATGTCGACCGCCATCGAAGCGGTGCTCGACGGGGACCCGGACACACGCGGGCGCGAACAGCTCGAGTTGCCGATCATCACCGACGTGTTCGTCTATCGGCGCGCATGAGGATCTGGTCACTGCACCCGCAGTACCTCGATCGCCAGGGTCTGGTGGCCTGCTGGCGGGAGGCGCTGCTCGCTCAAGCGGTGCTCGCCGGGCGAACCCGTGGCTACACCGGTCACCCCCAGCTGGAGCGGTTCCGTGCCTATCCCGACCCGCTCGATGCGATCGGCGCGTACCTTCGGGGCGTCGCCGTCGAGGCGGACGTGCGCAGCTATACCTTCGACCGATCGCGAATCGATCGACCGGATGCGAGAGGTGAGTCGATCCTGTCCGTGACCACCGGCCAGCTCGCGCTGGAATGGTCGCATCTCAGCGCGAAGCTCGCGGAGCGCAATCCCGACGTGCTCGGACTCTGGTCCGCGGTCTCGGTGCCCGAACCGCATCCGGCGTTCCACGTCCTCGAGGGTCCGGTCGCCGCGTGGGAACGCGCGCTGCCGCCGGCTGAGCCCCGCGGGTCAGCGAACGCCGAGGAATGACCTGTCGGTGAGGACGATCGGACCATCGGCCGTCACTGCCACGGTGTGCTCGGAATGCGCGCCCCTGGAACCGTCCACACTCCGCAGGGTCCATCCGTCGGGATCGGTCACGAGTTCGTCCGTGGTCTCGAGCAGCCACGGTTCCAGCGCGAACACCAGGCCCTCGCGCAACGGGAATCCACGTCCCGCGCGACCGTCGTTGGGGACGTGGGGGTCGCCGTGCATGATGCGTCCGACACCGTGACCGCCGAAGTCGGTATTGATCGAATACCCCTCGCCGTGTGAGATCGCGGCGATGGCGGCTGAGATGTCGCCGATCCGGTTGCCGACCACGGCCGCGTCGATGGCCGCAGCGAGAGCGCGCTCTGTCGTCTCGATGATGCGGAGGTCCTCGTCGCGGGGAGTGCCGACGACGAAGGACACCGCGGAGTCGGCCACCCATCCGTCGACGGAGACGGCGAAGTCGAGCGACACCAGGTCGCCGTCTCGCAGCGTGTAGTCGTGGGGGAGGCCGTGCAGTACAGCGTCGTTGATCGAGGTGCAGATCACCTTGCCGAAGGGACTGGCGCCGAAGGACGGGTGGTAGTCGATGTAGCAGGACTCCGCTCCGGCCTTACGGATCATGTCGTGCGCTCGGCGATCGATCGACAGCAGGTTCGTGCCGACCTTCGTCTCGTCGCGCAGGGTTGCCAGGGTCTCGGCCACGAAGCGACCGGCGGCGCGCATCTCGTCGATCTCGGCAGGGGTGCGCAGTTCGATCATCGGGTGTCCTCTCGTCCTCTCCATTCTCCCCGATCTCCGGGTGACGGGCGTCCGCCTCGAGGCCGGGTGCTCAGAGCGAACACCTGGATCATCGGCCGCACGCCGTCGTACGATTTGTGACATGTGGTTGCGTCAGGCGTTCTTCCGGTGGCTCATTCCGGCAGCGTTCCTCCTGCCGCTCTGGTTGCTCGTGGGGTGGGGCGTCTTCCAAGGCGGTTGGGCCATCCTCTGGGTCCTCTTCATCGCGGTCCCCTCCGTGTTCGTCGGCCAGCTTCTTCTCACGCTCCTGACTCGGTCTCGCCCGTCGGTGCGGGTCGAGAGGGCCGTCTCGTGGTGGGATGTCGGCGGTTTCACGCTCTGGCACGGGCTGATCATCGCTGTCGGATGCTTCATCGACGGCGCGTTCGGCTGGCTTCTCGCCGCCGCCGTCGTCGTCGGCATCGGTCTGGTCTGGCTGCAGCTCTGGCAGCTGTGGAACGAGGCGAAGGGAAGCGGAGCACGGATCCGCGAGACCATCTCGTGGTCCACCGTTCCCGGCGTCGACGAGCCCGCGCCGGAGACCCGCGTGCGAGAGGTCTTCGTCATCCGGGAGAAGGACTCGCCGGAGTGACGGAAACGCACGCGACGTTTTGGCCGTGTGCGGCATCCATGGCAGAATGAGTGTTTGTGCCGTGACCGGTTCTGCCTCAGGGGAGCCCACGGACGCTTCGGCGCCGTTCAGCACACACTTCTTCTTATTCCTACTTACAGCATGCAACCGACCTGAGGCGAGTGCAGAGAGAGACGATCATGCAGATCCTCGACGCCGTCGACGCAGCATCCCTGCGTTCAGACGTTCCCGTCTTCCACCCCGGTGACACGGTCAACGTGCACGTGAACATCACCGAGGGCACCCGCTCGCGTATCCAGGTCTTCAAGGGCGTCGTCATCGGCCGCCAGGGCGACGGCGTGCGTGAGACCTTCACCGTTCGCAAGATCAGCTTCCAGGTGGGCGTCGAGCGTACGTTCCCGGTGCACTCCCCGGTGATCGACCACATCGAGGTCGTCACCCGCGGTGACGTGCGTCGCGCAAAGCTCTACTACCTCCGTCAGCTGCGGGGCAAGAAGGCCAAGATCAAGGAGAAGCGCGACAACTGACGCGCAGGCTCTCCACAGCACCCCGGGACACGATGTCCCGGGGTGCTGTGTTCTCCCCGGGGTGTGCGACCCTTGATACTGCCGTCTCCGTGCGGTGCGAGACTGTGAAGGAAACCCCATGACGACTGACTCCGCCGCCGCGTCCGCTCGACCGACGAAGCGGCGTCGTGGGTTCCTCGTGTTCCTGCGCGACGTCCTCGTGATCGTCGTCATCGCGGCGCTCGTCTCCTTCGTCGTCAAGACCTTCATCGTCCGCTCCTTCTACATCCCGTCCGCGTCGATGGAACGAACTCTCCTGGTCAACGATCGGATCCTCGTGGACGAGCTGACGCCGCGGTGGACCGCCTACGAACGCGGCGACGTCGTGGTCTTCAAGGACCCGGGCGGGTGGCTCGACGGCCAGCCGCAGACTCCTGCGCAGCCGCCTCTCGTCGAGGCTTTCGACTGGATGCTCAACGTCGTCGGGATCTCGGCCACGGATTCGCAGGATCACCTCGTCAAGCGTGTGATCGGTCTCCCGGGTGACCACGTCGTCTGCTGCAACGCGCTCGGACAGATCACGGTCAACGGAGCGCCCATCGACGAGCTCAGCTACCTCAACCTGCCAGACGGCGACACCGCAGCGTCGAACGATCCGTTCGACGTGGTCGTGCCGGATGGGTCGCTGTGGCTCCTCGGAGACAACCGCGATCGCTCGCGCGACTCGCGGGCGCATCAGGATCTTCCGAGCGGCGGCTTCGTCCCGATCGAGAACGTCGTGGGCAAGGCGTTCTTCACCACGTGGCCCTTCGACCGTCTGGGCACGATCGACGGCCACCATGACAGCTTCAACGGCGTCCCGGATCCGGAATGACCGTCGTCGCTCCGAAGCTCACTCTGGAGCGCAGGCTGCTGAGCGAGTGCGATCTGATCATCTCCCTCGATGAGGTCGGACGCGGTGCGCTTGCCGGGCCGGTGGCGGTCGGAGCTGCCGTGATGGATGCGGCAGGGGCGCGCCGCCGCGTTCCCGAAGGGCTTCGGGATTCGAAGCTGGTCACCGAGAGGCGTCGGCCCGATGTCGCTGCGCGAGCCGCGGCATGGGTGCAGGCTTCTGGAGTCGGTTGGGCCAGCGCGGCCGAGGTCGACGAGGTGGGCATCATGCGAGCGCTCGGTCTTGCGGCGTCGCGCGCCGTGCAGAGCGTCGTCGATTCGGGAGTTCGCCTCGACGGGGCTCTGGTGCTCCTCGACGGCAACCACGACTATGTCTCGCGGGTGCATCCGGTGCCTCTACGGGTGCGACCGGTCGTCAAGGGCGACCGCGACTGCGCATCGGTCTCGGCGGCATCGGTGATCGCGAAAGTGGCGAGGGACACCTACATGGCGGAGCTCCACGAGGGTCACCCCGCGTACCAGTGGGACCGGAACAAGGGATACGCGAGCCTCGAGCATCGCGATGCGATCCGCAGCCTCGGGCTCTCTCCACACCACCGATCATCCTGGGCGATCGCGGATGTCCCGACTCTGTTCTGAGCCTGCGTGCGGCATCGACGCGTCGCCGACTCTAGGATGGAGTGATCATGGATGAGGAAGCCTTCGACGACTACGACCGCGAGCTCGAGCTGGCGCTGTTCCGCGAATACCGCGATGTCGTCGCGCAGTTCCAGTACGTTGTCGAGACGGAACGCCGGTTCTACCTCGCCAACGAGGTGAACGTCGTGCGTCGTGACACCGAGCACGACTTCTACTTCGAGATCTCGATGAGTGACGTCTGGGTGTGGGACATCTATCGTGCCGACCGCTTCGTGAAGGCTGTGCGCGTGCTGACGTTCAAGGACGTCAACGTCGAAGAGCTTCAGCGCCGCGAGTTCGAGCTGCCCCAGGAGCTGTCGCTCGACGGGGAGTGACCACTTCTGCACAGTCCGGCTTTCTGATGGGCTGTCCCCGCACTCCGTAACGTCCCCACTCCTGAAGCGCGGTCGTCGATCCCGATCGACAGGCTGTCTTCATGGCAGCGAAAGACGAGCTCGGTAGATCCGGCGAAGAACATGCGGTTCGGTATCTGACCGGCATCGGATATGTGGTCCTCGACCGCAACTGGCGATGTGCGCAGGGCGAGATCGACATCGTCGCCTGTCGCGGTCACCACCTCGCCATCGTCGAGGTCAAGACACGACGGACGATCTCCCATGGACACCCGTTCGAGGCCGTGGATTCCCGCAAGATCCGACGACTGTGGCGATTGGCTCATGCGTGGGCGGCCGACCATCCCGAACAGGCGGTCGGCCTCGTGATCCGGATCGAGGCGATCGGGATCATCGGAGCCGACCCGCAGCACAGCACTCTCGAACATCTCGTGGACGTGTCGTGAAAACGGCCCGCACGTGGGCGGTCGCGCTCACCGGGGTCGACGGGCACATGGTCGAGGTCGAAGCCGACATCTCGAACCAGACCCCCGACTTCAAGATCATCGGCCTGCCGGACAAAGCGCTCGGCGAGGCGGTTCAGCGGGTTCACAACGCCTGCAAGAACACGCAACTCGATCTTCCGCGCCGCCGCCTCACGGTCAACCTCTCGCCCGCCAGCCTCCCCAAGCAGGGAGCCGGTTTCGACCTGAGCATCGCGGTCGCCGCTCTCGCGGCAGGGGGAGCGCTGTCCACGCGGTCCATCGCGGGAACGGTGCATCTCGGCGAACTCGGACTCGACGGCCGGCTCCGTCCCGTGCCCGGGGTGCTCCCGTCCGTCTTCGCCGCTGCGCGTGCGGGGTTCGACACCGTGATCGTGCCGTGGGGCAACGAGGCGGAGGCGAGGCTGGTGCCCGGAATCGAGGTTCGCGCAGCAGCGAGTCTTTCGCAGGTCGCCGTCTGGCACGGCGCGGAGATCGACGTGCTCGATGCCGATCCGGTCGCCTCGGCGACACTCGCGCCGGAGCATCGCGAGAGGCTGGACCTCGCGGACGTCGTCGGCCAGGACGAGGCGGTCGAGGCTCTGATCGTCGCGGCAGCAGGAGGCCATCACATGCTGCTCAGCGGCCCGCCAGGCGCAGGTAAGACCATGCTCGCGCGGCGACTCCCCGGCATACTTCCGAGTCTCTCCGACGACGAGGCTCTCGAAGTGGCCTCGATCCGCTCACTCACCGGCGACGCTGTGCGAGCTCTCGACGCCACGCCGCCGATGGAGTCGCCTCACCACAGCGCCTCGGTTGCGGCGCTCGTCGGAGGCGGCACGAGGTCTGTTCGTCCTGGCGCCATCTCTCGCGCGCACCGGGGTGTGCTCTTCCTCGACGAAGCAGCGGAATTCTCGAGAGTCGCGCTCGACGCACTGCGGCAGCCGCTCGAGTCCGGCGTCATCGAGGTGAGTCGATCGGGCGTCACCGCACAGTTCCCCGCACGCTTCCAACTGGTCATGGCGCTCAATCCGTGCCCGTGCGGCAACTACGGGGTGCGCGGTGCGGAATGCACCTGCCCGTCGTTGGCGATCCGGAGATACTCGACCCGACTGTCCGGTCCGCTTCGCGACCGGGTCGATATCGAGCTGCATGTCTCGCGCGTGTCTGCTTCTCGGGCGATGATCGGCGACCGTACGGAGGTGACGAGCGAGCGAGCTCGAGCGAGAGTCATGCAGGCGCGTGAGCGGGCGGCCTCGCGGTGGCGGGGGACACCGTGGGTCCGCAACAGCGAAGTTCCGGGCGCCCGATTGAGGCAACTCGATCTGCGGATCGCCGCAGAGGCAAGGGCGCCACTGGACAGGGCTCTCGAGCGGGGAGCTCTCACTCTTCGAGGCTATGACAGGGTTCTGCGGCTGGCTTGGACCATGGCGGACCTCGCACAGGTCGACAGTCCAGGCCGGGAAGAAATAGGACGGGCACTGTTCTTGAAGAGGGGATACCTATCGTGATCGAGTCTCTCAGAGGCGATGCGGCGGTGCGGCGATCGCTGCGACAGGTGCGACTAGTCGATGACCTGGACGAGGCGCTGGCACGAGTGTCGTGGTCAGTCCTCACCGAGCCGGGGGACGGAGTCGCCGGAGCGCTCATCGCGGAGCGGGGCGCAGTGGCATCACTGGGGCTGGCGATCGGCGGAGGGGCCGTGGCGAGTTCGGAGGTCAGTGAACGGACTCTCGCCGAGGGACGAGCCAGGTGGATGGTCCGCGCGGATGCGCGCAGCGTTCTCGATGCGATCCGTGCAGCAGCCGAGGTCGGCGCTCGGCTGCTTCTGCCGGGGGACGACCTCTGGCCGAGATCTCTCGACGACCTTGGGGTGCATGCGCCGACAGTGCTCTGGGTTCGCGGAGACCCGGCGCTGCTCACGGCTCCGAGCCGAGTCGCGATCGTGGGCGCGAGGGCGGCCAGCGGTTATGGAGAGATGCTCGCCGGTGACTTCGCCGGCGAGCTCGCAGCCTCCGGCACGGTCGTCGTATCCGGCGGAGCGTACGGCATCGACGGGGCAGCTCATCGGGCCGCCCTCGGCGTGAGCGGCAAGACCGTAGCCTTCCTCGCCGGGGGAGTCGATCGCGCGTATCCCCAAGGCCATCAGCCGCTGCTGCGGAGAATCGTGGAGACCGGAGCCGTGGTGAGCGAAGTGCCCTGCGGCACCGCGCCGACGAAGTGGCGATTCCTCTCGCGCAACAGACTCATCGCCGCTATCAGCGACGCGACGGTCGTGGTGGAGGCAGGGTGGCGGAGCGGTTCACTGAACACCGCAGGACACGCGGCTGCGCTCGGACGGCCGCTCGGTGCGGTGCCTGGGCCTGTGACCTCTCTTATCTGGGTTGTGTCAAGCGTGATTCAGCTAAACGAGGGAAAATCCGGTGTCATCGATGTCATCGACACGAACGTCCGCGCACTCGCGTTACACGCGATCAAGAGGCAAGCTAGGTACTCCGCACAGGGACGCTCGTCGCGCTCACCTAGAGAGGCTGGATGAGCCTATGCTTCGGCGCGGTGGTCATCGTCATCCGCGTCTCGCACGTCGCAGTGTGAAGGGCTTGATGCGCGATTGACCTATGAGGTGGCTCCGCAGGAGCGATCGATCCATGCAAGAGCTTCGAGCGCAGAACCGCACGGGTCGTCGAACCTCGCGGCAGTCGACTGGTGCTGCGCTCATCCAGTGTGGAGGAAGCGCCGGTTGCCGCATCTCACAGACACGCCCTACACCTCGAATTCGCCTTCCTCGAGCTTCCATTCTTCGGTCGGTTCGTCGTCGGTCATGGAGTCTCGATTGCTTTCAATCTCTCCTCGAACGATGGACCAGCTGACGAAGGCCTTGCCTTCCGCAATAAGCGCTGACTCCCAATCGCTAGTCGGTTCCCACTTGCCCGCGCCCGAGCTGTCGTCGAAATAGGCCTTGGCGTATGCGTGCTGGAGCGGTTCGTCGAACCTGTAGACACCGGATGACGACTTACGTATCAGTGCACCGCGCTTCTCTTCCTGCAGCTCGAGCAGGTACTTGGTCGCGTTGCTCGACGGGTACTTGGGCTTCTCCCGGCGAATGATCGAGAGAATCTCCCCGACAGTGCCGCCGCTCTCCGGGAGCTGCGTGAGAGCACGCAGGATGATCTCGGTGTTGTCATACATGCGCTTGCGGTGCACTTTGAGAGCGCTGGTGAAGCGGGCTTTAACTCCACCCGACCGCGTGCGTACGTAGGATTGCGCGGCTTCCTGATAGTCGCCCTCAGTGAAGACCACTCTCTCCTGGACAGCTTGGGTGACGTCTCGTTCGTTACAGCATGCAAGAGCGAGCGCGTGCGCGATGCTTGCTGTACCGACCGCCGTATTCAGAAGGCGGGCGCGAACGTTCGAGAAGTCGAGATTCAGAAGAGATTCGCCGACATCGAGTATCTTGCCCAGCTCGTTGTGATCTAGGGGAGCCACGTGGATGTCAACGAGACGGTTCTTGACGTTGGTAGCGTCAGTCACAAGTTCGTCGACAGACTCAGATACTCCGAGCACGATCACTCGCGTAGAGACATACTTGCCCCCCTCGTCGGAGAAGACCTTAAGGGCGTGCGCGATCTTCGATCTTTCTGACTTCTCCATCTTGTGGAAGTCTTCGATGACCCACGAGTAGTTCCGCTTGCCAAGCTCAGCAACGAGTCTCTGAGGGCTGAGCTGCGGCTTAGTGATCGGTTCTCGCTTGACGCCCTCCCCGGTGCTCAGTTCGGCGGTGGCCGTTACTTTCGCGCCGATGAGTTCACTGCCAACGACCGAGCCAACGGAGAGATTCACGTCTGTGTGCTCGGTGGTTTCGGCAACGTAGAACGCTCCAGTTCCCGCGAAAGCAGCGGCAAGCACCTGCTCGTACGTCGAGTCCGGCGTACAAGAGGTTTTCACTGCGACCAGGCCTTCATCCACGAGGGCCTTATTGATCAGCGACGACTTGCCGGCCCCGGACTCGCCCCACACCACAACCTGAGTGCCAGGCACCCGCAGCCCGCCGTTGCGAAGGTCCTTCATCTCCCTCTTTCGACCGACGAAACCACGGCTGGCAGGAACGGATGGGGTGAACACCTCCACGACCCTCACTGGCTTCTTAGGCTCGGGAGCTGGGACCGACGTCGCTAGCTCCTGCGTCTTGTTCTTCTTTCCCAGCCTGACCATGCTCCACACTCTAGCCAGGTGTCGGTTCACGCTTTCACTACCCGGGCCGCCTAGATCTGTGATTGGGTCACAGCATGACATCCCAACGCTCAGCGCGCGTCGATTACACAAACGAGTGCACCGTGATCATCACTTACGTCGAAGGCGACCGCCAGGACCGCGTAGTCTATGAGCGGCCGCAGCCGCTGGTTCCCGACGGCCCGCTCAGTACGTTCGATCGCATCCGCATTTCACAGTTTGCGACCGACGATGAGCTCACTATCGAGGCTCGTCGAATCTTTGCGGACATGAAGCTCAAGCGCCGCATCGGGGAGGCCGCATCGTTGAGCTCGGTGTTCATCGCTCGCACCGCTGGAGCGGCCCTCGAAATGGGGTTATAACTCTCTGTCGGAAACGGTCGTTTGTGACGCCCCAGGCCGTGCCGTGAACGATCGATGTTGGACGAGGTAGTCCGGATCCGGGACTGAATTGCAGGGCTCAACGAACGAACGATCGGTTCTGATCATCAGTGGCGACCCGCGAAAGGGCGCTAGCTTTTGACTATGAGTCCCGATGAGCGGCTGCGACCTGAGGTTTTTGACGAGGCCGCTGCCGAGCAGCAAGCGGCTGAGCGTGCGTCCAGGCTGGTTGAGGAACGCCAGCGAGAAGGTTTTCGCGGAGACATTCACCGCCTGCACCAGATCGTCTCCACCGAGGGAGAAGGTCGGCTCCTACCTCTACTCATCTCGCGAGGCGAACGCCGGTCGGCTACCAACGCGGTGGAGCCGTTGCTGATGCCCTCGTGGATGTGGAGGGCCGGTATAGGTGTTGGGACAGCTGATGTGTTGCTCGAACGTTTAGAGACTCCCTGGCATACCGACCTACCTGTCGACGAAACCGCGCAGGGATGGGCGCTGCACCTGCGAGACGGTTTGGACTCATTCGCGAGAGTGGCATGGTGCCTCCGCTTTGGATACACGACCGCAGCGGTGGCGATCGCACGGAAAGCGTTCGAGCGGTGGTCCTTCAACATTGCAAGCTCGATGGAGCTCGAAGTCCTCGACAACGAATCTGAGGACGCCTTCTACACTCGCGCATGGCAGGCCAGCGGGAACTACGTCGACGAACGAGAGCTCGGCGCCGAGTGGGGACTGCTCTCAGAGTTTCTTCACGGTCGCACGGCGGAGCTTGCGGGGCGACACATCGCTCTATCTCTGGACATGCAATTGGTTGACCGCACACGCATACACCGGTTCGTCGCTCTCTTCGCAGAAGTCTGGCTTCGCCAGGTTCGCGGAGCGGTAATCAGGCTCGCGCTCGAGAACAACAAGCTCAGTGATGACGAAGCTCAGATTGCTTGGTTGCCGGTAAATGCGATCGAAGGTCTGCCCGCTCCGCCCGAATTCTTGTTTGTGTTTTGGGAACCGCTGCTGCACGGCTTCGTCACTTCGGAGGGCGCCGAAACTTACCTCGGGTGGGGCACGACGTATAGACGGATGGTCGCAACTCGAGCTACACGTGCTCTAGACCTTGGCATTGCCTCAGACTGGATGTCTATCGAAGAGCGATGGGTGCGTTCCATCGAGGTCTCACAACGCTCGTTTCAGCGAGAGCAGGAAACCTTGGGGGACGAGTTCTCCCCCTTCTCAGTGCGAGTTCGCGTTTCGAGGTATCGCCTAATCTGTGAGATGGCGGACCTCCTTGCTGACTCGATGGGACAAAGCCATCAGGGCAACGCCATGAGAGCCGCGGCCGCAGCTCTCGAATCAGCGTGGGTGATGTGGCTTCAAGACATCGATGATTCGCTGGCTCTCGCGCGATCAGTTCTCGAAAGCACCGCACGGGCTCGTGCCCACCGGCGGAAACCTCTCAGAGCCCTCAAGATGGAGAACGGGCCACAAACCCACAAGACTCCAACCCGATGGGTCGACGAGGCCGGTTGGGGGCGGCTATCGCCGTTCATGCGCGCGCTGAGCGAGTACTCGCACATGCAGGGGAGATCGCGCCACCGCGAATCCTGGGGCCTGTTGGTGAAAGTGCAGGAACTGGAACCGAGCGCCGCTGCTCAACACACGGCCCGTGGGCATGCCCTTGAGCGCGTTGCTGTCATGCTTGCGCACGAAGTCATTGCTTCGTTGCCGCCTGAGTGGGAGTCGTTGTCGAACGAATTCAGTGAGCTGGTTCTCCTCGAGGGGAACGAGGCAGAGAGCGAGCGCGACTTCGAACGTTGGCTCAACGTCACACTCGGGCTGAAGGCTACACACAGCTTCGACCCACCAGATAGCCAATGACGGATTGCGGTATAAAACACGACTCTGGGCCCCTGACGCCGCATCCCTCGATACACCGAAAACGATCGTTTACGACTGCTTCGCGCGGAGTGGACAAATATGCCCGCCGAAAACGTGGATCAAAACCGGGTTTCGGCAGCCGTTTTCGGTGGCTATCTGGCTAACCCGAAGGGACCGCCCTACCGAGGGTCCATGGAGTCAATCGCTTCCGACATCGAGGCGAGGAAGCCGGCGACGTAGCGGTGTCGACTTGGGGAGAGTTTCATGGCGGCGGCGCACGTGCGCGGGTGCATGCCAGCCGGCGTCACGCTCCTGGTGCCTGTCCGGCGTCGGGCGATGACCGTGTCCCGGCCGTGCCAGGGGCGAAGAGGGAGCGTCCGGCGGCGACGTCGCGGATGGCGTCGATCAACCCGAATCCGCGGATGTTCTTGACGACGAGTCCGGCCGCGCCTGCACGGGCGGCGGCATCGATGACGTAATCCGTGCCGTGGGCGGTGAGGATGAGGCAGCGGATGTCGGGGTTGCTGGTGCGCAGCTGATAGCATGCGTCGATCCCGTTGCCGTCGGGGAGCTGAAGGTCCAGGACGACGACATCGGGTGTCGTGGAGCGGATGCCCGAGAGAGCTTGGGCGGTCGTGGCGGCTTCACCGACGAACTCCAGGCCTCCGGTGGATGTGACAAGGTCCGCGACTGCTTCACGGACGAGGTCGTGATCGTCGACCAGGAATACTCTGGTTGGTGATCCTGTGATGGTATCCATCCTCGGAGCGTAGGGGACCCACGGGTGGGATCCACGCGGCCATCCCACGGTAGAGCCGAGCCGAGGACCGGCAGTAGTGCCGTAAGTCCCGTTGTCGCAGTGCGGGCTGACAGGCATCCGCCGAACTTCGTTCGGCTCGACGTCAGCACGACCACGGGAGTCGCCCCTACATCCCGGAGCACGAGCGCTTACCGGTCGACCGGTAAGCGCTGCGTGACGAGTTGACCGAGTTGCAGGCTGGCATTCCGTTCCGATTCACCTGGATCCTTCCGAAACACCAGCTAGCGACGTTAGTCCTCGACTCCCCGTCGAGCCGACATCCTCGAACGCCGCTGTGGATTGTTGCGGCACCAGCCGAAGCCCCCCCTGTCAGAACGGGGTTCCGGCTCCCATTAGCGGCGACCGCCCCGGGCAACCAAGCGGCACCCGCGCCGGAAACGATCGTGTTTGGCGTTACTGGCCCGGTGGCTCCTTATGAGGCGCCACCAAACGATCTCCGGAATCCCCTTTCGGCAGGGATTCTCGCCGCATCACGTCAAGAGGCGTTGTGTCGGTGATCGCTCAGACAGAACTAGCTGACAGTTGGAGGGGTCGGTGGTGTTCAGCTCGCGTCTGCGCTGCTGGGCTGATGTTCCGCCGCTGGCGCGCGTCCTTCTTGGTGCACGGAGGGTTCCGGTTCCGGGTGGCGCCGGCCTTGGACGATGAATAGCGCGATGCCGAGGGCGACGACGACGAAGGATGCCCAGACGTTCGCGGGGATGCCGAACAGGGCGTCGCTGGTGGGGTCGATTCTGATGGCCTCGAGCCAGCTGCGTCCGAGGCCGTACCAGATCAGATAGAGGGCGAAGGTTCGTCCCCACCGGAACCGGTATCTGCGCTCGAGGAGGAGGATGATCGCGACGCCGATCAGGTTCCAGATGATCTCGTACAGGAACAGCGGGTGGAACAGTGTTCCGTCCGGGAGGCCGTCCGGGAACATGGTGTCTGTCGGCAGGATCTCGAGCCCCCAGGGAAGGGTGGTGGGGAGCCCGAAGAGTTCGTGGTTGAAGTAGTTGCCGATCCGACCCATGGACTGCGCGATGAGCATCGCGGGCGCGAGAGCGTCGGCGAAGGACCAAAGCCGGATGCCGGTTCGTCGGCAGCCGATGTAGGCGCCGACAGCGCCGCCGAGGAGGGAGCCGTAGAGGGCGTTGCCGCCGTCCCAGATGGCGAAGATGTTTCCGAGGTTCGCGCCGGGGTAGAAGTAGTCCCCGACGTGGGTGAACACGTGGTAGAACCGGGCTCCGATGATGCCGATCGGGACCGCCCAGATGACGATGTCGATAACCACGCCGTCCTCCGCGCCGCGTGCGGAGAGGCGTCGTTGGGTGATGATCACGGCGGCGATGATCCCGGCGATGATGCACAGCGCGTAGGTGTGGATTGTGAGCGGCCCGAGGGTGAACTGTGCCCACGACGGTGGGGGGCTGGGAAGACTCGTCAAAAGCACGAAGCACCGCTCCTCATCTGGCATCGCTGTGAATGCCTCAACACATCATTGTTCAGCGCCGGACCCATCTGAACAGCGCCCTGGGAAGACTAACGGTGTTCAATACGGGAATCGTCGAACTCCTTCCAGGTCACCAGGCGAGGGCCCGAGGAGCGAGCCTGACCGGTTCAGGCCAGGGAGAGGAAGAGCTTCTCCAACTCGGCGGGGGAGGTGACGTCGTCGGCGTCCGGATCGGTGAGGCATTCCCGCAGCGCGGTCGAGATCACGAGGAATCCGGCCCGGTCGAGGGCCTTCGAGACGGCGGAGAGCTGCTGCACGACGTCGCGGCAGTGCGCGTCGTCCTCGACGGCCGTAATGACCGCAGCCAGCTGGCCCTGAGCTCGCTTGAGGCGGTTGACGACTTTGCGCTTGGCTTCGGGGTCATGGGCGAGCGGGTCGCCGGTGACGAGGGTGTCGGTCATGGGTGGTCCTTCCGTCGAGTTGACAACCACTATACCCCCTGGGGTATCGTATCCACATGAACTGATACTCCCCGGGGTATCGCCGAACAAGGAGACCAGCGTATGTGCAGAGCAACGAAGTGCCACACCTGTGGAAAGACGACCTGGACCGGTTGCGGCCAGCACGTCGCATCCGTGCGGAAGTCCGTGCCCGCATCGGACTGGTGCAACGGTAGCCACACGCGCGCCGAGGTGCAGGCTGCCCAGTCTCAGCGGCGCGGCTTCTTCGCCCGCCTGTTCGGACGGTGATCGGCGATGGCGACCGTTGAACTGACCACCGGGAACTTCGAGCAACTGGCCCACGCCGACGGCATCGTGCTGATCGATTTCTGGGCGGAGTGGTGTGGTCCGTGCCGGGCGTTCGCACCGGTGTTCGATGCCGCATCCGAGAAGCACCCCGACATCGTGTTTGGGAAGGTCGACACCGAGGCCGAGACAGACCTCGCCTCCGATCACCACATCACCTCCATCCCGACCCTGATGGTCGTCCGCGACGGCGTCCTGGTTTACCGGCAGCCGGGAGCTCTCGCGGAACCGCAGCTCGAGCTGCTCATCGAGAAGGCTCGCGACCTGGACATGGACGACGTCCGCCGCCAGCTCGCCAGCACCGCTACCCCCACCCCCTGAAAGGACTCACCGTGTGCGCACGAATCACCTGCTCTTCCTGTGACAAGCCCACCTGGGACGGCTGCGGCCAGCACATCGAACACGCCCTCGCGGGCGTTCCCGAGTCCGAGCGCTGCGCCTGCGCGCACTGAATCCGACGAAAGCGACGTAGACCCTCATGCTCCTCGAACGCCTCTACGACGACGACCTCGCCCACGCGAGCTACGTCATCGGCTGCCAGCGCACCGGCGAAGCTATCGTCGTCGACCCGCGCCGCGACATCCAGGTGTACCTCGACCTTGCCGCGAAGAACGGCATGACCATCACCGCGGTCACCGAGACCCACATCCACGCCGACTATCTCTCCGGCACCCGCGAGCTCGCCGCTCGCACGGGCGCGACGATGTACATCTCCGGCGAGGGCGGTGAGGACTGGCAGTATGGTGCCGGGTTCCAGGACGCCACACGGATGTCGCACGGCCACCGCATCAGTGTGGGGAACATCTCGGTTGACGCCGTCCACACCCCCGGGCACACCCCAGAGCACCTGTCTTTCCTTGTCACCGACGGCGCCGCATCACCCGAGCCTGGCTATTTCCTCTCCGGCGACTTCGTGTTCGTCGGGGACGTCGGACGCCCCGACCTGCTGGACGAGGCCGCCGGCGGCATCGACACCCGCTTCGACGGCGCACGGGATCTTTTCGCGAGCCTCCGCGACCACTTCCTCACCCTTCCCGACTACGTGCAGGTGCTCCCCGCGCACGGGTCGGGTTCCGCGTGCGGCAAGGCGCTCGGAGCCGTCCCCAGCTCCACGGTCGGCTACGAGCGCCGCTTCGCCTGGTGGGCTCCTTACCTTGACGCCGGCGACGAGCAGGGCTTCATCGACGCACTGCTCAACGATCAGCCCGACGCGCACGCGTACTTCGCACGGATGAAGAGGCAGAACCGTGTCGGCCCGGCCATCCTCGGCCAGCTCGCCCCGCTCGTCGAGCACAGCGCCTCCGATCTTGACGCCGACCTGGAGACCGACCGGGTCGTCGTGATCGACACCCGCCACCATTCCCTCGTACACCAGGGCACGGTGCCCGGTGCGCTGAACGTGCCCGGAGTCGCGAAGGCGGCCAGCTACGGCGCTTGGGTCTACGACCCCGAGGCCGAGACCCGGCCGCTCGTCCTGCTCATAGATTCGGCGGACGCCGCAGCCCAGTTCCGCGACCACCTGCTGCGCGTTGGAATCGACGACGTCGAGGGCTACATCACCACCCTGGATGGGCTACCGACCGTGCGGCCGAAGACCATCGCCCCGACCGACCTCGATCAGATCGACGCCGCGCTTCTGCTCGACGTGAGAAACCGCACCGAGTACACCGCCGGGCACATCCCCGGTGGGTCGCAGCTGTCGGGAGGTCGGGCGCTCTGGCATGCGGACGAGCTGCCCGATGGCACGATCCTCACGTACTGCCAGAGCGGGGTACGCAACAGCGTCGTCGCCAGCGCCCTCCGCCGGGCCGGACACGACATCGTCGAGATCGAGGGAAGTTACAACGCCTGGCTCGCGGCGACGACGTCTCAGCCGACGGCCGCCTGAGCGGCAGGGGCCCGAGTGGACACCTCTATCGCCGTCGCGATGACCCTCGCAGTCCTGGTCGGCGTCGCACTCGGGCTCCTCGGCGGTGGGGGCTCCATCCTCACTGTCCCCATCTTCACCTTCGTGCTGGGCATCGGAACGAAAGAAGCGATCGCATCTTCGCTCTTCGTCGTCGCCGTCACCGGCGCCGTCTCCGCCGCGACCCGACTGCGGCAGGGTGAGGTTCGATGGAAGGTCGCCGGCGTCTTCGCTGCGGCGGGGGTGATCGGCGGAGTCGCTGGAGGTTTGATTGGGCAGCTCCTGCCGGCCCCTGTCCTCACTGCGCTTTTCGCGGCGATCATGATCGTCACAGCGATCACCATGATGCGGCCACGACGACAACGCACTGAGCACCTCGGCCGGACGCCGACAATGCTTGGCACTCGAATGATGGCCACAGGTCTCGGCGTCGGAGTGCTCACCGGAGCGCTCGGAGCAGGCGGGGGGTTCCTTCTCGTTCCCGCCTTCACCTTCCTCGGGCTCCCGATCGCCGCCGCCGTCGGAACATCCCTGCTCGTCATCGCAGCGAATTCCTCCGCCGGGTTCGTTACACAGATCGCGTCCGTTGCCATCAACTGGCCCACCGTCCTCGCCTTCACCGCTCTCGCCATAAACGGGTCATTCATCGGAATGGTGATCTCGCGCCGCCTCTCGGCCGCCGCACTCCGCACCGCGTTCGGTGTCCTCGTACTGGCCGTTGGCGTCACGATGCTCGCCACAGTGATCATCCCCACGATCTCCGCCTAACTCCGATCGGAAAGAACTCCATGCCCCACGCGACCAACACCGCGCCCCGCACCGGAGCACACCTCAACGGATACGACGTGCCCGTCCTCGACGAACACGCTGTCCGCATCGCCGCCGGCATCCTCCTCGCAGTCGGCATCACCGCTGTCACCGTCACCCTCGCCGCGGACGCCACCCGGCCGCTGCAGATGTTCGGCTTGTTCTTCCTCGTCGACATGGTCACCCGCGTCCTCATCAGCGACCGCCTCTCCCTCCCGCTCACCCTCGGGCGCGCACTGACCCGCCGCCGTCTTCCGTTGTGGGTAGGCGCACCCCAGAAGGTCTTCGCATGGTGGCTGGCGATCGGTATCGCTGCCATCTCCTGCATAACCATGAGCACCGGAGCCGTGCCCCTGGTTGTCACTCTCGGTCTCTGCGGTGTCTGCTTCACTCTTCTCTTCCTCGAAGCAGCGTTCGGATGGTGCGTGGGATGCGCCCTGCATACACGCTTTAGCAGGCAGCCCACCCGCCACTGCGCCAACAACACCTGCGACCACTAGCACCCGCAGACCCCCACATGAAAGGACGCACATGCGCCGCCTCACCCTCACCACTCTCACCCTCGTCACCGCACTCGCGCTCACTTCCTGCGCCAGCACAGCCGCACCCCACGACGAACTCGACCCGGACGCGGTCATCATCGACGTGCGCACCCCAGCCGAGCAGGCGACAGGCCACCTCGACGGCGCCCTTCTTCTCGACGTCACCAGCGGCGACCTCCAAGCCGCGCTGCCCGACCTCGACCCGAAAGTCACCTACCTCGTCTACTGCCGATCCGGAAACCGCGCAGGAACCGCCATCGACCTGATGAAGCAGGCCGGATTCACCGACCTCCGCAACCTCGGATCCCTAGAAGACGCCGCCATCACGACAGGCGTCCCCGTTGTCCAGCCCTAGGATGTACGCGCTCGCCCCCAGGAGCGCGTACCTGCGCGCAAAGCGCGCTGCCGCATCGCTCGAGCTGGCCTCGCGATGCACCGTCGGGGCGGGTTCCCCAGAAACCCGCCCCGACCGTTCCATCCTGCTCACGCGGTCCACCGAAAACGATCGTTTGCGGCAGAGCACGCGACGGCCAGCGCCGAGCATTCGACACGCCGAAGAGTGACCTGCCGAAACCTCCATGCGCCCAAAGGAGGTCGAGTGCCGTTCCGGCCGGCCTCCGTTGGGCCCAGCCACCGCCTTGCGATGCGTCGCTTGGTCCCATCAACTGGAGCTCCGTGGGGAAATCGTCGACTCCGGTAGCCGTGAACCCAAGTTCGCCATCTTCCCAGGGCGAAGTCATTGGGATCTCGTGTGACCCTGTAGCTCTCGTGTACTTGGGCTCACGAGTCCGCCTGGATGCAGCGAAATCTTGGTTGCGGAGTTGCTGGGGCTCCAAACACGAACGTCAAGAGTCCGTCCGGCACGAATAGGATCACACCATGCCCGCTTCTGACATCGACGAACTCGTTCGTCGACTGATCGCCGTGTTGGGTCCGACGCTCGTATCGACTCTGGCTGGTTCCAGAGACACGCAAGCCGCGGTCAGCTGGGACGGCAACGGCCGCGATCTCGATGTCGAGACGATCGCACGCCTCGAGTGCGCCGAGGCGGTATGGCGCCAAGTCAGCGACGCTGAAGGCGACCACTTGGCGCGGGTGTGGTTTATCGGCGCCAATCCGTTTCTTCGTGGCGAGGACACTGTGATTACTGCGATCCGCGAGGGACGATTCGATGAGGTCGCCGGCGCCGCTCAGGCATTCGTGGATGGCTCCTTCACAGGCTAGCTAGTTGGCGCGTTCGTCGTCGACGAGCGCCTTGAGTGCTGCATCCAACTCCGTCCGCGCCGCTTCCGGAGTGAGCTCCCTGGTGAGGATGCGCCGAGCCCGATCGAGGTCTTCGTGTGTAAGCTGGTGCGCTCCGAGCTCGTGGCCCTTCTGAATAGCGGCGAGGGCTCTCCGCACCTCTGAGGGCGTCAGCGGCTCAGCGCACACTCGAGATCTCCAAGGTGTCTTCCTTCGGCGTTAGAACAGTCACTGGGGTGGGCG